>JBBQWG010000007.1:0-154161 GCA_038210825.1 Verrucomicrobiales bacterium
CCCTTTGCGGCCGGTTTTCCGGTTATACCAGCGGGTAAAACGCATCTTCACGCACTTCACAAACTCACTGAGGCTGAACATGCGGGCTATCTGCTTTTGCCGCCATTCCTCAATCACCGAATCCAATCCGGCCCGCTGCCAAAATTCCAATTGCGACCGCCACCAATGCCATCGCCTCCTCCCCGAGGGCCCGCTCCAACCGGGCTACCACTACCTCCAACGGCACATCAAATCCCTCAGGCCGGTGCGGCACCCGCACCAGCAGATGAAAGTGGTTGCTCATAATGCAAAAAGTCAGCACCTCCACTCCGAGCAAATCCTCATAGGCCCGCACCATCTTCAGAAAAACCTCGCGCCCCTCCTCATCCAGTAAATATCGTCGCTCGATCAGGCGCGAAACCACATGGAAGCAACCGGCTTGGGAATCATCGAATAAAAAATGACGTGCAGCAGGCATAGGAATAGGGGTGGGAGAGGAAGAGGAGAGTGGGAGAGGAAAAGGAATTCCATGGGCACCAGCGTTGAGGATCCTTAGTCAAAATTCCGTGTGAATCACCGTGTGAATCAAGATATTTCTAGATATTTTAGATATTTCTCCGCTATTTTCATGGGAAGTTACTTTGTCCGCTATTTTCATGGGAAGTTGCTTTGGTCCGCTATTTTCATGGGAAGTTGCTTTGTTGTCCAGCATGAAGCGCCACCAGTCGCTTTCATGGGAAGTTGCTTTGCTGTCATGGGAAGTTGCTTTGCTGGAAGTTGCTTTTGCTCATGGGAAGTTGCTTTTGCTCGGCGGAGGCGGGCATGGTTTACTATCGATGCGGGGACTGCGGCAAGGTGGAGCCGCATCCCGTGTCCTGCGGGCACCGGGCCTGCAACGCCGGGGGCCAGCATAAAAGCAAGGAGTGGGAGGCGCGGCAGAAGTCGCGCCTCCTGCCCGTGCCCAATGATTCAGTCGCCGGCCCACGGCTCCTTCACCCCTGCGGGGCAGCTGCTGCGTCGCTGTCTGTCTCAGCCGCTCCCGGCGGCTTCGGCTCCCCACATCCACTACCTCGTTCCCGGCGGAGCCCTCACCAAAACCGGCTGGGTGCGGCCCCGTCATCACCCCGTTATTTGCTTATGCTTCACTTTGATTCGGACCAGGTAATGTCGCGAATGTCCGGATCAGCATGCAGAATCGCATGAAGCGCGTCCAGCAATCAGGCCAATGGTGGAGTGCCATCAACCGTCCGGAACCACATCTTCACTTCAGGACTACCCGGATGGGTGAAAACAGGAAACTGATCGACATCGCGGGCCTGTTGTCCGCCGCACAGAGAGGAAATCTGATGGGCCTCAGGAAGCCAGGGCATGCCCCAGGGTGGGGATCACCCAGACCACTTTGGTCAGGCCGCTGGCTATTTCCTCGACGCGCTGGACATCGGTCATGAGGATTTTTTGGATCATCTGGGTTTCCATCTGGCGGATGTTGGGGAAAGCGGCAGCGATTTCCTTCATGGGATGGTGGTATTCCACCACACGGAAGCCGGCCTGGGGATCATACTCCACGTCGGCACAATAACCCTCCAGATTGCGCAATTTGGCAAAGGCGGTGGCCCGCTCCGAGATAGAACGGCCTTTGATCTTTTTCTGATAGGACTCGGTCTTCCTGGCGAAGTGATTATAGAGCAGTTTGTCAGGGGCGGAGGGTCCGTAGATCTGCTGGATTGACTGCAGGATCTCCAAAGTCATTTCGTTGCCGGCTTCGGGATAAAAAGCAGCGGCCTTGGCGGTGAGGCGGTAGAGTTTCTCCGGACGCCCCACTTCTCCAGGCCGGCGCCACGTGTCGAGGAAGCCTTTTTTTTCCAGTTCCACGCAATGCTGCTTGGCACCCATATAACTCATTTTTACGGCCTTGGCAATCTCCTTGACCGGCAGGCCGGTGGAGCGTTTGAGGAGATCCAGAATGGCAAAGGACTGGGGTTTGGCGATATCTCGGGCAATTCTTAAAAACATGGCTTTTCTGATTGAGGTTCAGATGCTTGGGAGGTCCTGAAGATTAGGTAAGGTTTGTGATAAAGGCGAATGATTTTTTAAAGCTGGACAGGAATGTGGGTAATGGCCGCTTTTCCGGGACGGCGGGTCTGACCCGATGGCGTTCCGGCGGGAGCGCGAGCTGCTGGAATTTCCTGCCTTTGCCCCTGTATCACCCCCACATGACTCCGTTCCGGCTTTTCGTTCTTGTTTTGTTGTCCTTTGTAGTTCCTTCCCCGGCGCAACCGGGATTGGGTGGTTTGCTGGGAGGAGCACCGTCTCCGGGCCGGAGCAAAGAGGTCACCGCCGCGCTCTTGTCGGCCCAATCTGCGTTGGTTCCAGGCCAGCGGCTGGACGTGGCCTTGAAGCTTGAGCATCCGGAACACTGGCACACCTATTGGCTCAATCCCGGGGTGGGAGTGCACACCTCCCTGAAATGGGACTTGCCGGAGGGCTGGACCTCCACGCCCCTGATCTGGCCGGTACCCCTGATCAAACCCTCGGAGTTGGGCAACATGCATATTTATGAGGGCACGGTATATTTGTTCACCACGATCACCCCTCCTGACCACCTTGCGCCCGGCAGCTCTGTCACCCTGAAGGCGGCAGCAAAGTGGCTGGTCTGCGATGAAGGGTCGACCTGCAATCCCGGAGGGGCGGATTTGAGTCTGACGCTGCCCGTCGCGGCCAGTGCGCAACCCGTGGAGGCCGTCCAAACGGAGTTGGCCAAAATCAGGGCGGTCCAAGCGCAACCATCTGCCGCATGGCAAGTCCGGCTTGATCCGAAATGGACACTGACCCTCACCGCGGCTGAGGGGGCCAATCCGGATCCGGGCGACATTTATTTCTTCGATCATACCAAAAACATAACCACCGAGCCCCAGTCGGCCATCCGGGAGGGGAACGTCATCCGGCTTGCCCTGAAGCCATCAGATGAAGAATCTGATGCCGCACCGGCCGGCTTTGTGCATGCCTCCAACGGCTGGCTGCAGGATGGTTCGGTGGCGGCGCTGGCGGCAGGGATCCAAGCGGATTCTGCGGGAACCGTGTTGGACAAGGCTCAAGCCGGAACGCCACCGGATGCCCGCAAGGCGGAATCCTCTACGGGCAGACCAGCCGGGCCGAGAATCACTTTCGGGGTGGCCCTGGCCAGTTTGTTCCTTGCGGGGATGATTTTAAATCTGATGCCCTGCGTCTTTCCGGTGCTGGCGCTCAAGGTGCTCAGTTTTGCCCGCTCGGCTGGAAAAGATCCCGGGGAAACCCGCAAGCACAGTTTGGCCTACACACTGGGCCTGCTGGTTTTTGTGTGGCTGGTGGCCGGGGGCATGTTCATCGCCAAAGCGGCGTTTGGCCTTGAGTTTGCCTGGGGCGACCTCACGCGGTATTCCGGGGCCATGGCCGGGGTGGTCATGGTCCTATTCCTGTTGGGGCTGAACCTTGCCGGGCTCTTTGAAATTGGCACCAGTTTGAGCACCGTGGGTGGCGATCTGCAGGACAAAAAAGGTTATTCCGGGAGTTTTTGGTCCGGAGCGCTGACCATGCTGATTTCCACACCCTGCAGCGGTCCCTTTATGGCGGTGGCCATGGGGTATGCCCTGCAACAGCCGGCCCTGCACCAGTTTGTGCTCTTCACCAGCTTCGGTCTTGGGATTGCCCTTCCCTATGTGGCCCTTTCCAGCTCGCCGCGACTGCTGAAGAAGCTGCCGCGCCCGGGAGCCTGGATGGAAACCTTCAAAAAAGCGCTCTCCTTTCCGATGTTTGCGGCGGCCATTTATTTCTTCAATGCCTTTGCCACCAAGACGGGCAGCGGCGGCACCTCGTTATTGCTTTGGTCACTGCTCTTTATTGCCATCGCCGCCTGGATCTACGGACATTGGTGCCTGCCCTCCCGGAAATCTCAAACCCGATGGTCCGGCGGGCTCGCGGCCTTGATCATCGCGGCCGCCGGAATGTGGTTTGCCGTCGGCGCCTCCCGGGAAAAAGTCGAGTCCACCCAGGCAGCCGGAAGCCTATACATGACGGGGAACCTGGGGTGGACCCGCTGGTCTCCGGAAACCCTGGCTGCAGAACGGGCCAAAGGACGCGCCGTTTTTGTCAATTACACCACCCTGGGTTGCATCACTTGCGATACCAACGAGGCCCGGGTGTTCAAAGCCGCTGGTTCGGATCTCGTGGCGGCCCGGTTCAAGGAACTCAATGTGGCCCCCCTCCGGGCCAAATACCTTGCGGATGGCACGCCGGAAGACGATGCCATCCGCCATAGTCTCAAACCTTGGGAAATCTCTACTTTCCCGGCTTATGTCATGTATCCTGCGGACCCGGCGCAACCTCCCTTCCTGATTTCCGACAGCTTGCTCTCCCAGACCCAAGTCTTGGAGGCCCTGGAAAAAGCTACCCGACGAGCCCAAGACTAGGGCCACCCCATAACTTGTCGGCTGGGCAGCTGGAAGGGCCATGATCATACGCCAGTATGGCTAATCGCTAAAACTAAAATTTCCAGAAATCAAATCTTGCCTTCATGTCGTTTCTCCATGATGACTAGTGAAGTTATAATCACTTCGAAGGGGAATGGTTTTATCAAAATTGCGCTGGAGCGAAAAATTTAGACTCAATTCTGAAAAATACTTGCTTTTCTATAGTCATTATGTAATCTCCATCATGACTGGGGCATTTTACCGGCCACGGCGTTCCCATTGTTCTACACCGGATTCGTCATCACTCCTTCAACCTGCGAGACTCTTATCAAACTCCATCCTCCTCAACTTTTGAAAATTATGGCTGATGACGCACCCGAATTAATGACCGTGAAGGAAACGGCGGAATACCTCCGGATTCCTCTCCCCACCGTCTATTATCTCGTGCAGCGCGGCCAACTGCCTGCAGTCCAGATTGGGGGACGCTGGCGAATCAAACGCAGTCTGCTCGACCGCGATGTTCTGAAGACCGAGGGAGCAGGCCAGCCTACCGTGTTGGTGGTCGACGATGACGCCGCCCTGCAAACCATCTTCAAACAGTTCCTGAAGAAAGCGGGTTTCGGCCGCATTGTGGTGGGAAGTGGCTCCGAAGCGATATCCTATGCGGAGAAACAAAAGTTCGACCTTGTCTTTCTCGACCTGCAATTGCCTGACATGTCCGGCGATGAGGTTTATCTGCGGCTGAAGGAAATTCATCCGGACCTCCCGATTGTGATCATCACCGGTTACCCGGATAGCGAGATTCTCAGCAAAATTCTGCAAATCGGACCCGTCACGGTGATCAAAAAACCGATCGAGTTTGAACAGCTCAACGCCACAGTGAAGCAGTTGGGCCACAAGGGCATGGAAATGGCCAGTTAGGTGGCAGCGGCTTCCTGCCGCACTCCCTTCCAAGGCGGACCGTTGACCCGGTCCGCCTTTTTCTGTTTTCGCAGACAAAACCCTGCCCATGACAACGCTGTCAGCTTGGTGTTCCAGCTTTTTCCAGGAAAAAGCCGGAATACCGCCGCTGCGGCTGGCGTCACAGTCCGCATGCGGGGCGTTTCCCAAGACCTCTCCGGGTGGAGAGTCCTCCGGGACAACGGCCCGCAATCCAACAAAACCAATCCAACCTCTCCTCATCCCATGAAAAAACTGTTCACCCTGCTCTTCAGCCTGCTCTTCACCGCCTCCGTCTTCGCCGGCGAATTTCCTGATATCGCCATTGAGGACTTGAAGAAGGCCATCGCGGACAAAAAGGTCACCGTCATTGATGTGAACGGCAGCGATTCATGGAAAGCGGGTCACGTCCCGACTGCCCTCGACTTCGATGCCGTGGGCGACAAGCTCGCGCAAAAACTTCCCGCCGACAAGGGAGCCCTGATTGTGGCTTACTGCGGTGGTCCTTCCTGTGGTGCCTACAAGGCCGCTGCCAACAAGGCCAAGGAACTGGGATACACCAACGTGAAGCACCTCGCCGCCGGCATTTCCGGCTGGAAGAAGGCCGGTGAAAAAACCGAAGCCGGCAAATAAACGCTCTGCGTCCGTATGATTCCGGCAGCGCCATCCTGACAAGGGTGGCGCTGTTTTGTTTTGATATCGTTTCCCTCACCGATTTTCCCCATCCCAAACCCACCCTGTCACCCATGAACACCCGCACCTTCCTCAGCCTTTCCCTTGCCGCAGTCACCGGCCTTTGCGCCTTGCCCCAATCGGCTTCCGCCGATGATTTCCCCAAAGGAAGCCCCAAGTTTGTCACCAGTTTCCGCAAAGTGCTATCGGAGCAAAAGGAAACCGGCAAACCTGCCATCGTCGTTTTTTCGGCGCCGTGGTGTGGGCCCTGCCAGACGATGAAAAAATCCGTATACCCCAGTGCGGCCGTAAAGCCCTTCCATGACAAATTCATCTGGGCCTACCTTGATACCGATGTCGCCCTGAACAAAAAAGCCGCTGAGAAATTCAACGTGACTGGCATTCCCCATATTGAGTTTCTGAATGCCGCAGGAGAGTCCATCGGCCAACAGGTCGGGGCCGGTTCCGCCGCCGATTTCGCCAAAAAGCTGGAAGGCATTCTGGCCAAAGCGGAAGAAACGAAAAAAGTCGCTGCCAAATAGTTCCCGGCAGAGTCCCTCCGGGATCCCGCATCCCTTCCCTCGCCATCCTCCCCCCTGGAGGGTGGCGTTTTTGCTTCCGGGCTCACTGGCTTCACTAGCCGCTTTCCGGAAGAAAGGTCGGGATCACGATCCCCAGCCCGGGGCCCGGACCTCCCCGGACCTGGGCGACATGCAATTCCACGTTCCGCGCCCCGGCCTGGTAGAGGGCCCTAACCAATCCGGAAGCCTGGGCCGGCAGGAGGAAGACCGGATTGCCCGGTGCATGATGATGCAGCTGGGCGGTGATCAAAGCGAGGGCGTCGTGGTCCTCCTGCATCAGGCCAGGGCCCAGCATTTGGGTGCCTCCCTGATGAATCGAACCCAGAAAGCCCCGCAGGCTTCCATCGGGTGCGGTCAGCAACAGGGTATGCCAGCATTGCGCTTCATTCCGGATAAAAAACCGGAAATCCTGTCCGCGGTCAATTCCGGTCAGCGCCAGTTCCAGGGCCACCATGGCCGGCACATCCTCAAGGACCGCAGGACGAATGGTGCCTGCAGGCAGCACCCTTGGAGGCAGCACGCCCGGGGGAAACTGGAGGTCCTGAAACACCGTCCCCGGGACAAATCCCATTTTGGTGTAGAGGGAAAAAGAATCAAGGTTCATCAGGCTGCTCACCAGCCGGACCGGCAAACCGGCGTCATCGGCCTCGCGGAACACGGCTTCCAGCATGGCCCGGGCCACGCCGCGTCCTCCTGAGGTGGGACACACCGCGACAATGCCCACCGAGATATGGCTGGGCCGGGGATGATAAAAACAAATGCCCCGGAGACTGCCTGACTCCGGTTCCCTGTCCACAACGGCACAGCCGGGATCAAGGGCTTCGTAAATTTCCGGGAAAACCCGGAAGGGTTCCCATGAGTCCCCGAAGCGGCCGGGCTGGTTCAGGTGCTTTGCATACCAGTCCGCCAGCGAGGCATGAATCAATTGTGCGGCGCAGTCCCATTGGGCTGGCTGCAGCCGGCTCAAGGCAATTGGCGGATCGGAGATAACACTCATGGCAAGTCAGGAAATCCGGGAGTCCGGCCGGGACCCGGGGGCTCTGAGAGGCTGCATATCCTGCCTCCGGGCTGCGGTCAATCAAATCCCCGGCACCCCGGAGGATGAAGCAGAATTTGCTAGTCCCTCACCTTGAAGACCGCCACGGTGAGCCCGATGCCCAGCACCCAGACCAGCCAGGGGGCAGGAGTGAAGTAGGAATAACCGACCAGAAGAATTCCCAGCAGCAGTTGCTTGATATTCGCTTCCCGCCGCCCTTCCTTGATGGCCCAGAAGCCGAGCATGGAAAACAACACCATTCCCATCAAGGCCGAAGGTTCCGGTAATTCCATTCCTGCCTGCATTGCCGCCGTTACAGCCGGCGGACAAGCCCTCTTTTAATTCATGAGCCTTTCTTCTTCCCCTGCCCCTGTCTCCCTCGCTTGTCTCGGCACTGGCAAAATGGGCACCGCCCTGCTGCAGGGCATTCTTGGCCGCAAGTTATTGGATCCAGCCCGCATCACGGTATTTGATCCCCATCCTCCTGCCGTCGCGGCGGCTCTGGCCGCCTTGCCCGGCATTCAGGCAGCCCCGGATGCCATGGCCGCAGCAGCAGTCTCACAAGCCGTGCTGTTGTGTGTGAAACCTGCGGGCATCCTCCCGCTCATCGCCTCGCTGAAGGGTGTCGGGGAAAGCCGGCTTCTCATTTCCATCGCCGCAGGCGTCCCCCTGAAGGCCATGGAAGCCGCCGCCGGCCATCACCGGGTCATCCGGGTCATGCCCAACACTCCGGCGCTGATCGGACAAGGGGCCTCCGCCTATGCTACCGGCACCACCGCAGACCCGGCGGATGCGGCCATGACAGAAACCTTGTTAAGGGCGGTGGGATCGGTCACCCGGGTTGCCGAATCTCTGCTGGATGCCGTAACCGGACTCAGCGGCAGCGGGCCGGCCTATGTTTTTACCTTCATCGAAGCCTTGGCTGATGGTGGGCTGGCCGAAGGGCTGAGCAAGGAACAAGCCCTGCTACTTGCGGCCCAAACCGTGGCCGGGGCCGCCGCGCTGGTGCTGCAAACCGGCCAGCATCCTGCCGTGCTGAGGGATCAGGTGACCAGTCCGGGTGGCACCACCATCGCCGGACTGGCTGCCCTCGAAGAACGGGCTTTCCGCTCGGCCTGCATCGAGGCGGTGCGGGCCGCCACGCAGCGGGCAAGGGAATTGGCCTGATCCGCTCCCCGGCGCTCGTGGTATTCCCCCGCGCAGCCCGTGATGGACGTTACAGGAGAGGACGGCGGGGATACGATCGTGCCCAACTCCTCCCGTAGGATGAGTTCAGCGGGGCTCGGCAAAGTGCTTTCCTGCAAATTAAACATTTCCACAAAAATTCATTTTCCGCAGAAAACCGCCTATTTGTATTGACGATGCGAATACAAACTGCATAATGGCCATGGAAATCGGTTTCGGAAGCAACGCCGGCCGGGTTTCCGGGCGGAAAGACCCCCCTTCTCTCTCCGCCTTATTCCCCCCAAAAAGCCGCCCCGTGCAGAAACCTGAGATGGCAGGTCCTCACGGGGCGGCTCGTTTTCCGGGAGTCCTCCCAGAGATCCAAAGCTGCCGTCGCGGAGGGAAAGTTTCCAGTTTCAGCGCATCCTCCATGCGCCCTGTTTTGCCGCTTTGGCTTGCCGCTCCAAAGCCATGAGCTGCTGCTTGCCTGCCTTGGCTACTTTGCCGCCGGGCCGGTTTTCACCTTTGGTGTAGATGCGGGCAAGTCCTGCCTTGATGAGCAGTTCAGCCAAATCCCCTGATTCCACCGTAACGAAGGCGTAAATCCGGTCACTGTCGAAGACCTTTTCCCAACGTGTCAGGACCCGGAAGGGAGCCGCCCGCAGCAGGCCGAGGGTGAAATCCCTGGCATCCCCACCCACTTCCAGCGTCTCGGCTTCGGTGAGCCCTCCAAAATACTGTCCTTGCGAGGCGAGCCGTGGACCGTTGTATTGGTGGCGCGTCTTTTCGGGGCAATCGACAAAATAAAGGCGCATAAGGAATTCCGTGGTGCCATGACGCACCACAAAGCTGTCCCCGTCATTCGAACGATCCTCCACAAGGGTGCAGCCCTGCAACTCCTCCCAATCCCCTGCCCGGTGCCGCCCGCTTTCTGCGGTAGTGGGCCCCGGGGGTTTGGGCCTGCCGGGAATGATGACCGGCGGAGGCGTGGTTTTGTCAGGATAGGATCCGCTCCCGGGCAGCCAGCCTTTCCACTGCGCATACCCGATGAACCCCAGCATCAGCAGGGTCAGCAAAGTCCGCCGCCTTGGAGAGAAAAAAATTCGGCGGGACATGAGGAAGGGGGAGAGGAAACCTGTTTTGTCAGGCACCCGGACGGTGCAACCACTGCTGCATCTGGCGGAATGTGGATACCGTGGCAATCACCGGATACAACTTTTCGTAATACCACAGCCGGGCAAAATAAAGCCCGATCGGAGCGGGGGGAAACAGCGTGCCCTCATGGGTGAGTTCCAGCAGGGCCTGCAGGCTTTCCTCCAGCATTCCGGAAGGGCAGCGTTCTCCGCCCGGCATGGAATAAGCCGCGAGAGCTTCCAAGGCCGCCGCTGTTTCCTCAATGGACGGAACGGCAGCTCCACAACCACCGCCCCACGCACCGTCCGGACGTCTCGCCGTGTTAATCAGATAATGGGCCGCCCGGTCCTTGATCAATCGGAGAGGGCTTCCTGCAAAGTCCTGCTCCGGCAAACGGGTGAGATACTTCAGAACCGTGGCGGTTCCATAAACGGGATTGGCCTCATCAGGTTCCGATTCATTGCCAAACCAGAGAGGCAGCCAGGTGCCATCCTTCCCTTGGGTTTTGCCCAACCAGTGGATGGCCCGCCGCATGGCAGGTTCAGGGTCAAAGGCCATCCGGCCGCGCCAAGCCTGCCAGGCAGCCAACGCATGGGCCGTCAGGTCCGGGGCGCTGCGGTCGAAAGGCAGAGCCCCCCAGCCTTTACAGAAGGTCGGCATCCCGCCGTCCCGGTTTTGCAGTCCCGCCAGCCAGCGGGCTCCGGCTTCTGCGGCCGCCGTGTTGCGGGCCAGTCTTTCCTCCCCATCCAACTCTGCCAAGGCCAACAAAGCCCCGGCGGTGTCATCGGCATCGGGCACCCCACCCGGCAAATCGGTCCATGCCCAGCCGCCGGGCGGGGACAGACAATAGGGATGCTTTTTTTGGTATTGCTGGCCCAATAGCCAGTCGAGGATGGCGGCCCGTCCCGCCACCGGCAAACCCGGCCCCAAGGCCTTGACCGAAAGAGTAGTCCCCCAGGTGGCGAGGTTCGTGTCAATCGGCCAACTTCCGTCCAACCGCATGGACTGCCGCAAGAACTGCAGACCGTCCGCCACCACGGGTTCCCGTCCCGCGCCGGCAGCACAGCGGGCCATGACTACGAAGCCAGTCAGGGGAGTCGCTTCAAGAAATCCTCCACCCGCCGGTTGGATCTCGCGCAGCAGTCGCTGCGTTCGCCCGATGGCCGCCCCGCGCAGCCATCGCCAAGGCCGCCGTGCCGGCATTTGCAAGTGCCGGACCTGGCCGATGGCGATGAGAGCCGGCAGGGCATAGCTCACCACCGGCAGGTGCAAAGCGGCAAACCATCGTCTGGGAAAAGCCGCCAGTTCAAAAGGCAAGGCTGGCACGCAGTTCCAGCAATCAGGCGGGGACCCGAGGCGGCCCCCCACCGCACAGGCCATGAGAATGGGCACCGCAAAGGTTTTGTCCTTTCCATACCTCCGGGCCAACGCCTGCTGAAGCTTGACGGGTTCCAACCCTCCGGCTTCCCGCTGCAGCCATGCTTCAGTGCGCGCTACCACCGACGCATAATCTGCTGCCGGGCGTTCGGAGACCGCAATATTTTCCCCGCCCCCCCCCGCGCCTCCCTTCAGACCATGGGTAGCTCCCATCCCAAAAGCAGACCAGACCAGCAAGGTGGTCGCCACATTGGCCCGGCTCTTTTTCGTATCCCCCCAGCCTCCATCCGGCAACTGCGTGGACGCCAGCCAATCCAGCCCTTGCTGCATCCGCCTCTGGTCGGTTTCCCCGGGCTGCGACGATCCAAGCGCCAAAACGGCCACTGCCGTGGACAAGGCACTGGAAGACAATTCTCCCTCCCACCAACCCCCGGATGACCGGGCGTCCAGCAAAATCCCTTGCGCCGCAGCTTCCGCTGCGGTCACCCGGTCCATCCATGTCGGCCAATTCCTCACGCCTCATCACACGCGATTTTTCCCGGCAGAAAACAGAAAACTTACCCAGGCGGAAAATTATGAAGTATAAATGATTCCGGCTCTCTGCCTCTTTCTGATCTTTTGGCCTGTTCCTGCCGCGCCGGTCTTTCATATCCTTGCCGCCCATGCCGCTCCAGACGTTCCGCCATTATACCATTTGCCAGGACCACCAGGGCACCACGGTGGAAGTCTGGCGGAGCAATGATGAAGTTGCCTGCCTTGCCTTCGACAACAAATTGCGGCACTTTGTAGAACTGCACGTGGCCATTGGCCCCGCCGAGCGCCAGCGCGATACTGCCTCCTTCCAAAACCTCGTCCAGTTGGCCGCCCCCCTGCGCCACCCCCACCTGCTGGGCGTCATCGAGGGCGGTGAGGATGAAGGGGCCAACTATCACGTTTCTGAATACCTTGACGGGGAAAGGCTTGATACCTGGCTTGCCCGATGCCATCCGCTCCCGCCATGGCTCGCCCTGTTGGTAATCTGTCAGGTAGTAGAGGGGCTGGCCACCTTGGCCAGCCATCCCCGTCTGCTGGCCGGAGTCGAAGTCTTTCACGCCGGCCTGACCATGGCTGGTCCCCAACCCGAAGACCTCATCGTCAAGGTCTGCGACCTCGGTCTGTCCGGAACCCTGCCCGCCAGCACCGAACCCCGGTTTGTGGAAGCCCGGGCCATCCACGAAACCGGCCGACTGCTGCTTTACATGCTTACCGGCTCCCTCACAGCCGGCCCGGTCACGGCCACAGACCTTGCAGGGCGCCAAATGCCTCCCGAACTCAGCTTCCTTCTCAACACCCTCTTCAACGCCAGCCAGCCCCATCATCCACGCACTCTGGAACAACTCCGGACTCTAACAGAGCGCTGTCTCCATGATCTTTCGCCGGAGGTGCTCACCCGCCCCGAACTTTTGCCCGCGGCCTACCGCCCCCGTCTTCCTTTGGCCCTGCACATGCCCGACCCGGCCGGCTTCGCCGATCTCATCAGCAACGATTACACTCTTGATCCGCGTCCTTTTGATGCCGCCGACCCCTACCGCCACCGCGGCACCGAGCGGGCCACCCGCCGTGCCGTCAATGTCCAGCTTCTGCCTCCTGCCAATCTGCTGCCCGCTGAATTCTGTCAGCCGCTGATCGACAAAGCATGGACAGCCCTCACCGCCAAAGGCCCCTCTGCTTCAGAAACGGACGTCATGGGACCCCACCCCCATCTGCTCGCCCCACTGGCATGGCATCCGGAACTCCCCGCTCCCCTGGTGGTCGAGGAACTCCCTGGCAAATTCAATCTCGGGACCCTGCGCCGCCTCCGTCACCCCATGGAGCCCGTGGAGGTGCTCCTGATTCTGGATCAGCTGAAGGAAGCCGCGTCCGCTGCCGAAGCCCGGGGCCTGACGCTGCACTGGCGGGACCCCCGCCTGATCCCGTTGCAGTTCGTTGCCAGGGGCGGCGAATCCTCGCTGCCTCCACCGGCCCAGTTGGCGCGCCAGCCCCTCACTGCATGGCCCCCGTTCCTGCTGAAGGTGCGCACCTGGCCTACCACCCTCGATTTTAGCCAGCCTGACCGATTTTTTCTGGAACGCCTCTTGCCCCGCGATCCAGCCCTGAGCGGCGATCCCCCGGTCCTGCGTCCCGGAGCCTGCCCCACGCCAGGGGTGCGGGACTTCGCCCTCCTCGCCACATGGCTGCTTGGAGGGACACCCCGCGTTCCAGACTTGTTCAAGCCGCTGCTCTTTGCCGCCATCAGTGCCCGGGGTCCAGGACCGGGCAGCCTCACGGATTTTCTCGACCGCTTGCATCAACGGCTGGGCAGCCCCCCCTCTACTTCCACCGGACCGCTGCCCATGACCGGATCAGATCAGCCTGCCATCCCTGTCCTTACCTTGGGCAAATCCAAAGCCAAAAGCCGGCTCAAGACCTCCCCGGTTCCCGTTCCTTCCGCTCCATCCGCACGCCATTCTTCCCTCACCGGACCAGAATCGGAACAATTTGGCCCTCTCACGGTCGCGCCCCTTTACCCCCGGGCCGCCGACAACTCCAAGGCTCCCCATGCCCGTTCCCTGACGGAAACCCCTGACGCATTTCCTCTGGGCCGCGATGCCCCTCCCAATGAAGACGAGCTGCCCGTCCTTGGTTTCGCGGAAGCGCTTTTTGGCGGTTCCACGGAGTCGACGCAAGAGCCCTCCAGACCGGATTGGCCGGACTCCCGGGAAGTGCTGCCGGTTTGGCCGGCGTTTGCCGGGGATGACCCATCTCATGATCCCTACGCGCCTTATTCGGAAGGCAACATTGCCCAAGCGCCCCTTGGATTCATGGAAGCCGCTGGTCAGGCCACCCCATGGGATCCGGATCAGGAACCCGCGCACCACCCCGTCAGCCGGGGTAAATTGGTCCTTCTGGTCGTCGTGATCGCGGCCGTTATTGCCGCATTGATGGCTCACTTTTCCGGACAAGCCATCTGGCTGCAATAGGCGGCTGGATTTCTGCGGTCAGTTTCCGGAACGGGCCGCACCACCGTCAGCTTTCCTTCCGGTGTGTCCGCTTGCGCGGACCGGAAACTTCACGGCAAGAGTAGTGGAAAATCCGGAACGCCCTTCCGGCACCTTCTCCCCTGATTATGTCCGATCCCCTCCGGCGTCCGCTTGTTCCATTCCGTGGTTTTTTGATGGTTGCGGTGGCCGCTGCTGCTTTGGGCGCAGGTGTCACTGCGGCATGGCTGCGCCATACTCCCGACGGCTCCTCCGGACTGGCTGACTTGCCCGCTACCGGCACGGACCAGGCCGCCTCCGTTCCTAACAATATTCCACCCTGGGGTGAACTGCACAAAGTGCCCATGCTGACAGAAAAACCGGATGAATTTATCCACGAACCCGCCCTGACCGCAGCACCGGTGCGCTGGCATTTTGCCGGTTTGAGTCCTGACGGAACCCGCCAGGTCCTGCTGTATCATGGCCTCTGCGCTGCCGATGCCGCAGTCCTGATGCAGCCGGACCGCTGCGAGGGGAAGGAAGGCAGCACCACCCTGACGGTGCCGGATGAATTGGTTTTCCGTCTCGGCACCGCCCAGCGCCAAAAGTTATATCCCCTCCTGGGCCGGAACACCCGCAACGAGTATCAACAATACCCCTTCACCTTCCTGAAAGACCGGACCGCCGGCATTCTCGCGCCTCATCTCCAACCGGAGACGCTGGCCCTCGTGCTGGACCGGATGTATCGCATCGGCAATTCGGATTGTTTTGCCGACCTCGGACCCGTGCTGCGCCGCATCCCCGACCCACACCAACGGGTCCGCCTCATCAAATGCCTGACCCGTCAGGAAACCCTGCTGCTCAAAGTCCAGATCCGTGAGGACAGCGATATCGATTCCCTCGTCTCGTGGTGGGCCAAAGGCAGCCGTCGCAAGGACCTGCGCTCGCTGCTGCAATCCCTCGCCACCATACCCGGGGGAGCCATCATTGATGTGGCCCACCTGATGCCCGGCTTTCCCCGCCTGCGCCTCTACACCTACCCCGGGCCGGCCCCGGATGGCCAGCAGGGATTCGACTGCCACTACTCCTGCCTGAATTTCTTCCGCAGTGAACCCGACGACGCCTTCCTCGACCCCGAAAAGGCCGCCGCCGCCATCCTGACCGATTACGAAAAGGTCACCGGCCCACAGGAATTCGGTGACCTCATCCTCCTGACCGGGGATGGCCAGAACATCATCCATTCCTGCGTTCATGTGGCCGAGGATGTGGTCTTCACCAAGAATGGCCTCAACCAGATGCAGCCCTGGGTGTTGATGACCCTGGAACAGGTGGAGGCCGCCTATCCATCGGACAAACCGTGGGACCGACTCTTCTACCGGCTGAAGCAGCCGCCGCCGTGAACCGGAATTTATTTCCCTGCCGCCCTGAACCGGTTCCAGCGGCCGGTCAGGGAGGCATTTCCGTTATCGGCCGGGGCGGGAAGCCCTATCCAGCCGCTTCCCTGCCCGCTTGTCAGGCATCGGCCGCCACCGGTGCGATCCCCAGCAGCATCAGGACCGGCCGCCCCGCTTCCCTCGCCAGGGCAAGGTCCACCCGGAAACTGGCCAGCCAGTCATTCATGGCCTCCGGATCGACTAGCATCTGATCAACCCGCCACGACAGCCCGTCTTCGGAGCCCCTGACAACCGTGTGGCGCGCATTCCGGGCTTCGGGGTCGAGCATCACCCGTTCATGGTTCCCGTAATAGCCTTCCATCAGCTGCGCCAAAGCGTCAGGCGACCAGGGAGGCAGGGCGCCCGGCGCGGCATCCGGAGGTGTCAGGGCACCGGCGGCGTCAGCATACCGCTCTTCCGCCAGTGGGCGCAGGAATTGGAAAACCGCGGTGCGGATCAGGGCCGTGAGTTCCCGCCGGTTCCGGGTGATGTCTGCTTTTTCCGGGGCGGCCAGCGCGGCATCCGCCGCGGTTTCCGCCGGGCGCCAGTTCGGATCGCGCAGGCGTTCCCATTCATCGAGCAGGCTGGAGTCCGTGCCGCGCAGCACCCCGGCCAACCAATCCTCCATTTCCTGGACCCCATCATTTTTATAGGCCGGCGGCACGGTCTGCGCCAACACCTTGTAGATGCTGGAGATATGCCGCAGCAGCACGCCTTCCTGACGTTGCAGGTCATAGCGGTTGATGTAACCCGCAAAGCTTTCGAAATCTTCATACATCTCCCGCACGATGCTCTTGGGCTGGATGTTGTCCTTGCCTACCCACGGATGCGCCGCAGCAAAGGCGTTGAAGGTATCATAGATAAAATCGCGTCCAGGCTTCGGATATTCCAGCTTTTCCAGCTCCGCGATGCGTTCATCGTATTCCACGCCTGCCGCCTTCATTTCATTCATCTTTTCCGTCTTCAGCTTGTCGAGCTGGCGGCGCAGAATAATGTCAGGATTTTCCACGATGGCTTCCACAAGGGACATCACCTCAAGGGGATACAGCGGCCCGTTTTGATCCAGCAGCGCCAGGGTATCGATCAGCCAGAGGGACAGGGCGTGATTGAGTGAGAAATCCTCCTGCAAATCGATCCCCAGCCGGAGTTTCGGCCCGCCGCCGCGGTATTCCTTCGGGATGATCTGGATGATTTTCCGTTCCACCAGGGAGCGGAACAACTGCCACGCCCGCTTGCGGTGCTGCTTTTTGGCCCCGGAGGATTCGTGACTGTCGGCGATCAGTTTTTGCATGGCCCGGCAGCCATCACCCGGCTGGCCCAGCACCTGCAATAACATGCCGTGGGTCACTTGGAATTTCGAACCCAGGGCCTCGGGCGCGGCCGCCTGGAGCTTTTTGAAGGTGTCCTCGTTCCACCCCACAAAGTTTGGCGGTGGCTGACGTTTGACCAGCTTCTTCAGCTTTTTGGCATCGCCTGCGGCCTTGGTTTCCTGCTTTTTGTTTTCCACCACATGTTCCGGGGCCATGGCGATGACATAACCGATATCGTCAAACCCCTTCCGTCCCGCCCGTCCGGTGATCTGGTGGAAATCCCGCGCGCTCAGGGTGCCGGTTTTTACTCCTCCAAATTTGGTCAGACGCGTCAGCACCACCGTGCGGATGGGCACGTTGATGCCCACGCCAAGGGTGTCGGTGCCACAGATGATCTTCAACAAACCGCGCTGCGCCAGTTGTTCCATCAGCACCCGGTAGCGGGGCAGCAAGCCGGCATGATGCAGCCCGATGCCGTGCCGCAGGCAGCGTTTCACTTCCTTCCCATAAGGACTGTTGAAGGGCACCTCCACAATCGCTTCGGCAATGGCCGCCTTTTCCGCCGCCGTGCAATAGTTGACGCACAACAAAGTCTGTGCGGTTTCGGCGACATCGTTCTGCGTGAAATGCACCAGATAGACCGGCGTCTGCTTCGCCTCCACCAGTTCCTGCACGAGACTGTCCAGCCCCTGGTCATCCACATAACGGAACTCCAGCGGCACCGGCCGCACGGTCGAGGAAATGACCGTCGAGCCCGCGCCTGTCAGCCGCGTGAGTTCCTTCTCAAAAAACGCCGTGGCTCCCAGCGTGGCTGACATCAGCAAAAAGCGGGACTTCGCCATGGTGAGCAGCGGGACCTGCCAGGCCACCCCGCGCGCGGCATCGGAATAGTAGTGAAACTCGTCCATGATCACGTCCCGGAACGGAGCCTCCGCTCCCTGACTGAGCGCACAATTGGCCAATATCTCGGCCGTACAGCACAGGATCGGTGCGTCCCGGTTCACTGTGGCATCTCCGGTGGCCAGACCTACATTTTCTGCCCCGAAGTCCCGGCACAGCGCGAGAAACTTCTCATTCACGAGGGCCTTGATCGGACAGGTGTAAACCGACCGCTTCCCTTGTGCCATGGACTTGAAATGCATCGCGGCAGCCACCAGCGATTTCCCTGAGCCGGTTGGCGTATTCAGAATGACATTTTTATCATCGAAAAGCTCCAAAATGGCTTCCTCCTGCGCCGGATACAGCTCCAGTTTTTTTTCTGCCACATACTCCAAAAACCGGTCCAACAGGTCTTCGCCCGGAACATCAGTTGTGAGCGGCAGGCGTTTGAGCAGAGGGTTTTCAGACATGGGAAAGGAAAGGAATTCACGGTCGGATTCCATTCCGTAGCAAGGCCATCCTGGTCTTGAGCAGAGCCATGGTTCGCGATGCTTTTGGCTCCGTAGAAGACCAGAAAGCTGCGCAAGGCCGGGGTGTTGGTGGCTTGCCCGCAGCAGGAAGGCACCCTATTCTTGCCTGACACACCTCATGTTTTGCTCTCCCACGTGAAAAATTTCCTGATCATTGCTCTGGCCATTGCCTTGTTGGCCAGTCTGCTTTTTCCCCGCAGGACTCCGCCCCCTTCCCCAGGACCAACCCTGACACCCCCGGAAGCGGTGGTCCTGTCGCCGCCAGTCTCACGCTACGCCGCCCTGGAGGCCGCTTTGGCCGGGGCGGCGCAGACGCCGGGCTTGACGGGCTCCGCCCTCGGATTCTGTCTGCTCGACGGGAAAGGCGATGTCGTGGTGGACCGGCTTGCGGAAACGGCCTTTATCCCCGCCTCCACTTTGAAGACTGTCACCACTGCGACAGCCCTGCAACTACTGGGACCTGACTTCCGCTTTTCCACCAGAGTGATGGCTACCGCCCCCGTCACGGATGGGCTCCTGGAGGGTGATCTCGTGATCACAGGCGAAGGCGACCCACTGCTTTCCCTGACCGATCTCGCACAGTGGGCTGCCCTCCTCAAGGAAATGGGCCTGTTGGAAGTGACAGGCCGCATCATCGGCGACGGCAGGTATTTCGAGGGTTCTCTCTTCGACGATTTTTGGAACTGGGGCGACGTCGGAAATGGTTATGGCAGCGCCGTCAGTGGCTTGAATCTGGAGCATAACCGGTTCGCGGTCACCTTTCTGGGGGCGGAAAACGAAGGGGAACCAGCACTGGTTTCCAGCCTGCTGCCGGAAATGCCGGCGGTGACGATTGTCAGCGAAGTCACCACCGGCCGGGAAGACTCCGGCGACGAGGTGGTCATTTACGGCGGCGAGCGCACCGGCTTAATTACCCTGCGCGGCACCGTGCCTGCAGGCAAGGAAACCGTCATTACGGGCGCGGTGCCGGACCCCGAACATTTCGCCGCATGGCATTTCCAGAAAGCCCTGCAGGAAGCAGGCATCTCCGTGCTGGGACCCGCCACCGCCGTGACGGGTCTCGATGCAAATCCGCTTCCGGACATGGTGGAATTGCTTTCCCATCAATCCCCGCCCCTGCTGGAACTGATCACCAGCATCCATGCCACCTCCGACAATCACGAAACCGAATGTCTCTTCCGCAAGATGGGCCTGCTGGCGGGTCAGCGTCCTGACGAATTGATCCGCGGACACTGGAAAACCCAGGGGCTCGATTTCATCGGCCTGCGCATGGAGGACGGCAGCGGCCTCGCCCGGGCCGATCACATCCGGCCGCTTGATCTGGCCCGGCTCCAATTCCTCGCCGCCAAGGGCCCGCACGGCGAAGCTTATCAGGCCTCGCTCCTCTCCCAGGGTCCGCTGCGCTGGAAAGGCGGGGCCATGTCCAGCATCCGGGCCTACACCGGCTATATCACTTCGGCCGGGGGCGAGGTGTTTTGCTTCGCGCTCATGGCGAATCACTACAGCGACAGCAAGGCCGTGAGCCGGTTGCGGGAGGAACTGGTGGAACTGGTCAGCAGACTTAAATAGCATGAGGATCGGATGGCTATTGGCTTCACTGCAAACCGCCTACCAAACCATAGAGCACCATCCAAACGCCAAGAATCCAGCCGGAGACAACGAACGCGGCGTGCCCAAGTCTCGTTTTCAGGAAAACGGTGCGCTCGCAAAGTCCCGCGATCGTCAGCGCCGGAACCAGCAAAACCGTGACCAAAGCCATACATGCGCTGATTAAAAAAATCAGGTTCACCGGCGGATCCATTTTCGAGATCAAAAAAGCTATCGAGGGAAAGAGTGCACTAATCAAAATACTGATTACGGCAATCACAACTTTTCCACGCCGGTAACCCGCCTCGAAAACCATTGCCGCAACACAACAAACCAGACTGCCAAATCCGCCCAGCAGAACAATTTCAGAAGTTGTCAGCAATTTCGACATTGGGATCATTTCACGCTAGCTCCTTCATCCAAAACGTCAACGCTTTCGGTGACGCCTCCACTTCGCCAATTTCCTTCCAGGTGAATTCGGTCCGCAGGGTGGTTTTTGCAAATCCCCGTTTTATCCAGAACAAATCCAGCGGGACATACCCTTCCGGCCACAAGGGATGCGCGGCGGAGCGGTCCACGGCGCAGAAAGCGGCGTATTGGAAATCGGTCAGGCTACGGGCATAACGTTCGCGTTCCCGGAAAAAATCGACCCCGATGCCCTGCCCCCGCCAAGCCGGAAGGAGCACGCTTTCGCCAAAGTAGAAAACGGTGGCAGGATCAATGCCGGCGGCTTGGAAGGGCGATTTCACTTCATCCGTTTCTGCCGCCAGCGGAATGCCGGTCGAGATGCCCACCACTTCCCCGCAGGCTTTGGCCACCACAAACAGGCTCTCCGGCGTTTGGCTGTAGGTCTGAAGATAATCCCGCTCGTAGGCATCATCGCCTTCGTAGAGATAGGGCCATTCCCGGAACACCGCGATGCGCAGGCGGGCCGCATCCGGGATGAAAGGCTGGATGGCACTGCCGGTGTGGCATGCGATCTCAATGTCAGGGGAACGTGCGGACATGGGAGGACGCTACCAACTTTGGGCGGCCTGTAAAGCATCCCCGCCGGGAGCGCCGTGCGTCCCGCCGGCTCCTGAGCATCCGCAGAGCCTTTGTTACAGGGAGCCAGGGCAGTGAAAAGCCGGCGGGACGCACGGCGCTCCCAGCGGCAGCCGGCGGGACGCACGGCGCTCCCAGCGGCAGCCGGCGGAGCGTTAGAGGACTTCTGAGATGACGGCCTGTTCCTTGCGGGAGCCGGTTTCGAGGAAGAAGACTTCGCCCTCGCGGCGCTTCATCAACTGTTTTCCCAGAGGGGAAGCGGGAGTGATGACCGTGATTTCCAATCCCTCAAAAACCACCCCGGTCCCGCCGCCGCCTGGTCCCATGAAATACCCGACTGGTCCCTGGGACGCCTCAAGAAGAACGAGCGCCCCAACCGCCACCGGCAGCATGGCACTGAAGTCCTGGGGTGGCATTGCTTCCCATTCGGCGAGCGCGGTTTCCGTCTCCGCGACGCGGAAAGCGACGCCCCGGGCCAGATAGGAAGCTTCCAGATTCCGGGTGTCGTATTTGTTTTCGGCTTTGCTGTCAGGATCGGTGGCGGCGGACTGGGCCGCTTTGGCGGCGCGGGTAAAACCATCCAGTTCCGCACGCAGTGCGGCCAGGATCCGGGACCGTATGGCGGCTTTGTCCTCCGGCGTCATGGGTGTCTCGGGGCCTGATACCTCCATTGACCGCGCCGCAGCCGAAGCTCATTTGGCCTCGTTTTGGATGCCCAGATTCCATGCGTCATGCATTTCCTCCACCGAAGGGACGCGCAGGGGGCGGACGAGGCGCATGCCGAGGAACTGGGCGCTGGTGTGATACCAGATGCTCTTGGGAAGCTGGGGATCCATGACTTTCCACGTGTCCTTGGAGCCGCGGCGGGCCGCACTGCGCAAATCCTTGGGATCATCATCCCAGGTGCCCCCACGCACGCTCCGGGGATACAGGGTCACCGGTTTGTTCCATGGAGCGGGGACGCTGCCGGCGGAAGCCAAGGCTTGGAGGCCGGCATAAAACGCCGGATCATATTGGTCGAGGGTCCACTCGGCCACATTGCCATGAATATCAAAAAGTCCCCACGGATTGGGCTTCTTCTGGCCGACGGGCTGGGTCTTGCCGTCGCTGTTTTCAAAATACCAGGCGTAGTCCCCGATTTGTGAGGGGTCATCGCCAAAGGACCAGGCGGTGGTAGTTCCGGCGCGGGCCGCATATTCCCATTCCGCTTCGGTGGGCAGACGGTAGAAATGCCCGGTCTGGGCACTGAGCCATTGGCAGAACTTGTTGGCAGCGTGTTCGGTCATGGAAATGGCCGGGAAACCATCCTGGCCCATGCCAAAGGTCATGTCGGTGTAGGGGGCGGTCGGGCTGCTGATGGCATCCACCGGAGGATCGGCCGGATTGTTGGTTTTTTTGCTGCCATCCTTCCAACGGGCGTCCGGGGTCACCATGAAGGGCATGTAGAGATCCCATGTGACTTCAGTAGCCCCCATCCAGAAAGGTTCAATTTTGACTTTGACCTGGGGTCCCTCATCCGGTTTGCGGTCCTTCTCGGTTGCCGGGCTGCCCATGAGAAAATCGCCCCCGGGAATGGGGACCATTTTGAATTCCTTGCCGGTTTTCACGGCGACGCCGGTGTAGGGCTTCATGTCCTCCGGCTTGGCTTCCGTGCTGGTCCTGAGAATGTCTTCACGGATTTTGCCGGTCAGGGCGATCGTGTCAGGAGAAGGTGGCCGTTCTTCGGATTTAGCCTTGGGCACCAGCACTACGCCCTCCGGCCAGGGAGCGCCCTGCAGCACCCAAAGACGGAGTTTCTCCTGATCCCCGGGTTTGAGAGGTCCGCCACTTTTTGCAGGGGGCATCAAGTCTTCGTCGTCCTCTTTGAGGGTAGTCAGGGTATAAAGCGGGCTGGCAGCGGGATCGTAGGGAACCAGGGAGATGCCGTCTTCCCCGCCTTTGAAGTTCCCGGCAAGGGTCGTCATATCCAGGTCCCCCTTCATCTTGGTTGGCTCGTGGCAGGATACGCAATTCTGCTCAAGGATGGGCTGGATGTCCCTGACAAACTGCATGCGCGGTTTGACCCCGAGTGTCAGGCCGGCGGGCCATTTCGCGCCGGCATCAATCCAGACCTTGAGGTGTGTGGCCTGGGCCGCCGTCAGGGGGGGCTCCTTGCTCGGAGGCATCACCATGTCGTCACTGGCGGGCAGTTGGGTGGAGGTGAACAATTTACTTTCGGCAGATTTGCCGGGCACGAGCCACGTCCCGGCTTCTCCTCCTGTGAGAGCATGCTCCAGGGTATCAAGCCGCCCATCGCCTTTTTGCTGCTCGGCATTGTGGCAATGCACGCAGGTGCCTTCGAGAATGGGCTGCACAAAACGCGAAAAATACGCCTCTGAATCCGGAGCCGGGTCGGCCGCACGGGAAGAGGCCGTGGCAGCGAGGCTGGCCGAAAGCAGACAAGGGAGGAGAAAGCGGGGAGTCATAGGCAAACGTGTGAAAAGAAACGGGGGAAAGGACCGGTCCTGCAACGGCAATTTGTATGGTCCTCACGGCTTTTCCCGATTCAGCGGCACTTCCACCGTGAAAATCAGAGACGGAGTTGCTTGTGCGTCTGGAAGAAGCACCGTTGGCCATTACCGCTTGTTTATAGGTCAGGCAGGTGAAGGGAAATTAGGGAGGGCTCAACCCATGGCGGCGGTTTCGTGCGTCCAAACTTTTTCCGGATCGGCTGAATATTGGCGTTGTATCCTGCCGTCCATGAAGCCATCCACGATCCGTCTTCTGCGCACCATATCCGGAACTATGAAATCCTTGCTCTTCCCCGCCCTTGGCCTTGTGGCCGCCCTCCTGCTTCCGGCCTGCACCACTTCCACCCCCGGAGATCCCGGTCTGTCCCCCGTCCGCCGTTATGTCCCGCGGGTCACCATGCCCATGGAGGCCAATGCGAACGAACAAAATCTGATGGGCGATGTGGAGCAGGTGCTGGAAGCCCATGGCCTGCGCCCCACGGACCGCACCGGGGTTGACTATCAGTTGGCTTTCTCGGTCGAGGACGGCCCGGTGAATGCCGATGTGACCCTCGAACTCTATCAGGGACGCAACCGCGTCGCCCATGCCTATGCCCGGGTGGGCGGACCACGTATCGTGTTTCAACGCCAACGGGTGATCCGCGAGGCCTTTGACCAGGCCCTGCGGCATTTCGAAAACCAACTGCCCCGGACAAGTCCGGTCAGGCAAGGTTATGATACCGGAGGCTTTGAAGGCGGCCCTCCGCCGGGCCGGCCTGATCCTTATGGACAGGGCCAACCCTACGGACCAGTTGGATCCTACCCCTCTTCCTACTAGCACGAATCGCTCAAACCAACGGAGTGATCCCGGGCTGCGGCATCGGTGAGGGAGTGAAGGAGGAATCCCATTTGAAACTGTCCTCCGGCGCAAGATCATCCTTGCTGTCCAGCACCTGCTGCCAGGTGACACGTTTGCCGGTATAGGCAGCCATCCGGCCCATGATGCCCAGCAGGGTGCTGTGGCACATTGATGCGCCGTCGTTGACCGGTTTGCCGGCGCGGATGGACTGGAACAGTTCGATGTGTTCCTGGGTATACATCTGGTTGTCCGCGTCCCGGAAGCGCCAGTTGGTTTCCCCCTTGATCATGGGATTGGCCCCGCGGCCGATGATGCAGGCTCCCTTGGTCCCCCGGATGTAATCCGCATTTTCATTGTCACAGCGGGTCTGCTGGCGGCTGGCCACGTGGGCAAAGACATTGTCAGGGAATTCATAGATGCAACTGAAATGGTCGTAGATATTCCCTCCTTCCGCCGGGATCTGGCGGCCCCCGGTGGCGATGCAGGTGAGGGGGTCCTTGTCCTGGAAGGCCCAACCCACCTTGTCTACACTGTGCACGGCCTGCTCAACATAACTATCGCCACTCAGCCAGGAAAAGTTCATCCAGTTGCGCAGTTGCCACTCCACGTCGCTCCATTCTGCTTTGCGGGCGGAGGCGGGCTGCATCGGTTTGACCGGGCCGGTGTAATAGGTGGCATAATAGCTGGTGATGTCCCCGATGGCACCCTGGGCCACCTGGTCGAAGGCTGCCTTGCGCGAGGCACTGCGCCGCCAGCAAAAGCCTCCCACCACTGCCAGTCCCTTGGTCCGGGCCAGTTCCGACGCTGCCATGATGCGCTTCACCCCGGGCACATCCACGCCCATGGGCTTCTCACAGAAAATGTGTTTTCCAGCCGCCACGGCTGCTTCAAAATGCTGGGGCCGGAAGCCGGGCGGGGTGGCCAGCAGCACCACATCCACCCCGCTTTCAAGGACCTTCTGAAAGGCATCGAGACCGACAAAGGTGCGGCTCTCATCCACCGTGACCCGGTCGCGGAACAGTTCCTTCAGGCTGCGCAGACTGGAAGCGATCGATTCCGGAAACACGTCCCCTACTGCATGGAGTTCCACATTGCTGTCGGCCGTCATGGCATCCTGGGCCGCTCCGGTCCCGCGGCCGCCGCAGCCAATCAAACCAACCTTGAGCCGTCGGGTATCATCAGCTCCAAAGCTCACCGAAGGAAAGGCAGCTGTGGCCGCAAGGCCGGCAGCTCCCGCTTTGAGAAAGTCACGGCGGGCGGAGGAAAGTGGGGCAGGAGTCATGGAGTGGATTTTGGGTAAACTGGGCAAGGTATCCTTTTCAAACGGGGGCGTCGATCCCGATCTTGTCCGCTTTTCCGGAGAATTCCCGTATTATTCCTGACAAATACCCGTCAGAGGTTGCCTCGTCTGCCTAAAGTCCCGGGATTTCACTGTCGCCGGGGGCTCCTTCAAATCCGGAACCAGGCTGAAAATCCACCACATCCACGAGGCCTTCCGTCTCATCCACCCAGAAGGATACCCGGAGGACCGGGCGGTTTCCTTTCATGTAGATCAGTTCATGGGTGCTGCGGGGCTTTCCAGCCTCTCCCTCGGCTGGCATGACGACAATTTGAGGGCTAAAGCCTACGGTAGCCCTCAGGCGGGCGATTTCCTCCGGAAGCTCATCTTCCATAAAGCGGATTTCAGCCGCTTTGCCGGACATCCACAAATCCGCGCCAATGCCCTCAAGGCCCTGAATAATATTCGTATCCTGCCGGGCCGTTTCCCGGAGGGCTCCCAGGTAGAGCCAGATCATGCCTCCCAGCATGGCGGCCATCACCAAACCCGCCAGCAGGGGGCGTATCAATAGTTTCAGTGGCGACTCCGGAGGCGGAATTGGAGGCAGGTCCTTGAGGTTCGGAATCATGGCAACCCCGTTACGTAATCCCGGACACCGGAGGGTGCAACCTGCGGCTCTGGCTTGCAGGAACCGCAGGGGCGGCAGAGACTGCGGGGTGCCGCTACGCCAGTCCCTGACTCTTTTCCTCATGTTCATGGCCGCCGTGGGACTGGCCTGGGGACAGTCTGGTGCCCCCGTCATGGTTGAGGACTATGCCAGCGACACCATTGCGGGACAGGTGCTGGCCTTGAGTGTGGATGATGCCGGCCGGGTATTCGCGGCCACCACCGCCCGGTCCTTCGGACGGGGCACCGTGACCGCCGGAGCAGACCCCGCGCTGCAGGCAGAAGACCGGGCTCTGCGGTCCATCCCACACCGGGAAAGATCGGTGCAACAATGGCTCGCTACCGGACGCCTCGCCCCCCTGCTGCAACAGCGGGCTCCGTTTTTTGATCAACCCGGTGACGGGCCTGCCAATTTTCTAACTAAATATTCGGAATCCATCCGGTGGCTGGTCGATCCCGCCGGAGATGGAAAAATCAAGGCAGCGGAGACGGTAGCGGGTGCCTTCCAGGATCCCATGGACGGACCGGGCTCTGCCCTGTTGGCCCTGCCGGGGGGACGGTGGCTATACGGCTGCCCTCCGAACCTGTGGCGTCTGGAGGACCGCGATCAGGATCAGCGCGCCGGGGAACGCACCCTGATATCCGATGGTTTTGGTCTGCGCAACGATCCCTGGGGAGCCGATCTCCACGCGCTGCTGGAAGCCCAGGACGGCTGGATCTATTTCACGATGGGGGAGCGGGGCTATCATCTCAAGGATGGAGGGGGCATTTGGCGGAGAGGTCAGGGCAGCGGTGCGGTATTCCGCTGCCGGGCCGATGGCCGGGATTTGGTTAGGATCGCTCATGGCCTGCGCAATCCCACCGGCCTGGCCATGCTGCCCGATGGCCGTCTGATCGTGGTGGACCAGGCGGCCCCGGGGGGTCGCACCCGCTTGCTGCAGGCAGTGGCCGGAGCCGACTTTGGCTGGCAGGCTGAAGCCGCCGGATCCTCCGGGGATGGTCCATGGTTCACCGAGGGCATGGAATCCGCCCGGCCCGGTCAGGCCCCTGATCCTGACCGTCCCCAATGGATCGTGCCGCCCTTGGCCGTGCTCGATCTGGAAGCGTCCGCGTTGTCTGCGCTGCCAGACGGAACCCTGCTCGCCGCCGACCGGCAGGCCGGGGAAAAAGGGGGCCTGGTGGTGTTGACGCTCAAGGAAACCGGCCACGGACCAGAGTTGTCAGGCTCCCGCGATTTGTGGCGGGGGGGTGCGGTCATGGCCCTGGCCGGGGATGCCATGGGACGTTATTACTTTGCGGACTGGGGGCCGGGGGTGGATGTGCACAGCCGCTGCCGCATCCGGCGGCTGAGCTGGGCCACGCCGTTGGTTTCACCCGCCCCGGACCATGCCGTCCGCCTGCTGGCCGGCCTCCCGGCTTCCCTGACCGTTAGGGAACTGAAAGGACTGCTGGAGGATCCCTCGCCCCGGGTGGCCCTGCGGGCGAGACAGCGGCTGGAGGACCTGCCATTCCAGGATTCCCTTGAGGTTTTGCTCCAGGTGGCACGGCGCAGCGCTTCCCTGCCGGCCCGTCTGCATGGCCTTCATGGGGCCGGCGCGGTGGCCCGTCAGGATCCGGCCCTGCTGAATGAGCTAACGGTTTTTTTGGGAGATCCGGCCCCGGAGATCCGGGCGGCGGCAGCCCGCATTTTGGGAGAAGGTCTGCCGGGGCCGTGGCTGGCTGCGCTCCGCCGGGCCCTTGGCGATGCCACCTCCATGGTGAGGGTGGCAGCGGCCGAAGCTATCGCCCGGAGCGCAGATCCGGACGTCCTACCCGAACTGATAGCTGCGGCTGCGGCGCACGGCGGGCATGACCCGTGGCTGCGCAGCGCCCTTGCCCATGCCATGGCCTCCGCCGTCCCGGCACCCCTCATTGCCGAAGCCGCCCTGCCTCATGCCTCGGCACCGGTCCGCCTCGTGGCGGTGCTGGCTCTGCGCAACCAGCGGGCCCCGGAACTGGAGGGGTTTCTCGCCGATCCTGATGCCACGGTGGCCACCGAGGCAGCACGGGCCATTTATGATCATTCCTTGCGGAATCTTTTTCCGGCTTTGTGCGCGGTGTTGGATCGTCCGGACGGGCTGCCGGAAGCCATGGGAAGGCGGGCTCTCGCGGCAGCTTGGTATTTGGGAACCCCGGAAGCCTCCGCGCGTTGCGGCAGCCTCGCAGAGCGGGAGAACGCCTCTGCGGGCCAGCGCCTGCTCGCCTTGGAACTCCTGGAAGCATGGGATCAACCGGAGGGCCCCGATCCGATCTGGCGGCGTCCGGTGCGGCCAATGCCCCGCTGGCCGGGACTGGCCCAAGCTGCGCTGCTCCGGGGGGCAGAGGCCCTGACACACCATCCCGACGCGAAGCTGGCTCAGCGGGCCAAATCCGCCGCCACCAAAGCCAAGCCCCTCCTTTCCAAAGCCGCGTGGCTGGCCCGACTGAGTGATTCGCAGGCCTCCCTCCCGGAGCGGATGGCCGCCTGGCACAGCCTGTCCCTGACCAATGAGCTGCCCTTGGAGCCGGTGCGCCTCCTCACCCAGCCGGTTCATCCTCCTGCCCTGCGGGCGGAAGCCCGGGCATGGCTGATGCGCCGCGATCCCAAGTCCGGAGCCGCCCTCACCAAGGAAGCCATCGACTCCGGCACCACCCTCGAAAAGCAACTGGCCCTCCGGACCTTGGACCGCCTGCCCGGCAACGCCAACGGGAACGAACGCTATTTGTTGGAATTGACCCGGCAATTGGGCGATGGACTGGTGGACCGCGGGATTCAGGTGGAAGTCCTGGAAATCCTCGAGCGCCGCGATATTGTGAGCCGCTCCCCCTGGCGCAAAGCCAATGAAGCATGGATGGCTTCCCTGCCCATGAAAACCGATCCCCTGGCCGGTTGGCGCATGACGCTCAGTGACGGCGACCCGGTGGCGGGGCGGTTATTGTTTGAAACCCATGCCGAAGCCAGGTGCCAGTCCTGTCATTCCGTCGGCGGCCATGGCGGGCTGGCCGGACCGGATCTGGACGGAGCCGCCACGCGCCTGACACCCGTGGGCCTGCTCGAGTCCCTGATTCATCCCAGTGCCAAATTTTCGCCCGGGTATGAACCGCGCCCCCTTCCCGGCAGCAAGGGAGGTGGAGTTCCTGACAGGCTCAGTGCCATGCCGCCGGCCGGCACTGTCCTAACTCTTCGGGAAATCCGCGATTTGATGGCATGGCTGCAGACTCTGACTGAACCCTGACAGGAAGCGGTTCCGGTCCGTTCCCAAAGGCCCGGTGCCCGGGTTCCTGAATGACGGACCCGGGCGGAAATAACATTTCCGTACCACCCCCCCTTGTCTCAGTTCACCGCATCTCCTCTCATCTCATTTCATTTCAATCCGGATCCAGCACCGCTTCCACCAGCCAGCCCTGCAGACTGACAAACAATTCATATTGGAACCAATGTTCCAACTGACCCGCTTCGAGCAACTGCGCGAGATCGGGCACATGTTCGGAATCAATCCCGAAACGGGCTGACAGCACCAACCGGGCCTGGTTCATCGCGCGGAACCAATGCTCCACATGATCCGGAGGGATGGTCAGGGCAAAATAGGGAAGCTTGCCACCGGCCGCCGTCTCTTCAGAATCCGGCAGCTGATCCCCGGACGCGGAAGGCTGCTGCTCCTCCTCCTGATCGTCATCACGAGACCCGGACTCCTCCGCCCGCTCAGGATTGCCATCTCCGGTCACGGCCTGATCCACCGGTTCCGGGACCAGACGGTCAAGATCGGCCATTACCGTTTCCAGATTGTGGGCAAAACTTTCCCGGAGTTCCGGCACCACATATTCGACCCAGTCCATGGCGATTTCCGGTGAGAGATCCGCCTCCACGGCGGGAGAAGGCAGGAGACGCTTTTCCGCCGCCGGAGCCGCCGAGAAATCGGCGAGATCCGGCAAATTGCGGAAAGTCTGCACTTCCCATGGATTGAGGCGGGACAGGCGGATAGAGCCGTCAGGTCGTTTGATGAGTTGCATCGGAGGTGACAGTCAGGGGGGCGCAGCGAAAAGGGGATGGCGGTGGGGTCCATCATCAACCGGCCTTTTTCATGGAACTGAGCAACTGATGCTCCTGAAGTTGCTTCACGTAAAGCTCGGCCTGCTCGCGGCCGCCGGTCCAGACAATGCACTTCCCTTTCTGGTGGACATCCAGCATCATCTGTTCAGCCTTCTCGCGGCTGTAACCGAAAATCCGCCGGATCACCATGGTGACGTAGGACATCAGATTTACCGGATCATTGAAGACAATGACGTGCCACGGCTGATCGAGATCGGTGCTTTCCTCCTCCTCGATCACCGGAATGACCTCGATATCCGTGTCCGGCAAGGCTGCCATGGCGCGGTAGAGCGGACCCAAAGGATCAGCGGCTGGCCACGGAGCTGGTGGAGGCAGGGACATGGGCAGTGACAAGGGCGGGGAGTTGACTCATCACAGAGCGGGTGCGCCGCAGGAATTCTTCTATGGAAAGCACACTCTTCTCGTCAGGACGGGCCGCGCGCCATTCACAATACAAGGCGGCCTGCAGCATGGGCAGGTGCCCCACATGAAAGGTGTGCGCCTGCAGCGCCAGCACGGTGTGAAATTCCCCGGCGCACTGGCCGGCCCCCACGGCCGCTGCCAACTGGGGCAGCAGTTCGAGGTGGCGTGCCCCGCGCTGGCGGCCCAGCCATGTCCGGCCCGCGGTTTGCGGGGCCTCACCTGACTGCAATGCATTGTCGGCCGCAAAAATCGCCGCCACGTCCCCGGCATCTGCCGCCGCGCGCACTGCCAAAAGGTGCGGAGCAATCTTCCCGAGGAAAACCCGGCCCGCCCAGGCGTCGAACAGGCCCATTTTCCATGTCAGTTTGGCCGGCACTTCCGTCCCGGTCAGGCACAGCCGCACCGCACGGATCACTTCTTCGGCATCGCCGGGAGACACTTCGTATACTGGATTGGAATCTGACATAATGCCCCACCATGACAAGCCGCCCGGGAATTTCAATGCCGGGCATCAAATTCCCCCCGGACGGATGTCCCGGTGGAAATGGGGGGCCGGTCCGTGCCGGGCCCTCCCATGGGATCCATCAATTGTCAGGGATCCCCGCCGCCCTGACATTTTATTGGATTAACGCGGCATTAACGGGGCGCAAAAACCATCTCCTGTTATCAGAATTGTCTTGCCCCGCGATAGCAAATCAGGGCAAGAACCCTTTGACCGGACGTCCCGGCCAAGCCCATGAACCGGAAAATACTACCTTATCTCGGACTGGCCCTGATCGGACTCTTTTTCCTGGGGGCTACGGATCCTTTGGCCAATACCCGTTTTGTGTCGGCCTTCCGCCCGCAGCCTTCGCAGAACCTGCCAAATGTGCCTGGCGCCGGGTATCTGGTGGTCACCACCGCCGGCGGCGAATGGATTTGCGACCGTCGGGATGTGATGAGTGTCAGTTGCCATACCTATGAGTTGGCCGGCAGCGTCAGGGTCTGGGAAGTGACCGTCTCCGAACGCTCCTCGAACACCCTCCGCTTTTATTGCACCAAGCCCATCGAAGTGGACGAAGTCCAAACCGGCAGCCCCTCCGAGGAAGGTGCCGGCGGCAAACTGGACACCCTGACTGGACAATCCACCACCGCACCTGCAAGCCTGCCCACCGGAAACAGTAAGGACACTCTCAGGGTGCCCGTCCGGAAATCCTATCCGGAAACCACCCACGCGCACACCATCGAATTCCGCGTCAAGGATCTGGAGGAACTGGATTCCATCTACGCCTACCTCACGCTGATGGTCTATGGCTGGTCGCCCAAATTCGAACGCCCCCCTTCCGCGAGGAAACTCCGGACCCATGAAGTCCCTCCGGCCTGGCTGGATTGGAACCAAACTCCGGAAACCCCCAAATGAAACTTTCCCCTTCCCTCGTCTGGACGGCCGCCGCAGCCGCCATCCTGGGCATGACAGTCATGCTCTCTGCCCAAGCCCCCGTGCGGCCGGGCGTGGATGGTCTCCTCCGGCCCTTTTGGAAGTGCCGTCTGCCTGCCGGCACCTTCCTGGTCCCCATCGACCGCGTCTCCAATGTCAGCACCCACGAGTATGTAGTGCAGGGAGCCGGGCGGGTTTGGGAAATGGTAGTGTCCGATGACAGCTCGACCATTGCCCGGTTCTACTACATGGAATCCGCCTCCAAACTGAAGGATCCCCTCGTCACCGGGGAATCCGGATTGAAATACACGGAGGCCGCCCTCGAAAAAGCGGCCCAGGCCACGGAAACCGAGGAGATCTGGCGGAGGGTGGTCAAGGAATACCCTCATGCCACCCACGCCCACACTGTGGAATACCGCCTCGAGGATATCAAAACCATGCACCGCCTCTTTGATCACCTCAGCGACTGCTGGACCCAGGGGAAACCTGGAGAAATCAATGTAGGTCAGACTGGTGCCCAAAAATAAATCCCTGACATTTCGCTTATGAGCCGCTCCTGGTCCAGACGGGGAATTCCCCTCAAAGTGTGGTTGGGCCTGACGGCTCTGGCCGGGGGAGGACTTTTGTGGTGGCAGCACCAGGTCCGGGGATCCGTCCCTTTCCAGGACGTCCGTCCGCTGGAAATGACTGCCTATCTGGAACGGCCCTCCAGCCTGCGCGGCAGCAGCTTCACCCTGCGCGGCACCGTCCATCAAACCCTCGCCTCCTCCACGGACGCCGGCCGGCTCATCCTCGTGATGACCCTTGCTCCGAAAGACAGCGAAGCCGCCCCGGAACCCCTGCCCCTTCAGATACCCCCTGATTTCCTCGCCCGTATGCAGACCGGCCGGCAGTTTGTCTTCAAGGTGATGGTAGGCGATGCCGGGGTGCTGGTGCTGCAGGATGCCGCCGAAATTTAGCTCGTTTTCCCCCACCCCGTCCCCATGAAGTTTGCCCTCCTGACCTCCGGTCTCTGCCTCCTGCTGCCGCCCTGCGGGTCCGCCCAGTTTTTTGACCCGGCCGTCGAAGTCAATAATAACAATAACAGCACCCCGCCCGCCTCCGGTTCCAATGCTTCAGGCAGCGGCAGCGGAGCCAAATCAAATTCGGAAAACAAAAACAGGATCGATCTTCCCTCCTTTGATCCTGGCAGCGAAGTCCTCTCCTTTGACGGCAAACTCTGGAATATCAATAACAACCGTCTCTTCCGGGCCCGGTTCGAAAAATACCTCGCGGCCCCCGAATCCCCTCCGGCGGAGGACGCCGCCTACCGGAAAGTAATCGACGATATCCTCGCGGCCATCGCCCCCACCCGCCCGGGCGGTCCGGACCTGCCCCGTGCCGTGGCTCTCCTCCCCATTGCCGCCCAGTCTCCCATTGATGCCCGGCTTTGCGATGCTCTGGCCAATACCATCTATACGGTCTGGGTCTCCAAAAAAAGCAGTCAGGAACTGACCCGGGCCGATGCCGCCCACCAAAAGGCCCTCGCCGATCTGCATCGGAATGTGGACCTTTCCCTGCAATCCGTCCAGGCCCCCGGGGTCCGGGCCATGGTGAAGGGGACCGCCTCCCCCGTCAAACCGGAAAATGCCGGCGTCATCACCAACTACGTCCGCCGCATCGCGGAACTGGAAACCCTGCGGGCCGCGGCTTCCACCCGCCGGGAGCTGACGGAACTGGAAAGCAAACTGCAATACCAGTCCCTAACGGTCCAATTCTTCCTGCAGCGCCGCTTTGAACACGTCATTCTTTCCTGCCGCATTTACCGGATTCTTTTCGGGGCAACCGACCAGACCATTGTTCTTGAGAAAAATTCCGCCTTCGCCAAATCCCTCTCCCAGGGTTCCGGCCAAAGTCCCACCATTTCCATGCTGGACGCCATGGCCAATGAGGCCATCCGCGATGTCGACGAAGGCGTCAAAGCCTTCAGCTATTTGGTTTCCCAGAACGATCTCGACAGCGCCAGCAGCCGCCTCGCGGAAGCGTTTGCCACCGGGGAATACCTCGCCCGCATCCGCACCCTGACGCGGCCTGAAAAACAAAAAGTGGCCGGCTTTGTCCGCGAATCCAACCAACTGGTGGCCGCGATGGAAGTGCGCGACTTCAAGACGGCCCAGGCGGTGATCACGCGGCTGAAGGCCACGGCCGGTGACTTCGATGCCACCAAGCCCCTATCCAAAATCGAGGAAGCCTCCATCGCGGCCGGCCTGCTCATCGACAAAGCCAAAATGGCCTCCCTCCAGGGCAAGGCCGAAGAAGCGGCGGCCGACCTCGAAAAGGCCCGGGCCATCTGGCCGACCAATCCGGCCCTCTCCGAGATCCGCACCGTCTTTGAAAAGGGTGGCCTGCAGGCCACCAGTCTCAAGGACATGGAAACCCTGTTTCATCAAAAAAACTACCGCGCCATCCTCGCCGAACAGGCCCGCTTCTCGGCGGCCGTCAGCGGCATGCCTGACATGGAAAAACGCCTCGCCGAAGTGCTGGCCAAAGTCCGGCAGCTCGACATGGCGGTCACCCAAAGCGACCAACTGGCGGATGCCGGTGATCCGCATGGGGCATGGGAAGTGATGGAAAAAGCCTCGGCCGAAGCTCCCAGCGACACCGAAATCAACCGCCGCCGCGCCACCCTGGCCGGACGCGCCGCCGATCTCTCGGCCACCATCAGCAAAGCCCAACGCCTGGAAAAGTCCGGGGAACTCGGCCCGGCCCTGACATGGTATCTCAAGGCCCGCAGCATCTACCCGCCCAGCCAGATGGCCAGGGAGGGTGTCGATAAATTGTCAGGACAAATCCTGCAAACCGGAACTGCCACCCCACGCGAAGAGCCGCCCGCCGCCACGGCCATTGCCGTGCCCTGACCCTGACCCTGACCCTGGCAATATCGTGCGTGCGGCCCGCCGGCCCCGGAAACCGGGCATCGGCTTGGGCCTGCACTGGGTATCGGCTGCATTAGCCTGGCATCGTCAGCGCAATCGGCCGGGGTGTGTTTTGAAGTGGCTGACCCTGGGTTTTGAGAAACCAATGCTCCGGGGCCGGCGGGACGCACGGCGCTCCCAGGAACTTCCCTCCGCGGACCGCTCCGTCATCTGATATCAGACTTCTGACCTCTGACCTCTGACCTCTGACCTCTGACCGCTAACCGCTAACCGCTGACCGCTGACCGCTGACCGCTGACCGCTGACTTCTGACCTTCGCTACCCTCAGCCTTCCACCGGCCACAGCTTCCCCAGGATTTCCTCCTGCAGTTGCTTCATTCTGGCAAATCCAGCCTCTGTGCTATCTTCATGGCCGTTCAGGTGCAGCAGCCCGTGAATCAGATACAGCGCGGTCTCCCTGAGGGGATTTTGGCCATACTCCGCTGCCTGACGGATCGCGGTTTCCGTGCTGATGAGGATCTCGCCGTGCGCGAAGGTGATGACATCCGTCGGGGTGGGATCTTCGAGAAATTCCGCATGGACTTTTGCGATGGCTTCGTCCGTGATGAAGGAGATTTCCACCTCCATCAACTCCGGCAGTACTGGGGCTTCCAGGCCAGGTTGCTCCAGCACCAGCGGCCATGCCGCTGCCGCCAGTTGCGTCAACCCCGGCAAATCAAGGATCAGCGTGTTCTGGTGGTTGTAGAGACTGATTTCGGGCATCTCTCAGGATGGCATCCCCTTTGCCCGCCCGCAAGCTTCCGGGGCTGGCCTCGGGGCCACGGGACCAACCTGGTCCCGAGCGCCAATCCCCAATTGTCATTTGAGCATTCCCCTCTTCCGGTATCACCGATGTCACGGACTTATACATTGAAGGGGAGATCACCCGCCTCGCGGGGGCCGGAGGTGGCGATTGATTTTGCCGCGGAACTCAATCCGCAGCAATTGGCGGCGGTGACGGCCCCGCCCGGACAAAGTCTGGTGATTGCCGGAGCGGGCAGCGGAAAAACCCGCACCCTGACCTACCGGGTGGCCTACCTGCTGAAGAATGCAGTGGCTCCGGAAAACATCCTGCTGCTGACGTTTACCAACAAGGCGGCCAAGGAAATGCTGGAACGGGTGGATGCCCTGCTGCCCTTGCAGACGGCGGGACTGTGGAGCGGAACTTTCCATTCCGTCTGCAACCGCATCCTGCGCCGGCATGGGGAACTACTGGGACTCACGCGGAACTTTACCATTCTGGACAGCGATGACCAGAAGGCCCTCCTGTCAAAAGCGATCAAGGAAAGTGGGGTGGCCAAGCAGGTGGAGGAGAACACGGGCGAGAAATTCCCCAAGGCCCCGGTGATACTCGGATTGATCAGTCTGGCAGCGAACACCCTGAAGCCGCTCAAGGACATCGTTGCCCGCGACTTCAGCAAGGATGCGGAGTTTGTGGCGGGCATATCCAAGGTGGCGGCGCTTTACGCAGAGAAGAAGGCCAAGGCAAATTCGGTGGATTTTGATGATCTGCTGACCAAAACCCTGACACTTTTCCGGGAACAGCCCCCGGTGCTGGCCCAGTATCAATATCAATTCCAGTTCATCCTCGTGGATGAATACCAGGACACCAACAGTCTGCAGGGGGCCCTGATCGAAGCCCTCGCCGGCCAACATGGCAATGTGATGGTGGTGGGCGATGATGCCCAGAGCATCTATGCATGGCGCGGGGCGGACTTCCGGAACATCATTGACTTCCCCAACCGTCACCAGAACGCGCAGGTCTTCACCATCGAGACCAACTACCGCAGCGTGCCCGAGATCCTGTCGCTGGCCAATGAAGCCATCAAGCTGAACGACAAACAATTTCCGAAAACCCTGCAGGCCGCCCGGCCCAAAGCGCAGCAGAAGCCGGTGCTGGCCGCTCTATATACCCCTCAGGAACAGGCCGCCTTTGTGTGTCAGCGGATGCGTGAACTGCACGAGGAGGAACACATTCCGTGGTCGGATATGGCGGTGCTCTACCGGGCGCATTTCCAGAGCATGGATGTGCAGTTGCACCTTACCGCCGAGGGCGTTCCCTTCCAGATCACCAGCGGACTGAAGTTCTTCGAACTGGCTCACATCAAGGACTTTTCCGCCTTCCTGAAGTTTGCCGTCAATCCCCGGGATGAGGCGGCTTTTGACCGGCTGGTGCAGATGATGCCGGGAGTCGGCGCGGGATCGGCAGCCAAAATGTGGGCGGCGTGGCTGGCAGGCAGTCCCGCGCAAAGCGGGCAGCCGCCCGCCTCCTATTCGAAGATCTTCGAAAAAATCAAGGTGCCCCCGCGCGCCGAAAAGGACTGGCAACAGCTCGGCTGGACCATGGATGAATTTGTCAGGCCCGATGGCAAACTGCACGATCCGCTGACAGTGATGACCAGCGCCATGGAGGGCATCTACCTCGCCTACATGAAGGCCACCTTCGACAACTTCGAGAACCGGCGGCAGGATCTGGAGCAGTTCATGCGCTTTGGATCGCAGTTCGCCAGCGTGGAGGAAATGCTCAATGAACTCTCCCTGTTGAGCGGACCGGAGGCCGCCGAAGGCAGCGCGGCGGCCCAGGGGAAGGACAGTGACGCAGTCACCCTTTCCAGCGTCCACCAGGCCAAAGGACTGGAATGGAAAGTGGTCTTCATCATCTGGCTGACGGATGCCATGTTCCCGAATCTGCGCGCCGCCGAATCCAATGGAGGCGAAGGCATGGAGGAGGAACGGCGGCTCTTTTATGTGGCGGTGACCCGGGCCATGGACCAGCTTTACCTGACATGGCCCCGCCTCTGGCCCAAAGCCTACACCGGAGATGCCTGGCAAATGCCCAGCCGCTTCCTCGAAAGCCTGCCGCCAGGCTCGGTGGATGAATGGCGGGTCGGACGTTAGGACTCAGGCCTCCAGCGTCCTGCAGCGACCCTCTGCATGGCATGCGGCGGTGAAGGCCGCGTGGCCCCCGGGGTTTTCCTCAGTCCCGCCGGGAAAAACTAACTTTTATTCAAAAGGACATTGACGGGCCACGGATGGCACCAATACAACTGATGGCCACGGATTTATGAGGAACTCAGCATTCACTTTGAGGATGAAGCTCATTATTTTGCTATATCCGTGAGTATCTGTATCCTCAGTGACATCCGTGGCCCGTCATTTTTCCATGCAGGTTTATTGTTGCCGCCGTTGATGGGCGAGTCCGGCCAGGCCAATGATCAAAGTGATCCCTGCTGGAATCAGCAGCACGCGGTAGGAAAGGCAGTGGAATCCGGCCGCACCAGCCACCGCGCCGCCCAGAAAACCGGAAATGACAAACCCACAGAGTTTCCATCGCCGGGGGTCGGTGGGCAGGCCGCGCAGGGCCTGGCCCACCATGATCCCAAGATCCGTGAACAAACCGGAAAGATGGGTGGTCCGGATCAGGGACCCGCTGAAGGCTGCGACCAGCGCATTCTGCAGCCCCATGGCGGCACAGGTCAGAAACACCCCCGTGGTCAACCCCTGCATCAGCAGGGGTATCGCCACTCCCAGCAAAATAGATTCCAGGAGGAACGCCCCGGCAAAGCGGTTGCCGGTCTGAAGTGGGGAATCGCCGACGACGAGGCCACAAGTGGCCGCGCCGGCCACAAAGGAAAACAAAATGCCTCCGAGATGCCAAACCTGCCCCGTCGCGCCTCCGGCGAGGGCGGCCCCCAGCCACGTGGTGACCCCTGTCAGGTGGGTCACAGCTTCGTGACTGAAGCCGAGCACTCCCGTGACATTGACCATGCCCGCCAAAAACGCGAGGAGCCCGGCAGCGGACCAGACCCAGCGCGGCAGAACAGAGATCATCCGCTATTCAGCACACGGATGCTGCCGGTTTCAAAGGCAGAGGCAGAAGGTTGGGCGGCACCGGGCTACGGGAAGCCGGGACCACCTTTCAGGAGTAGCGCACCCGCTCGCCAGCCCGCGCCAGAAGCAGGGCGAGAGCTGGATCATGCTCTACAATCTGCCGGGCCAGCAGCCGCAATTCGTCATCGCCGCCAAAGGTGCTCTCCTCCGGAGCCGGGGTGCCCGGCCGGGTGTAGGAGGGGCGGATCATGCGCGGAGGAATGTCAATGATGGCAGGGGAGTTCATGAGTTCTGGTTGAGGTAGGTTGAGGTAGGTTGAGGAGAATTGAGAGGAAATCACGCCGGGACTGCCGCACGGCTGATCCCCGGCGAGGTGCCCACAGCGATCTGCATGTCCCGGAGCTTTTCACGAAGGAGCATGCCTGCGGTGTCGGCGGCGTTTTTGCCATAAAACCCGGAACGGCTGAGATCCTCCAGCATGACACGGATCGGTTCGGTCACCGAGAGGGTGATCTGAATGCTTTCGATCGTGTTTTTTTCGCGGGCCATCCGAATATCGGGAAAACTATGCCATTAAAATGGCACAGGCTTTCGAAAATTACAAACCTCTTTTCGTTTTCTTTCCTCAGGAAGAGCGACACGTCCCCACCACATTCTCAACCCTGAAAGACCAAACGGCGGGATTTCCGGACACAAAAAAGCCGGAAACCCATCGGGTCTCCGGCTCTGGGCACAACGCTTCTTTTCGGAAGCGCGGTCGGGAAGAATCAGGACATGAGGCTCACACTCAAAAGGTAAAGCATTCCGCCGATACAGGCCAACGCCGCCGCCAAAATGAGTTTCTCCAGCCGGGCGTGATCTTGTTGGTGCTCAGTTTTCATATTTTTGAGAGATCAATAGTGGGGGGTTGTCCGTTGGTTAACCCTTCCATACTGCCTCGGATTTTGGCCATTTCAAGTAATTTTAGATAATATTCTCAAATTTAACTGTCGTTCCTGCAAATCCTCGCATCACCGATCCCTTCCATCCCGCTGGGCCGTCATGCAGCCGGTTTAAAGAAAAAGTTGATTGCTGCTGGATCTATTGTATTTTCCATAACCATCCATGGAAACCTCCTACGACTCACTCCAGTTTTACGTGAAGGCCCTGACGGGGCTTCTTCTCCTCCTGAATTTTGCGCTTTTGGTATCGATTCGTTATGGATTGAGTTGGGCCAAGCAATTGACGGGACACCTTCCTGAGTCCGAGCGGGCTCCCTCATGGCAAAAAACCAGCAGAGTGCTTGGCATCCTGATCATCTTGGTCATCGGGATGAATGGGGCGGCCATTTATGTCAATGCCCAGCTCCGTCACTCGGCCACGGCATTGGCTGGCGAATCGGCCAACTCCAGCGTTATCGTGAGTCAAATTGCGGATTGATCTTCAGGAGTTGGACCGGCCAGCACAGACATTTAAACCCCCGGGGCACTCCTTAACCGGAGTGCCCTGTTGTTTTCCGTCCACGATGCGGCAGCCATGCCGGAAATGGGAAATCGTGTAACCGCCGGGGGCAATGGGCCGTCCATGATCCGGGAACCCTGGGGCCAGCCTGGGGTGGTTCCCGATTCAACCGCCCTCCCCTCATGACCGCGCTTGAAATTCCTGCTTTTCTGAGCACCCCAGTTTATGGAGAAAGTGCCGACCCCACCACCCGGACGATGCCAATCCCCTGCCCTGATCATCTGTTGGTGATGGCGGCACGTGAAGGGGATCCCGGGGCATTTGGCGGCATTGTGGCGCGATACAAATCCCGGGTATTTGCCACCGCCGCCAAGTATGCGCGGAATCATCACGAGTTGGAAGATCTTGCCCAGGACATCTTTATCAAGGCGTGGAAAGGCCTATCCAGCTTCCGGGGGGATGCCCCTTTCGAACACTGGTTGATGCGTCTGGCCGTCCGGGCCTGCTACGATTTTTTGCGGCGGAACCGGAACCGCCGGGAAAAGGAAGTTTCGCGGGATGCCTTGCTCGAAAATGGTTATCCCGAACTGGAAACGCTCAATGCGCCGGAGGAAGCTGCGGAAACCCAGGCCTTGGGGGAATTGCGCCGGGCCATGACCCTTCTCAACCCCAAGGAACGTCTGGTGCTGACCTTGCTGGAATTGGAGGAGCGCCCCGTCCGGGAAGTGGCTCATTTAACCGGCTGGTCCGAGTCCAACGTCAAAGTCCGCGCCTTCCGGGCCCGCCAGTCGCTTAAAAAATTCATTGGCCGGCTGCGCCAATCGGCCGCCCCGGTCGATTGACCCGGCCTGCCGGCACCGCTATCCCATTCTTTTCCCCATGGACGACCCCGCACTTCATTGCCTTTTTCAGCAGGCACGCCGGGCCCAGCAGCGGCTGGACCTGTCGGCGCGGGAGTATGGCTTTGAGACCCGGCTGATGCCGCAACTGGCTGAGCTGGCCGCCCGCGGCCCCGGCACCCTGTATTTGTTATGGCGTTCGGTGGCCGGCTGTGCCGCGATGGTTGGCATCCTTGCGGTCTGGTTCATTCTGGCCCAAACCCCCCAAGCCACCGAAGATGATCTCAGCGCGTTCTGGGACAGTGGCCAGGCTTCCCATGACGGGGAGTTTCTCAATTGATCCCACCTTTTTCCCTGCCCCTGTTTCCATGCGCTGGCGCCTCTATTCCGGAATCGCGGCTGTTTTCACCCTTGGCGGTGTGGCAGGCGGCCTCCTGGGCGTGACCGCCGAGCGCGACCGGATGCGACGGATGGAAAAGGAAGGACCGGCCCTGGTTCTGGATTCTCTCGTCAAAAAACTGGAGGATGAACTCAAACTCAATCCCGCCCAGGCACGCCGCGTAAGGGAAGTCTACGCCAGCACCCGCCCCCAGCTCCAGCAAATGGAACGGGAACGCCGGCGGCGGCTTCGCCAGCTGATGGAAAACACCCATCCACCGATCATGGAGGTCCTTGGTCCGGCCCAGCGCGAGCGCTATCAACAATTGCAGCAAAAACTCCAGCTTCGCCTCCGCTTGCGCGAACCGGCCAAAACCGGAGAAGGCAGCACCGCCCCCGCCCTGCCGGCCGCTCCACCCACCTGACAAGATCCGGTGCCCCGGGCCTTTGGCCTCCCCGCTTGCCAGGGGGTGCAGCCCCATGGGACCATGGAAAAGCTCCATGACTCCCGCCACTCCGCTGGAAACCCTGACTTTTCTCGAACCAAGGCTCCGCAAGAGCCTTGCGGCAGGAGGTTTCACCACCGTGGCCGACTTGTTGACCCACTATCCCGCCCGCTACGAAGACCGCACCGCTTTTGATGGTTGGCCGGACGGGTCGGCAGCAGTTCCGGCCGCCGTGTGCCTGCAGGGCATCGTTACCGACGTGCAAGTGAAACGCCACGGCCGGGGCCGGGCCGTGGTGGTCGTCACGGTTGGTCCCCCGGTCCCGGAAGACACCGCCGGCCTCGAAGCCATGCAGCACTTCGGCGCTCCCCTCACCTTGCGATGGTTCAACATGCCCTTCATCGCCAAGTCGTTTGCCGCAGACCAGGATATCATTTTTTACGGCAAACCAAAACCGGCCAAACACGGCTCCCTGGTCATGGACCACCCCGAGTTTGAAATCCTCAATGACACCCCGGCGGAAGAAGCGGGCATCCACCTGCAACGGATTGCTCCGGTTTATGGAGCCCGGGAAGGCATCGCGCAAAAAACCTTCCGGCGCGCCGTCTGGCTTTTGCTGGAACACCTCCAGGACGACTCCCTTCCCGATCTGCTGCCCCCGCCCTCCAGCACCGGGGAATTCGCCGGATTGAACCGCGCCCTTGCCCTGCGGACCATTCACTTCCCCCCCTCCCACACCGTCAAGGACCGCGCCCGGCGTTATCTTGCCCTTGAGGAGTTTTTCCTGCTCCAACTCCAAGTGCTCCGGCGCCGGCAGGAATGGGACACCCTCGCGGGGGCCAGTCATTGCGGTCCAGGTCAGCTCCTCCAGCACTGGCTCGCGGCCCTGCCCTTTTCCCTCACCGGAGCCCAACTCCGCACCATCTCGGAAATCCGCGATGACCTCGCCAAATCCCGGCCCATGCACCGGCTGCTCCAAGGCGATGTCGGCAGCGGCAAGACCTTTGTAGCCATGGCCGCCATCCTCCTTGCCGTGGAAAGCGGCTGCCAGGCCGCCCTGATGGCCCCTACCCAAATCCTCGCCGAACAACATTACCTCAATTTCCGCCGCTGGCTTGATCCCTTGGGTTTGCGCATTGGCCTGCGCACCGCCTCCCGGCGCGAAAACAGCTTCGACGCGGCAGCCCCTGCGGAAGACCAAACTCCTCCTGGGATCCCGGAGCCCCAGGCTCAGTTCCTCTCCCCTGAATGCCAAAAAAATCCGGCCGAACCTTCCCCCATTCCGGCTAACGAACTTTTTCCCCTCGTCCGGCCCCAAATCCTGATCGGCACCCATGCCCTGCTCCATGGTGACTCCGAGTTACCGGACCTCGGGCTGGCGGTCATTGATGAACAGCACAAGTTCGGCGTCGAACAACGCGCCCGCCTCATCCGCCAGGGCATGGCACCCCATGTGCTGGTCATGACCGCCACGCCGATTCCCCGCACCCTGACCATGACGGTCTACGGGGATCTGGATGTGTCCGTGATCGACGAACTCCCGGCCGGACGCCGCCCGGTCGTCACCGCCGTGCGGGAGCAGCCGGATCTCCCCCAAGTCGCGGCTTTCCTGAAACTTCAATTTGAAGCCGGCCGCCAAGCCTACCTCGTTTACCCGCTCATCGACGAAAGCGACAGCCTTGACCTCAAAGCCGCCACCAAGGAACACCTTGCCTGGGAAAAAAAGCTCGCCCCATGGACCGTGGGTTTGCTCCACGGCCGGATGAAACCGGACGAAAAAGAGGCGGTGATGCAGCGCTTCCGCGCCAACGAATGCCATGCCCTCGTCGCCACCAGCGTGATCGAAGTGGGCGTGGACGTTCCCAACGCTACCGTCATGATCATTTTTGATGCGGAACGGTTTGGCCTTGCCCAGTTGCACCAACTCCGGGGCCGCATCGGCCGGGGAGGCCATAAAAGCTTCTGCATCCTCGCCACCAGTGGCCAAAATCCCGAAGGCCTGAAGCGGCTCGAAACCCTCGCCCGCACCCAGGACGGGTTCGCGGTGGCGGAAGCGGACCTCCTCCTGCGCGGACCCGGTGACCTCCTCGGGGCCGCTCAAAGCGGCGTGGGCAACCTTGTCCTGGGAGACTTGGTGCGCGATACCGCCTTGGTGCGTCTGGCCCGTCGCCTCGCTTCCCAAATCATGGCGTCAGACCCGGGATGGGATCGGCCCAAGCATCAAGAACTCCGAAGTATCCTCGCTGCCGGTCCTGTGCCGTCACCCAGCTGAATTCACCTGCCCCATTGGCTCCTGAGAGTCCCTTATTAAAACGGCTGACATCGATTGTAAAATAGTCCGGATTGCCGAATGTCCTTGTTCACTTGAACATCGCTCCTGCGAAGGATTAAAACTTGAACCCAGCTCCATTGCGGCAATTCGGACGATTCAGCAAGATTTTACAATTTTCAAGATTCAGCCTTGATATTATTCCAAAATTGACGATAAATCCTTTCATGCGGCGTCCCCTCAGAAGAAAATTACAAGATTTTACTGAAAGTCCTTGATTTGCAGGTCTCTGATAGACTATAGTAGTTATAATCAGTTTAATTTCCATACTCGCCAGAGTTTAGTCCCAACCGCCACCCCACCTATGCAAACCGTTAAAGACGACGATCAACTCATCCGCAAGGATGCAGGCCGCCTGGCGGATTTTATCATGTTCACGCAGCGTTCTTTCCTGCTGAACCTTTCCAAGGAACTGAACAAAGGAAACGTTTCCTTCGCCCAGTTTTTCCTGCTGGGTTATCTGGCGAATGAAAATTATCTGACGATGACCGACATTTCCAAAAAAATGGGGCACAGCACGGCCGCCGCCACTGGATTGGTGGACCGCCTTGAGAAACTCGGTTACGTCCAGCGCCTCCACGCCAGCGAAGACCGCCGCAAAGTCATGGTCCAGATCACCCGCAAAGGCATCGATCTCGTTGACCGCATGCGCGAAGACATTACCGGCAGCCTTGTGGATCTCATGAGCGAACTCGACAAGGACGAGCAGGAAGCCCTGCTCAACAGCTACGGCAAGCTCTCGACCTTCGTGCGTTCCAACTAAATTTCTTCCTCCCGGAACCCGCTCCCTTCCAAACCGGACCCTGCCCCGCGCAGGGTCCGGTTTTTTCATGGATGACAGCCGCCCAAAATCACGCAGGGTAGACCCGTTCTCCTGTGCCACCTCCCTCCGCGCTGACCGGCCCCCCGCTCCGTGGCGCAGGCTTCCAGCCTGCATGGCCAGCGGGCTTCCCGCCCGCTGACCTCCCGGCCGAACCCCATTGATTCCGGAAATGCCCCTTCCCGTTCCCCCGAAAACCAAGCGTCGCGTTGCGATCATCAAGGCCCTCGCGCACCCCTCCCGGCTCCTCGTTGCCGAGGCCCTGCAGCAGGGAGAACAATGCGTTTGTGATTTGCGCGATCTGATCGGCTCCGATCTCTCAACCGTTTCCAAACACCTCACCATTCTGCGCCAGGCCGGCATCGTAGATATGGAAAAGCGCGGCTTGAACGTGTTCTACCGGCTGCGCTGCCCCTGCCTGATCGGATTTCTCGAATGCGTGGATACCCTTGCCCCGCCCGCTCCCAAAGGCGCCAGGGCCAAATGACGGAAACTTGGCGATTTTACCCAATAAGGCTTTACTTGGCCATTCCGCCAAGTATCGTATCGGTGTCGGCACGGTCGGGATAGACCCTATGGCCGACGGCTTTCAACGCCTGTATTTTGACCGGTTCCCCGTTATGAAACAAATCCAAGTCTATGACCCGCCCATGTGCTGTTCCACCGGCATCTGCGGCACGGCTATCGATCCGGATCTGGTAAACTTCGCGGCCATGCTCTCGCAGCTCGGAGCCCACGAGATCAAAATCGAACGCTACAATCTCGGCCAGCAACCCATGGCGTTTGCGCAGAATCCGGTCGTGAAGGAGCTGCTCCAGCAGGAAGGGACCAAGGCGCTGCCTCTCATTTTTTGGGATGGCGAAGTCCACCTCAAAGGCCGCTACCCTACCAAAGAGGAACGACCCCTTTGGTTCCGGGCAGGCTTGGAAAAACCGGAGGTCCATTCGTGAAACTGCCGCTCTATCAACCGGACGCCGCCGGCTCGACCCGCTTTTTGTTTTTCACCGGAAAGGGCGGCGTGGGCAAGACCTCGCTCTCCTGCGCCACCGCCTTGAAGCTGGCCTCCGCGGGCAAACGGGTGCTTCTGGTGAGCACTGATCCCGCCTCCAATCTCGATGAAGTGCTGGAAGTGACTCTATCGAATCACCCCACGCCTGTGCCCGGCGCTCCGGGCCTTGATGCACTGAACATCAATCCCGTGGAAGCTGCCGCCGCCTACCGCGAACGCCTCATCGGCCCGATGCGGGGCATCCTGCCCGAGGCCGCGCTGCGCAGCATGGAGGAACAACTCTCCGGATCATGCACGGTGGAAATCGCCGCCTTTGACGAGTTTTCCGGCCTGATCGGCGATCCCACCGCCGCGGCCGCCTATGACCATGTCATCTTCGACACCGCCCCGACCGGCCATACCCTGCGGCTGATGAGTCTGGCCAAAGCGTGGGACCAATTCCTCGATAACAGCACCAGCGGCACTTCCTGTCTGGGACCTTTGGCCGGTCTGGACAAACAGCGCGCCATTTACGAAAACACCGTCAACGTGCTGGCCGATGCTGCGGCCACGACCCTCGTGCTCGTCAGCCGGCCGCAGACTTCGGCCCTGCGCGAAGCCGAACGCACCTCCGGCGAACTCCGCGCCCTCGGCGTGGGCAACCAATCGCTCGTCATCAACGGAACCTTCGAAACCTCCTGCCCTGACGACCTCACCGCGCAGGCCATGCAGCAACGCGGGGCCAACGCCATGGACCGCGCTTCCCGCTTCATCGGCAGCCTGCCCTCGTTCGTGGTTCCGCTGCGTTCTAGCAATATCATCGGGATCAGTGGCCTCCGCCTGCTCCTTGAAGGCGAAGGCAACGCCCCGGCAGCCCGCAGCTGGGCGGAGGCATGGACCCCACCCCCCATGGAAAGCCTCGCGGCATTGGTCGCGGAAATCGAAAAGCAGGGCCACGGGGTTATTATGACCATGGGCAAAGGAGGCGTGGGCAAGACCACCGTCGCGGCCGCCATCGCGGTGTTGCTGGCCAGTCACGGCCACAAGGTCCACCTGAGCACCACCGATCCCGCCGCCCATGTGGCGCAGACCCTGGACGGACAGGTGGAAGGCCTGACCCTGAGCCGCATCGACCCTGCCGCAGAGACTGCCGCCTACACCGCTGAGGTTTTGGCCAACCAAGGCACCCAGATGGACGAAGCCGGCCGCTCCCTGCTGGAGGAGGATCTGCGTTCGCCCTGCACCGAGGAAATTGCGGTCTTCCGCGCCTTTGCCCGCGAGGTGGGAGTAGGCACGGGACGGTTCGTGGTGCTCGACACCGCCCCCACCGGCCACACCCTGCTGCTCCTTGATGCCAGCGAGGCCTATCAACGCGAACTAGAACGTCAGGCCCGCACCACCCAGCCTGAGGAAGTGCTCAAGCTGCTCGAACGCCTCCGCGATCCTGCCTTCACCCGCATTTTGCTGGTCACCCTGCCCGAAGCCACGCCGGTGCATGAAGCCGCCGCCCTGCAGGAAGACCTGCGCCGCGCCCGCATCGAACCCTTCGCATGGGTCGTCAATCAAAGCCTGCTCCACAGCGGCTCCTGCGACCCCCTGCTGCAACGCCGCGAACACTCCGAACACCGCTACCTTACTGAAGTCTCCGGGACCCTGGCCTCCCGCACCGCCTGGCTCCCCTGGCAGGCGGAGGAGCCGACCGGTCCCAAAGCCCTGGCCCAACTGGCATCATCGACCGCCCACCCTCTTACCGTATGAAACGAATCGAAATCCCCGGGCCCAACCGCGGCAGGTGCCGCGCCATGGAGGAATCCGGGATACCCATCCCCGCCTGACATGAATCTCATTTTGCTACAGTGAGGAAAAAGGCTGTGGCCCAAAATCAAAAGCACGATTGAGGTGCCGGGCACCCGCAGCAAACCGGCGATGCATCCACTCTTCAACCATGAACGCCACCGCCTACCTCACTGCCGACGACCGCGGCCTCCTGACGCTCTGCCCGCACTGCCACCTAACGAACCGCATTCCCTTCGCGCGGCTGCACGGGAACGGACACTGTGGAACCTGCAAGACCGCGCTCCCGCGTCCCTCGCTGCCGGTGGACATTGACTCGGCCACTAGCTTCACCGCGCTCATCCGCGCGGCTTCGCTTCCCGTGCTCGTGGACTTCTGGGCCCCGTGGTGCGGCCCATGCCAGGTGGTCGCACCGGAGGTGGCGAAGCTGGCCACACTTGCCGCCGGTGAGTTGGTCGTTGTCAAAGTAAACACCGAATCCCAGCCGGACCTTGCCGGCAGCATGGGCATCCGTTCGATTCCGACGTTCGTCGTCTTCAACGCCGGACGGGAGGTAAAACGCACCTCCGGCGCCATGTCCGCGGCCCAACTGCGCGCCTTCGCCCTGCGCGAGGCGGGTCAACCGGGGGACAACCGATGAACCGCGTGCTATGGGGCGTCCTCATCGGGGTCGCGGCCGGATCTGCGCCCGGCTATTTCGGCCAATGCTCCTCCGGCACCTGCCCGCTCACTTCAACATGGTGGCGCGGTGCCATCTACGGATATCAGGACGGCGGCAGGACCCTGATCGGCATGTTGCGCCCCACGGTGGTCCTCGCCCCGCTTTCCACGTCCGGGGACCTGAAGACCGTCGCCGCACAGGTGGAAAAAAACACCATCGCCATCATCGAGGCAGCCAGGTGATGCCCCGGACACCATCATGAATGCCGGCACCCACCTCACTGCCCACGAGCGCAGGATCCTGATCCCCTGTCCGCCATCCACCGCACGGAAAAAATGTCCTCCGCACGGCTGCACCGGCAAGGGCACTGTGGAACCCTAACACGCGCACTGTCATGATCGCCAAACCTCCGGCCGTTGAGCCTCCCTCGGAAAAATCGGTGTCCAGAGCATCCCAGCAAAACCACGACCACGGCTTTGCCCCGCAGTTTCTACCTCATTGGATGCAGGAGCGCTGGGCTGCGTTGACGGTGGCGGTGGCCGGAGTAGCGCTGGCGGTTGGATTTTTCGGGGAGAAGTTTTTTGGTCTGCCCGCGCCGGTGGCGCTGGGGTTTTATGTTTTGTCCTATCTGGCAGGTGGATACGATGTGGCGCGTGCGGCTTTACCCGCGCTGTTTCGTGGCAAGTTCGACATCGATCTGCTGATGATTGCCGCGGCGGCGGGAGCGGCCTTGCTGGGTGAATGGGCGGAGGGCGCGTTCCTGCTGTTTCTCTTTTCGCTCGGCCATGCGGGTGAGCATTATGCGATGGATCGCGCGCGCAATGCCGTCGGCGTGCTTGGGAAACTGATGCCCCGCACGGCCTTCACCCAACGTGGCGACCGGCTGGAAGAAGTGCCGGTGGAACAGCTCGCGGTGGATGAAGTCGTGGTCGTGAAGCCTGGCGAACGCGTGCCGGTGGATGGCGTTATCACGGCTGGCGAGAGCAGCATTGATCAAAGCGCCATCACCGGGGAGAGCGTGCCGGTGGAGCGCAAACCTGGCGACGGGGTCTTTGCGGGAACGATCAATCAGGACAACGCGCTCGAGGTGCGCATGACCCGGCTGGCCCGTGATAACACGCTCGCCCGCGTGATGCAGCTCGTTGCTGAGGCCCAGGAACAAAAGAGCCCGACGCAACGGTTCACCGAAGTCTTCGCGCGGCGCTTCGTTCCTGCGGTGCTCATCGGCACGCTTCTCGTCATTGTGTTGTTGCCACTCGTTTTTGGATGGACGTGGAGCGCCAGTTTTTATCGCGGCATGTTGCTGCTGGTGGCCGCTTCCCCCTGTGCGCTGGCCATTGGCACTCCCGCTGCCGTGCTTGCGGGCATTGCCCAGGCGGCGCGGCGTGGCGTGTTGATCAAAGGCGGCGTCCATCTGGAAAATCTCGGCCGCCTCAACACGGTGGCGCTGGATAAAACCGGCACGCTCACCACGGGGCGCTTCGCGGTGACAGAAGTGATAGGAATTGAAGGCACGACTGAAGACGAAGTCCTGCGCATCGCCGCTGCGGTTGAAGAACAATCCAGTCATCCGTTGGCGGCGGCCATCGTGAAAACGACGCGGGAGCGGAACATCACCTTCCCTACGGCCACCGGCATCGAAAACCTCGCGGGCAAAGGGATCCAGGCCCATGTCGAAGAGGCGGAAGTTCTGATAGGAGCCATGCGGGCCTTTGCGGGCGACCCCGCCGCCGAAAAAGGCCAGCCGCTCGCTGACACGATTGCCAGGCTGGAAGGGGACGGCCAAACCACGGTGATCATCCGGCGTGCCGGAAAATTCATCGGCGTCATTGCTTTGGCCGACGAGCCCCGCGCCAGGGTCAAAGAGGTAATGCAACGACTGAGAGCCCAGGGCATCGAGCGCCTGGTGATGCTCACGGGTGACAACGCGTCGGTGGCCCACCGGGTCGCGGGGCAAATCGGGATCACCGACGTCCATGCGGAGCTTCTGCCGGGCAACAAGCTCACCGTCGTGCATGCCCTGGAGCAGGATCGTGGCGTTATCGCGATGATCGGTGATGGGGTAAACGACGCCCCCGCCCTTGCTGCCGCCACCGTCGGCGTGGCCATGGGCGCAGGCGGCACCGCCGTCGCCATGGAAACCGCCGATGTTGTGCTCATGGGGGATGATCTCGGCAAGCTGCCCTTTGCCATCGGCCTGAGCCGGGCCAGCGCCCGCATCATCCGTCAGAATCTCGTCATCGCGCTCGGTGGTATCACCATCCTCCTGATTGCCTCGGGGTTTGGCGTCATCCCCTTGAGCGTCGCAGTCGTCCTGCACGAGGGCAGCACCATCGTGGTCGTTTTGAATGCGCTGCGGCTTCTTGCTTGGCATGAGCCCATCGTCGACCGTGATGTCCCGCCTGTATAAAGCACACCACTCCAAAGCACCCTATTCCAGGGCACCGCGGGACAAGGTTGGTGTCTTCAAAACCCTTTACTTGGCTGTTTTGCCAATTAGTTTACCGCCAGCTGCAGAGCCTGTCTTTCCAAATCAAAAAATTGGCTTTGCGGATCCGCATCGTTATGAAAATTCCCTCCACCCGCAGCCTGGTCACCTGGCTGATCATCGCATCCCTTGCCGCGTTCGCCGTATACAAATTCAAGTTCGCGCCTTTGCCGGTAGTCGCGCACACAGTGGCACAGGGTGAACTCATTGCGGAAGTGATGGGCACGGGCACCCTGGAGGCGCGCGTGAAGACAACCGTCAGCGCACGCATACAGGAGCGGTTGGTTGAGGTGCTGGTCGATCAAGGCGCCGCAGTCAAAGCGGGACAGCTTCTTGCAAGGCTGGATGATGCCGAAATCAAGCAGCAGGTCGCTATTGCCGAAGCCACCCTCGCGGCGGCCCGGCAGACGGCGGAACGGGTGCGCGCCGACCTGGCACGCTCGGAGGCCGTGCTAGCGCTGGCACAGCTCGACTATAAACGGCAGAGTGGACTCGCCGCCACCAGAGCGGTGGCTCAGTCAGACGCGGACAAATCCGCCGAAGCCTTGCGGGTGGCCGAAGCGGATCTGACGCGCTCCCATGCCACCATCGGGGAGGCGGAAGGTCAGATCGTGGTGGCGGAAAAGAACCTGCTCTTCCGTAAAGAGCAGCTCGCTTTCACCGAAATCCACAGCCCCTACGATGGGCTCATCATCCGCCGGGACCGTGATCCCGGCGACGTGCTGGTGCCCGGTGCCTCCCTGATGCAGGTAATTTCCCTGGCAGAACTCTGGGTGAGCGCCTGGGTCGATGAAACCGCCATGCGAGGACTCGCGACGGATCAACTGGCGCGCATCGTTTTCCGCTCGGAACCGGGGCGCAACTATCCGGGCAAAGTATCGCGGCTGGGCAGGGAGATGGATCGTGAGACGCGCGAGTTCCTCGTGGATGTGCGCGCCACTGAACTGCCGAAGAACTGGACCATCGGCCAGCGCGCGGAGGTCTTCATTGAGACCGCCCGTCAGCCTGATGCGGTGGTGCTGCCAGCGGCCTTTCTGGTGTGGAAAGCAGCCAAAGCCGGTGTCTTTGTGAATGCCGATGGCAAGGCGGAATGGCGGGATGTCACGGTTGGCCTGCGTGGAAAGGATCACGTCGCGATCACCCGGGGTTTGAGCGCAGGGGAGCAAGTGGTGCGCACACCGGATGGCCAAAAATCCATTCTAACTGAAGGCCAAAGAGTCAGGCTGCCATGAATCTCGCCGTCCGTGATATCCGCCACAATGCAGGCCGCTTTGCCTTCACCAGCGTGGGCATCGGACTCCTGCTCATGATCGTCATGGGCATGGGCGGCATCTATCGCGGCCTCATTCACGAGGCCACCTTGTTGGTGGACCGCGTAGGCGCGGACCTGTGGATCGTGCAGGGCAGCACCCGCGGTCCCTTCGCGGAAGTCTCCCGCATTCCCGCCACTCTGGAAGACCGCGTGCGCTCCGTGCCAGGCGTGGCCGAAGCGCGGCGCTTCGTTTCGCACACGATCCAGCGTGAGCACAATGGCAAGCCGCTGCGCATGGTGGTGCAGGGGCTCTCGTGGCCGGAGGATCGCGGCGACTGGGTTCCGCTCGTCGCCGGCCGTCCCCTGCGGCAGGCACATTTTGAGATGATAGCCGACCAATCACTGAAACTTCCGCTCGGCAGCCGCCTCCCTTTGGGCAAGGACACTTACCAAGTAGTCGGACTGACGAGCGGCATGGTCGGCACCGGCGGCGACGGCCTCACTTTTTTCACGGTGCGTGATGCCATGGCCATCCAGTTTGACCAACCGGGGGAAGCCGTGCGCCTTGAACGCGCCGCGCGCCGGGCCCGGGTGGAAAGCCTTGACCTCGGCAGGCTTCAGCCGCTCCTGCTGGACCGCGCGGAAGGCCTGTCGAGCGGCATCCCCGCCTTCGCCGCGCCACAGGTCAGTGCCGTGCTCGTGACGCTTCTGCCCGGTGCCGATGAAGCCATCGTCCGCCGCACGCTCGGCACCTGGCCGGACATCACCGTGTATTCCACGCAGGAAATGAAGGAGCTTTTGCTCTCTGGCATGGTGGACAAGGCGAAGCGGCAGCTCGGTCTCTTCCGGGTGCTTCTCATCATCATCTCCACCATCATCATCGCGCTCATCATTTACACGCTCACCCTCGACAAGATCCGCGACATCGCCCTGCTTAAACTCATTGGTGCGCGCAACACAGTTATCGGTGGCCTCATCCTCCAGCAGGCCTTGCTCATGGGTGCCTTTGGTTATGGACTCGCGTGGTGGATCGGCCAGTATGCGTTTCCCAGCTTCCCGCGCCTCGTGCTGATTCAGAACGAAGATCTCATCAGTCTCGCGGTCATTGTTATCGTCATCTCCACGCTGGCCAGCCTGCTCGGCATCTGGAAAGCCATGCGCGTGGAGCCTAACACCGTTCTTTCCGCATGAATGCCCCGGCTTCCATCACCCCCCCTGCGGTCGAGGTCGCGCATCTGCGCAAGGTCTATGGCAGCGGCCACACCGAGGTCGTGGCGGTCCGCGATGCCTCACTGAGCATCGCCCCGGGAGAAATCGTCGGCATGTTCGGCCCCAGCGGATCGGGGAAATCCACCATCCTCACTGCTATGGCCTTGATCAATCCGCCGACCTCGGGGACGATCTCCATCGGGGGCAAGCCCGTGCTGGATGGTCCCAGGGCGCTGGTGGATCTGCGGGCCTTTCGCCGGCAGAACCTCGGCTTTGTGTTCCAAAAAGCCAACCTCATCCCTTTCCTCACCGCCTTGGAAAACGTGCAGATTGCGCTGGAAGTCAATGATACCTCTCCCAAAGCCGCCCGCCAGCGCGCCATGGAACTGCTCGACTACCTCAGCATCGGTGCCCGCGCCAACAACCTGCCCGTGGCCCTCTCCGGCGGCGAACAGCAGCGCGTCGCCGTGGCCCGTGCCCTGGCCAATAATCCCCGCCTCATCCTCGCCGATGAGCCCACCGCCGCGCTGGACAGCACCCTCGGAAGGCAGGTGATGGAGCTGTTTGCTAAAATTGCCCACGAAAAGAAAGCCGGCGTTCTGGTGGTTACCCATGATCACCGCACGCTCGAGGTCTTCGACCGCATCCTCGATGTCGAGGACGGCATGATTCAGGTCCGCTCCTTTTCCCCTAACTTGTCCCCGCCCTCCGCATCATGAGCAAACCAACCAAATCCATGAATCTCTTCGAACGTCAGCTCACCTTGTGGGTGGGGCTGTGCATTCTCGCCGGCATCGGCCTCGGCAAGTTGGCCCCGGATCTCGCCCGCACGCTGGATGGCATGTCCATCTTCGTCAACGGAGCCCCCGTGGTGTCCATCCCCATCGCCATCTGTCTCTTCTTCATGATGTATCCCATCATGGTGAAAATCGACTTCCGGGAAGTCATCAAAGCAGGCCGCAATCCCAAGCCGGTCCTGCTCACCCTGCTGGTCAACTGGGGCATCAAGCCCTTTACCATGCTCGCCCTCTCCAGTTTGTTTCTCGGCGTCTTTTTCAAGGATCTGCTGCCCGGCACCGAAGTCCTCAAGGATGGCAGCACGGTGGAAATTTACCGCTCCTACATCGCCGGGACCATCCTGTTGGGCATCGCCCCCTGCACCGCCATGGTGCTCGTCTGGAGTTACCTTGCCAAAGGCAATCAGGAGCACACCCTCGTCATGGTAGCTGTGAATTCCCTGACCATGCTGTTTCTCTACGGCGTGCTGGGCGGCTGGCTGCTGGGGGTCAACCAGATGCCGGTGCCATGGCAGGCCCTGCTGCTTTCGGTGCTGATTTATGTCGCCCTGCCCCTCGTGGCTGGTTATTACTCGCGCGTCTGGATCATGAAAACCAAAGGGCCGGAGTGGTTTGCCACGAAGTTCCTGCACTTCCTAACCCCGGTTTCCGTCATCGCCCTGCTGGCCACGCTGGTCCTGCTCTTCAGCTTCAAAGGCGAAACCATCCTCGCCAATCCCCTGACCATTCTCTGGATCGCCATCCCCCTGACCATCCAGACCCTGCTCATCTTCGGCATCACCTATGTTGCGGCCAAGCTGTTGAAGTTCAGCTACGAGGATGCCGCCCCTTCCGCGATGATCGGAGCCTCAAATCACTTCGAGGTCGCCATCGCCACCGCCGTGATGCTCTTCGGCCTCAGCTCCGGGGCCGCCCTCGCCACCGTGGTCGGGGTGCTCATTGAAGTGCCCCTGATGCTGTTTCTCGTAAAAGTCTGCCAGCGCACCAAAGGATGGTTTCTCCAAGTCCCGCCTCCCCCACCTGACCGCAGGCCCACACCAACCGGCCCCTGACGGCTTCCGGCCGGAGCTTGGCAAACTACGAATGACCGCTTCCCAGAACCCAAAGTGCTGCGGGTTTTGCCTCCGGCTGACCCGCCCCGGAACATGGGTAACATCTTTTCGATCCGGCTTCCTCCAAGTCGCTCCACAATAGTTCTGCTACGGGAAGTTGGGGTCGATGGGCTGGAAGCCCTTTGGACTCACTGGCTGGAAGCCAGTGTCACCGGCAACTTGCCAAGGACCAAGGAAGAGCCGATCACCGGTTTTTCTACCATGCCCGGCCCTCCTGCGCCACAGCCGCTGACATCCAGCCCGCAAACTGGAATTGAAAACCCCGCCATCCGGAGATATTCTTTGGCATCATGAGCACCATCGAACTCCGCGAAATGCTCCGCGCTCTGCCCCGTGCCGAGCGGCAGGAAATGTTGGCCATCCTTCAGGAGATGGAGGCTGCCGATCCTGCTCCGGAATTGGTCTCCGCAGATTCAGCGCAAGAAGGTGGGGCGTCGTTGGCTCTACCTCCGGTTGTTGTGCCGTTTGGCGAGGCGGTGGATAAAGTATTTGGGAAGCACCGGGAGGTGTTGGGCCGCCTCGCGCAATAATGGGAGATCGAATGGAAATTCCTTTTTTGTCATTGGATCAGATCCTTTCGATCCACCGGCGGTCTCTTGCGGAACACGGTGGCCTCGACGGGCTGAGAAGTCCCGGAGGGTTCGAGGCCGCAGCCATGCAGCCACTGAACGACTATCACTATGCGAACGCCGATATTTTCGGTATCGCGGCGGCCTACGCCTATCACCTTGTGGAATCCCAGGCTTTCCTTGACGGCAACAAACGGACTGCCCTCGGTACCGCTTTGGTTTTTCTCGAGCAATTCGGAATTGATACCGGAGCAGACCCATCCGTTATGTATGATTCCATGATCGCCATCGCCAATCATGAAATGACCAAAGCGGATCTGGCGGACCTGTTCCGACGGTTGTTTGACCGCAAACCACGCTGACCAGCGAGCGGAGTGGCGGCTTCCCCGATGTTTTTTGCCCGATGGATCCGGGACTCCGAAACAGAACCGAATGACCAGCCGAATCCCGCTCCTCGACACAAGGTGACGGCACCTTGGGCCTGCTCCCTGCCTCCGGTCACCCGCACGTCACGCCACTCACGGTCAGATGATTTACAATGCCCGCATCCCGGCAGGGATGCAGATCCGGCAACTGTTTTCCCTGACAATTCCGCCATCTGACAAATCGGAACCCGGCCCGAGTTTTCACTCAATACTACCATCCACCTGCAACCGTCGGAACCCCCTCACAAAACTTCCCCCGCCACCGCCGCAGCCCTCCGGTGCGGTAGCGCCAGGGAAATCAAGGCCGTGACCACCAAAAACCCTGCGCTGGCCCAGAGGCAGACCGCCAAACCGCGCTGCGGACTGTGGGCCAATCCCCATTGATAGAGCGCTCCGCTCAAAACGGTCCCCGCGAGCCGTCCGCAGGCATTGGCCATGTAATAAAACCCGACGCTTTGGGCCACCTTTTTATCGTCCGCATACGACAGGATCAAAAAGGAATGCACCGCCGAATTCAACGCGAAGACGAGGCCAAACAGAATCAATCCCCCCGGCACCGCCCAGGCCGGATCGATCCCGCCTTCCAGCGAGGCCGCGATGCCCGCCGGGATCAGGGCCATGGCCACCGCCAACCACCCCGCCGTGCGCCCATCGGGGGTTTTGCCGGACTTTTTGCCGCGGATCAGGGAAGGCGTGGCGGCCTGGACTGCTCCATAACCGATCACCCAGCAGGCCATGAAGGCTCCCGTCTGCCAAAACTTCCAGCCCAGCACCGAGGACAGGAAAACCGGCAGGGCGACCACAAACCAAACGTCACGCGCCCCGAACAAAAAGACCCGCGCCGCCGCCAGCAGATTCACCGCGCGGTTGGAGGAAAACATTTGGGAGAACTTCGCCTTCCGGCTGGCCTCGCCGATCCCGCCGCGCATGAAAATCGCCGCGCCGGCCAATCCCGCCAGCACCACCCCGCCGAGGATCAGCACCGCCGGCTGAAACCCCACCGTGCTCAGGAGAAATCCTCCGAGAAAAAAGCCCACGCCCTTCAGCGCATTTTTGCTGCCTGTCAGGATCGCCACCCATTTGTATAACTGGCTGCCGCTCCCACCCGCCACCAGTTTCACCGCGCTCTTGCTGCTCATTTTGGTCAGGTCCTTGGCGATGCCGGAGCAGGCCTGGCTGGCCATGACCCATGGCACGGTGAGCCACGGAGCCGGCGCGAAGGCCAGCATGGACAAGGCCGTGAGTTGGATTCCCAAGCCCATGAATAACGTGGTTTTCAGCCCGAACCGCGCCCCCAGCCAGCCTCCGGCCAGATTGGTCACGATGCCGAAAATCTCGTAAAACAGGAACAGCGAGGCCACCTGCCACGCGGTGTAGCCCCGTTCATAAAAATAGAACAATACCAGCATCCGCAGGGCTCCATCGGTCAGGGTATCCGCCCAATAGGCGGCGGTGACACAGATGTAATTGCGCAGCCCCCGCTCCATACCGCTAGAGCAGTGAGGCTACCTTGCGGGCCAGTTCGGCATACCGGTTGGCGTAGCCCCACTCGTTGTCATACCACGCCAGAATTTTCACCTGCGTTCCATTGGTCACCATGGTGCTCGGCGCATCCACGATGCTGCTCCGGGGATCATTTACATAATCAATCGAAACCAATGGCCGCACCTCGTAGCCGAGAATCCCCTGCAAGGGTCCATCCGCAGCGGTTTTCAGCAGGGCATTGACTTCCTCCACCGTGGTCGGCCGCGACACTTCAAACACGCAATCCGTCAGTGAAGCATTCAGCAGCGGCACCCGCACCGCCACCCCATCCAGCTTGCCCAGCAGTTCCGGAAAAATCATCCCAATGGCCGTCGCGGAACCCGTGCTGGTGGGAATCAGCGAAAGACTGGAAGCCCGCGCCCGCCGCAGGTCCTTGTCCGGGGTGTCGAGGATCGACTGAGTATTCGTCATATCATGAATGGTGGTAATCATCCCATGACGGATGCCGATGCCCTCATGGATGACCTTCACCACCGGAGCCAGACAATTAGTCGTGCAGGAGGCCGCCGTCAGCAGGTGGTGCTCCCCCGTCTGATAAAGGTGATCATTCACGCCCATCACCAGGTTCAGCGCACCTTCCTTTACCGGTGCGGCCACAATGACCTTTTTCACTCCGGCTTGGAAGTAAGCCTCCAGCTGGGCGGGCGTGCGGAATTTCCCGCTGGCTTCCAGCACGATGTCCACTCCGAGACCGGACCAGTCGATCCGGCTGAAGTCCTGGTGGCTGGAATGACTGATCGTTTTCCCCGCCACGGTCAGGGTCTCCCCGGCCCCGCTCACTTCCCGGTCCCAACGGCCATGCACACTGTCAAAGTAGAGCAGATGCGCTGACACCGAGGCGTCGCCGCCGGTTTCATTGATGTGGACGATTTCCAGTTCCGGGCAATCCCACGCCGCCCGCAGAGCAAGGCGGCCAATCCGGCCGAATCCATTGATGGCAATCCTTACGGGCTTCCGTGGATGGAGGTTGGGTGAGGATTTCATGAGGTGCTTTGGGACTTTCTTTTGTCCCTTGCCGGACGGGGGTCTCCTTCCGGCTTGAATCCGGAGGCCAGCCGGACGGGTCCCGGACAACAACTTGACGCCCGCTCCCGAAGCCGCTTCACGGACTTGGCGGCATCCGCTTTCAGCGTGGCATCCGAAGCGGGCGAGGTGGCAAAAAACCGGCCCAGATCCAAAAACAATCCCCGGTATTTCCGCTCCAGACGGTAGTAGACCCACTTCCCGCAGCGCTCACTGGCGAGCAGCCCCGCCTGTCGGATGACCTGAAGATGGGTCGAGATCGTGGACTGCGGCAAACCAAGGATGTCCACCAGTTCACAAACACACAAAGCTTCATCCTGCACGAGCTGGAGAATCCTCCATCTCGTGGGATCCGACAGCGCCTGGGCAAATGACGTTACTTCCCGCATCGGGATTTACCGAATCGATAATTCCCGATGCGTCAAGCGGGTTGGGCAGGTTTTGCCGCTCAGGGCAGAACTCTAAGCCGTGCGAAAAGCGCCGCACCCGCCGCAGGAATCCGCACCGTCACCCGGTCCACCCCGGTGCCAAATCCGTTAGGAGTCTCGGTCACGGTGACCCCGCCTGTGCCGTTTACGGCCGGTGTCCATGTGCCCAGCAAATCCACGTCATATTCTGCCCGGCTCGTCAGGTAGGCCGATGCAGCGGTGCGACGGAACACAAAATCCACAAAACCCGCCACCGGCGCGGTCAGCGTAGGAATTTTATCTCCGTCCGTGCCAAGACGGGGATTTCCCCCAATGACAAATTCCGCACCATTGTCGATACCGTCTCCATCAGGGTCGGCATCCAATGCGCGGTCGGCCCCTGCTAGCGTGAAGGAATCCGCCCAGGTATCATAGCCTGACGGGGGCGTAACTGATGGCACCGCATAGGTCACGGCACCAGCGGCGTTGATGGAAAAGGTGCCCAGCAGCAGCCCCTGCCCCACTGGCGTATTCGGGGTAGCAGCTGCACTGGCCCGGCCAATCAGGCGGTAGAGGTCCAGATGGGAGAGGGGATTACCGGTGCCGAGTGCCGCTTGCACTCCCCCTGTAAGAATTGAACCAAAAGCTGCGCCGCCTACGGGATTGAATTTGTTCCAGCTATTGATATCCCCGGTGCCCTGCGAGGTGCCCCGGCCATTGCTGGCCGGGGTGGGAGTCCGCTGGGTTTCCGGGGTGGGAATGGCCTCTCCATTCAAGGTGATGAATCCCCATTGCATGGACGCGATGTCACTCGCCGCGCTGATCACGGCCGATCCGGAAGACAATACCCAGGGAGCAGAAGTTCCGGGGGTAGCTGCGGCAGCACTGATGTAAATGGTCGCCCGCGGATCACCAGCGACCACGGTGTTGGGACCACTGGCCGCAGCATCCCGCGTTCCGGCGATGCCCCAATACACGTCTGTCCGGGCATACCAGCCAGGGCCGAAGATCAAATCAAGATCAGTCTTCAAATTGGCGATTTGTCCGGTCGTGGTGCCATCCCTGAAACCCGTGCCCGCCCCGAGGTTGTAAACGTAAGTAGCCCCGGAGCCATCACCCGCCGTGGCCTGGAACCCCAGGATCAAATCACCGACCGTGTAGATCATTTGAGCGGAGACGGGCGTGCTGGCAGCGATGAGGCCAAGGGCCGCAGAGAAAAGGAACAAACTGGGTTTCATGAGACAGAAAGGTTGGGGGAGGACGAACTTCGGGCAGCAGCCACCGGGGTTGTCTGCCCTGCAAGCATTTCCGGCTGGCTCCATGCTCAGCAACCCATGCTATGTGAAGCTTTCGTCACCTTTCTGCAGACTCTATCCGTTAACCCGCCCCCCATCCGGATGATTGCGAAACCGATTCTGCGCCAACTGCAAAAATAACACTTTTTCATGTGACGGAAAAGCCACCCTTGGATCATTGCCGGTTTTCGAAGCCGGGTCATACGGTCACCCATCACCACCAAACCCGCAGCACCCGGCAACTAGAGCGATAGAAGACAGGCGCTGCCATTGCGAGTGACCGGCTGTCCGCCAGACAGCAGACCCATCCCACCACAATCCTATGAAACTACCCTCCATCAAACTGCTTCCATCAGCCGCCGCCTTTGTGGCCTGCGCAGCGGTATTGGGACCTAGCAGCGCCCGAGCCGTCGTCACTTACGCGCCCGGAGATCTTCTGCTCGGTTTCCACACCAATGGTCCCGTTGGAACAAACTCGTCCCTCGTGTTCAATCTGGGGTCCTCCGTTGGCTTCCGGAACAATCCCCCTGCAACGATTCCCAGCAACAATCTGGGAACAGCTCTTTCAGATACCTTTGGGTTAAACTGGTTTTCCCGCACCGACCTCTATTGGGGCATCGCCGGGGTCCGTGACTCTGCCTCCGGCGGCCCAAACACGGTCGTTAATGGCGATCCCAGAGCGGCCATTTATATCTCCCGTGAAACCCTTTCCCCAAATACTTCCCTGCTTTGGGATTTGGGTAACAGCGGTGCCACCTCTTCAGCCACCCTCAGTGCCGCTGCCGCCATCAACGATGCCCAACTTGCCTTCATCGGAAAAACTGAAGCACCTAACACTGGAGCACGCGGCATTATCCAGGCCGAAGACGTCACTCCCAACAGCTGGAACAAGCTGAACCCCGTCGGAGGTGCTGCTTTTGGCGGAATTCTGACCGGGGGGGTCCAAGGCGCCCTTGGTGGCGGTGCCGTGGAATATCTCGATCTCTATCGGGTTCTGGGACGCAGCAGTGATCTGGCCACTCCCAATTCCGCAGCTGGCGAAGGCACCTACGTGACGACTTTTGCCATCGATTCGACCGGCACGATTACCGCAGTGCCGGAACCCACCGGGGCTCTTCTGGTCGCGCTCTCCGCGTTCATTCCATTCTTCCGTCGCCGGCGGGCCTGACCTTCCCGGCTTCATCAATTTTCCAAATTACCTCCACACCATACCTACATGAATACCAAACAACTCCTCAGCTTCGGCGTCGCCACTCTGGCTTTCTCCACCGCCGCATGGTCGCAGACCGTCATCAATATCACCGGGGCCACCGCTTTCCGCGCCGCCGCCAATGATTCCATCATCGCTCTCCTCGGAGGAGCTGGCGTCACCCAGTATGCGTTCAACAATTCCACCGGTGGTGGTACCGTCGGCGGCACCAACCGCGCCATCTTCCGCGGAAATGTCGCCGGCATCGGTGACGTCATCATCCGCGCTTCATGGAGTGGTTCCACCGCCGGCATTGCCTCCGTGGCTTCAGGCACGCCCGTCCAAGTCCTCAAAACGAGCACTCCCCTCACCACTGGAGGCAATGGTTTCGCTGCGGCGGCTTCCGATTACGAAACTGTAGTGGCTTCCTTTGCTTTCTCCGACGTCGCCCAGGCCGCTTCCACCACTCTCAGCCCGACTCTGACCGGAACCGAGGTTGGCGTGGTCCCTTTTGAATTCGTCGCCAATCAAAGCGCATGGAACCATCCTCTGATGACTAACATGACCGACCAGATTTTCAACGCGATGTATTCCACCTCCGAAGTGCCGCTCCGTTTCTTCACCGGCGTGCCCACCGACAACAAGCGCGTTCTCGCCGCTGGACGGAATAACGGATCCGGCTCCCGCGCCACCGTTCTCGGAGAAACCCAATACGGCTTCTTCCGCGGGGTGAATCAATTCCGCAATCTGGAATCCGGCGGTCACACCGGCAGCGGTCCCATCGGCAACGTGGAGTTCATTACCAATGGCGGAAACTCCAGCAACAGCTTCCTCGCCGACCTCATGCGCGGCACCAGCGGCAACGTCACCCTGGTCGAAGCCGGAGTTCCCTACGAAACTGGAATTGACGTCCTGTTCCTGACCTACCTGACCCGCTCCGATGCGATCATCGCAGCAGCTGATCCTGATGGTGGTGGTCCTCTCCGGGGCGGCAAGCCCCTGACTTACAATGGAGTCGCCTATTCCGACGACAAAGTCCGTGAAGGGGCCTACAGCCTCTGGGGCTACCAGTGGTTCTATCAGGCCCCCAGCATCACTGCCACTGAGGCCCTCTTCCGCGATGCCTTTGTCGCCGCAATCCCCAACAACCTCGGCACTGCCGCGATTCCAATTCCAGATATGAATGTGGACCGCTTCGGTGGCGACGGTGGCCCGATCCTCCCTTGATCGGCACTGGAGTCTCCTGATTCCTATCCCAACTCCAACCTCCTTGCTGGCACCGGTGGCAACACCGGTGCCAGCCTTTTTCCGTTTATGAAACTTTTGTTTCCTGCTCTGTTGGCAGCGGCAGCAGCGGTCGCAGGCACGGCATGGTGGCTGCGTCCCCACTCTGTGCCCCTGGCAGGGGCAATCCCCCGGCAGCTGGTCCCACCCCCGGCGGCTGTGCCACACAAATCCCTCAGCCCACCACCTGCGGTGGGCCCGTCGTGGAACACCAACGTGCCCGAAGGCCACCCCCAGAACATGGAGGAGCCAGCCTCTTCCCCTGCAGCCACCCCTGCGGCGACTGGAAAAGCCCTGACTTCCGGAATCAACGCCCCGCTGGCTCAGGGATCAACACCCCCCGGCCGCCCCTCCGGTTATAACAATATCCCACGCGCAACCCGCCGCGGGACTGACCCCCCGGAAAGCCCATCGCCCCACGCCCCCGGGGAGAAGAGTGGGGCACTCTCTCCTGAGCCACCTGAGTTGACGGTACCCTTTTCTCTGACAATTCCCGGACAGCCCGCGGCCATCCCGGCCGCGCTGACCCTGACTTCGGGCGGCCGGGAATTCACCGAAGTGGAGAAGACCGGGATCGATCAACTGGCGGCAGATTTTTTAGAGCACATTTCGGCGGGGTCCCAGGACCCACACGACCCCGCCTATCAAAAATTGTGGACTGAAGCCGCGGCGCTGAGCGATGCCTTGTTGAGAAGCCGGTATGGCGGTGAAACGTGGCTCCGGCAACATACTGAAGCCTACCGGCAGGCACTGGGGAACAATCCCCCTGATCCAGCCGAACCCTGAGATTATCAGGTCCGGCAATCTGTTTGGGTGAAATCTTCAGGGACCAGGGGCCAAGGGCGTGGTTCTCCGCCGCGGAGGCTGCGGGGCTGGTTCCCTCTCCTGGAGTTCTTTGGCCAGTTTGATCTGTTCCGCCGTGAAGGAAAGCTTCGTCTCCTCCAGAAACCGGCTGGCCGTGATCTCGCCCTGGATCGCCGAGGCGGAAAGCCAATAAAATGCGCGGACGGGATCCGGGTCGACGCCAATGCCCTTGAAAAGCAGCCTGCCCAGAGCGGACTGGGCCTTGGCGTTCCCCTGCTGAGCCGCCCTGAGATACGCATCCCTTGCGCCGGGAACGTCACGGGGCATTCCCCTGGCGTGTTCCTTCATGGTCCCCACCATGGTTAGCGCCCAGGCACTGCCGGCCTCCGCAGCCTGCTGCGCCCACGGTGCCGCTTTCTCCGGCGCAGGAGCGATTCCGTCCTGTCCCAGAAAGTAAATTTCAGCCAACCGGATTTTCGCGTCCAAGTGGCCCTGTCCCGCTGCTTTTTCTATCAAGGCAAGCCCAGCGGCAGCATCCCGGAGAATCCCTTGACCTTTCATCGTCATGATTCCCTCATTCAACACGGAGCTGGCAATTCCCGCCTTGGCAGATTCCCGGATCAGGGAAAAACCCGCTTTTTCATCCATCGCCGTTCCCATGCCTTTCGCGATCATGTATCCATAGGCTCCCATGCCTTCCGGGTGCCCCGCGTCCGAAGCCTGCTTCAGGAGCGTCAGAGCCTCGGGAAGATTCCTCGGCACGCCCTCGCCCCGGAGCTTGGCCCGTCCCAGTTGATAACAAGCCTTCGCATCCCCGGCCGCACTGCGGGTCTTGAGTTCCGCAAAGTCCGTCAGCGGCTCCTGGACGGGAGACGGCTGTGCGTTCAACCGGCTTGAATTGACACCCAAAACGATGGCGAGCAAAAAGGATGTGTTCCGGAGATCAGCTTTCATAGTTTGAGTTTCTTTTAGTTCCTGACTTTACTGCGTTTCATTAGTTATGGGCCGGAAAACCCTTTGCTCAATGGCCAGGCCGTGTTGGAGGGCACTCGCGGTCCCCCGGGATGCCGGTTCAAGTTTCTTCCTGAATTCCATCACGGTTTTCATCGCTGAAACCTCAGTTCCCCTGGTTGTCCGTGGCTTCCTCCGGAGTTCCGGAAGCTTCCTCCATGGCGGCACGTTCGCGGCGTTTCCGTTCCTCCTCTTCTTCGTCGGGATCGCGGGTGACAGGAAGCGGCGTGTCCTCACTGCCGCCGTAGCCGAGCACTTCCACGGTAACTTCCGTTTCCGGCAGAGTAGTGGTGTCCTGTTCGTTGGCCGCCTGTTGCTCCTGCGCCGTGGTGGAGGCGGCGGAGGCAGTATTGGATGGAGGCGGTGGAGGCGGCGCGGCGGCACCGACCGCCGGCGCGGCGGCAGCGGCGGCCGGAGCCCCGGCGGCGGTGCCACTGACGGCGATATTGCTGGCATTTAGAACCTGAGACGCGGCTAAAGTCAAATTCCCCGCCGAACGGATGCCGGCATCCCCGGCATCGATAATTCCCGCCGGTGCCAGCAGATCCACACTGCCCGGTTCGACCCCTTCGACAGTCGCCAACACCCCGATGCCGCCACCTGTCGCCAAACCAGCAAGGTCGGTGGTGAGGTCCGCGCTTTGCGGGTCAATGACTACGCGGGTGGGCGGCGCGGAAGCCACCGTTTTGGATGCGCTGCCTGCCGCGATATTCCCCGTGGAGGACCAGATCACCATGTCCCCGCCCCGCAGGGTGAAGATCCGGCCGATGCCGATGTCCACGTTGCCATCGGTGAAGATCCCCACATCCCCCCCACTTTCCGTGATAATGCCAGGCGGGACGAGGGGATTGCCAATCGTGCTGTTGGCGAGGGTTAGCGCACCGCCGGGGGCCATCAGGCTGATGTCACCGCCGGCCGTAGTGCGGATACTGCGGCTTCTTGTCAGGATATCGCCGGCCCCGGAAACGCCGCCGAAGAGGGAATCAATGGCGGCAAAACCCGTCTCATAGCTTCCCGTTTCGGCAAAATTGCGCCCGGTGTCGCGCAGTATCAGATAGAATACCTGCAGGGAAATGCGGTTCTGTTCTTCCAGCGGCAAGCTGTCAAAATTGGTCACCCCCAACTCGGCGAGATAGGCGGCCCCCGTGCCTCCCTCCACCTGTTCATTGATGAAATCCTCAAAGTTTAAAGCACTGCCGGTCAGGCTGCGGGGGTTGCCAAGACCCGCCCCGACCAGGAGATCCGCTCCGCCGAAAGGCAGGTAGGGATTCCGGGCATTGCCGATACTGACAATGCCCGAGCCGGTCCCGTCCGCGAAGGATGGGCCGGTGCCGAGATCGACGTCCCGGCCCGCCAGGACCACGATACTTCCCGGCCCGGAAATTTGGAGGTCACCTGCCAGGGGACCATCGCCACGCGACGGCTGGTTCCCGGCCGCCAGGGACGCAGAACGCAGCGGTGAGTTGGAGTTATAGGGACGGACATCCCGTCCGGCGGTAACTCCGCTCTGGTCGGTGGCCGCAACATTCTGCAAATAGAAGGCAATATCGGTAATATCCTCCGAAGCATAGATGGAGGTCCGTTTTGGAGTAAAGAGCAGCAGGCCTGACAAATTGCCGTCGAGCGCGTAAATGCGGACCGGTTCCGGATCCCCGGCGTGAAGCAACCCCGGAGTATGCAGCGCCTGCTTGGTTTGAATGACTCCTCCGGTGGATCCTGTTTCGTTGAACAAGTTGGCGATTCCCGACAGGAAACCCGCCCGCGTGACGCTGGCCTCCGCAGCGTCCCGACCGGCGATCGAATGATAGGCAAATGGAGTGGCGATGCCGGGCAGGGACGCCGGATCCGCATCCGAAACATTGATCCGGCCGGATTTCCAGACCAGCGTGCTTTGTCCCGGAATAATGATATTACTCCGTCCGGCTGGCTGCAGCGCATTCACGGCACGGCCTGCCAGCAGATTGAGGGTCCCCCGCGGAGCCGGTGCCAGGGTCAGCGAACCGACCACGTTGATGTCCCCGGAAAAGGCCGTGACCTCCAGCGTGGGCGGAGCGAGCGACAGAGTCGAGGTAAATGGGTCCACCCGGGTTTCCGCCAGTCGGAGCCATGGTTGAGTGAAGGCCGCTCCGTTCGCTCCGGTCGGCAGCAGCGCGGTGCGTTCCAGCCAAACCTGCAGGATTGAGCGGGCCGCGTTTTCCGTTGGCAGCACCACCTCGTTGCGAAGGATGACATTGCCGCCGAGCGACATCACGGTTACCTCACTTTCGGGAGAATAAGTTGAGAAGTAAGTTTTATACCAGAACTTGTTATTCAAGCCTGCTGGCTGCAGGTAGGGGTTGCTGGTGGGGGCCAGCAGCACATTCCCCCGCGCGGAGACATCAAAGGTGGCCTTGCCGGCGAAAAGGGCAGTGGGCAGCCATGTCTCCGGAGCCAAAACTTCGGGATTCGCGAAGCCCGTCAGGTAATTCCGCGAAGGGGACCGGGTGCTGTTAGTGACGATGCTGCCACCGGCCTCCAGTTTTCCGGTGCCGCGCTCCACATAATAAATGCCGGCATCAATGTCGTTGCCCGCCCGCACGAAAATATTCCCCCCGCCCAACTCCACCAGTTTTGATGGGTCGGGCACACCTTGCGGAGCCCGCGCATTGGTAGGAGTCACCGCATCCACATTGGCTATATTGCCTCCGGCAGTCATGGAGATATCGCCACCTCCCAGGGCTCCTACCCCTTGGAAGAAATTGCTGTAATCGATCCACCAGGTGGTGGAGGCACTCGGATCCGTGACACCGTTAGGCCCGGTGCCCACGCCCCCGACACCGTAAACTCCGGTGGCGGGATCCACATAGCCACGACGGTAGAGCCAGTTGTTGGGCGTCTGACGCGAGGAGTCCGGCACCAGTTGGGCGAGAGTGGTCCGGGTCAGCCGTTCGATATTTTCGCCGGCGCTCAGGCTGAGATTCCCCCCCGCAAAACTGTATTGCGCCACATAGGTCTGCTGCACCGCTCCGAGGTTGACCTGACTAGGATGGATGCGTGCCGTGAGGACCGGCGTGACGAAGTCATTGGCCGCAAACACGGAAGTGGGGTTGGCCACCTGGGTGCCGGCGGTGTAGATGGAAACCAGCGGATTCAACAAACGCACGCTGCGTCCGGCGGCGAGATCGATGTCCCCGGAGCCGGTGCGGATGACCTGATAGCCCTGAGATATCAGGGAGGATGTCAGGGCGTTGTTACCGCCCGTGACATTTGCGGCCCCAAGGTTCTTGCCGACGGCGATGAATCCGGAGGTATCCGTCAGGGCGGAAAGTGACTGCACCGCGCGGAAGTTCCCGCCGGTCAGATCCGCCCCGGCGGTGATCCGGTAGGCCCACGACTGGGTGTTGAGCGGCAGCAGGGGATTCTGCGCCATCAGCGGGGCCAGCCAGAGGGCGGAGTTGCCGTTGGCAGCGGCCGGGGTGACGGCCGCGAAACCATCGCTCAGGGCGTTGAAGAAGGTGATATTCCCGGCGGCGCGCATGGTCAGGACGCCGGGGGCACCGTTGGGTCCGAAGCGGAAGTTCTGCAGGTTCCAATCGCTGGTGGGATTCGAGTTGGCCGCTCCCAGGGTCAGGTCGCCGGTGCGGTGGATGATTTCCGCGCCGTGGGCGAGGACAAACCGGGACGCCAGACCCTGCGGATCACCGCCGAGGATACGGTTGGTCATGGCGGTGAAGTTGGCCGTGGTGGACCCGGCAGTGCCAAGGAAGGTCTCACCATCGGTGCGGATGCCGGTCTGCACCGCCGGGGTGATGGTGCCCGCCGTGGCCGTCAGGTCATATAACCGATAGCCTTCCGCCAGGATGCTGGAAGCGCCAAGGATGCTGCCATTGAGCGGAGCGAGGGCGAGGTCGGTCTGCGTGGCATTTTGCGGAGAGCGGAGGTGCACGTTACCGGTGAGCTGGCCATAAAAGGGACTGGCCGCATGGTTGGCGGCAACCCGCAGGTCGAGGGTGGAACCGGTGCGCACGTCGAGCAGCGCGGCGGGATTGATCACCCCGTCGCGCGGGGCCCCGGCAGTCAGGCTGATGCTGCCGCCTTTGCCCGCATTGCTGAATTCCATTCCTGACGCATCGAGCCGCGAACCGGCGGCCAGGATCAGGCTGCCGTTGGCCGTGAGTTCAATACTGCCCCCGGTGCGGCCCGAAGCATTGATGGTGCCGGTGACGGTGAGGCTGCCCTGATCGGCTGTGGCGCGGTAAATCCGCGACTGCGCGCCGCCATCAATCAGGAGATCCCCGGTGCGGATCCGGTAGTTCCTGGATTCAGTGAAGGCCCCGGCATCCAAGGCGGCATCAATGCCGCCCAGAGCAGCCCCGGCGACGGTAGCACTATCCAGAGTAAAGGAACCGGTGCGCTGTCCCGCCGCCGCTGTGGCGGCAATGGATCCCTGCAAGTCAAAACTGCCGGCTTTGGCGCTGACGTTCAAGGTGCCTGCATTCCCGCCGCCGGCCGGTGCACTGACATTGATGGATCCGCCGGAGCCCAGGAGCACCGAACCGCTATCGGAAGTCAGACTGCCAATGCCACCATCGGTATACCGTGTGACGTCAAGGAAATTCCGGGCAGTTCCCGCGAGATTGAGGGAGGCCGTGCCATCCGCGCCGATCCGGACATCCCCGCCGGTGGCCCGCACGCTGAGTTCCCCACTGGGAAGGGCGATATTGCTATCCAAGGCCACCGCGAGACCGGTGAGATTCAAGCGCGCCCCCAGTCCCCCCGCGACCGGTGTCCCTGGGGCGGCGGGACGGACCAGCGACAGCGTGCCGCCGGCGGTGAGACTCTGGATGGCGGCCTGGGAAGCCGTCAGGAGAGGGGTTTGCAGGCGGAGATTCCCTGCGGTGCCGAAGCTGCCGGTGCCCGAAGCCAGCACCCGGTCGGCGGCGTTGAAACCGATGGTTCCGAAACCGCCGCCGACCACGTTGTTGGTGCCGATGGTGATTTGATCGGCATCGAAATTCAGGGTTCCGGAAAGCGGGCCGCCCGGCAGGGTCAGGGCGGGACGGTTGGTGGCATTGTCGATCAGGATGTTCCGGGCGGCCAGACTAACCATGCCTCCATTGGTGTTATACCCGCGGAGGGTGGAAGCACTCAACGTCAGGGAATCGAAGGCCTCGCGGGAACCCAGTTGTCCGGTGCCATAAAGATCAAGGCTGGAATAACTGAGCAGGGAAAAGGCGCGGGTGTTGGCCTGGATGGAATCCAAAGCCGGACCGGCCAGCACCAGTCCGGTGGTGGGCGCGATGGTCCCGGCGTTGTTCAGAGCGATGGTGATCTGACCGCTGTTAAGCGCCACCGAAGCGGCCGTGAGTACGGCCAGCGGGCTGAGGTCGGTGCCGGAGGTGGAGTCGAGCACGATGCTTCCTCCGCCAATCACGGCCCCTGCTCCGATAGTCATCTGCGGCAGGGTGGAATTCCCGACACTTCTCCGGACAATCGATCCGCCGGTGCTGCCACTGGCCCGCAGCAGGGTGCCGTCGCCGCTGCCGGCGACCGCCGGATTGCCCAACAACAAATTGTCCACCGGCCCGGATCCCGTGCCTAGCACCACCGACCCATCGGCGAGGGTGAGGTTTTCGCCGGAGACCAGAATGAGATCGTTGCCGGTCAGCGGACTGCCCGCGTTGTCCACCGTCAGGTCCCGGGTGGCGACGCTGACGGTAGTTCCGCCGGGGCCAAAGGTGCGGCGGCCTCCGATGAGCAGGCTCTCCGCACTGAAGCTGTTCAATTGGGAGGCGCTCAGCACGAGAGTGCCGGTGGTGCCGCCGAGGCCGGAATTATTGATCAAAATATTGCCAGGACTGCTGATGTCCACCAAAGCGCCGCGCCCGCCGGGCGGTGCGAGGGCATTCACCCGGCCCAGCAGAACCATGGAGGTGGTGGCGTCAAAGGAGAGATAACCGGAATCAATGGGCAGCCGGGGCACCGGAAAGTCGCGGGCAATGGCGGATTCGCGCAGGAAGGTGTTGGCGGAATACACTTCATACGCGGCCCGTTGCAGGAACACGCTGGCGGGAGCCACTTCAAACCGCTGCATCAGCGTCACGCCGCTGCGGTCGCTATCAAGGGAATTGATGCGGTAGCCTGACACCAGACTGGAGCCATCCGGCTTGGTTACGGAACCGACCGGAATGCCGGACTGCGGCGTGATGAGGAAGGATCCGGGCACCAGCGCATAACGCGCGGGCAACAGCGTGTAGGTGCCCGCCCTGAGACCGCCCCCCGCTCCCAGAGTAATCTGATCGCCGACGCGCAGGTTGTTGTTCACATAACCGGCGGCTCCGTCGAGATTGGGCGCGGTGGGGTTGAACGGCGCATAGGGCGCGTAGTTGAAACCGTAGCCGGGAATGACCGCAAAGCTGGTGGTGGAGGCGAGAATATCACGCGAACCGCCCGTGCCCTGAATCCAGCGATAGGCAAACAAATCACCGCCCCCGGAAATGTCGATTACCGATCCCGGATTGGTGGTGATGCTTTGCGCCGAGAGATTCACCGCCTTCGCCGGCACGCCGCCAACGGTGATATCGTTTCCTGCGGGATCGATCCATGACAAGCCGTCGAGGCTGATGCCGAACGGAATGAGGAGGCCCCGCCCGGTCCGGGGATCGACGGCGGAGACGGAGGTGATACTGCCTTCACCCAGCGTCAACTGCGAGGTGACAGGTGCAGGAAGAGAAGTTCCCGCGATGGGATTGACCGGAGCAGGGCCGCTGCCATTCCAGCCGAGATTGATCACGCCGATGGGGGCGCGCAGGGTGCCGCCCTGATGGATGTTGGAGGAATAAAGAGAGAGGGTGCCGCCCCCTGACATCGGCAGGTCGCGGTGTGCCCCGCCGAGGATGGTGAGGGACCCTGACACATTCCCTGCCCCGGCATTGTAGTCGTAGGTGAAAATGTTGAAGGGGCTGAGCGTGGTCGGATAAATTTGCCCGGCCTGGAGCAGGAGATTCCCGGCCATGCTGAGCGTGCCATTGCCGCGGATGTCTCCGTGCGGGGCGAGGAGGCTGGCGCGTCCGATGCCTTGCAGCGAGAGGTTGCCTACATCGATCAGATCCGCCCTGACAATGAGACTGCCGCTGCCAAACACCGGCGCGAGAGCCAGCGGGGAAGTCACCCCCGCGGCATCGGTCTGCGTGAAGATGATATTTTCCTGGGTCGCCAACTGCGGCGGACGGAAAGCCTGGCCCAGTGCAACGTAAGGCGCGGTCAGGCGGACTTCGTCGTTGGCGTAGATCGCGCCTCCCGTGGCCACCTGCAGCCGACCCGGCATGGAGATTTGTACGGGGCCGGCGAATCGGACGTTGCCTCCCAGGGTCAGGGCATCGAATCCGCCTCCGCTGAATGAAGAAACCGCAATATTCCCCAAAGCCCGCAGCGCGGTTCCGGAGCCATCCACCAGCGGCACCCCGATGCCGCGCGGCACGCTGCCAGGGAGGGTCAGACCGCTTTGCGTGACAATCAGATTTTCGTCCGCCGAGGTGCGAGGCACGCCCACGGGATCGAATCGCCCAGACGATACCGAGAGCGATCCCCCGATGGCGGAAGGCCCGCCGGGGCGGCCCAGGAGGGTGGCGTCGGAGTAGAGCAACTCGCCGCCCGCCAGCCGGATGGAGCCGCCGTTGGAATCAATCCTAACTGGGAAATACCGGGCGCCCCGCAGACCGTTGACCGGATAGTTGGAGGTGGCAAGATAGGTCGCGGGGAAGTCGAGCACCCCACTGCTGCCTGACACATCGAAAACCGATCCCCTCTCGGCCACGATATTGCCGGAGATGTTGATGGTGCCGCCGGGCAGAATCTGCCCCTGCCGCCAGCCGCGCGGGCCAGGGTTGATGACCGGTTTGCCGGCGGTGGAAAGCGTCACCCCGCTGCCGATGTAAACAGTGGGCAGCGGAGGCCCGGTGGGAATGGCGGGGAACTGATTTGCCCCGGCGATGGTGATGTTGCCGCCCGGCGCATAGACGCTGCCGAGGATCGTGGCCGTCTCCCCACGGAAAGTGACGGATCCAAGTCCATCCGTGCGGATGATGGAGCCCCGGCCGAAGACGACGTCCCCACGGGATCGGATCACATTGGCAAACGTGTCGCGTGCTCCAAGCCCGGCAAAAGTCATGCTGACGGGCGAACGCAGACCCTCGGGGCGCAGGAAGGGACGCAGGGCAAGTTCCCCGTTAGGCCATGTGTAGGGAACCGCCAGCCAGCCAAGGGCTGTGGGTTCGATCCGGGTGCCGGGCGCAATGTTGACGGCCGGCAGGAACTCCCCGGCTTCTTCTCCCGGCAGACCGATTCCCGTCAGGGTAAAATTGCTGAAGCCACCCTGATTGAAAAAATCAGGCGTGAGGTGCAGGGACAGCGGATGCAGCGGCGAGCCGCCGATCTGGATCAACTGGGCCTGGATGGACAGACTGCCCCCGCCGCCGTAGGCACCGGAAAATCCTTTGAGTGTGCTGCCGAGATGCAGGGTGCCGCGGTCCACGGCGGGCAGCGAGAGATCACGTCCGGTGAGGATTTCGATGGATCCCGCCCGGCCGTAGGTGTAGCCGCCCCGCACGCCGGCAATGACGCCGCCTGACACATCGATTTCGCTGCCCCGGGCCAGTCCGGCGGCATAGCTGCGGATGCTGACACTGCCGCCATCGTTGACCACCGGCACGGTAAACGGCGTGTTGCCGGAGGGACGGTAGTCAATGATCTGCCCGGCAGCGGAAAGAGTCGCGCCACTGCCCAGGGTAAAATTCCCCCGGTCCGGATTCGGCGGCGGCAGAACGGCACCGATAGTCTGCTGCAGGGTTTCCGCAACGGACGGAGAAATATTATAGGCCCGGAAGGCAAGGGTGCCGCCGGGAGCGAGGAGGTCGCCAAAGACGGAGACATTGGACCCTTCGAGGATGATGGAACCCTTCACCGGTGTTTCCAGCCGGATGCCCCGCGGCACCGTGATATTTCCGTCAGGATTGCGCACCCGCAACGCGGCAAATCCCCCTTCATTGAAGATGCCGGGGGTCAACACCACGCGGTTTTGCCGGTCGTCAGGCAGCGGCAACGGGTCGCCTGCGGCATCCACCGCGAAGGGGTTGGCCGTTCCCTGACTGTTGCTGTTTTCGAACACCACACTGGGCGGGGTGGGCGAAATGAGCGGGTCCAGCGGACCGCCGGGAACCAGTCGCTGCACTTCAAAGGAAAGATCGAGGGTGCCCCCCATGGCGGGGTCGGTGGTCTGGCGCGGACCGCTCACGGCCGCCGCGCGGAAGAAGCCGTCAAGGGCCATGGCACTGCCGGCGAGGGAAAGATTTCCGGCATTGGCTCCTGACAAGTATCCCTGCTCAAAGTGCTCCCCATCCATCCAGGGCACCCGGTAGGTGCGGGTGATGTTCCAGCGCGGATGCACGTCGTCGAAAAGACCCGTGAAGATCCGGTCGTAGACCACATCGGGCGTGGCATCGGCAATATCGATCAGACGCCCCTGACGCACGAGGCGGGTGGTTCTGACATAACCACTCCCGTAGTTTACCCAGCCTGCAGAGGTATCAATCACCGCGCCGGGCTGCACCACGATGGAGCCGCCCGAATTCAAGTTCACTGATCCCCCGGCGACAGTGAGCTGGGCCACGTCACGCTCAATCAGATTCAGATAGCCCCGCAAATCTGCCAGCGGGGTGCCGACCCATTGGAAGCCATTCCATGTCCCGGTTTTGCGAAGGTCCACCGTGATATCGCCGCCGCGGAAATAGCTGTCCCGCTGCAGCGGAGAATCTGCCAGTTCCGAGGACCGGAGGGTTACCGTAAGGATGTGCTGCGCCAGCGGCGCAAAGGCATCAGGCGTTCCCGCTACGTTGATCAGGGCATCGCGCTCAATGAAAATTTGCCCCGCATTCCTGACGAAAGTGGTGCGGTTTTGCGGGGCATCCAGATCCCACGATCCGGTTATGATATTGATATTGGCGTTGGGGGCCAGCAGCGTGGCCCCATGACCGAGGTGAACGACCTTGCCGCGGGCATTGATCTGCGAGCGCAGGGCCAGCGAAGTGCCGATGACCTTGTCCGTGCTGGCATATTCCGGCAGGATTCGCATCACGCTGCCGGGTCCAATCGTGACCGTTCCGGTGCTGTTGGCCGCTCCAAGGCCGCCATAAAGGAAAGGCGGGGAGATTTCACTGAAAACCGGGTCGAAGTTCTGATTGGCCACCGCGCCATACTCCGCCCGCAGATCAATCCGGCCATTCAGCGACACCGAGGTGCTGCTGTCGATCACGCCTAGCTGATTGACATGCTTCCCCGTGAGGGCGACGCTGCCGCGCATTGCCAGAATGGCACCTTCATTGCTGGCGGTTCCCGCATAGTCCCCTACCTGTCCCACAAACGCATCCAGTCCGCGCAGGCTGGGATCGGTGGCACTGTGCGCGGCAAATCCCACCTGAAGTCCGGCCGCGAGAATGGTCTGCCCATCCGGCGTGGCGATGGTGCCCCGGTTGTTGACGTTGGCCCCGACCAATGCAATGCGGCCGCCGACGTTGGCATCGGTGGTGGGCGCGGTCAGCATGGCCCCGGGCTGGACGTTAACATCTCCATACTTCCCGCCCGGCGGGGGCGGCGGCGGGGTGAAAGGCACGTCGCCGGTCTGGGGCAGGCCGGAGAACAGGAACTGGGCGGTGCTGGATTGATTGAGCAGGCCCCGGCTGATCAGATTGTCATTGATCGGCAAGGCCGAGGCCACCAGAGTGTGAACATTCACCTGGCTGGCCCCGCCAAAGATGATTCCGTTCTGATTGATGACATACACCTGCCCCGGAGCGGTGATGCTTCCCAGGATTTGTGAGGGCCGCCCGGTAGGATCGTTGACTTTGTTGAAGGCGATCCACTGTCCGACACTGGCCCCACCCGCGCTTTGATCAAAGTGGAGGTTGGTATCCTTGCCAACGTTGAAGGTCTGCCAGTTCAGCAGGGCCTGCTGGCTGGTTTGTTTGACGGTGACCAGCGTCTTCGCGCCGTGCTGCGATTGAGTCGGAAGGAAGGCTCCCGTCCAGAGGGAGAGGTCGGTGCCTACACCCGGTGCCACCTGAAGCCCGCCCGGCCCGAGTCCGTTCGGCACATTGGGCAGCCTGAATCCGGGATTGGTAGGATCGGGTCCGGCATGGTTGGCTCCGGCGGCGGCCCTGGCTGCGTTTTGTTGGGCGCGCTGGACCGATTCCACGGCGCGGCTGGTCCGGGCGAGGGCATCCCTTGCATTGCTGCGGGCCTGGGCCGCAGCCTGGGCTGCCGCGGGACTGGGGCCTACGGTGCGGTTGGCGTTAGGGGCCGCCGCGCCGCCACGGAGGATGTCACCGGCAGGGCCGGATTGCAGGCCCAGCAACAGCAGGACGGCGGCCAGCCGGGGAGCGCCGCTCAAGGGAGCACGGGGCTCCGGCCCGTGTGTCTCACATTGGTTTTCAGGCGGTGCTTCCCTTGGGGTTGGCATTCGGATGGTGTGGCTTGATGGCGACGCTGGGGAGTCACTCACGGGCTGGGGCCAGTGCGCTATGGAGCGACACACGGGCCGGAGCCCCGTGCTCCCGTCCGGTTACTTCGCCAGGGCTTTGGCGAGCGTAACCTCGTTGATGGAAACCGGATTCTGCTGCAGCAGAGCGGCGATGTAGGCCTGGCTGTTGGCCTTGGCCCTCTCTTGGCGCATCCGTTCCGTGAGCACGGCCCGGACCTGCTCAAGCGGGGGGGTGGACGGTTCCTTGATGTCGAGACACCTCAGAATATGCCAGCCGTCTTTCATCCTGACGGCTTCTGACTGGGCCCCTACCGTGAGTTTGGTGGCGGCTTCACGGATTTCCGGCTGGATCTGGGCTTCCACCATCCAGCCGATCTCACCGCCCTGGGCGGCAGAGTTGCTTTCCTCACTGAATTTTGCGGCAAGGGCGGCGAAGTCGGCATTTTTGTCAGCGAGCGCTTTTTTCACTTCGGCCAGTTTGGCTTCCGCTTTGTCCAGCTCCGCTTTGGCGGTGCCTTCCGGAGCTGCGATGTAAATTTGCGCCAGCTTCCACTGTTTGCCGACGGCAAGGGAAGGTTTGGCGAGATCGTAGGCGACTTCGAGTTCGGTTTCGCTGGGATAACCCGGGACCGGCTGGGAAACCGATTGCAGGTAGCTTTCGGTGATGGCGGTCTCGCGGGCCCGTTCCACCGCCACTTTCACCTGCGGTTTTTCATCCCACTTTTTGGCGATGGCTTCGTTCAGCATGAGGCGCTGCACGAGGAGGAGGCGCACCACCTGGTTCAGGAGCGCGGGATCCCTCGTGACGGCTTCCTGTTCGCGTGGATCGAGTTTGGCGAGGGCGCTTTTGACTTCGTCCAGTTTGACATCCAGATCGCCGACGCGGGCGATTACGTTATTGTCGGGTGCGGCGATGGAACCGGCGGCGGGCCTGGCAGCCGGGGTCTGGGCGGCGGCGTGCGCGGCGGTCAGGAGCAGGAAAGGGAGGACGAGGAAAGGTTTCATGGATTTGAGATTTGAAATTCGAAATTTGAGATGCGTGGTTTGAGCTTTGGAATCCTGTGGGTTAGGTTACAGAAATGACTGCCGTGGGAGCCGGATGGCACTGCGGGGGGCAGGCGCCTCACGGTTGGGCGGTTTGGTCGAGGAGTTTATCGCCGAATTCCTGCAGTTGGTTCTGCAGTTTGACTCTGGTTAGTCCGGTAAAGGGTTCGCGGGCGGCAATGGCTTCGCCCAGACTGAATTTGCGGAAGCGGTCGAGGATCTCGTTGCCGGTGGTGAAGAGGGCCATGTTGCGGGTGCGGAGGTCGGCCACGCGGCGTTCGAGGGCGGCATTTTTCGCGGCATAGGACGCGCGGGCCCGCTCCTTCTTCTGGGCAACATCGGAGATCTGGGTGTGGGCGGCTTTCCATTTGTCGAGGGACTTCTGGAATTGCGTCAGTTCCTGCTGTTTGGCGGTCAGGCGGCCTTCGAGGTTTTCCTGCATCCGGGCGGCCGCTTCCATGGCATCGGCTTTTTCCTGGCTCAGCGCCGCCAGTTGTTTGGACATCTTTTCCACCTGGGCGGTGAGTTCCGCATTCTTCGTCTCGGCGACGGCTTTTTCCGCAAGGGCCGTGGCCGCTTCGCTCTGGGCGGTGCGCAGTTGCAGGGTGACACCCTTGAGGGCTTCGCGGAGCTTGTCCTCCGCCCCGGCCGGAGCCTGGGCAGTCGATGGCAGCGCGGTTCCCAGCAGCATCAGGACCAGCAGGGAAGGAAGGGAAGAGAACAGGGTTTTCATGTTAGAATTTGAGTTTGAAATCGAGCATGAAGACATCGCCGCTCAGGGGAGGACCGGCAATTTGATCCACGCTGTTCCAGAGCACCCCGATGGACGCATTCGGCGTGATGGCATAGGATCCGGTGACCACAAAACCCCTGATGTTGGTGGAGCCGCCTCCGAAGTCGGAATCTGTAAAGGCATCCACGACAGCATCCGATCCCACGTAGCGGTATTCCGCGCCGAGAGTCCAGTCACCCCGTTTCATCATGGCGAGCTTGCCGAATTTGATGCCCACAGTCCAGGCGGTGTCATCGCCATCAAAAAGGCCAATGCGGGCAGGTGCTGTGGGATCCACCGGAGTGCCGTCAGGATTGGTTGGTGCCGGGGCCACCGGCCCCCGGTTGTTTACGGCCACCGGTTCGATCTCATCGCGGTTGAAGGCGGTGTTTTTGATATACTCGCCATACAGGGCGATCTGAGCCGGTTCCCAGCCGCTGTATTCCAGCTTTCCGCTGGCCACCACCGGAGTAAACTTGCTGGCAAGACCGAAGTATTGCCACTGGTTGGTGGTGCCGAAATTGTTGGTTACGTCAGGGATGATCTGGCGCAGCGGCTTGTAGGTATTGCCATTCTGGGCAAAGGAAGGCCGGGTGCTGTCCGTCGGACCGGCATCACTGGCACTAAAGGGCAGGAAGGGCTCTGACAATTCACCTTCGACATCCTTGAAGTCATAGTAGGCGATGCCCAGCTTGAGCTTCAGAGTGTCGGACAATTTAAAGTCCGCTCCGGCCTGGGCTCCGAAGAGATACTTGTCCGTGCTTTCAAACTTGGCCGGCTGGTTGCTGGAGAAATTCAGGTCGGTATTGTAGATGGGAAAAGCCCCGGCGGTGAGGAACGGACTTACACGGCTGCCCAACTGACCTTTGAATTTCAGGGCCAGGCCGTCAAAGCCGAGATCCTCATCAAAGATCAGCGGCGTGGCCATGAACGGACTGTCGAACCGGCCTCCCAATACATCAAGACTGGCCCCGCTGGTGCCGAAATCGACGTGGTATTTCACAAAGGCCCGGTCGAGCCACAACGCATATTTGGAAAAATTTCCGCCCTGGGTGCCCACGCTCTGATTGGTGGAAGTCGGGCTGTTGCTGTCGCCGGTGGCGATGCGGATGCCGGCACTGAATCCGTCCTCCAGACGCCATTCACCGCCCAGACGGACGCGGGTGCGGAAACGCATTCTTTCCTGATCCACATTGCGCTGCGGGGAGAAGAGCAGCCCGGCCGTATCGAAGGGCGCACCCGTATTGATGGCATTGAAGTTGGGGAAGGCTCCGGTGTTGTCATTGCCGTCCGGAAACTGGATCAGTTCATAACGAAGCCGGATGTCGCCGAAAATATCGAGGTTGTCGTCGAGCCGGGGAACGGCGAGGGCGACGGAAGAGTTCTTTCCATCCGGCATGGAGGCCCCCAGATCCGCAAGGACCTGGGTCCGGATTTCCTCCCGCATCTGCTGGCGGACACTCTCCGGCACATAACTCACCTTCATGGCCTCATCCTCCTCCGCAGCTTCCTCCTCTTTTTTGGCTTTGGCCGCAGCCCGCGCGGCAAGGGCTTCGTTCTCCGCCTGACGGATCAACCCGACCGCTTCCATTTGGCTGAGATATCCTTTCTGGACGAAAATCTTGAGCAGATTGATGGTGACATTCTGGGACATGTCAGGAGGAGCTTCCTCCGGCGCGGCACCGTCCGGGAACAATTGGGAGAGCGGCGGCGGATCGTTGGGAGCGTTGACATCACCCGGATCGGCGGCCGGCGGCGGTGCCGGTGCGCCGGGTGCGGGCGATGGATTGTCCTGTACCTCGGATGGATCAGGCGCATCCGAAGGCGCATCCGAAGTAGCAGGCGGGGCGGGGGCAGCGGCCGGGCCGGCGGACGGCACCGGAGCAGGCCCCCCGCTGATGTCGGGCTGGGCATGGCCCGGAGGACTGCTCAGGATCAGGGCCAGTCCGGCCATGCCGGCCAGCGGAGGAAACAGAAGAGGATGACGGGAGTTCAAAACAGCTAGGATCGGAAAAGAAATAAGTCACCGGGCCGCCCGGGCGGTGAGGCGGAGGTTGATCGGCATCTTCATGCCAGCCGGGGGCGGGGACTGCAGTTGCAGGCCCGTCAGCACTTCATTCTTGAGCGCGGCATCGACGGCAGGATCGCCGCTGCTGCCACTCAGGGTGGCGCGGGTGACGCGTCCGGTCTCGTCGGCCCAGATCCGGGCGGTCACTGACATGGTAGCAGATTTGGTCCTGGAATGGCGCTTGATGGCCGATGCGATAGTGCTTTGCACCTGTCCCGCATAAAATCCATATTTGCTGCCTCCTCCCCCGACCCTGCGGGCACCGCCATTTCCGCTGCCGGAAGTGGCTTTGCCAAGGCCAAAGCCATCTGCCGGACCCTTGCCGACATTGTTGGTGCCTATCGGCGGAGGGGAGTCGTCAGGAGCCGGATCAGGGGGTTGATCCACCGGGGCGGTCTCTTCTTCCATTTCTTCCTTGGGTTGCTCGACCTTGGGGGGCTCCACTTTGGGAGGGGGGGGTGGAGGCAGGGGCGGCGGAGGCAGGGACACATTGATCGGCACTGCCGCCTTGCGTGGTGCCGAAGGCCTTGAAGGCGACTCGGGACCGGAAAAAGCATAAACCGCAAGGGCAGCCACGGCGGCCCCCAACCCTAATACCACCCGGAAGCGGCGGAAAAAACCGGGTTCTTCTTCTTCATCATCGTCATCATCATCCCGGTGAGGAGGCACCGGGGTTTTGACAGGATGTGCGGCCCCGCCCTGCCCGGAGAGAGCAGGAGCGGGAACCCCGGCAGCGGCAGGCAAGGGCGCCGGCTGGGGCTTGGCTTTTTCGAGGAGATCGGTGCTCATGGCTTCAGTCAGTCGGTTTGGGTTATTTGGGTGGGGCGGTAACAAGGCCGATTTGGGTGATGCCCACCCGCCCGATGACATCAAGAACATCCATGATGCCCTGGTATTGGGTGGCACGGTCGCCGCGGACGACGACGGGGACCTCTGGCGTCCGTGCCTTGATGGCTCCCAGTTTGCTTTCCAGTTCCGCAAGGGTAACGGGCATGGTATTGAGGGCGATTTTGCCTTCGGTGTTCACGGTGATGGCCTGCAGTTTCGGCTGGTCCATCTTTTTGGCGGCGGCGGTGCTGGCCTTGGGCAGATTCACCTTCATGCCCTGCACCCCGGCCGTGGTCATGATGATAAAAATGAGGAGGAGGACCAGATAGAGGTCCACCATGGGCGTGACGTTGATGTCGTCGTAGGATTTGTCGTCACCGGCCTGCATATGCGTTAGTCGTGGGAAGGATATGCCTCGGCGATGCGGGCGATGAATTCGTCGATGAAGACCTGCATGTTGAGGACGGTGTCCTTGATGCGGGAGGCGAGGTAGCTGTAGGCAAAGAGCGCGGGGATGGCCACGAGCAGCCCGGCCACGGTGGCGAGCAGCGCGCCGGCGATGCCGGGGGCGATGGAATTGATTTCCACCTCACCGCTCTTGGCGATGACGGCGAAGGTAATCATGACCCCGATGACGGTGCCGAGCAGCCCGAGATAGGGTCCGCCCGCAATGCCGATGGTGAGGAAGACCAGCTTGCTCTGGAGCTTCTGGGTTTCCCGGGTCGCCCCGCCGTCGAGAAGGGCGCGGATGGAAGTGATGGAGCGTTCGGAGAGGCCTTTGAAATCGCCGTTGGCTCCCTTGACGCGATGCTGGATTTCCTGGCTGCCGAGGTGATAGAGATGGAAGAGCGGGGACTCCTTCATGGCCCGCTGCTCTTTGCGGCTGGTGTTGCCGCCCATGCTTTTCACACTGTCCGCATCGCCGTGGTCCAGCGCGGTGATGTCGGTCGAGATGTTCTCCCATTGCTTCAGAAAAACCCTGGAGGAACCGGCAATCTTGTTCAGATAGAGCAGCTTTCCGATGGCCACAATCCAGCCGATGGCAGCGAGGAGGGCACAGGCCCAGATGACGATCCAGCCGTCGATGGTGAGGGATTTCGAGATGTCGCCGATGAGCATGAAGTGCTCCATGATTTCGCTGTGCTCGACTGCGGAGCCTGCCTCCTCGGCGGCAGTGACAAGGAACCGGGCGGCATCGGCGGTGCTGCCCTGATTGATGGCCGCCAGCCTGATGGCGACGGGGGAACGGGCGACTTTGGAGATGACCAGTTCATCCATTTCTCCGGCGAATCCGGAGTCGGCGGCACCGGGGGCGGTATCCTGACCGATGGTGGCGATGCCCCCCAGACCGGGCAGCGCGGCATTGACCGTGCCATAGACGCCCCCATTCAGGTAAAGTGTCAGGACGCCGTTCAGGGAAGTAACCGCCAGGTGGTTCCAGTTGCCGGCGGTGACGGCGACTCCCGCAGGAGTGCGCTGGACGCCCTGACCGGCCTCCAAACTGACAAACGGGATGCCGTTGTCGATCCCGAGCAGGAAGGCCTTGCCGTCCTCGCGGCGGCTGAAGAGGATTTGGTTGGGGCCAAGGGCAGCAGGCTTGATCCAAAGCGACAGGGTCATCGCTCCATTGGCGGTCCAGCCTGTTGCCGGATCCGCCGGAATAGTCAGGCTGTTTTGCCCGGTGAAGCGCACCCCCCCGCCGATCAGGGCAGTGGCCACAGGCACGCCGGTGCCCTCCATGTTGATCCCGGCGGGAGATGAATCGGCCGGGGCTCCGCTGGTGCCGGAAAAATGATAGACGCCGATGGTGTCCTCGTCGTAGGTGCCGATCGGATCGTGGGTCGACTCGGCGGCCGGATTCCCATAATACAGCCAGATGTCGGTGGCGGCCCCGGCTGTGAGGTCGGGCACCTTGACCCACACAAAAGCTTCATTGAGCAGCGCGTCCCAGCGTTCGATGTGTGAGGGCAGCGGGGTTTTATGGTCGGGGCCGATGAAGCGCAGGTCGGAGCCATCTTCCCTGGCCGCAGCGAAGGCAAAATCGCCTGACAACCGCACCAGCACTGCCGGGCTGCCGGGCGGGCCATCCAGAGGAAGTCCATCGGTGCCGGCATTCAGGGTGATTTTCTGGCGGGCCGTCCACTCCGGATTCCACCAGTTGGCTGGACCTTCCGCCACGGATAGGCCGGTGCCGGCCATCAGCAGGAGCAGGACCAGCAAGCGGGCAAGGGATGGGAACGGAACAGATGGATGAGTAACAGAGCGCATGAGTTGAGTTAGAAATCAGTCCAGAGCCGGAAGGTGACCAGCCAGTCGCCATCCTCCACGATGCCGGCGTCGCGGAGCGGCATGCCGGCATCAATGGAGGCATGGAAGTGGTTCCTGAGGGAAATGCGGCTCCCGGCCCCTACACTGAAGAGGGTGAACTGGTCATCCTGTTCTGGCAGGGGGTCGTTCAGGGTGAGATGACCGGCATCGGCAAACAAATAAAAGCGCCACTCGTCCTTGTTTTCCGGCGGGACCCCGGAGGCCGGATCTTTGTCAGCGGCTGCCGGGCGGGGACGGTTGATCAGACTGGGACTGCGCAATTCCACGGAGCCGAAGACCGCGTTGTCGCCCAGCACGGTGGACTCGAGGTAACCGCGTGCATTGCCCAGTCCGCCCCCGCTGGCTTGTTCGCTGTTGATGAGCGGCTGACTGGCGATTTGTCCCTGGACCTTGGCAAAGACCTCCATGCCTCCCGGCAGGTCGTGGGTGTGGGCAAGGTCGCCGCGCAGATGGAAAAAATTCCCGTCCGCCAGAAATCGCTTGGCATCGAATTCATACGGATCACTGCCGAAGCTGCGGATGCCGTATGTTGCCGTGGTATTGATGTCGGTGGAGTGGGTTTTCCCCACCCACGTGCCCCCGTAGGTCATGCTGAAGGGATAATATTCAATGGGTGTCGACTGGGTGGTGCCGGCAAAGGTCACGTCCTCCTCGAAATTTTTGTAATCCAGCCCGAGGGTGAGCGAATGAAAGTAGGCGGGCTGGCTGGAGAACGGCGGACCAGTCGGCAGGGTAAAGTTGGCGCGTCCGCCAATCACGAACCCATTGCCACCGACCGAGGACCCGCCCAGGGTGTTGATATCACTGTCCTGTTTGGTCGCCGTCAGCATGAAAGTTGCGGTCGGCGTCACCGGCACCATGTAGTAGCCGGAATAAACCAAGGCATCTTCCGGACGTTCGGGGGCCACCTGGAAATTGAACCCGACGGTGTGGCCGGCCTGCCAGAGGTTGGAATAACTGAAGCCGCCGTTGATGCGCAGTTCCTTGGTGTCAGGGCTGTAACGGTTATTGACTTCCAGATTGCCATGCAGGGGACTCTTGTCCTTGACGTTCAGATCGACATCCCACGTGCCGGGCAGCACCCCGGGCCGGATATCGGGAGTGACCTGACGGTCGGGATGGCGGTTCAGCGCAATGATTTCCTCTTTGATTTTTTCGAAGTTCGGCACCTGCCCTTCGGCAAGGGAGGGAGCTTGGCGTTTGATTTTTTCAGGCAGGAAATATCTAGCCCCATTGACGCGGAGCCGGCCCACCTTGCCTTCACTGACCTCCAGTGTGATCACGCCAAATCTGGCCTCCTGAAGCGGCGCGGTCACCGTGACAAGACTGTAACCTGCATCCCGGTAGGCTTTTTGCAAATTAGCCGCCGCCTGTTCCACATGCAGGCTGGTGCAGGCAGGCCCCATAAAGGGATAGACCGCCCCTTCCACATCGACTCGCTTGAGCTTCGACGCCCCTTTGATTTTATAGTGCCGGATGTAGAACGGTTTTTCTGCGTCCGCGCTGGAATCATTGCCGGAAGAGGCTTCGGAGCCCGCTGACTCCTGCGCCTGGCCGGAAATGACCATGCCCGGCCCCGCCCAGAACGAAATCGCCAACAGGGCATGAATCCCCCATCGCCGGAGGTCCGGCTGCGGGGAAAATATCCTTGCTGCGTTCATAACACTATCAAAATTCAAGCATCCGGTGGGAGATCGAATGCCCGATCCTTACACTGCCCCGCCCGGATCGAAATTGATCTATTGGAACAGAATCGTCACATTCGATGGATGGTCCCGGACAACATTGAAGGGCGGTGCCCGGAGGCACCGCCCTTCACCCCTTTTGGTTATTTTGGCACCAGGGCTTCGTCGTCCTACGAAGCTGATCCGGTGTGGCAGCGGGCCGAAATTCGTCCCCTGACAAGACTAGAATGGAACAGGCGGGGGGATTGCGAAAGTTCCGCAATGCAACACTTTCGCCAGATGGCGCGGGAGGGGCCGCCCCGGCCTACTGCCGCAGGGTTTCAAGGATGCGTTCGATCTGGATGGTGCTGCGCCGCATGGTGAGCAGGGACTGGCGGAGGGCCACGGGATCGGTGATCATTCCATCCAGGAGGTTTTCCAAATACCCCTGCACCACGGTCAGGGGTCCTCGGAGCTGGACGAGGACATCGGCTGCGGGATTGGGCACCGCCTTGGCGGCGGCGTCGGCCTGCTCGTCCGGGCGGAGCGCCAGCCGGACCAGCCAGCGTTCGTTGGCCAGGGCCAGCGGCATGGCTTCTACGATAAAGTGGCGGTCATCGCGCCAGGCTTCGCCCGGCAGGCGCAGGGCGCAGGCCCGGCCGGCGGGCCGACGGGTTTCATAACATTCCGCCACCAGTTGGCTCAACTGACGGTCCGCCAGCACCGTCTCCAGCTTGCGGCCGAGCAACCGCCCCTTGGGCATCAGGACGGACTTGGCAGACTCGTTGCAGAACAAAATCCGGTCGGTGCCATCCACCAGGAGGCAGGCCTGGGCGAGGCCTTCCAGCACCGTTTCCAGCAGGGCATCCAACCCGGTGGCAGGCACCCCGTTTTCCGATTCTCCCGCGATGGTGTCCGCGTCCGGCACAGGATAGGATTGAGAAGGGGTGTTCACTCGATTAAAAAACCACTCTGTCGTCTCTCCTGTGACGGCAGCAAGTTGCACTGCGTGACAGAACCGTAAGATTAGCGGGGCCATGGGATCAAAGCGGGACCCGTCCCCCCCGTTCCCGGCCTAACTCTCCATCCGGCGCAGCATCGCCTGCTCCATGGCCCGTTCCACGAGGACCGCCGCGAGGGACTCGGTTGCCGCATCCAAAGCGGCGTTGGCGGCTATGAGACGCCCCGGCTCCATGGCCGCGAGGGCCGCCTCCACTTCCACCCGGGCCGATGTGATCCGTGACTGTGCCTGCTTATCCAATACTTCGGCAGCCAGAGGCAGGGCGGCCTCCACCGCCTCCAGCAATTCCCGGCTTTTGAGCGAGGCTTCGGTCCACTGGCGGGCGGCCATGTCGGCGAAGGCATGATCCACCGACTGCGCAATCATCTCCTCCACCTTTGCTTCGGACACATCCACGGCGGCATGGCGGATCTGCACCACCTGGTCCTGACCGGTTTTGGTATCGCGGGCCAGCACGGTCAGGATGCCATCGGCATCGATTTCAAACTGCACTCCCACGCGGGCGCTGCCCTTGGGACCTTTTTCGAAATCCACTTCGAATTCCCCAAGGGTCCAGTTGTCGCGGGCCATTTCGCGTTCGCCTTGCAGCACGCGGATGCGCATGCCCGGCTGGTCGGTCACTGCATTGGTGAAAAGCTCGCCGGCGCGGGCGGGAATGGTCGTATTGCGCGGCAGGATCACATTCATCAGGCCGCCAAACGTTTCGATGCCCAGCGACAACGGAGTCACGTCAAGGAGCACCATCTGCTTCAGCGATCCTGACAAAATCCCCGCTTGGATCACCGCCCCGAGGGCCACCGTTTCATCGGGATGCTGGCTGGTGTCGGGAGCCCGGCCAAAGATTTCGCCGGCAGTCTGCCGCACCATGGGAATGCGGGTGCTGCCGCCGACGAGAACCGCTGCCTGCAGGTCTTCCGGCTTCACTCCGGCATCGGCCATGGCCTTGCGGCACAAGGCGCGGGTCCGCTCCACCAGAGGACGGATCAATTCCTCAAAATCTCGGCGTCTTGTTGTCCTGACAAAACTTTGGCTGCCCCGCCAGAAGGGCAGCCGGACTTCTGTTTCCTCCGCAAAGGACAAGGCATGTTTGGCTTCGATAGCCGCCTCCAGCACCCGGGCCCGTTCCAGGGCCGTCAGGCTGGCCCAGGCGGAGGCGGGAGATAAGACCGCAGCCCCGGCGGATCCCTTGAGACCTGCCTGGCCGGATTCCCCCACCGGAACTACCTCCGGGTTTGCCGGGCCTGATAACAAATCCATGCTGCCGGTCATTTCCGCGGCCAGCCACTGGGCCAACAACAGATCTGCATCATCTCCTCCCAACCGGGTATCTCCGTGGGTCGCCAGCACCTGAAAGATGCCTTCGTTCAGTTCCAGAATGCTGACATCAAAGGTGCCTCCTCCCAGATCATAGACGGCGATGCGCGAACGCTCCCCCAGCTTGTCGAGTCCAAAAGCAAGGGCCGCCGCCGTGGGTTCGTTGAGAATCCGCTCCACCTGCAAACCCGCCAACCGTCCTGCTTCCCGGGTGGCCTGCCGCTGCGCATCGTTGAAATAAGCCGGCACCGTGATGACGGCCCGTTCCACCGGACGCTCCAGCGCCGCTTCCGCCACCGACTTCAAATGCCGCAGAATATCCGCCGACACTTCGACAGGTGATCGCCACCTGCCGTCCACTACGACGCCCAGCATTCCGTCCGGCCCGGCCTTCACTTCGGGCCCATGGCCGTCCTCTCCATTCCATCCGCCATCTTTCATTCTATCCCCTTCCCCGGCCCGCCGTCCCATCAGCCGTTTGATGGAAACTACGGTGCGCCCGCTTTCCGTGACCCGCCGCCGCCATGCCTCCTCCCCCACCACTGGCCCCGCGCCATTGATGCCATAATAGACAGCCGACCGAGTCATCCGGCTGCCCTGCCCGTCCGCCAGCAGAATGGGGAAGCCCGAGTCGACCACGCCGACCAGCGATTGGGTCGTGCCAAGGTCAATTCCGATAATGTCACCCGGGATACTCATCCTGCCCATTCGACGAGATGCCCGCATCCGGCAAGAGCAGTCCGGTCCACGACTCATTCCAGCCGATTCATCGATTGCCATGGCTTGCCCCCGGCTTGAAATCGCTCCGGTTTCCTCGCCCTTGCCGTTCAGTCCGGTCCGATTGATTAACTTGCCTTGATCTTTTGGCCCTCATGGGCAAGCTCCCCTTTTCCGCCCGATCTCCCGGCCATGCCGTCCAAACGTCCCCCTCCGCCTTCCGATTCCTCCGACGACCAACTCGCGTTCGACCTCCCGGACGATGACGGAACCGCTGCCACGGAGCCGGCAGCCGCAGAGGGCACTCCGGTGGATGCGGCCGATCCCCCCGCCGAAGCGGGCGATGAAACCACCGCAGCCCCCAAACCCCATCTGGCTCTCTCGACCAGTTCCTTTGGGCACGACGGCACGCCACTCCGGCTGCATCACGTCGGTGAAATGTATGGCCACTGGTTCCTTGACTACGCCAGTTACGTGATCCTGGAACGGGCGGTCCCCCACCTGAACGACGGCCTGAAACCGGTGCAGCGCCGCATCCTCCACGCCATGGAGCGCATGGATGACGGACGCTTCAACAAAGTCGCCAACATCGTGGGTGAAACGATGAAATACCACCCTCACGGGGACTCGGCCATCACTGAAGCCCTTGTGGGCCTCGGGCAGAAAGACCTCCTCGTGGAAACCCAGGGCAACTGGGGCAATATCCTCACCGGGGACGAAGCCGCCGCCGGACGATACATCGAAGCCCGCCTCTCCAAGTTCGCGCTCGATGTCCTTTTCAACTCCCGCCTGACCACTTGGGCCAGTTCCTACGATGGACGCAATCCGGAGCCGGTCACCTTCCCGGCCAAGTTCCCCATCCTGCTCGCCCAGGGCGTGGAAGGCATCGCGGTCGGCCTCGCCTGCAAAATCCTGCCACACAACTTCAACGAACTGATCGATGCCTGCATCGAAGCCCTGCGCGGCAATCCGTTCACGCTCGTTCCGGATTTCATCACCGGCGGCATCATGGATGCCACCGAATACAACGACGGCCTGCGCGGCGGCAAGATCCGGGTGCGCGCCCGCCTTGAGGAAGTCCCCAAAAAGAAAGGCCTCCTGCGCATCACCGAAATCCCCTTCGGCACCACCAGCGGCAGCCTGATCGACTCCATCACCTCCGCCAACGAAAAGGGGAAAATCAAGATCGCCAGCGTGGTCGATATGACCGCCGAGAAGATCGAAATCCTGATCCAGCTCGCCCCCGGCACCGAGGCCGAGGACATGATGAAGGCCCTTTACGTCTTCACCGACTGCGAAGTCTCGATCTCGCCTAACAGTGTCGTGATCCGCGACGACAAACCCGCCTTCCTCACGGTCAGCGAACTGCTGAAACACTCTGCCCACCAGACCAAGGACGTCCTGCGCCAGGAACTGGAGATGAAGCTGGGCGATCTCGACGAAAAGTGGCACTTCTCTTCCCTCGAAAAGATCTTCATCGAAAACCGCATCTACCGGGACATTGAGGAATGCACCACCTGGGATGCCGTGATGGCCGCGATCTGGAAGGGGCTCAAGCCCTTCCTCAAACTGCTGCGCCGCGAGGTCACCGACGAGGACGTCAAGGCCCTGACGGAAATCAGGATCAAGCGAATCTCCAAATTCAACTCCTTCGAAGCCGACGAATTCCTGCGCGGCCTAGAGGACCAGATCGCCACTGTCAAAGGCCACCTCGCCCAGTTGACGCGTTATACCATCAACTGGTTCAAGGAGATCAAAAAGAAATACGGGGCCAACCGCCAGCGCCGCACCGAAATCACCACCTTCGACCGCGTCGCCGCCAGCGCCGCCGCCGTGGCCACGGAAACTCTCTACATTCAGCGCGCCGAAGGTTATATCGGTTATAGCCTGAAGCGCGGCGGGGAAGCCCTCTTCAAGTGTTCGCGCCTCGATGACATCATTGTTTTCCTCGACGACGGCACCGTCCGCGTCAGCCGGGTCACCGACAAGGCATTCTTCGGCACCAATCCCATCCACGTCGCATTGTTTGATAGGGAGACCACCCCGGTCTACACCCTCTTCTACCGCGACGGCTCCCGCGGCCGCCTCTACGCCAAACGCTTCACCATGGGCGGTGTCACCCGCGACACCGTCTACGACCTCACCAAAGGAGCCAAAGGCAGCAAGGTCTTTTACTTCGCCGTCCACCCCACGGAGGAAATCTCCAATACCCTCGAAGTCGTGGTCCACCTCCAGCCCGCCCCGCGCCTGCGCAAGCTGGAGATCGAAGTCAAAATGTCAGACTTTGCCGTCAAAGCCCGCAACGCCCAGGGCAACATCGTCGCCGAAACCAGCGTCAAACGCGTGGCGCGGCGGCGCTGACAAATTGCCGCCCAGGCTTTTTGGAAAAGCCGCGGCTGTCTGCCACACCCTTCGACTCAATCAGGTTGGCCCTCTGGATACCAAAGAGCGGGAGGCCAGGGACGTGTGCGGAAATCCCGGAAAGAAATGCTCAAGGCATCAAGTGGGTGGAAGGCGAATCCAGTCCATTGTTTTTCATGGGCCAAATCCAAAAATGCCCGGCTGCATCCTAAATTACCAAAGGATCCTTTTCGTTCGCCCAAACGAAAAAAAGCAGCCCCATCCCATGACTCAAGGAGAGGCATGGTCCGGTATTCAAATCGACGATCTTCGCACCTCAATTTTTTCAGTATCGGGTCGGCAAGGTCCCTTGCTTCATAATGAAAAGTATATTCCTCTTCCTTTCGTTCATAGACCCTCACGTAAAAATTAATCTTGTTTACAGCATCCAATGCAAAATAACAGGGACGACGCGTAAGCATCAATTGGCTTGGAAGAACCCACCGCATTTGAACTTCTTTTAACTGAAAGCCAGAGAAGCCACCTGAGGCCAAGGCCTCCGCAACATCCTGATGCACGATCACGGGGTCACTTGATGAATAAGGACCAATAATTGCGGGCCAGACATTCGCCATTCCCCCAATCCTGACTTTGGGTTTTTTGTAATCTCTGATTCCAAAATCCAAATTCAGGGGACCCGACTGGGAGCTGTATGCCTGCCGGATAACCGAAGCCATCCCCTTTTTCATCTGGCGGAGGCTGAGTTCGGGGTGCTTATCGTAATCCAGCACGTTAAGCTATCCTTCGCCCGGGCGTGCTGCCCCCATGACGAATAAAAGAGGATCCGGACGCATGGCAAGCCACTACCAACTATCAAATCCTAAATCAAGTGACACTTCCCCGGATCCACATTCGAATCAGGACGTCGGGCCGGTTCAGGGTATCAAAAAACGGGCCTTTGCTCCACCGGGCAGCAAGTGCGGATCAATCCGCCGGTCCAGGGTGGCCAGCCTGCCCTGGTGCGAAACCGCCAACGCCAACATCGGGTTCAATGGCCGTCCTCTTCCAACATTTCATAGACCATTTCACTGGTCACTGCACGGCCTCCCCTCTTCTTCAAAACCGGGAATCCATACTCATTCTCCACGAAAACCGCTGTGCCCGCAGGAGGATCGCTGTAACCGATTTCCCGCCTGAATGCGTGCTCCATCATGGCCTTGAGCGTCGTCCGTCGATGCAACGCCACGCCCTTAGCGGCCGCAAAAAGTGCATCGGGAAGCTCGATGGTGGTCTTCATATGGGTTATTTTTTGGGTTTATGAGTTGGGGTCAAGTCGAACATTCATGCGGCCCAGCCCGCCCCGCGGCTGCGCAAACGGGCCGCGGCCGGTCAGGCCGAGCGGGCAAAATTTGGTGCAGGAAAAGTTTGGCGTGCAAACGCCTCCTTCCTACTTGCCCCGATCTGTCAATGTAGTTACTGTATTTACATCATGAAAACCATGGAACTCACTCTCGCCCGGATCGGAAATTCCCGGGGCATCCGGCTTCCGGCCTTTCTGATCCGCAAGCATGGGTTGGAGGACGGCCTGGTGCTGGAAGATCGCGGGCACGAGATCGTCCTGACGCCGAAGAGTGGCAGCGCCAAATTATCCTGGGAGGAAACTGCCCGGGAAATGGCGGCTTCGGGTGAGGATTGGTCGGAATGGGAAACCACTGACGGCGATGGTTTGGAGCAGATCCCATGGAAAACAACCCTCGCGGCCAAATCCAAAAAGAAGGCTAAACCCAATGTCACGCGGAAATGAAGCGTTACGAGGTTTTTTGGGCGCGGCTGGATCCGGTGGAGGGCAGTGAGTTAAGTAAAACCCGGCCCTGTGTCATTGTCAGCATGGACAGCCTCAACGCCAGCCTCACCACCGTTGTGGTCTGCCCACTGACGTCGACGCTTCGTCCTGCCTGGCGCACCCGGCTGAGAGTCACCGTAGCCGGCCAGCCATCGGATGTTTGTGTTGACCAAATCCGTGTCCTGAGCAAAACCCGCCTGACGAAGAAGCTCGGCGCTCTTTCGTCCACCGAAGCCGAAGGATTGAAGGAGTTGTTGACGGATATGTATGGACAGTGATGCCTTTTGGCAGGATTCCATCGTTGCAGGCTTCACACCGGAACCAGCACTGCCACATCAGGCCACAGGGCAGCGAGGGGCTCGTCCAGAGTGGCGAGTTTTCCTCCCTGGCGGCGGGCCAGTTCGCCAAGCCAGGCGTCGGTGATCTGCCGGTGACCCGTCAGGCGGGTGGTGGGGATTTCGGTGTAAGAAAAGTTGGCGGGCCAGAAGTCGTGCCGGGGATGGGCTTGCAGGGAAGCCAGCACGAACCAGGCAGCGGCGGCGGACTGGTCCTTTGCCAACATCATTTGCAGCCGCAGCAGGGTGCCCTCGGTCACGGGACAAGTTGCGAAGCGGTCCTGCGGGGTCGCCTGCCACCACCGCCGCACCCGCGGGTGGTGCGGGTGATCCGCCAAGGTCAAGGCGGCCAGCACATTTCCATCCAGCAGCCACGTGGTCATCAGTCTGGTTTTCTGCGAGGAGCATGGCCTGCCTTTTCCAAACCGGCCAAATCTTCATCGGCCAGCGCCTTGCTCACCTCAGCCTCCGAAATCTTCCGTCCGGATCGGCTCACCTGAATTCCCATTACCGGGTCAAAATAGGCAGGGGCCTCACCATCGCCAGCCAAGGACGTCGTGGAGGAATTGATCTTCCGCCGCAACAGGTCGCCCACCGCCTTGCTAACGGAGGTCCGGGTCGCAATGGCATGACTTCGCGCCATCGCATAAAGATCGTCATCCAAATTGATCGTCAAACGCATGACGCACCATGGTGCAGCGGTGCACCAATGTCAAGTTGGTGGCGGCCCACGGCGGCCTTGCAGGCAACGGCAATCCTCTGGAAATCCTAGCCGAAATATTACGGCAGCTCCCGGTTCAGGCCAGGCCTCACGAAACTGGCAGGACCTGCGGGTCTGCCCCCGCACCCCGCCACCCCCAGCGTGGATGATGTGAGGATTTTTCTTGATCTCCCTCACAAAATTGAGGATGCTGCGCCCGCACCATTTCCCCGCGAAATCATGATTGGAACAGGAGACTCAAAATCATTTTGGAGCTTCTGGAGTCAAAAACCTGACGGCTTCCTTTGCTGTCCCTTTTCCTGTCCTCACAGGTTCGGGTTTTCATCAGGCGGCTACCCTTGGGTTCGTCAGGCACTTTTTCTCTATCGCAAGGCCACCATCTCAACCATCCCAACCAATGAAAATCACTACGACCCTTTGCACTCTGATCGCCATGCTGATCCCTGTGGTAGCACAGGAAGCCACTCCGAAGACCCTCAAGGTGGAGGGCTGGGGGACCGCTGAAAATCCGGCGGAGGACTGCCTGTTCAAGACCGGGGAGGGCGGCAAGCTGACGATCACCGTGCCCGGCTCGGCCAAGGCCCACGACTTGAGCGCGGAACTGGGAAACACCACCGCCCCGCGGGTGCTTCAGGAAGTGGAGGGAGACTTCACGATTCAGGTGAAGATTGAAGGGGAATTCGCCCCCGGAGGGGAATCCACCCAGGAGGGACGCACCGGATATACGGGCGCAGGACTGGTGGTTTTTGCGGATGCCAACAACTTCGTCAGGATTGAGCGCGCCACCCTGCAGCGCAGTGGCGGTCCGGCCCTGCCCTATACCAATTTCGAAATCCGGGTGCATGGCGAACTGGAACGGATTGGCACCACCGGGGACCTCCAGACGGAAGCGGACAAGCCGACGTGGTTGCGGCTGGAGCGCAAAGGCACCCAACTGCTCGGAGCCATGAGTCAGGACGGGGTGAACTGGAACTATGGCGAACCCAAGGAACTCTTCGCGGAGCCATGGAACCGGAAAGGGATCAAGGCCGGAGTAGCGGCCATCAGCACGTCCCAAAAGCCCTTTGCTCCGGTCTATTCGGAACTGACCCTGAAACACCAGAGCAAGCCGGAAGCGCCCAAGCCGGAGGCGGCCAAACCGGAGTCCAAACCGGAGTCCAAACCGGAGTCCAAAGTGGAAGGGAAGCCTGATCCAGAATAACCAAGACGAGCCGATTCAATGGTGAACAGAGGGATATGAAGTACAGCAGGATCGTCTGCCCAATGGCCATGACCTGTCGGTGACTCACTTTGGCGTAACCCTCGGCTTTTTGTGCCCTTGGCGACCTTCTGTTCACATTCATCGCCCCGGTTTCAGGCTGACGCCCCTGCGAAGCCTTTTGCTTTAACCCGGATCACGGCTGGACGCCCACCCGTCCCAACAATTCCCGGGCATGGTCCGCATCTTCTGTCAGGCCGTTCCGCTGGTAAAAATCCACCAGGTCCTGCTGGCGGCGAGCCGGATCAAAGGGGCCGGCGAGATAACGTTTGTGGAGGCAGACCGGACATAACCCAAGTGGGAAGCGGTCGGATTCCTCCTGACTGCCGGTCCCGCCCATGACACATTGGTAATACCGGCAGTGGGCCCAGCCGAACATATGGCCGGTTTCGTGGCTCAGAATCAGGCAGGCCCGGCGCAGGATTAGGGCGCGTACCACCGGCGGAGCCAGCAGGGCATCGCCTCCGATGAAAAAAGCAGGATCATTGCGGGCCAGGCTGAAGACCCCGACGCGTTTTTTGTAGGTCGCCTCCCCAAAAACAAAATTCCATGAGGCTTTCGGATAGAGATCCGTCAGGGTGACGGCCAGCATGGCGTAGGCATCGGGCGGCAGGCGTCCCGGAAGCCACTTCAGGATGTCCCGGGTGAGCAGTTGGGGTTTGCCGCTCTCCCCGTTGATGCGCCGCTCCGGGTTCGGGCCGGACTCCGGCTCCGGCCGCATCAGCCGCGCTTCCATGCCAAAATATAATCCGAGGTATTCCCGGAGGACTTCCAGGGAAGGGGCGCGGCCTCCTTCCGGAAAGTCTCCCATGGGCATCAGATAGAGCACGTGGCGGGTGGGATCCGGCAGATTGGGTTTGCTCTTCTGCCAAACCCTGACCGACTGGGCCCATTCCGGTGAGCTGTGCAGCCAGTCCCCCGGCTGAGGCGTTTGAAGGGGGCGATACAAATGGTCCTGCAGCCAGGGACGCAGCACCTCCGGGGCTCCGTCTCCAGCCGCCGCAGCCGTGCGGGTGGCTTCCCCCGGCGGCGTGAAAGGCCACAAGCGCATCACCGCCAGGGTCACGCAGGCCATGGCGAGGCCAAGAGCGAAAGGGAGCCGCAGCTTCATGCCCACGCATCCTGGCAAAATGGTTGGATCGGGCAAGCCGGGAAACTTTGTTCCAAATGCGTATTACTGTGGTCTGCCGGGATGAACCAATCTGCCATTCCCTGGTTTCAAATCCCGTTTTCCACTGCTCGTTTTACTATCGTTTGTTGGAGTTAGTCCGGCCACTGAAGTCCAAATCCATTGCGAAGGGGTTTTAACTTCAACACCCGGCTGGCCGGCCTGATGGGAATGACCGCGGCGCTTGAGCGTTGAAAAGGCGGAACCAAATCTGCCTTCGTCCCCGAAAAGCCAGACAAAGCCCTCCCGCCCGGCGCTTACCCTGTGGGGACGGGGGTCTTCCACCGGGGACACCGGCTGCTTTTTCACCCTTGTTCCTACCCTGCCCCGCGTAAAATTTTCGGTTGGCCCCCCTGAAATCCTTTGCTTGAATTAAGGGTCTCAATCCGCAATCAACCAGCCGTTTAGACCGACCCCGAGATCCTCAGACAATGTCCACCTCTACAACGTCCTCCAGCGCCAACGAACTGAACCTCCCCTCTGTAGCTGAATGGAAAGCCATGGTCGCCAAATTCCAGGTGCCCTCCATTAGCCGGGCCGTCTGGCAAATCATCAACTCCGTGCTTCCGCTTTGCGCGATCTGGGCTCTCATGGCCTGGAGTCTGCAAGGACCCTATTGGATCACCCTGCTGCTGGCCCTGCTGGGCGGGTTGTTTGTAGTGCGCGTCTTTATCATTTTCCACGATTGTGGCCACGGCTCCTTCTTCAAGAGCAAGAAGCTTAACGACATTACCGGATTTGTCACCGGGGTGCTGACTTTTACGCCTTACTTCCACTGGCGTTGGGAGCATTCCCTCCACCATGCTTCCTGCGGTGACCTGGAGCGTCGGGGTGTAGGGGATATCTGGACCATGACGGTGAAGGAGTATTTGGCCGCTTCGCCCGGGAAAAAATTCGTTTACCGGGTCTCGCGCAATCCCATTGTGCTCTTTCTGATCGCACCGGTCTTTCTATTCATGATTTATCAGCGGTTCCCCAACCGGACCGCCAGCAAACGGGAAAAGTATTCCGTGTATTGGATGAATCTGGCCATTTTTGCCTTGGCCGGAGTGCTGATCTGGGCTGTGGGCTTCAAAGCATGGGCTATGATCCAGATCCCCATCACCATGGCCGCGGGGGCCTTTGGGGTTTGGATGTTTTATGTCCAGCACCAGTATGAAGATGTCTACTGGGAACACCACCAGGAATGGGACTACACCGCAGCCGCGCTACAGGGCAGCTCCTTCTACAAACTCCCGCGTATTCTCCAATGGTTCACCGGGAACATCGGATTCCACCACATCCACCACCTCAGCCCGCGGATTCCGAACTACAATCTGGAAGCCTGCCACAACTCCCACGAAATCTTCCAGTCCGTGAAACCCATTACCCTGATCTCCAGCCTGCGCACCCTGAAACTGCGCCTCTGGGATGAGGAAAACCGCCGCCTGATCGGCTTCGGCTGCCTGCGGAAAATGCAGGCTCAAACCGCCTGAGGGATCGATCCATTCAATCGTAAAGCCCCGTCCGTTCCTGCGGACGGGGTCTTTTTCTGACGGTGCGGTGTAGCCGGTGCGGAGCTATAAACCAACCGGAATGCCGTGTTCAATCCGGTCGAGGATTTGGTGCTCGTGCTGCACCTCTTTTTCGAGGCGGCAAACCTTGGCATCCTCCTCCGCGAGTTTGGATTCCAGCCCCGTGATTTTGGTTTCCAGCCGCGAAAGCCGGCAGAGCACAGCCCTGAGGTCATCTTCCAGGGTTTCCACCCGTCGTTGTAATCCCATCATTTCGGACATTGGCATAAATTCCTCCTTGGTTTGGGTTGCATGTCCATACCACCAAGCCTTGGGATGGGCAAGCCCGGAGCTTGCATTTCTAATCCCTGATTCATTTCCGGACCAGCCGCTGCGATGATGAGATTCTGCCAACTGGTAATCAGGATCACCACATTCGTGTGATCCGTCATATCTGTAAAATCCGTGGCCCCTCAGTAATTTTTTGAGAGCAATGGAACCCCTTCCGCCGGCCACCGGATGCTAACTATCCACCTTGAGGGTGGCCACGGGCACTCCGGGAACGGGCGGGGGAGCCGGAGCGGGTTCGATGATTTCCACGGGGGCTCCGTTGGGCGCGTAGGACAGGCGGGAGGTGGCCAGCCAGTCGCCGTCCTCGAATGATCCGCGCACTACCAGTTCCTGGGTGGTGCTCCACAGTGGCACCACGTCGGTGCGCTGAATGGTCAGGGTTTCCTTGTCGATGGCATACACCCGGTTCACGCCGCGCAGGGCGCTGCGGGGCAGGACAAACACGTCTTTGAGGACCACGCCTTCCACAGCAGCGCGGACGGGTTGACCGATCCGGAGTTCGGGATTCCCGGAGATGAGGCCGAAGGGGTCGTCGATGCGGGCGATGGCGAAGAGTTCGCGGGAGGATTCATCCAGAGTGCCCTCGGTGCGGACGATACGGGCCTGCCAGGAATGCGGTTTGGCGGTGGACGTGGCAGCGGCAGCGGAATTCAGAGCGTCGGTCAGGGTGACTTTCACCGGCGCGTCGTCCTCACGGGTGGGCAGTTTGGCGAAGGCGATCTGGCCGGCGGAGAGCGGGAGGCGGATTTCGGCGTAGTCGGTGGCGAAGATTTCGCCCAGGGCGGTGGTGCCGCCGATGGCTTGGCCGAGTCCGACGAGGCGGGTTTTGACACGGCCGGCGAAGGGGGCGCGGATTTTGGCGCGCTCGAGATTGCGCTGGGCCTGGTCGAGGTCGGCGCGGGCAGCGGTGACGTTGGCACTGGCTTCCTTGAGCTGGGGCACCCGCAGGACCAGCGGCGAAGGGGCTTCCTTATAACCGATATCGTCCCAATTGAGTTTGGCCTGTTTGGCGCGGGCTTCCTCCTGGGCAAGAGCGGCTTCGGAGCTGGCGAGGCGGGACTCGGAGGCGACCAAAGCCGCGGAGAGATCCGCCGGGTCCAGTTCCAATAGCACCTCGCCTTCGTCGAAGAAGGCCCCGTCATCGAAGGAAGGGTGAATGGTTTTTACGGTGCCGGAAACCTGGGCGGTGAGAGTGGTGCTATGATGGGCGCGGACGGTCCCCTGGGTTTCCAGGATGACGGGATAGTCGGTGCGCTTCAACTCCAGCTTGGTGGTTTCCAGTTTCTGCGGCGGCTGGCGTTCGGACTGGGGTTCCTCAATAGGTTGTCCCAGCCACCACCACGCGCCGAGGCCGGCGAGGAGAAGCAAGAGCGGAACCAGGATGCGGGCTAACATGGGAGGGGCGCGGGGGGAAAGGGGGAAGTTAAAGGGAAAGTTACGAAACAGCCACCGGGATGTTTCCGGGAATACGCACTCAGGTGGCCGGCTGGGTTTGGAAATCTCCGCCGAGAGCGAGATGGAGGTCGATACGGTTTTGCAGGCGCTCATTGCGCAGTCGGATCATGCTGGCGCGGGCGTTGTTGGCGCGTCGTTGGGCTTCGAGGACGGAAAGGATATTTGGATTGATCCCTTCCGAGTAGTCGCGTTCCGCCTGACGTTCCGCAAGAGCGGCCTGCTCAAGTTCGGAGGCGAGGTAGGTTTCCTGCGCGGCCAGGGAGCGGTCGGCGGAGAGGGTGGTTTCGACTTCGCGGAAGGCGATGAGGGCCGACTGAATATAGCTATTCAGACTGGCATCATTGCGGTCCAAGGCAGCACGGGCTCCGGCCTTGATAGAGCCGCCCTCACTGACCACCTGGCTGAAACGGCCGGCGATGGAGTTGGCGAGATTCGCCGGTTCCAGAAAATCCGACAGGCGGATGGTGGAAATGCCGCTGCTGCCGGTGAGGGAAACCGAGGGGAGCAGCGCTTTACGGGCGGCATCAGCCTCGCGGGCGCTGGCGAAGAGCTGGGCCCGTGCGGCGGCGAGGTCCGGGCGGCGCGCCAGCAAATCGGAGGGAAGACCCGCGGGGACTGTCCCGCGCAGTTTGGGTAGTTCCTTCGCCGCCCGGGCGGTGCCTGACGGATAGCGTCCCAACAGCAGCTCAAGGGCCCGTGCGGCGTTCTCCCGGTCCTGTTGGCGTTGTTCCAGGGTGCGTTGGGCAGACGAGACGTTGGTGCGGCCGAATTGGATATCCAGCGCGCCTTCGCCAGTGCCCAGATAATTCCGCTCAATGATGCGCAGGTTTTTCCGGAACGATTCCAGGGTGACTTCCGCCAGCCCCACTTCCTGTTCGGCGGAGATGAGATTGCACCACGACTTGGCAGTATTGGCCGCAAGGGATAGGCGGGCCCCGCGGAAATCTTCCATGGCGGCTTTTTCCTCCGCATCCGCAGCCTCGTTCAAGTCGCGCAGGCGGCCCCACAAATCGACCTCCCATGAAGCCGCGAGGTTCAGTCCATAGTCGCGGCTGCTGGGGCTTTCCGGCGAATCCCGCAGTGATCCGCTGCCGGATAATCCGACGTTAGGCGCGCTGCGGGCGCGGCTGATGATGGTGGCCTGCCTTGCCTCGCGGAAGCGGGCAGCCGCCGCTTTGAGGTCCCGGTTGTTGGCTATGGCCTCGTGGACGGTTCTGGTCAGTTCCGCGTCGCCCAGTCCGGCCAGCCAGCCACTGGAAATCCGGCCTTCATTGCCACGGGACACCGCCGCCCACGAGCCGGGGGCACGGACATCGACCGCGTCGGCGGGGCGGCCAAGGCGGGCGGATTCGCAGGAGACCAACAGAGAGGCGGCACAGCCGGGGAGCAGCCGCAGGATACCAGGAGAGAGGGGACGGAGGATCGGCATTCGCGGGGATTAAGCTAGGAAATGGGTTCAACTGACTTGCCCGGGGCGATGTCCCCCTGCGGGCGGAACGGGCGCAAATACCACGCCCAGCCGCGTTTCAAGTGCCCCACGATATCTTCCGCCGCCAGATAGGATGCCGGAATCAGGAGCAGGGTAATGCCGGTGGCGAAGAGAATCCCGAAAGCCAGAGAGGTCGCCATGGGAATGAGCAGCTGCGCCTGGAGGGAAGGATCAAAAATCAGGGGCAGCAGCCCGACGAAGGTCGTTAGGGAGGTTAGGAGGATCGGCCTGAACCGGCGGGTGCCGGACTGGATCACCGACTCCAGCAAATCGGCTCCTTCACGCTTTTTATTGTTGATGAAATCGACCATCACGAGGGAATCATTCACCACCACGCCGGCGAGGGCGAGGATGCCGAATACGGAAAGGTAGGACGGAGTGATGCCCATGATGAGATGGCCGAAGAGCGCGCCGATGGCTCCGAAAGGAACCGCCAGCATGACAAAGAAGGGTTGATAGAGCGAGCGGAACGGAATCGCCAGCAACGCATACAGCGCAAGGAAGAGGGCGATCCCGCCGACCATGGTGCGGGTCTTGGTTTCCTCATGTTCGGCGACGTAGCCATCGTAGCGCCACGTCAGTTCGGGATGCTTGTTGAACAGCTCATCGAGGCGGGGCGCGAGGATTTTCGAGATGGCGACTACATCCACGGTTTCGTCCACCGGCTGCGCCGTGACGGACACCACCTGGGCTCCATCAAGGCGGGTGATGTCCGCCCTCGTGGTGGCGAAGCGGGCGGTGGCCACGGAGTGGAACGGAGCTTCGCCACCTGCCGGGGTGCGGATGCGCAGCTGGTCAAGCGTGGTGAGGGACTGGCGCTGCACCAGCGGCATCCGGACCATCACCCTGACATCATCGCGGTCGCGCTGCACCCGCTGGGCTTCCTGACCAAAGAAGGCGGCCCGCACCTGGTTGGCGAGGTCACGCTGGGTCAGCCCGAGGGATTCGCCCTCGGGGCGGATGGTGATGAGCAGTTCGTCGCGGTTGCCGCCCGCGTCATTGAAGGCACTGGCAATTCCGGCATAACTTTCCACGATGTCCTCCACCTCGCGCATCACGGCGGTTTTTTCTTCGGAAGCCGGTCCCCGGACCTCAACTTCGAGCGATTCCAATTCGTTATCCCCGCCCCCGCCGCCGCGTTCCCCCGAAATGCGCAGGTTTTCCACATCTGGCAGGTCCCCCACCAACTTCAGCCAGCGCCGCGCGATTTCGCTGTTCTTGGGGCCGGGTTCGGAGCGGAGTCCGGGATCCTTGATATTGATCGTGACCGAGCCCCGCCGGGGATCGAAGTCCTGACGGCCGAGGCGGCCGCCACTGGAGGTGATCATGTCCCTGATGAGCGACTCGCCCGTGCCCGGATCGATGAACTCCGTGCGCAACTGCTCCACGGCCGCCGCCACCCGGAGAATACGGTCATCCGTGATCTGCACCGGCGTATCCGGCGGCATCTGCAAGCGGGCGGTGATCCGGTTCTGTTCGATCGCCGGCATATTCACAAACCCCAGCCGTCCGCTGCTTAAAATGCCGACAGATGCCAGACCCACCGCGAGAAATCCTGCCAGGGTGGAATACCGGTGTTTGGTGGCAAAACGCAGCGCGGGTTCATAGACCCGGTCTACAAAGTGCTCCAGGCTGTCCGCGATCTTTTTCTGGAAGCGCTCGAAGGCGTTGAAGTGCGTCCGGTGGACTTTGACATGTTTGAGGTGGCAGGGCAGCGCCAGCTTGGTTTCGATCAGGGAAAAGATCAGAACCGCGCCCACAATCGGCGGGATTTGTCGGCTGAATGACCCATAAAAGCCATCGAAGAACATCAGCGGGACAAAGGCCACAATCGTTGTCAGGACGCCGAAGGTCACTGGCACCGCCACTTCCTTCGCCCCCTCGGTGACCGCATCCAGCGGCGGCACCCCGGCGCGGAGCTTGGTGTAGACATTTTCCGCAGTCACGATGGCATCATCCACCACAATTCCCAGCACGATGATGAAGCCGAAGATGCTCATCACATTGGCGGAGATGCCGAACCACGGCATGACGATAAACCCTCCGGCAAAGGCGACCGGGATCCCGATCACCACCCAAAATGCGATCATCGGCCGCAGGAAGAGCCCCAGCACGATCAGCACCAGCACGGCCCCCTGCAACATGCTGCCGACCAGCGTGCCAAGGCGGCCTTCCAGTTCGATTGAGGCATCGTCCCAGACATGCAGCGAGACTCCCTGCGGAAATCGTGCGGCGGCCCCGGCCACATACTCCCTTACCGCGGCCGCGATCCCCAGGGCATTTTCCTCGTTCCGCCGCAACACTTCCACCATCAGCGCCGGCTTGCCGTTGAAACGGTGAATCTGCCGACCCTCCTCAAAGCCATCGCTCACCGTAGCCACACTGCCCAGTCTGACTTCCGACCCCTGATTATTGCTGATCACAATATTCTCAAAGTCCTCCCGGGTATAAGCCTGGCCTTTGGAGCGGATCATCAGATTTCCCTCGTCCGTCTGGATTTGGCCGGCCGGCAAATCCAGCGAGGACCGTTGGACCGCTGCGGAGAGGTCGGCAAACGTCAGGCCGAAGTCCCGTAGCCGCATGGGATCTGCTTCTACCGCGATTTCCGGCGGGTTGGCCCCTACCACGGTGGCCTGGGAAATGCCCCGGATTTCCACGAGGTCGTCCCGAACCCGGCGGGCGGCGCGGAGCAGGTCGGTTTCATCCATGTCCCCGGCGATGGCCACCGTGATGACTTCAAACCAAGCCGAGCTGTCCGGAATGGAGACCCGGGGCGGCTCGGTCTCGCCGGGCAGATTGTTCAGCCGCGAAACGCGGGTTTCGATTTCCTCGCGCATCAGCCGCGGATCCACGCCTTCCTCCAGCCGCACCGTCACCCGCGCGTTCCCGCTGGTGGCCCGCGACTCGATAAAATCCACTCCCGGCAGGCCCTCCAGCGCGCCTTCGACCGGCAAAATGACCGCGCGTTCCACATCCTCCGGACTGCCGCCCCGGTAGGACACGCTGATGTCCACCTGTTTAAAGATAATCGCGGGCTGCACCTCCAAGGGCACCTTTTCCTTCAACGACCACGCGCCCCACAGCAAAATGCCGAAGAGGAGGAAATTTGCCGCGATGTCGTTCCGCGCGAACCAACGAATCATAGAACTCCTCTTACGCACCAAACCGGCGCGTGTCTCAAGCGGGTTCTCAATTCGGGAACTTTTTGGAAAGTGCTGAGGGTTTGGGCCCCCGACCAGCCCGCCTTGGAGCACCTGTGGAAACTTTTCGAAATTCGGCCCACCCGGAGGGAAATGCCGCAGCCTTTGGCAACGCCCTGCCTATTTCCGCCGGTCTCGCTTCGCCTGGGTGCATTTCGTGAAGAAATGCGTGGCTCCGCAGGCTGGTGGTGGCTCCGGTGTTGGCGGGATTCTTCTATTTATTTTTGGATTGGATTTCCGTCAGCCTCCCGACCGCGCGCTGGGTAGGGAACATTCACGGGATGCAGCTTCCGGCAGGGCTGGCGGCGGCGCGGGAATAGGATCGTGAGTGGTGCTCATCGTTGGGAAGAATATGCCCCGGAGCGGTGCCCGTCATTGAATTTTTACCGGAATCGCGTCTGGTGCATTGGGAGTCCTTTCCTCCCTATTTTTCCGTGTCCGCCCATCCCGATACCCACCCCCTCCCGCCGGTGTGGGCCCGCCGCCTGACATTGCTAATAATGATTTATGCGGGGGTGGCGCTGGCGCTCGTTCTGATGGTGGTGGGCCATTTGAGGATCAACGGGCAGATCTTCGATCAGATCACCGGAGAATATTACAACGTGTTTTCCCGTTGGGTAAGCGACTACGCCGCGAAGGCTCCCGAGGGATGGTGGATCAAGGGCGGCATCTTCTCGTTTTCCGGGGCTCTGTTGCTCATGATGGGCGGGCTGAGCCGCCTTGAAGCGGTTTCCCCGCGCGGCGTCGGCCGGGCTTTTTTCCTGCAATGCACCACCGCCTGCATGGTGGGCGGGCTCGTGCTGGTGGCGATTTTCGACATTTCCCCCAGTCAATTTGAGGTGGTGGAGAAAACGCTCCTGCTGGAAGCCGCCACCCGCGAACGCGGTCCAGCCCCCACCGGGGCCGTGAAAACCAACGAAGAGGAGGAGGCTTCCGCCGATCCCGCCAGCGAAACCGGGCCGGTGCTGGCCCTGCTGGAATTGCTGAATCCGGAAGGGGCCTCGCTCCGTGAGGAACTCCTCCGCGAGCGGAAGGCCATGGACGAGGACGACCGGGCAATGCTGGATTATTTCCGGGAAATGAACTGGGATCACACTCAAGTGATAGACTTTCTAAAAGCCCGCTATCAGGCCCTCGAAGTTGAAACGGCCAAGGAAGGCGACGCGAAGGAAGGCGAAGTCGCTGTGGCTGTGGCAGCGGCAGCCCCTCCGGTGCATGAAATCAGACGCCTGCCCAAACCGGAGCGCCATGTGGCCCAGGCCTACTATCACCGCATGGGCTTTCACCTGTTTCTCACCGGATTTGTCCTCTGCTCCATTTACATGACCCGCGTGGAATGGAAGGAAAAACGCTACGACCGGCTGCCGGGCACTTTCCTGACCCTGCTCCTGACCCTGATTTTTTCAGGCTGGCTCTTTTTCGAACAACAACGCCTCGCCGGCATTCCCCAGCGGGCTTTGCTGGTCCTCATCGCGGTTTGGCTGCTGCGGCTGGGCTATCGTCTGCCCGGGTCTACGCAGGCTTCCAAACCGCTTAGTACCAAAACAAACCAGCACCCTTAAAACGCCGCCATCAGCTCATAAAGATATCCCCGCAGGTATTCGCTCTCCGGAATCGCCGGCAGCACTGGATGGTCCGCGCGCTGGCCATGAATTTCCAATCGGCGCAGGGTCTTCTTGGCATCCACCGCCGCATCCAGAATCACATCAGTGAACTCGCCGGTGCTGACATGATGCGAGCAGCAATAGGTTGCCAGTTTGCCGCCGGAGGGGAGGAGTTTGAGCGCCCGGAGGTGGATTTCCTTGTAGCCGCGCAGGGCGTCGCCCACGGTTTTTTTGCTGCGGGAAAAGCTGGGGGGGTCCAGAATGATGAGGTCCCATTTGGTCCCGGCGGCTTCGCTGGCTTTCAGATAGTCGAAGACATTGCCCACCACAAATTCCATCCGGTCGGCCACGCCCATGGCTTCCGCATTGGCCTTGGCGGCGGCCATGGCGGATTCGCTGGCATCCACCGCCGTCACGTGGGTGGCCCCGGCCAGGGCACAGGCCAGGGCAAATCCTCCCTGATTGGAGAAACAATCCAGCACCTGTCTGCCTTTCGCGTGCCGGGCGGTCAGGCGGTAGTTGTCGAGTTGATCGAGATAAATCCCGGTTTTCTGGCCATCCACCAGATCGATCAGAAATGTCAGGCCATCTTTTGTGGTGAGGCGGAAGGCTTCGGGTGCCGTGCCGTGGAGCACGCCGGTGATGATTTCCATGCCCTCGGCGAGACGCGACGGACTGTCGTTTCGCTCGATGATGGAGACCGGAGCAAAAACCTCGACCAGCGCGGCGGTGATGAGGTCTTTCCGTTTATCCATCGCCAGGGTCAGGGTCTGGAGCACAAAGTGATCGCCGTAGCGGTCGATGATCACGCCCGGCAAGCCGTCGCTTTCACTCCAGACCATGCGGCAGAGCGTGACATCGAAGTCGGGAATCTCACTCCGCCAGGCGAGAGCGCGGCGTAGGCGGCGGGCAAAAAAATCCTGCGTCAGATCCTCGCGATGCCGGGAAAACCGCCGTGCGATGATCTGCGACTTCGGATTGAAAATCGCGCTGCCCAGCCCGCGGTCCTTGAAATCCTTCAGCGTGATGACATCCCCCGGCTGCGGATCGCCGAACATCTTCTGGACTTCCGCCCCATAGACCCACTCGTGGCCATGGAAGATGCGGGCGCGGGGTTTGATGATGATACCTGACATGGCCTTCCGATAAGCCCATGACGCACCGGTGCAAGAGCGGGGGAGGTCCAAGCCGTTGCTATCCCTTGGTTGCCTTCGGAGCGCAGAGCGGCGGTGCCCGCCGCAGTCCAGAGCCTTCGGCGAAATTCCCCGGACCGCCGGAGGCTCTGGACTGCTGGGAGCATCCCAGCTCCTTAAAAATTATTCCACCCCATGGCCCACAGCCTGCGAAATCATCCCTCACCATGCCACAGGACGCATCGGCTGACAATCTAACCCCACTCATTCTTCAGCCCGGTCCCGCGCTGATACTTACGCTTTGTCTCTGCACAAAAAATGAACCCCCGGCCGCCATCACGCAGCCGGGGGTCGGGTGGGAGGCCCCGAGGGGGGCGGGGCGTTCCCAAGTTCTACCAACTACCGATGATTTGGTTTGGTTTGGTTTGATTCGGATTGTTTGGGTCAGGCTTGGCGGCGGCGGCGGCCCAAGGCGGCCAAACCTGTCAGGATCAGGACGGAGGCGGTGGAGGCTTCGGGCACGGCGACGGCAGCGATGCTCTTGAGCCCGCTTCCCCCCACGGTGCCGAGGGAGGTCGCAGCACCGGTGGCCAGATTGACAGAATAAAAGTTTTGGTCATTGGTGAGGTAGGCGATTCCTGTCTGATCCACGTCGAATCCGACGTTAAGCCCGACATCGAATCCCAGCGCTCCGACCAGAGCGACGGTGCTGAACTGGGGAGCGCCCGTGTGGGTGAAGAGGCTGTTGCTGACAGAATCAATGCTATACAGCGTGGTGCCGGACGTGCCGTCGAAATTGTTGGTATAGGCGGCCCCGGCCAGATTGACTTCGGAGTTGCTGAAGACCCCGTCGTTGGTCACGGCACCGGCGGTTAGGCCAGCATTGTTGAAAACATCCGGGGTCAGCCGGAAATTGTTGTTGCCGGCGAAAATACGGAGACGGTCTGCAGCCGGGTTGAAGTCAATAACCGTCAGACCCGTGATCGCCGACGAGGGGGTGGTCACGAGGGCGGCCGCTCCGGTGGAAGTGTTGATCCTGTAGAGGCTTCCGGCGTTGTTGGCTCCATAGAGTTCCCCATTCACCGGATAAAAGTCGATATCAACAATTCCGGGGTGGGAAATAGTGCCGATGGTGGTGACCGATCCCGGCGTGGCGGAGTCAAAGCTGACCAACCCATTGGTGGTGGTCAGGCCATAAATCAGTGCGGCAGAGCCCGGCAAGGGGCTGAGGAGAGCACCAGCAAGGAGAAAAGGGAGGTGTTTCATGGGGGAGGTTTTCCGAGTGATGGCTGAAATTAGACCCGCCGGAACAAATCGCCGGATCGTCGTCCAACGGGGAAGTCCCCGGACCGGATGCGTTGGCGTAAAAAAAGTTTTCGCATCTGGACGGCGGGCCGCCCGTCGCTAGTCTGCCGCGTCATGAAACCGACAATGCGAGCGATGGTGGCCACCGGATTCGGCGGGCCCGAAGTTTTTGAACTCAAGGCGATCCTGCGGCCCGAACCCGGTCCCGGCGAAGTGCTGGTCCGGGTGCGGGCCTCCAGCGTGAACCCGATCGATACCAAGATCCGCCGCGGAGCATTGGCGGCCCTCGCGCCTGATCCCCTGGTGCTGGGCTGCGATGGGGCGGGGGAAGTTGTCGCTGCCGGCTCGGGCAGCCGGTGGCAACCCGGTGACCGCATCATGGCCTGCGGCGGCGGGGTGACCGGTCATCCCGGAGCCCTCGCGGAGTATCAGGTGATAGATGCCAGCCTCTGCGCCCCCTGCCCTGAAGGTCTGAGCTGGGAGGCCTGCGCGGCCCTGCCGTTGGTGAGCCTCACTGCGGACGAAGGCCTCACCCGCGGCGGGGTCCACGCGGGCCAACGGATTCTGGTGCATGCCGGGACCGGAGGAGTCGGGCAAATGGTGATTCAACTGGCCAAGGAACGCGGGGCAGAAGTCTGGACCACCGTCTCCACCCCGGAGAAAGCGGCCCTCGCCCGTCAACTGGGGGCGCACGGGGTGATTTTTTACCGCGACCAGACCGTTCCCGATTATGTCAGGGAAGCGACCTCCGGGGCGGGTTTTGATGTCGTCTTTGACACTGTAGGCGGGGACAATGTCGCGAAGAGTTTCGAAGCCGTGGGCGTCGGCGGGACCGTGGTCAGCATTTCCACCCGCACCACCACCGACCTCTCGCCACTGCATGCCAAAGGCATTTCCCTCCACGTGGTGTTCATGATCATCCCGCTGTTATACAACAAACCGGGGCAGCGTGCGGCACAGGGCCAGACCCTCGCGCGGATCAGCCAACTGGCCGCCGCAGGAACGATCAAGCCGCTCCTTGATCCGCACGTCTTTCCTTTTGAGCAGGCCGGGGCGGCACACGCCCTGCTGGAAAGCGGCCGCGCCATCGGCAAAATCACCCTCACCGGCTTCCCTGACTAGCAACTATCCATCCCGGGATCCGGTTCTCCCTTATTATTCAGCCATCCCCCACCGTGACCCTTACCATCCTTCGCGGCCTCACCGGCATTGCAGGACTCATTGCCATTCTCTGGCTCTGTTCCTCCGACCGGAAATCCATCAACTGGCGGCTCGTCGGCGGGGGGCTGCTGCTCCAGTTGATCCTCGCATCGTGCTTTTTTGTTTTCCCCAAACAGGCCGAATATATCATCGGCCCCGTGGCCGATTTCTTTGTCAAGGTCACCGCCTTCTCCGTGGACGGGGCCCGCATGGTTTTCGGCGATCTGGTGGATCTCGAAAAAATGGGCAATCTTTTCGGTCCTTCCGGGGCTTTCATCTTCGCCTTCCGGGTGCTCCCTACCATCATTTTCTTTTCGGCCCTGACGTCCGTGCTCTATTATCTCGGGGTGCTGCAGCGCATCGTGTTTGTCTTCGCATGGGTGATCCGCCGCCTCATGCCTATCTCCGGACCGGAAGCCCTCGCCACCGCCGGGGAAGTCTTTCTCGGCCAAACGGAATCCGCCCTGCTCGTCAAGCCCTACCTCCCCACCATGACGCGATCCCAGATTGCCACCATGATGATCGGCGGCATGGCGACCATCGCCGGCGGCGTGATGGCCGCCTACATCTCCATGCTGGGCGGCAACGACCCCGCGGCCACCGCCGAGTTCGCCCGCTGGCTGCTCTGCGCCTCGCTGATGAATGCGCCCGCCGCGATCATCGCCGCCAAGATCCTCGTGCCCGAGAAGGAAGTTTGCGGGGATGACCTGACCGTCCCCAAGGAAAGAGCCGGGTCCAACTTCTTCGACGCCCTCGCCGCCGGCACCTCCGAAGGTCTGGGCCTCGCCCTCAACATTGGAGCCATGCTGATTGCCTTTGTCGCCTTCGCCGCTTTTGTAAACTGGATCCTCGGCGGCATCGGCGGCGGCATCCCGGTCGGCGGCGGTGCCTCGCTGAACGAGTGGATCGCCACCGCCAGCAGCGGCGTTTTCAGCAGCCTCTCCCTGCAATCCATTTTCGGCACGATCATGGTCCCGGTGGCATGGCTGATGGGCGTGGAACCCAACCAACTTTTCGCCGCCGGCAACCTGATGGGCACCAAACTCGCCCTCAATGAATTTGTTGCCTACGACCAACTCACCAAAATGAATGCCGCCGGGCTGCTCACTGGCCACACCGTTTTCCTCTGCACCTTCGCCCTGTGCGGATTCGCCAATCTGAGTTCCGTCGGCATTCAGCTGGGCGGCATCGGCGGACTTGCTCCCAACAAGCGCGCCGTCCTCGCCTCCCTCGGCCTGCGCGCGCTCATCGGCGGCACCCTCGCGAGCATTCTGACGGCCACCATCGCAGGAGTTTTCTATCAAGGCTGACCCTGAACCCTCCGCCTGGCCGGAGCACGTCCCTGCCCTGTCCTAACACTCAGCATACCGGGGAACGTTGCTCCCATCCGGGTTGCCGTCCACCCCGGCCATCAGTTGAAATGCCGGCTCACATATTCCACCAGCTTGTCTTCGCTCATGGGGTTGGAGGTGCTCTCGGTGACGACCGTTCTTTTGAACTGCGGGGTTTCGCCAAGATAACGCATGAACTGTTCCTGAATCGTGCCGGTGCCGGTGAGGTGGATCTCATCGGCATTTTCGAGATGGCGGCCGATCTCCCTGAAATACTTATGCTGAAGGGTGATTTCGAGATTGTTAGAAGCGTTCTCGTTGGAGTTGGCACCCGGACCGGGATTTTTGGCATGGCCGAGGACGGTGAATCCGGTGGCGGCGGGATCGTGGCCCACAATGGTGGCGTGGTGGGTATCCATCCACACGCCAAAGCTTCTTTTGGTTTTTTCTGACATAAGACCATACTTCACAGCCGCATCGCCTGAATAGCAAATTATCATTTCATCGCGTCCGCAGCCTCCACCGGGCGGCCGGAACGCCCATAAGACCATCAAGGCTATAGGAGAAGCGGAAGACGGAACCGCCTTGCCTGCGGGCATGCGGGCAATCCTGATCTTTTGGACCGTTTGGAGCTCCAAAGGCAATGCGGCCCCGCCATCTTCCACCGTGCCCGACGCTCCTTGGCACTTCCGGCCCCGTATGCTGGCAAATCGCCCGGCCTCCCGCCCGCCGAAACGGCATATTGCAAGCCGGGTGTCCACTAAACGGCGGGGTTCCACGGGGATTTTCCCGGAATCCGCGGGCCCGTCGCGGTGGCCCGGCTCCTGCAAAGAAATAACCTGTCAGCCTGCGGGGGAATGGTTCCCTGCCAGAGCTGCCTTCAAATAACCCCCCATAAACCATGAAACTACCCGTTACCCTGAGTTGCCTCTCCCTCGCCTTCGCCCTGTCTGCCTCGGCACAGGTGAAAGAAACGACCACCGAGAAAACCAGCACCGTCAATCCCGACGGATCCGTCAATGAAACCACGACCACCACGACGACTTTCAATCCCGCCGCCCAGACCAAGGTGGTGGAGTATTTCGAAACCTACAAAACCAATCCATATGGACTCCCTCCGGAATGGGCCACGCAGATGAAGATCAAACAACTGCCCCCGGCCTGGCGCAGTTCCCGGATTGCCCCGGGCACCATCGTAACGGAAGAGCACCGCGCCTTCCTCATGGAAGCTCCCCCTGCCCTCGTCAAGGTGCTTCCACCCCCACAGCCGGAAGTCCGTTATTACGTGGCCGGCGGCAATGTGGTCGCGGTCGACAAATCCTACAAGATCGTCGATTCCCTGCGCATTCCATCGGTGAATTTTGAAGTGGAAGTGGATGACGACGGCGAGGAAATCGAAATCAAGAAAAAGAAAAAGGACGACTAACCTTCTTGTCCTGTTGCCTTTGCAGCAGGGCGGGTTCCTTTCCATCAAGGGACAACACCCGTCATAGGGTGTTGTCCCTGTTTTCATGTATTCAGCCGGGTTCCACGCACGGATGATTCTGGAAATTCCCCCCATGCCGGGCACGGGAAAATCACATCCGTTTTCCTGGAACCGGTGATCCTGACCCCGGGAAACCCTGCCGAAGCCCCCCTGCTCACAATAATATTCCATGATGCACCCACGCCACCTTCTGCCCCTGTTGAAAGAGGCCGCCTCGGATTGGATCGATGACGGTGCCATGCGGCTGAGTTCTTCTCTCGCGTATTACGCCATTTTCTCGCTGGCCCCCCTGCTGGTGATCATCATTTCCATTGCGGGAGTGGTGTTCGGCGAGGAAGCCGCCCGCGGACAGCTGTCCCAACATATCGCCATTCTTGCCGGAAAAGGCGCGGGAGATGCCATCCAGGCAGCGGTTAAATCGAGCGCGTCGCATCAAGCCGGCGGCTGGCTGGCGACGATCCTCAGCAGCGGGTTGCTGCTTTTTGGAGCCTCCACGGTTTTTGCCGAATTGAAGGATGCCCTGAATAGCATCTGGGGAGTCGTTGTGAAACCAGGACGGCCTTTTCTCACGCTCATCCACGACCGCTTTTTTTCCTTTTCCATCGTGTTGGCCATCGGGTTTTTGCTGCTGGTTTCCCTCGTCATCAGCGTGCTTTTGGCCATTTTGGGGACCTACCTGAGCGGACGCTTTGAATTGCACGCCACCATCTGGCGCGCATGGGACATGGTTATTTCATTTGTGGTGGTCGCCACCCTCTTTGCGCTGATCTTCAAGCTCCTGCCCAATGTGCGGCTCCGTTGGCGCGATGTCTGGCTCGGGGCCCTGGCGACCTCCCTGCTATTTACGCTGGGCAAGCTCATTATCGGATATTATCTCGCGACCAGCACCATTGCTTCCAGCTTCGGCGCAGCCGGGTCCGTCGTCATCGTGCTGGCATGGATCTATTATTCCGCCTGCATTCTGTTTTTCGGGGCAGAAATCACCAAGCATTACGTGCGCCAGTTTGGGTCCGGCATTGTGCCGAACAGCCGCGCCGTCCTCGTGGATGATTTGCTGCGGGCGAGGCTGGGCATTTCCACCGCCACCATAGCCGCCGCCTCCACCCCGCCCACGCTCCCGCCCCCCGTCGAAGAGGAAACTGATCCCTCCTCCCCCTCCGATTCTCCGGACTCGTCTCCCGGCCCCCCTGACGATGCACCTCCCGAGAACGGCCCAAAGTAAGGCTCACCGGCGGATTCTTTGCTGATCCGATTTCGCATTCGGATGGTGGCTGACAGCCATCATGGGACGCCTTATTTTCCTTTTGCCGCCGCGTTTTTCCGCCCGGAAGGGTGAGGTTTCCTGCCATGTCCCACCCTGCCCCTGAAGCCCCTGCCGCCGAGTCCCTCGATTTCATCCGCGAAATCGCCCAGGAGGATCTGCGCAGCGGCAAACATTCTGCCATTGTCACCCGTTTCCCCCCGGAACCGAATGGTTATCTCCACATCGGCCATGCCAAGTCGATCTGTCTGAATTTCGGCCTCGCTGCAGATCATCCCGGATCGCGCTGCCACCTCCGATTTGATGATACCAATCCGGCCCGGGAGGACATTGAATATGTGGAAAGCATCCAGGAGGACGTGCGCTGGCTAGGCTTCGACTGGGGCCCGCATCTTTTCCATGCCAGCGACTACTTTGAAAAGATCCATGGCTTCGCCCTCGAGTTGATCCGCAAAGGGCTGGCCTATGTCTGCGACCTTCCGGTGGAGGAAGTCCGGGCACGCCGTGGCACCCTGACCGAACCGGGAACCGACAGCCCATGGCGCAACCGCCCCCCGGAGGAAAACCTCGAACTTTTTGCCCGCATGCGGGCCGGGGAGTTCCCGGACGGCTCCCGCACTTTGCGCGCCAAAATCGACATGGCGTCGCCCAACATGAATCTGCGGGATCCGGTGATCTACCGGATCAAAAAAGTGACGCATGACCGCACCGGCGACACGTGGTGCATCTACCCTACCTATGACATGGCCCATGGGTATTCCGATGCCTTGGAAGGCATCACCCACAGCATCTGCACCCTTGAGTTTGAAGCCCACCGGCCGCTCTACGACTGGTTGATTGATCATGTCAGTGCCCCCTGCCACCCCCGCCAGATTGAGTTCTCCCGGCTCAATCTAACGTATACCGTGATGAGCAAGCGCAAGCTGCTGGAACTGGTGGAAAAAGGCCTGGTGGACGGCTGGGACGATCCCCGCATGCCTACCATTTCCGGGCTGCGCCGCCGCGGATACACCCCGGCTGGAATCCGCAGTTTCTGCGCCGGCATCGGGGTTACCAAATACAACAGCGTGACGGACATGGGCATCCTCGAAGCGGCGGTGCGCGAGGACTTGAACAAGACCGCACCGCGTTTCCTCGGCGTGCTGCGTCCGCTCAAATTCACCATCACCAACTGGCCGGCCGTCCAGGTCGAGCAGTTGGAAGCGGCTAACAACCCTGCGGACCCGGATGCCGGAAGCCGCCTGATTCCCTTCAGCGGCGAACTCCTCATCGAGCAGGACGACTTCATGGAGGAACCGGCGCCCGGATACTTCCGCCTCGCCCCCGGCCGCACGGCACGGTTGCGTCATGGTTATAATGTGACCTGTGAGGAAGTGATCAAAGACGGGGCCGGAAAGGTGATCGAACTCCGCGGGCCGTATGATCCGGAGAGCCGCAACAGCAAGCCGAAGAAGGGCACCGCCGTGATTCACTGGCTCAGTGCGGCGCATACCCAGCCGGCCGAAGTGCGCCTTTACGACCGCCTCCTCACCGTCCCCGATCCCAATGATATTTCCGAAGGCACCGACTGGATCAGCACCCTCAATCCGGATTCGCTGAAGATCCTGACCCATGCCCATGTAGAGCCGGCGGCCCTGACCGCGCCGGGTACCTTCCAATTTGAACGGCTGGGTTACTTCTGTCAGGACCCCAAACACAGCCGCCCGGGCCAGCCGGTGCTGAACCGCACCGTGACCCTGAAGGACACATGGGCCAAGGCGCAGGGGAAAGTCTAACCAAGGAGGGGCGGTCTCTGAACCGCCCTGCGCCTCCTTGGTCTTCCGCGCAAACGACCGAATAGCGACAAGGCGGTTCAGAGACCGCCTCTCCTTGGTGGGTGCATTTCCAGCTTTCCGCCCCCGCCGGGGCTGTGGCATGGTCCGCCCATGCGTTTTTTCATTCCCGCCGGTTTCCTGCTTTTGCTGTGGAGTCTTCCCCTGTCCGCAGAACCGGCGGCCGCCTGGGAGGGTCTGACCTTTCATGCCGCCCCGCAGCCCCGGGCCGCAGACGCCCGGTCGGAGGATTGGCCGCGTTTTCTCGGGCCGCAGGATGCACCGGTCTCGGGGGAAACCCAGATTCGTCAGGATTTTCCGGAGACCGGCCCGCCCGTGGTCTGGGAGTGCAAAAAGGGGAGTGGTTATGCCTGCCCGGCCGTGGTGGAGGGCAAGGTGATCCTGTTCCACCGGGTGCAGGGCAAGGAGACTCTGGATTGCCTTGAAGCGGAAACGGGCAAGCGCCTCTGGACTTATGATTATCCCGTGGATTACGAAGATGACTTTGGTTACAGCGACGGCCCGCGGGCAGGCCCGGTGGTTAGCGGCGGGGTTGTTTATACTTTTGGGGTGACCAGTTGGTTGAAAGCGGTGGATTTCGCCACCGGCAAACTGTTGTGGGAAGTGGACTGTGAAAAGCAATATGCAGTGCCGAAGTATTTTTTCGGATCCGGCTCCAGCCCGCTGGTGCACGGGGATACGGTGCTGGTGAATGTCGGCGGTGGCGCGGAACAATGTGTGGTCGGATTTGACCGCCTGAGCGGCAAGGAAAAATGGGTCGTCAAACACCCGTGGGGCCAAAGTTATGCCTCACCAGTGCCGGCGCGCTGGCACGGCACCGACCGGGTGTTGTTTTTCACCGGCGGAAAAAGTCAGCCTGCCACTGGCGGGTTGGTGGTGGTGGATCCGGCCACGGGCACCCTCGAAAGCACCTTCCCGTGGCGGGCCAGCCGGTATCCTAGCGTGAATGCCGCCTCGCCGGTGCTTTGCGCGGAAGACCACGTTTTTCTGTCGCATGCTTATGTGGACCGGGACCACGGACAAAATGGCGGCGTGATGCTCCGCACGGATAGGTCCGGAAAACTGTCTACCGTCTGGCAGGACGACAAATTCGGCTGCCACTGGATGACCCCGGTCTATCATGAAGGCCACCTGTATGCCTTCTCCGGAGAAAAGGAGCGGTCCTGCGAGCTGGTTTGCCATGAAGCGGCCACGGGCCGCCGGCTCTGGAACGAAAAAATGGCGTGGGACCATAAGGCCGCCAACGGCCAGACCCTGCCCATGAGCCTCTACCGGGCCAGCCTCCTCAAGGTGGGCAGCCGATTCCTTTGCCTTGGGGAATGGGGCACCCTGTGCTGGCTGGACCTCACCCCAGCCGGAGCCAAACGCGGGGCCACTGCCCAGTTGTTTGTCGCCCAGGAATCGTGGACCCTGCCCGCGCTGAGCCGGGGCCTGCTGTATGTCCTGCAAAATCAGGACGACCGCATCAATGGCACCCCGGCGCGGTTGATTTGTTATGACCTCCGGGCAAACCCATGAAGCCGCGCTTTGCCATCGCTTTAATCAGTATCACCGGTGTTTTTCCGGCCTGCGGGCCGGTGGAGGAAAAGGCCGGACCGCCGGCGGGCACGACCTTTGTGGCTCCGCCCGTGGAGCCCCGGCGCAATCCCAATCCCTCTCCGGAAGTGCACCGCTGGCTGGAGGCCTCCGCTTCCGTCCGCACCCAACTGGCCGGGCTGAAAGAAGAATTGGCCGGCCTCCAACAATTCCATGTTACCAATCATTTTGATGATTTCCTCACTTTGGATCCGGCCGTTCTCGACGCCGGGCAGTTGACATACCTCCGGCATTTTCTGGAGCGCGGGTATTTCCGCATTGAACGCGAAGTCCTGCTGCAACTCCTCGAATCCCGGACTGCCCGGGCGACCACCAGCCAGGCCCCCGCCAGCGGGGACATCGCGGGACGCTTGCAGTCTGCCCTGCACCGGGATGAAACCCTCATGATTGATCTGGAAACGGCCATCGCCCGCTACCGGGCCCCCGGTGAGGATCCTTTCCAGGTTCCAGTCGTGCTGACCGAAGCCGAACTGACGAGCCTCCGGGAAAAGGTTACCGCCCTCCTCGGGGCCGAGCGGGCCAAAGTCGCAGAATTGGATCAAAAGATCCGGGACGTGCAGGGAATGTAATTCTACTTTGGCAATTTACCCGTGACACTGGCTTCCAGCCAGTGAGTCCAAAGGGGTTCAAGCCGTTTGACCTCATGGGCTTCAAGCCCACTGACCCCAAATTAACCAAAGCAGAAGTAAGCCGCGCGGCCGGGGCAGCCCCCAGGCAGCCTGCGGGCAGGCAGCGGTTTCCGGCAAAATTTACCCCTGGCGGACCGCCCGCCGCTGGCTTTACCTCGCGGCCCCCTCAATACTGCCTGTGGACGACACCTACAAAGTCAAACTCGATATCTTCGAAGGCCCGCTGGACCTCCTGCTCTACCTGATCAGGAAGGACGAAGTGGATGTGCTGGACGTGAATATCGAGCGGATTACCAAGCAGTATATTACCTACATCGACACCTTCAAAATGCTGAATATCGACCTCGCGGGCGAGTTCATCGTGATGGCGGCCAATTTGATGTATCTCAAGAGCCGGACCCTCCTGCCCCGCCCGGTGCAGCCGCCGGACGACGACGCCGAGGAAGAAGACCCCCGCTGGGAGTTGATCCGGCAACTCATTGAGTATAAAAAATTCAAGGATGCGGCGGGATTCCTCGCGCGCCGCCAGATGCTGATGGAAAACGTCTTCCCGGCCGTGCCGGAAGTGCCGGTGGCAGCCCAAACGGTCACCCCGTCCGGCCTGCCGGAGATGGGAATCTTCGATTTGATCCGCGCCTTCCAGAAAGTGCTCGTGCGCTTCCAGAAGGAGGAGATCGGGATGCACGAAATCGTGGACGACAAGTTCACCGTTTCGGATAAAATTGATTCCCTGCTCCGCACCGTTCAGCCCGGCGATCACATCATTTTTCTCAGCCTGTTCCAGGAAGCCAGTTCCCGCGATGAAGTCATCGTGACGTTTGTCGCCTTGTTGGAGCTGATCAAACTGCGCCAATTCCGCGTCACCCAGGACCATCTCCTTGGGGAAATCACTCTTTACCGCAACGAAAACACCTGATCGACCCACCACGTATGCCCCGCGAGCTGGAAAACATCGTCGAATCCATCATTTTTGCCTCTCCGGAAGGAGCCAGCACCAAGGAAATCACCCGCTGTGTGCGCGGTGCCGTGGTGACCGCCCGCGAGGCCAATGCCGAAAACGCCGACGAGGCCATCACCCGCTTTGCCGACACCGAAGAAGCCCAGGTCGTGGCGGCCATCGGGCACTTGAATGCGATTTACGGGGAAACCGGCCGCGCCTTTTGTCTCGTGGAGCGTCCAGCCGGCTGGCGTATCATGAGCCGCGCGGAATTCTCCCCATGGGTCCGTGAGTTGTTTCCTGACAAAAAACCCGCCCGCCTCACCCCGAGCGCCTTGGAGACTCTGGCGATCATCGCTTACCGTCAGCCCATCACCAAGAGCAGCATCGAAGCGGTGCGCGGCGTCAGCGTCGATGGACCCGTCTCCGCTTTGATGGACCGGAATGTGATCCGCATCGCGGGACGCGCCGATTTGCCGGGACGTCCTTTGCTTTACGAAACCACCGATGTCTTCCTGGAGCATTTCGGCATCAAAACGGTGGATGAACTTCCCAACGCCTCGGAGCTGCGCAGCGTCAAACTGCCCGAACCCGAACCTGTGATTCCTCCTGGGGCGGATCCCCAGGCCGAACTGCCTCTGGAAGGCGGCACCGAAGGAGGCGCTCCGGCCGAAGGAGCTGCTCCGGCTGATGCCGGGGCCCCCGCCAAGGGCAAAAAGAAAGGCAAAGCGAAAAAAGGAGCTGCGGCTGAAATGACTGAAGCGGCCGGGTCACCCAATGGAGCCAGCCCGGGGCTTCCGGCCGACGCGAATTCGGGAACTGCCGCCGCCCCGGATGCAGAATGGTCGCCAACCGGGGACATAGACCCAGACCCGGAGCCCGAACCGGAACTGCCCCACGAACCTGTCGAAATCCCGGATCCGGAGCCTGAACCGATTCCTCCGGGCGACCCGGATGCCCCCTTTTCCCCGGAACCGGAACCCGGTTGGATCGGGGACCCGGAAAGTCAGCCCCAAGGCCCATCGGCGATGGGGTAGTCGGCTGCTGATCCCCGCCCGGATGGTCCTGCCATGAGGATATCCGCTGACCGGTTCATGGTCGTGATTCCCGCCCCCCGGATGACCCGGAGCCGAATTTACCGCATGCCCCCCTGGACATCCGGAAATCCATCCATACCGTGCGCCCCCATGACCGCGTCCCCCCTTCGCCGCTTCTTCCCGGTAGCCGCCAGTGTCCTCTGTCTCGGCCTTGTTTCCTGCTCCGGCACTAAAAATAAATCGGGTTACGCCGGAGTCGTCGATTACACCACCCCGCACACGAACCTGAGTCAGGAGGAGTATCCCTTCGACGAAAAGGGCAACTACCTTGCCGATGTCGTCTCCGGCAAACGGAAGGGCGGCAAAAATAAGAAAATTGATCCACCGAAGCCGGAGCCCACCGGCTACGACAAGCCGCCGGAGCCTGCCATCGCGGCGGCCCCCACTCCGTCGCCCAATTACGAAACTCCTCCTGCCAACGTAGCCTATGCTCCGGTTTATTCCTCGGGCAGCACCACGGCTACGGCTTACCGGCCGGAACCGGCTGCCACCAGTGCCACCAGGCCGAAGTCGACTTCCTCTGCTTCCCCGGCTGCCAAACCGAAACCCAAGACGGTCGCCAAGGCCACGCCCAAAGCCAAACCGAAGCCGAAGCCCAAACCGCAGCCGGCCACGTTGAGTTATACCGTCAAAAGAGGCGACACGCTTTATGGCCTGGCAAACCGTTATGGCACGTCGGTAGCCGCGATCAAACGGGCCAGCGGGCTATCCTCCGACCTGCTCCGGGATGGCCGGACCATCAAAATTCCCCGCAAATAACCCTATCCGGCCAAACCCCTTATGAGCTGGAAACTGACTGCCGACCTGCTGGTTATTGCTGCCTACTTTGCTGGAGTGATCAGCATTGGAATTTACTTCAGCCGGAGGAACCGCAACACCAAGGACTTTGCCCTGGGTGGCCGCTCCATCCCGTGGTGGGCCGTGTTGGCCTCCATTTTGGCTGCGGAAATCAGCGCGGGCACCTTCTTCGGAGCGCCGGGTGAAGGTTTCCGGACGCGGAATTTTGCTTACGGCCAAATGATGGCCGGTTATTTGTTGGCCCGTCTCGTGGTCAGCTTTGTGTTCATCCCGGCCTTTTACCGGCATAATGTGGTCAGCATTTACGAATTCCTTGAAAACCGCTTCGGCCCACGCACCCGCCGGGTGGCCAGCGCGGTTTTCCTCCTGACCAGATCACTGGCCAGCGGTTCGCGCCTGTGGGTGCCCACGGTGTTGCTGCTGGTGATTTGGAACCGGCTGAATCCGGGCAACCCCTTGTCACCGATGGAGCAATTCTGGTTTACCGGGGTCGCCCTCGTGTTCATCACTCTACTGACTGCCGCCTACACCGCCATGGGGGGCATCAAGGCAGTGATCTGGACAGACGTGCTGCAGATTGCGGTGCTCTTTGGAGCCCTGGGCTTTTCGCTGTGGTATCTGCTGGGCCACATCCCCGGCGGATGGGAGGGTGCCAAGACCCATCTCACGGGTCCGCTCGATCTTTCCCTCTGGACCTGGCATGGGGAACTCCAGCCCGGCACCACGTGGGATTCCCTCAGCCTGTGGGCGAAGATCACCAACATCCTCACCACCGAATACACCATCTGGGCGGCGTTCCTTGGTTCCACTTTCATTACCCTCGCCACCCACGGCACCGACCAGGACATGGTGCAGCGCATGCTGACTGCCAAAAACAAACGCCAGAGCGCAGCGGCCACCATTCTTTCCGGCATCGCGGATATTCCAGTGACCGCAGCGGTGCTGGCCATCGGCATTCTGCTTTACGTTTTCTATACCCACATCCAGATCGATCCCAATCTGCCCATGGCGGGCGGGAAACCGGACAGTTCGCAGATTTTTCCCTACTTTGTCGTCGATGTCATGCCAGGCGGACTGCGCGGCCTCGTCATTGCCGGAGTGCTGGCCACGACCATGGGCTCGCTGGGCACTGCCTTGAATTCGCTGGCCACCAGCTACAGCCGCGATTTCCATTTCCGCTGGTTCAAGACGGCCGAGGCCGACGAACGGGGCCGCGTGCGCATCATCCGTTTTGCCACGGTGGCTTTTGCCGTCGTTCTCATCGGCATCGGCCTGCTCACTGCCTACGTGAAGGCCAAGAATCCCACCCTCAGCATCATACCGATTATTCTGGGAAGCTTTGGTTATACCTACGGCTCGCTGCTGGGCATCTTCATGGTGGCCCTCTTCACCAAACACCGCGGCAGCGACCTCGGCAATCTCATCGCCATGGCCGCCGGCTTTGTGGTGGTCGCGTTCCTCAGCGATCTCCATACTGACGTCGTCCGGATGTTCCATGACGGACCGCTCACCAGCATGAAACCCGACTGGATCCCTACCATCAAATTCCCGTGGCGCATCATGATCGGGACCATCGTCACGGCGGCGGTCGCTCTTTGTTTTGCGACCCGCGATGACGAACGCCTTGGCACCCCGGCCGAATCCGCCTGACGGTTCAGCCGGATCTCTGACAGGTTACAGGGTCACGGTCCTTGCTCCCAGTCCCGCATAGTCGCCGGGGTTGCAGGTCAGCAACAGGATCTGGAGGCCGCGTTCTGCCGCAAGGTATAGCATATTTTGCAATGACGCCAGCCTTGCCGGATCGCTGTGGGTAAAGGCATCGTCAAAGAGCACCGGCAGGGTGCCGTCGTGGCCTGCCGCGAGCACTTCCGCCATGGCCAGACGGACGGCTGCCGCCGTTTGCTCGCGGGTGCCGCCACTCAGGATCTCGAAGGCCAGTGAGCCGCTGTCCCGCTGGGGGCGGTGCAGATGAAGCCCGGCAAAGGCCTGCTTTTCAAACTGCACCACCGCCCGCGCGCCCGGGCCGTAGATGCATTCCAAATACCCGGAAATCCGGTCCGCGAGGGGGGCCGTAAAACGGTCCGCCATGGCCTGCTGCTCCGCCGCAAAGGTCTGGTGGAGCAACTGAATGGCGGAAGCATGGCGGGTCAGGCGCAGCAGATGGTCCTCTGCCGTGGCCACCCTCGCCCGGGCCAGGGCCAGCTCGGCGGCAGGATCGGTGGAGCCATCCGAACGCAGTTTGTCTTCTGCCACCGCCCGGCGGGTTTCCGCCGCAGCCTGTTGGGCGGCCGCCATCTCCAAGCTCTGCTGAAGACGCTGGAGAGTCCGTCCGTTCAATTCCGGCTGCAAATCGTCCAGGACCTTGCGGGTGGCCGCCAGAACGGCAGCGGCCGTCTGCCGGTGCTCTTTTGCCACCGCCAAAGCCGACGCCCGGGCGGCATCGTCCCCATGGGTTTCTATCAGATAGTCCAGTTTTGCCTGCAGGCCGGTCCTCCGGTTCAGGCGTTCCATCAGGCTGGCCTCGTGCTGTTGCAGGGCCGCAGCCGATTTGGCCGCATGGCCTGCCGCCGCCTCGCGCAGCGTCCGCGTCCGCGCAACCTCCCGTTCAGCCACGGCAAGGGCTGCCTTCATGGCCGTCAGAACCTCCCGCGCTTCCTCCGCGCTGGCCGGGGGCACGAGTTCCGGAAACGCGGCCGCACGCCGGGCGACTTCCGCCATGGCCGCCGTCCGGGCGCCCCCGGCCGCTTCCAATTCCCGGGGCAGGGACTCTGCCTGGAGGGACGAAAGAGAAGCGGCCTCAACCCCCTGACGGGCCAGCAGACCGGTCCGGCGGGCGGCGGTGGCCGCCGCTTCCTCGAGAGAGACCACCCCGCCTTTTGTCAGGGCAGCGTCAAACTGTTCCCGCGCCAGCCGTTGTGCTTCCCGGGCTCCGGCAAGGCTGGTGCCTCCGCCGGGGCGGATACGGATTTGATAGTCCGTCCCGAGGCTCAGTTCCGCTTCATCCGTCAGGATCCTCTGCGATCCGGGAGGCAGCGGCTCACCGGCAAGGCTGACCGGTCCCGCCGCAGCCAGCACTTCAATGCCAGCCGCCATGGCAGTGAGGGAGGCGGTGGCGGACTGGACCGCTGCCGCCAGTTTTTCCAGGCGCGCCAAAGCGGCGGTATCCATGGCAGGCAGGGCCGCCAGTTCCTGGTTTACTTTAGCCAGGTTCACCCGGTGGGCTGCCACCGCGGCAGCACGGCTGGTTAGTCGTTCCAAGGCAGCACCGGTGTCATGGCCCGCCAGCCATGCCTGCGCCAGATCCTGATGGTGGCGGGCCTGCTGGGCGGCCTCACTGGCTTGTTCAAAGCTCCGGGTGGCGGCGGACAGGGCAGATTGAGCTTCGGCGGAAGCGGTGCTCAGGACCGTGGCGCCGGCATGCTGCGGAGCCAATTCGGTTTCCAGTGCGGCCAGTTCCTGACGCATTCCGGTCAGGACCGATTCCCTCTGCTCCAAGTCCTGCAGGGCTGCGGCCGCGGCCAGGTCCGCCTGTGCCTGCCGGGCGGCTTCCTCCTGCTGCTGCCGGATCAAAATCTGCTGGCGGCCTGCCTCGGCCAGTTGCTGGCGGAGCTGGACCAGATCACGGGCCAGCCGGGTCAATTCGCTGCCCGCGTCCAGCCAGGTGGCGGCCTCGGTTTCCATGGTCTTGACCCGGGCCGCTGCTGCGGCTTCGGCCTCAAGGGCGGCGCTGGCTGCGGCCCCGGCTTTGGCCAGATCTGAGCTGGCTTTGGGTTTGCCCTGACTGGTGAAAATTTCCTCATGCCTTTCCGCGACACGCATGGCCGTGAGGGTATCGTGGGCGGACTGCATGGCGGCGGCTCCGCCCATGGTTTGCAGGCGGTGCAGCAATTGATCCTTCTGCTGGTTGGCGTGCTCCGTCGGATCCTCTGCACTCTGGTGCTGCCAGATCCACAGGTGGGCCCACTGGCCCCGGGCATCCTTGCCTGACAAACCGCATCCCACCCCCAGCACCCTTGCGAGTTCCGTCTCCGCCGCTTCCCCGGTCAGGGTAGGGCGGCCCGTGGCGGTTAGGGTGGTGGTGCCACTGCTGCCAAATCGTTTGGTCAGTTGCCAGACAATCCCCTGCCCCTCAAAGCTCAGACTGACTTCCGGATGCCCCTGATGCAGCGTGGACACCATCGCCCGGTGCTCGGAGGTGTTGCCTTTGGCCCTGAGAAAAAGCACCCGGTGCAGGGCCTCGGCAAGGGTGCTTTTGCCTGTTTCGTTCAGTCCGCCAATCAGCGTCCGATGGGGGTCAAAGGTCACCTTCAGATCCTTGTGGATCCGGTAGTTGCTTACCGTGGCGGAAAGGAGGCGCATGCGGAAATAGAAAGGAAGAAAGAGGATGATCTGCAAAAGGGTCAGGACCCCTGCGCCACGGCCATGGCATGGAGTTGCTGCAGCGCCAGCCGGGCAATGGCAGCGTCCCCGGATTCCCCCACGGACAATCCCGCCAAATGGGTAGCCACCCGGGCGATCAGAGGATCCCCGGCCCTTTGCGTCAGGGCGGCCAGTTCCTCTTCCGAAGGAACTGTCAGGGTCTGGTCGCTCAGTTTGAGCCGCAACAGACGCGCTTCCCATGACTCCATGGCCTGAGCCAGCGCCGCCCCGGTTTCCAGACCAAGGGAGCCACGCAATTCCAGCCGGAGCAGGTCCTGTCCCGCCCGCTGGCCAAGGCACTCGTGGAGAGCCTGCCGCAGACCTGTTAGGGTGTGGTCACCGGTGAAGTGCCATGCCACCTGATGCCAACGGAAGCGGGCCGTGGTCAGGGGCTGGACTTCCGGAATCGTCCCACGCCCGCACCGGACCCGCAGCACCTGACCCGGATGATTGGACTCCCCCCTTGGGAAACGGTCCGGCTCCGGCGTTCCCGCATACCATGCCTGCGGGGTGATCTCCTTGGTGCCATGCCAGTCCCCCAGGGCGATATAATCATAACTACCCTCCGGCAGCCGCGTCAGATCGATGCGGTTGCTGCCGTGGTCTTCCTCCTCCTCATCCGCCGCACTGCTCCCAAATCCCTGCACACTGCCATGGGCAAGGACGATGCGCGGTTTGTCAGGAGAACAAGCGGCGGCCGCCGCCGGATCGCGCAGCCATGCCGTGGGATCGGTGGCATCTGCCCTCCGCAAGAGAGGACAGGGAAAAATCACTGCGTGTTCCAGTTCCACCGGCTCCGGTGTTAGCAGAATCCGGAAGTTGGGAGCAAGGGCGGCGCATTCCCTTTTGAAAAATTCCTGCTCCCACAGACTGCCGGGGCCGCCATGGTCGTGGTTGCCGGGAATGGCCAATACCGGCAGACCCATGCGGCCAATTGCACTGCAGGCTGCAGCCACCGTGGCCTTGGTGGCTCCCGGGGAATCAAACGAATCCCCGGCCACCAGAATAAACTGTGCGCCCCCGGACCGGGCCGCTTCGCCGATCCGGTCCAGCACCGCCAACCGCTCCTGCTGCACGAGGGCGCGCTTCGACGGATCCGCAATCCGGGCGAAGGGTTTGCCGAGTTGCCAGTCGGCGGTGTGTAGGAAGGCAGTCGTCATGACAGGAGGAGCCGCACGCGGGCTGCGTTCCGCTATCACGCCGCCTCCCGGGGGTCAATGCGAAGCCCGGGCTCAGCCTCAGGGAAGCGGAATCACTGCCCGGTAATAGGCGCGGCCCGCCGGAGCGCTGGTATCGGTAAACTGGACCACGCCCCCAGCCCCGCCAGTCACCGTACCCACCACACTCCAGGAAGCAGAGGGAGCCAGGTCGGTGGACCGCTGAATTGGATAGTTAGTGCCTTGCACGCCGGTGAAGGTGATCACGGGTTGCCCACTGCCATTCAGGGTGATGCTCAGTTGCGGCAGATTCGGGGCCGGATCGGCCAGCCCGCGGATGCCTTGCACCCGGAGGCCGGTATAGCCGGCGTTGGCATCCGCATTCTGCACCACAAAATCAAGCGTGTTAAGCCCCGGTGCAAAGTCTGCATTGGCCTCCGTGATGGTGAAGTTGTTGAGGGCATTGAAGTTGCCGGTGGTGGTGATTCCGGTATCGGTTCCATTGACCCGCACGGCCAAGCCCCCATTGTCGCTGGTCCACGCGCCGTTGATCCGCACGGAGGCGGGATGCAGCCCCGTGAGATCGAAGGTAGTGCGGTAAATATACGTGCCCGGACCAGCTCCGCCATCAAAGGCCAATCCGCCTCCCGAACTGGAATTCGCCATCGGACTGATCCACTTCGAAGTGGCACTGTTGAACAACCAGGTCCCAGTGCTGATGGGGAAAATGTCTGACTGATGGACCACAGAAAATACCTCATTCTCGCCCCCTGGATTTACCAGAAGCTGGTAATGAAGATCGAATTCCCCGTCTGCCAGCAGGGTGCCGTCATCGGCTACCCCGGTGCTGAACAATCCGGGAACCGGATTGAAGACGGAAATCACTCCTTCCCCGCTGGTGGGGTTTCCAAACGCATTGGTAACCCTCACTTTGTAACGGCCGGCGTCTGCCCGGGTCACCGGATTGATCGTGTAGGTTGCTTCGTCGGCGTCCGGAATATCCACATTGTCTTTAATCCACTGATAGTCGAACGGAGGGCTGCCTTCCACGGTGACCGACAAAGTGAGGGATTGCCCCAGTGCCGCATCGAGAGTCTGAGGCCCCACCGTGATGTTAGGCGGAACATTGGATGCAGTCAGGACCGCGATATTGCTGGTCTGGGCGGGACCAACGCCATTGGATGCCGTGACCGTATAGTCTCCGTTCAGGGCGGCCGAGAAGGCGGGAATGGTATACGTGGAACCAGTGGCTCCGGCAATGGGGGCGGCATTCCGGTTCCATTGATAGGTCAGATTGGCCGAACCATAGGCCCGGGCCGACAGGGTCACGGAAGCACCCGTCACAATGGTGCCTCCTTGCGGATGGGTTACAAAAGTGGGGGCGATGCCGGCAGGCACCTGGGCAAAGCCAAGGTTGTCCACCAGTAGCCCGGTATACCCGACCCCGCCATTCTCCACTACAAAGTCGAGGGTATTGACCCCGGCGGTCACCGTCCCGGCAGGAAGATTCTCCAAGCGGATCAGAAGGGGAGTCAGCGCCGCAAACGTGGTGCTCACCGGCACTCCGGGGACGGCTACACCATTGATTCTGACTTCCGTCCCCACGTTGTCTGAAGCGTAACTGCCCGTCAAAATGCCGGCTGGCGTCCGTCCCGTCAGATCAAAACTGGTCTGGTAACGGTAAAAGGTGGGGATGGGACCGGCGGCGGTGGCGGTGTCAACCCGAGGCCCGATCCAGTTGGCAAACCCGGTATTCGGCAGCCATGCCCCGGGCAAACCGGTCTGGACAAAGGCCTGTGGCGAACTCGGATTGTCCGGATTGTCCACGAGGGTATAATGAGGATCGATTTCACCTCCCTGCAAGGTGACTCCGAGGGCATCTACTCCGGTGTTATAGACTGCCACGGCGGGCTGAGGATCATAGACTTCAAGAAAAGCGGGTTGGCTGAGCGTAAAACCGGCCCCGTTGGTGGCGCGCAGCGTGTAAAATCCCGATTGGGTGGCGGCATTGTTCACTACGAAGGAGAGATCAGCAAAGGTCTCCCCTGGGATCGGGGTTGTCCCTTTTAGCCATTGGTAGGAAATGGGACCCGTTCCCGCAGCCAGCCCCGTAAAGGTGACAAGGTTGCCGTTCAGGCCCACGCGGTTTGTCGGCTGGCTGACAAAGACCGGCTGGGGACGGAGGGTGGCTTCGCGGTTGGCGATGCCATAGAGGTGGATGGAGTTCCCTTCCAGTGGATGGGTGTTGACCGTCACGGAGCCGTTGGCATCGGCAAGGTAGCGGTAATCAATGCGGATGCCATTGTCATTGCCAAACGCATCCTGGTCGATGGACATCTGCTCGGTCCCGGAACGGAAAGTGCCCCAGCGGGAAGTGGGATCTTCCCATCCCGCCGAAAACAGGCTGAGGACATAGGATCCCCCCGGCGTTAGACCGGATAGGGTGACCGTGGAGGGGAACCCATTGTAGAGAAAATCATTGGCAAGGGGCCGGCTTCCATCGAAAAGATTGTTGGGGTCATTGTTGAAAACACTACCCAACCCGGCAGTGACCAGTCGGCCAGGCACGCCGGGATTTCCTCCCGGGAGGCCGGTAAAGGGCACGCTGTTGAGAGTGAAAGAGGCCGCCGAACCAAGATTATAGGCGTGGGTATAAACGTAGGACCGGTCGATCCCGCTGGAGGCATCATCCGTCCATGCCGTGAAACTCCATGGCTGGGTGGAGGGGCTGACCTCGAACTGATCCACAAGGAGCGTGTTGTCATTGTCGGCGGTGTTGGCCACAGTCAGCAGGGCGGTGGTGGCGGTCGGGGTAAAATAGGCCGCTACATAACGCCATGGGGCAGCCCCATTGGCGGCAGCCACCGCAGTAACCCGGCTGTTAATGAGCAGGTTGCCATCAATGGACAACTGAAGCCGGGCGGTATTGCCGGCACGGGCGTTGGTCCGGAATGATAATTGATAAGTCTGACCGGCGGTCAGGCCGGAGATGGTGGTTTCGAGGTTGGAACTGTTGGAGTTGCTTTGGATAAAAGCCACATTCACCCCTTCCGGGACGGTGCCGTTGTTGGCAAATGGGCTATCCCCGGCAGGATTCAGGCCGTGGCTGGCGGAGAAGTTGCCGGTCCAGCCGGTGATGGGTGCATTGACCGAAACATACCCGGGAAAAGCCGTGAACGTGTCAGCTTCGAAGCCCGGATTGGGAATGGTCTGGGCTTGAAGTGCCATTGCCGGCAGCAAAGTCAGGAGCAGCCCGGAAGCGCGGCGCAGGGGGAGGAATGCGGAATACATAATGGAGGGGGAAAAAAGGAGCGATCCGGGGACGATCGTCCCCGAAATATCAGTGAGCCAGAAATGCTTCCGGCGTCAAGACTTGCTTTGCAGAATTGCAGGTAAAATGCCCCGGCAGGGGAATCGGCCGGACTTCCGGAAACCGGGAATCCCGGATTGCGGCCCGCCTGCCGGTGATGGGATAGCTGGAAGATGGCGGAAATGATGATTGGACAACGGTGGTCGAGCGGACCGGAGCCCGAACTGGGGCTGGGGGTGGTGCGGGCATTGGCCAAGGGGAAGGTGAAACTTTGGTTCCCCGCCCCGGAAGCCACCCGGCACTACGCATGGCCCGGAGCCCCGCTGGTGCGCGTGGTCTTCAAAAGCGGGGAACGGGTGGCATGGGACGGGGGAACCGGCGTGGTCGAATCCGTGAGGGAGGAAGCCGGGGTGGTTTATTACAAGGTGCACGGCGTGGAATTTCCGGAAGCCTCCTTATCTGGAACCCTTGGCCGCCGCGGCCCGCTGGACCGGCTGGCCGCAGGCACCATGGAGAGCAACGAAGCCTTTGAACTGCGCCGGGAAACCCTCTTCCGGCGGGCGCGGGTGCAACGATCGCCGGTGCGCGGCTTCGCCGGAGCCCGCATGGAGCTGATCCCGCATCAGTTGGGCATCGCCGCAGAAGTGTCCGGCCGCCTCCGGCCCCGGGTCCTCCTCGCCGATGAAGTGGGGCTTGGGAAAACCATCGAAGCCTGCCTCATCCTGCACCGGCTCCACCTGACGGGACGGGCGGACCGCATCCTGATCCTCGTCCCGGAACCTCTGCTGCATCAGTGGTTTGTCGAATTGCTGCGCCGCTTCAACCTCAGCTTCAGCCTGTTCGATGAAGAGCATTGTGTCTCCATCGAGGAGGGTCCCGAAGGAGAACTGGCGAATCCCTTTCTGGACAGCCAGCTTGTGCTCTGTCCCCTCGGCCTGCTGGCCGACCATGCCCGGCGCGGACGTCAGGCCGCCGCCGCCGGTTGGGACCTGCTGATCGTGGACGAAGCCCACCGGCTGTCCGCCGCCGGAGCCGATGGCGAAGGAGGGTATGCCGTGGTGGAACGGCTGGCGGAGGAAGTGCCCGGCGTGCTTTTGCTGAGTGGCACTCCCCACCAGGCTGGTCAGGAAGGGCACTTTGCCCGGCTGCGCCTGCTGGATCCGGTGCGATATGGCAGCATGGCGGAATTTGAGGAGGAAACGCGCGGCTATGCCTCCATTGCCGACCAAGCCGCGATTCTGGAAGCGGGCAGTGATCCTGACAAATCGCGCAAAATCGCGGATCTGTTGGACCGCTGCGGCATTGGCCGGGTGATGTTCCGCAATAGCCGGGAGGCCCTCGGCGGCTTCCCCATGCGGGAACTGCTCGCCGTGCCCCTGCCCGATGCCGGGGAAGGGACGCGGGTGCGTTGGCTGGCCGGACTGCTCCGGGCCAACGTTGAAGCCAAATTTCTCCTGATCTGTCACTCCCGGGAGCGGGCCGAAGTCCTGAAGGAGTTGCTGCTGCAGGAGATCGAAGTCAAAGCCGGCGTCTTCCACGAAGGCCTGACCCTGCTGCAACGCGACCGGCAGGCTGCCTGGTTCTCCGAGGAGGACGGCGCACGGATCCTGCTTTGCTCGGAAATCGGCAGCGAAGGACGGAACTTCCAGTTCGCCCATCATCTGGTCCTGTGGGACCTCCCCGAAGATCCGGAATTGTTGGAACAGCGGATCGGCAGGCTCGACCGGATCGGGCAGCGCGGAACTATCCATCTCCATGTGCCCTATGCCAAAGACACAGCAGAGGAAGTGCTGCTGTTATGGTATTCCAAAGGGTTGGAAGCCTTTTCCGGACCGGTGTCCGGCGTCTCGCAAATGGCTGCTGAAACCGGGGCCCTGCTCCGCCAGACCATGGCTTCCCCGGCCAGGGAAAAAATCCACGCCCTCCTGCAGGAAACCCAATCGGTCAGGAAGGAAGTCACCTCCCGTCTGGCCCGGGGCTACGACCGGCTGCTGCAATGGCAGACCCAGGCTGCCGGCAGCGCCGCCGAAATCCGGACCCAGATTGAAGCGGCGGACAACGACGCAGCCCAGGAACAGTTTTGGATCCGGCTCCTCGAAGCCCTCGGCATGCAGATGGAGGAACTGCGGCCGCACCGCTGGATGTTCCAGGCCGGCAGTCCGGAAACGGAATCCCTGCCCGGCCTGCCGCCCGAAGGCCTCTGCGGCACCTTCGACCGCCGCGACGCCCTGGAGCGCGAGGAAATGGCTTTCCTGACCAACGACCACCCGCTGCTGCGCGGTGCCTTGGACTTGTTATTGGGCAGCGACCATGGCTCCGCCTCCTGTGCCGTCCTGACTACCGACGCTGGCCCCGGCCTCGTGCTCGAAATTTGCTATGTCCTGGAATGCATCGCCCCCGCGGCCCTCCACGCCGACCGCTTCCTGCCCTCCCTGCCTCTGCGCGTTGTGGTGGATCACCGGGGACACGACCGCTCGGCCGACGCCTCCCTGATCCGCGCCAAAACCAGCGAAGCCGACCCGGCTACAGTCCGGAACGCCTGCAAGGCGGTGGAACAGCTCGGCCTTGCCGACAAGGCCGCCTCCTTTGCGGCTCTCCAACAGGAAAAAGCCATCGCCTCCGCCCTCAAAAAAATGCACCGCTCCCTCGGCGCGGAACTCGACCGCCTCCAGGATCTGGCTACCCGCCACGGTCACGTCGGCCAGGACGAAATCCGGGCCCTCGAAGCCCAGCGTGAGTCCCTCGGGCGGGCCCTGCGCACGGCCACTCTCCGGATCGACGCCGTCAGGGTCGGCGTGCTGCGTTGATCAGGAGCGGATCCCCGCCCGACGCCGGGCAAGTTATGGGTTATCAGGTTATTTGTTATCAGGTTATTGGTTATTAGTTAATAGTTATTTGCCCACTGCTTCTGAACATGCCCGCCTGGGCCCCCACCCGTGACACTGGCTTCCAGCCAGTGAGTCCAGAGGGCTTCCAGCCCTTTGACCGCATGGGCTTCCAGCCCATGGACCTCAACTTTCTTAAGCAGATCTAACCCAACACACCCTTCCAACGCTTCCGGAACCGCGTTGCGGCTCGTGCCGGGAAGTGCGGTGAACTTCCACCAAGGACGCGACAGTGGGCGGCGGACGTGGCTGCGGCTTGTCCTTTTCCGGCTCCCCCCTCCTGCTTCCGCCAACCGATTCCAAACCCCGCGACCGCCTTGGCGAAGTGAACGCCGTCCATGATTCTGCCGGTTTTTCCCCAAAAATCAGCAGCGCGTCATAAACGAAAAAGGATTGATTTGATTCCGGGCATCCGTAGGCTGCGCACCCCTGCCCACCTTGCGGGGGGTTCCATTTCCCTTCATCACCTTTGCGTCCGCGCGTTTCCTCCCAGGAACTCTCCCGGCCTTCTTCTCAACCTCACGGATTCACGTCCGCCCGATATGTCTGATCCAGAACCCATCGATCTCTCCCAACTGAAGAATCTGAACCTCGCGCCCGACTGGGTAGGCGACCTGCAAAAACGCGAAGCTGCGGCTGGTGAGGTGATCTGGGGCCGGGCCCCGGACCATGAACGGGAGTCCCGCGGGGGCGGCCAGGGCCAGGGCTTTGGCGGAGGCGGAGGCGGAGGCGGCAGAGGCCCGCGCCGCGATGGCGGAGGGTTTGGAGCCCGGGGCGATTTCAACCGGCCCGGCGGACCTCCCCGGGGTCCCCGGCCGGATGGGCCGCGTGGTCCACGTCCGGACGACCGAGGTCCGCGCCCGGGCGGTCCTGGTGGCTTTGGTGGGCCTCGCCCGGAGGGTCCCCGTGGACCGCGTCCGGAGGGTCCTCCCCGCAGCGATGGCCCGCGCGGTCCCCGGCCCGGGGGGCCTCCGGCAGGCGACCGTGGCCCAAGACCGGGCGGACCACCACGCGACGACCGCCGGGGAGGCCCGGACCGCCGCGAAGGGGGACGTCCTGACTTCCGCAACGACCGCGGACGGGGACCCGGCCGGTTTGACGACCGTCCTCACATCGAGCCCCTGCCCGGCTGGCGCGTGCGCCTTTTTGCGGAACCGCGTTCCCTGGAAGCCATCACCCGCCAGGTCAAGGCCTCCGGCCGCGCCTATCCGGTTTTTGAACTGGGACGTCTGTTCCTCGCCGGCCGGGACCGTTATGTGGCCGAGTTCTCCCGCCAGCCCCACCCGCAGGTTCCGCGCAACGCCCCCAAGGGAACTCCCGCCCCCGCCCCGGAACCCATCCCCGGTCCGGAGCAGATCTATCACATTCCAGCCGATGGCTCGCTCTGGCTGAACCGGGATGATGCCATCCGCCATCTCATCAATGGACCAGCCCTGAAAAAGCTCTACCGCAAGGAAACGGTTAGCATCGACCCTCCCAAGGGCATTTTCACGGCCGTGGCAGTGTGTGGATTCTCCGGCGAAATCCTGGGCCCACCCAACCATCATTCCTTCCAGACCACCGTCGCCCGTCTGCACCGCGAGCAGTTTTACAACCTTCCCATCGACCGCTACAAGGCACGCATCCGCACCGAAAAGGACGAAACCCTCGTGGCCAAGTGGCTGGAGGAGCAAAGCAGCACCACGGTTTATTATCCGCTGACTGCCGGAGAAATGGCCGCCCTGGAGGCTGCGGAAGCCGCCGCCAAAGCGGCCCCTGCGCCCGAGAATCTGCCGAAAGCGGTAGAGCAGTCCGACACGTCTGACCAGTCTGACCAGTCTGACCAGTCTGACTCCCCCGTTGAAGCTGAAGCCCCCCCCGAACCGGCCGCTGAAACAACCCCACCAGAAGCGGTATCCGAAAGCCCCGATCCAGGAGAATCCCCGCCAGATGCCACTGACGCCGTTGAAACCCCGGCTGCTGCTGAGGAAGCCCAAGCCCCTGCCGCCGCCGAAGTCCCCAAGGCCGAACCCCTGAAAAACTGGGCCGCAGTGGAAGCCCACTTCCTCGCCCATCATGCGGACCAGGCCGTCAAGGCAGTCAGCCGGATCAAGGTTCCTGGCAATATCCCGGGACGCCTGCTGGCTCCGTCCCTGCTCGCCCTGTTGCGGATGGAAGTGGAACAGCAGCAGCGCTTCCCCATGCAATTGGTGCAGGATCTCTGCCGCGATCTGGAAAAGGAAAACCTCAAATTCTTCAAACGCGACAAAAAGGCCACCTTCGTCTGCCGCACCCGGCCCCACTTCATTGATGACGAATCCCACCTCTCGCCCAGGCTGCGCAGCATTGTGGGCGTGGTCCGCGCCAATCCTAACATTACTGTCGGCAAACTGGTTTCGGTGCTGGCCCCGCACGTTGAAAAACCCTTGAGCAAAACCAGTCCAGCCGCAGCCAAGCCCACTTCTGAGGAAGCGGTCAATGCTGAGCCGGCGCCTGCTGCCCCGGCCACCCTGCCGTCGGATGCTGCCACCCCTGAACTGGCCCCGCCAGCCGATGCCCCGCCCGAAGAGCCCACCGCGGAAGCGGTCCCAGCGGGCGAAACCCCCGGCCCAGGCGGGATCCCTGACGCCCCGCCTCCGACGGAAGCTCCCATCGTGGAAACCCCAGCCGCCCCCGCCGCAGCGGAGGCTCCACGCCCGGAGCCTAACCAACCGGCCAATGCGCCCCAGGGCCGGGAACCCCGCGAACGCGGTCCGAAAAATCAGCGTGGCAAAAAACCTGCTCCGGCTGCAGAAACGCCCCCGGCTCCCCTGACACCCGAGGAAATCGGGGTGCTCCAGGATCTGCGCTGGCTGGTGCAGGAAGGGTTTGTCACCGAATTCGCCAACAGTGAACTCCAACTGCTGGGACGTCCGCCCCAGCCTCCCGCCGAGAAGAAGCCCAAAGGCGAACCGAAAGCCGCTGCCACCGAAGGCCCGGCCAGCCCGGCTGGCCCGGCAGCTTCCTCCATCCCAGCAGAATCGGAAATTCCAGCCTCTTCTCCCACCGAAGACACCGCTCCCGTGCCATCACCGGAGAAGGAATCTGCGTCTGCCGCCACCACCACCGCGGATGCCCCCGAAACTGCGGGGGAAGCGACGCCCGCGCCGGCCCCGGCTCCGGCCGACGCGGCTGGCAATAACAATGACACCAACACGCCCAGTGCTTCCGGAGACCAGCCGCTGTTATAATACGGATGGTCCTCTGACAGGGAAAGGCCATGATTCAAATTGAGTCAGCACCCGCCGCCCTGACATCCTAATCATTCCTCTGCGGCCACCTGTCCCCTGTCCCCTGTCCCCTGACGTTAGACCTTTGCCACTGTCTTAATATCCATCTTCCTGACAAGATCACTCGGCTTCGGCTTCAGCGAGGCGCTCGTGGCCCTTGCGGGCCCGCCGGCTGAGCAGCATCACGATCTCCTTCAAAAGTTCGTTGCCGGCGACGGGGCTTTTGTTGAGGAACACCTCGAAGCCATCCTTGGAAATGCGCCACACTTTGGATGACACGGCGGCCGCGACAAAAGCGCTGGCCTCCACCTCCTCCAAAAAGCCCATCTCGCCCACGGTTTCCCCCTCATGGATATAACCGAGCGGCACCAATTGCTCAGGGGAGCGCAGGGTCACGGTCAATTCCCCCGAAACCACAATAAAAAGGTGGCTGGTAGGCAGACCCTGCTCCAGCACGGCCTCGCCCTTGGCATAATGCACAAATTCCCCACCATCGGTGAGGGCGGCCCGGCTGCCTGGGGTGACATGCGTCAGGATGCCCAATGGCGGCAGAATTTCAGAAGTCTCAAGGATTTCAGCCATATGGCTCTTTAATGAGAGGGGCCCAACGCCGCAAGAGCAAAGGTAGGAATGCTATTCCCAGGCACGGGCCATTGCTGGGGTTTATCGCAGGGATTTCTGAGACTCAGTCTCAAAACGGTTGACCGGGCTCGCGGCGGGCATACCTTGATCTGGTCAAGTTCCCATCCCGCCATTCCATGAAACGAATCCTTTTGGGCCTGTTGGCCTGCTTCAGTTTGTCGACCCTCAGTCCCGCAGCTTTGACACCCGTTCAAAAGCAGTCCCGCGCCGTGGTTCTGCACTATGCGGAGACGGTTCATGCGGTTTACAGCGACTGCAAGGCGGGGACGGTCCAGCTCCAGGAAGCCATCCGCGCCTTTCTCGCCGCCCCGTCGGAGAGCACCCTGACAAAGGCCCGGCAGACTTGGATCAAAGCCCGTCAGCCCTATCTGCAGAGTGAAGTTTTCCGTTATTATGCCGGACCCATTGATGACGCTGATGGTCCCGAGCCCCTGCTGAATTCATGGCCGCTGGACGAACTTTACATCGACGCCGGTGAAGGAGGAAATGGCGGCATCATCGGCAACGAAAAGGACTATCCGGTGATTGACACAAAATTAATCCTCGAACTCAATCTCAAGGATGGCGAAAAAAACATTTCCTGCGGCTGGCATGCTATCGAGTTCCTGCTGTGGGGACAGGATAAGAGAGCCGACGGCCCGGGAGACCGTCCGTTTACCGACTACACGACCGCGCCCCATGCCGCCCGCCGCGGGCAATATCTTCAAGCCTGCGCCGGCCTGATGATCACCCACTTCGACGACCTGCTGGGGCAATGGGCCCCGGGTCAGTTGGGCAACTACCGCGCCATCTTCGAGGAAGGTTATGAGCAATCCGTGGAGCGCATCATCACCGGCATGATCTTTCTGAGCGGCAACGAACTGGCGGGCGAGCGGCTGCAGGTCGCGTGGGACACCAAGGAACAGGAGGACGAACATTCCTGCTTCAGCGACACCACCCATCAGGACACCATTTATGATGCCATTGGCCTGCAGAACATCTACCGGGGTCAATATGTCAGGCCCGACGGGGCCACCCTCACCGGCCCCGGGCTGCGAACCCTCGCGGAACTCGTGAAACCCGAACTGCTGCCCGACCTTGACGCCAAAATCGACGGCACCGTGACGGCCGCCCAAGCCATTCCCTATCCCTTCGACCAGGCAATTCTTGGCGGGGACGACGCCCCCGGCCGCCAAGCGCTCATGAAAACGATCGCCGCCGCTGAAGACCAGAGCGCTTTCCTGCGCCGCCTTGCCCGGGCCCTGCAAATCCAGATCCCCGAGGAGGCCACCGGGGATGTGGCCGGCTGAAAACCCTGGATGGATCCCGGGTTTTCATTGTTGGAGTCCCGCCTTCAGGCGGTTTGGCAACGCGCACGCCGAAACCGCCTAAAGGCGGGACTCCAACGCCAGAATTGCCATCCCTGCCCCTGCGACGCTAATCCTTTCCAGCAGCCTGCACCGACTCCGTGAGTCCTATCTTCTCCGTATGCCCTGCAGCCTCCGCTGCCGCAGCGGCCGTGTGTCTTGCCCTGCCATGCCGCGCGGGAGCCTCCCCCCATCCGCCGGAAGCTTTTTCGGGAGGCACCACCACGGTCTTCAACGACGGCAAGGATGCCTACTCCCTGCCCCTCGCCAACATTTCCCGGGAAACCCGGCGGCAATTTGTGGTAGGCAATTCCTTCTTCAATGAAAACTGGATCCTCGCTCCCGCCAGTGCCCAGGCGAGGGATGGTCTGGGACCATTGTTCCACGCACGCTCCTGTTCGTCCTGCCATAACAAGGACGGCCGCGGGGCCCCTCCCAACGAGGGCGAAACCATGACCGGGCTGCTGCTGCGGCTCAGCCTTCCCGGGCAGGATGAAAAGGGAGCGCCCTTGCCCGATCCGGTTTACGGGGGACAACTCGCGGTCCGCGCCATTCCCGGAGCCAAACCGGAAGCGGAAATTCCCATCCGATGGATCAAGTCCACCCGGACCCTGCCCGACGGGGAAACCGTGGCACTGCGCCGTCCCGCGTTTGATCCTATCACATGGCACTACGGCCCGCCGGCAGCCGGCCTGCTCATCGGGCCCCGGCTGGCCCAACCGGTTTATGGCCTCGGACTGCTGGAAGCCATCCCGGAAGCTACCCTCCGGGCCCTGACAGATCCTGACGATATCAACCAGGACGGCATTTCCGGCCGCCTCAACGAAGTCTGGAGCCTGGAGTTCCAAAAAACCATGCCGGGGCGGTTTGGCTGGAAGGCGAACCAGCCCACCCTGCGGCAGCAGACCGCCGATGCCTTCCTCGGCGACATCGGCATCACCACCGGCCTCCAGCCGCAGGAGGCCCTGACCCCGGCCCAGTGGCTCCTGCTGGGGGCGCTTCCCCATGGCGGTACGCCCGAACTCAGTGACCGCATCCTTGACCGGGTGGTGGTTTACACCCAAACCCTGGCCGTGCCGGCCCGGCGCAGGTTGAACGACCCCGTGGTGCGGGCCGGAGAGAAGCTTTTTTCCCAAATCAACTGCAGCGCCTGCCACCTGCCTGAGCTGAAAACAGGCAACGATCATCCGATCAGGGAACTGCGGGACCAGACGATCCATCCCTACACCGATCTGCTGCTCCATGACATGGGGGAGGACCTGTCGGACCACCGCCCGGACTTCCTCGCCAGCGGCAGCGAGTGGCGCACCCCTCCTCTCTGGGGCATCGGGCTCAACGCCCAGGTCAATGGCAACACATTTTTCCTGCACGACGGCCGCGCCCGCTCCCTTACCGAAGCCATCCTCTGGCACGACGGGGAATCCAAGGCCTCCCGCGGTGCCTTTGAAAAGCTAACTAAAGAGGAACGTCATGCCCTGGTGGCTTTTCTGGAGTCACTGTAAGCTGGCCCCAACTGGCATGGGCCATGCGGCCGCCATGGCCAGGGAGTGCGAGGGGGCCTAGCCTTCTTCCCGCCAGGCACGGCGCTGTCCTTCTCCTGACAATTCCAGCCGCCACCATGGCATCCCCCCGGGTATCAGCTGCGGAAAGCGGTCCGCCCATTCCACCACACAGACTCCTCCGGCTTCGAGGTATTCATCCCAGCCGATCCCCAACACCTCTTCCGGTGATTCCATCCGGTAAAAATCAAAGTGAAATACCGTCAGCCGTCCGCCATGGTATTCGTGGACGAGGGAAAAGGTGGGACTGCTCACGGCTTCCGGATCGCCGCCGAGTCCGGCTACGATGCCTTTGGTGAGATGGGTCTTCCCCGCACCCAATCCACCGCACACCGCGATCACAGATCCCGGCTCCGCTGCGGTGCCCAACCGCTGGCCTAAAGCCAGTGTATCCGCAATGCTCTCCAATTGAATCTCCTCCATGGCCGCACTATGCCGGCCCGTCCCGCGCCCCGCAAGTTATGATCCACCGGACCGGATGACCGGCTTCCGCAGATCCGGAGATCGCGCTCTGATCCAACTCCCGTGACGAGACAGCCGGGTTTTTCCGGGGTTAGGCACCTTTTGCAGCCAGACGGAGATCGGCTTCAAATTCGTCCCCCGCCCGGTTGCGGGCTGCGCCCGCCGGCAACCGCAGCAGATAACTCGGATGCCATGTCAGGATAACGCGGGCGGCCAACTGCGGCGCATTCACCAGCCCGCGTTCCCTGCTCACCTTGACCTCCCGGCCGAGCAGGCTTTGGGCTGCGGTGCTGCCCAGCAGCACCAGCACCTCCGGTTTCACCCGGGCGAGTTCTGCGAGGACCCACGGACGGCACTGCTGCACCTCTTCCTTGCCCGGAGAGACATGCTTGCGCCGCCGGCCATCCGGGGTCCATTTGAAGTGCTTCACGGCATTGGTCAGGTAGACCGATTCCACCTCCAACCCTGCCACCGTCAGCGCATTCCGCAGAACCTGACCGGCGGGACCGGTAAAAGGTTTTCCTGACAAATCCTCCCGGTCCCCCGGCTGCTCACCCACGATCATGATCCTTGCGTCAGGGGGCCCCTCGCCCCACACCGTCCGGGTCGCCCGCGCCCACAGCGGACAGGCCCGGCAGACCGCCGCCGCTTCCTGCAGTCCGGCGAGAGAAAGCGCCGCCAGATTGCCAGCCCCGGGCACGGTTTCCAGGAACTCCTCCTCATGGCGTTGATGCAGTTTTTGGAGATAGGCATTGTCCGGCACCGGCCGGACTTCCCTGCCGGGCGTGCCGATCATGCCTTCCATCCGGGGCTGGCTGGAGGCAATCAAACCGGGAATCAGTTCCGCTTCAGGCAGGTTTTTCCAATACTTGGCCGGCATTTCAGACTGCATGGCCTTCACCTTCAAGCGCGCTGGATTGAAGATACTGCGGTAGTAGGTCCGCCACAGGGCATCCAGTTCATCACCTCCCGGCACCCGGTCCCTGGGGATGCCAGGCGTGAAATGCAGAGTGCTGCCATCCCAGTGGGCACATTCGTCAGGAGTCAGGATGGACCAATCCATCCCGGCAAACCGCTTGGCAAAAAAGGGGACGGCCAGCCTGACACACCGGGAAGGCGGCTCGAACCACGCCACATACTGTTCGCGCCCCGTGGATTCTTCCTTGCCAACCAGGCGGAACCTGACAAAAGCGTGCATCTTGTGGATGTCGCGCGCGACTGATTTTCTCCACCCCTCCACCAGATGCAGATCCGGGTCCGTGGGCATGGCCAGGAGATGCTTTTCTTCGCCCCGTGTCAGCCTCCATAACAAACGGTAAAGCACCCCGGGCCGCCGGGGATCCCGGTGCGCCCATGCCTTCTGCGCCAAGTCCACAAAACCTGCCGGTACCTTCCAAATTCCCGGAACCGGCCCGTGGGGGGCGGCCGGCATCACTGGCATTTCCTCCATCCGGAACAGGCTGTCTTCCCGGGCCTGATCGGTCCAATCCACTTCCTCCGGGCGCACCCCCAGTTCCAGCAGCTCGCGGGCACGGTCCCGCCATGTTGCAAACTCCGGACCAAAATCAACGGCAGGCATAACCAGTTCCTCGGAACTAAAACTCCCCGGACAACGCCGCCCGGGCATCGGCGGCCACCGGGCGCGGGGCACGGAAGTCCAGCTCCAGCTGACGGGCCGGCAGAAAACGGCTTGTCAAAGCATCGCTATCCAATTGCCCGGGCCGCGGCACATGGTCCGCCGCGATCAAAAACGGCAGACACTTTGCCAGATTCAACCGCAGCCGCTTCAAGTCCGCCACGTGCAGCCGGCAATGCCGCCGGGCGGTGAGGATGCGGTCTGCATTCCTCACTCCGAGTCCCGGCACGCGGTGAAGCAGTTCCCGGGGGGCCTTGTTTACATCCACGGGAAAGATACCCCGGTGCTGCAGGGCCCACGCCAGCTTGGGATCGATTGCCAGCGACAGGTTAGGATCCGAAGCCGGCACCAGTTCCTCCACCTTGAATCCGTAAAACCGCAGCAGCCAGTCTGCCTGATAGAGCCGGTGCTCGCGCACCAGCGGCGGGGATTTCAGCGGCAGCAGTTTGGACGGCTCAGGAATGGGGCTGAAACCGGAATAATAAACCCGCTTGAGCTGATAGGATTTGTAGAGATGATCGGCCCGGCCCAGCACCGCCGCATCGTCGGAGGCATCCGCTCCCACCAGCATCTGGGTGCTTTGACCCGTGGCAAATTTCAGTTTCCCCGCAGGCCGGGTCAGCGTTGGAGCGCCCCGGCCAGGCCGTTCCCGGGCTTCTTCGATCTTCAGACGGATCTTCCCCATGGCTTCCTGGGTCTTCACCAGATTTTTTTCCGGGGCCAGTTTCGCCAAGCCGGCCTCGGTGGGCAGCTCAATGTTGATGCTGATGCGGTCAGCATACCGGCCCGCCTTTTCGATCAGGTCCGGTGAAGCCTCCGGGATGGTTTTCAGATGAATGTATCCGCGGAACAAGTGCACCTCGCGCAGCCGCCGCGCCACTTCGACCACCAATTCCATGGTGTAGTCTGCATTGCGGATGATCCCGGAACTGAGGAAGAGCCCTTCAATGTAGTTCCGCTTGTAGAAATCCAAGGTCAACTGAACCACCTCGTCCACGGTAAAGCGGGCCCGGGTTACATTGCTGGAGCGCCGGTTGATGCAATAGTGGCAATCGTAAAGGCAGACATTGGTGAGGAGCACCTTCAGCAGACTGACACATCGCCCGTCAGGCGTGTAGCTGTGACAGATCCCCGCCCCGCCCGTGGACCCCACCCCGCTGCTGCCGCTGGAATCCTTCTTCGCGGCCCCGGAGCTGGCACAGGACGCATCATACTTCGCGGCGTCCGCGAGGATTTCCAGTTTCTGTGTCAGGTCCATGCTCACCGGTGAAGCTACGCGTGCCGAGCCTCACCCAAAGGGCAAAATTGGTGGCTTTGAACGTAGAGGCCAATGCACCGCCGCAGCCTTCCAGCTGGGGCGGACTACAAGCCCGCGCTCCGATGGACACGACCATCAATATCTCTGGCTGATAGCCAAATCCCCGATCCCGGGCGGCCTGTCACTTCGGCCCAAAGGCGTAGAGATGGCTCATGGTCATGATGTAGAGGGTATCGTTGGCAAAGACCGGGGTGGCGTAGAGCGGGCCGGGAAAGTCAATGGTGGCAAGAGCCTTCATTTCCTTGCCGGTCTGGAGAATGTGAAGTTCCCCTTCTTCGTTGCCGATGTAGAGTTTGTCCCCCACGACCATGGTGCTGCCCCAGATGTGGCCTTTGGTGTCGTAAACCCAGATCTTGGCCCCGGTCATGGCATCGAGGCAGTGGACCAGACCGGAGTAGTCAGCGACGTAGACGAGGTCGTCCTTGATCGACGGGGTGGAGATGGAGCGGTTGATGCCCTTGTAAGTCCACAGGGGTTTACCGTTGGGATCAAGGCAGGTCATCATCCCAACCCCTTCGCCGTGCTCGGGGTCCTGGCCGATTTGCGTGTAGATCCGGTCCTTGTAAACCACCGGAGTGGCGATGATTTCGCTGGGACCATCATAATCGGAGTATTTCTTTTTGGCTTCCGGGGTGCCCCGGTATTCCGGCGGATTGCCGTCGTAGCGCCAGAGTTCGTTCATGATGTCCAGGTCGTCCTCCTTCTTGAATGTGAGGTCAAAGCCATAGGCAAACCCATCGCCCCCACCGAAGATGATTTGTTTTTTGCCGCCGATATCGGCAAGGGCCGGGCTGGACCATGAGCAGTGGAGGCAGCGCTTGCTGATCCCGGAGGCTTCCTCGCCGAGGAGCTTGCCCGTGGCCTTGTCGAGGCAGATCAGGCTGGGAGCCTCGGGCGCGGGAATATTGGTGTGGGTCCAGTCCACCCCGTTCGAAGTGGTGACATACAGCCGGTCCTCAAGAACGAGGACATTGTTGGAGGTGATGTTATGGGGGAAAACCCCGGTTTCCTCCCGCATGTCGAACATCCAGATGATATCAGCATCGTTGTCCCCCAGACCATCAATTTTGTTTTCCGGGGTCGAGAAGTAGGTGGCTTCATCCTTGAAGGGACCATCGTTGCCGTTCTTCATGCCATCAATGTCCAGACAGACGACCTGACACCGGTTGGTGGTTAGGTAGACGCGGTTTTTCTCCACCGTGGCTCCCGAGCACAGGCCAAGGTATTCCCAATCGGAGACTTTGCCGGTGCCCAGTTTGGGGGACGCAAACTGCCAGATGAACTGGCCGGTTTTCTCATCCAGACACAACAGGACGCCCCGGTCACCGGTGTATTTGGTGTCGAAGGGATTCTCGTTGTTGGTTCCGAGGAAGATCTTGCCCTGGGCGACCGTGGCAGTGCCATAGGCCTGGGATCCGAGGCGGGTGACCCACTTCAACCCCTTCGTGGTGGCCATGTCCACGTCATCCTTGCCTTTGATTTTTTTGCCGGGATCGATCTCCACCGGGGCATTGCCGGCCGTCACCATATTGCGGGTGCCATTGCCGCCCCAGTCAGGCCAGTCGGCCCGGGCATTGGTCAGGGAGACCGCCAAAGCGGCAAACGAAAGGACAAGGCGGCGCGTGATCATGGGAAGGGAGGGGAATTTCAGGGTTGGGAAGTAAGTTGTCAGGAATCGGGAGCCCCGGCAGGCAGGGTCTATTGATTGGAGGTGACCGAGATGTTGTCGATATAAACCGTTTGTTTGCCCTGCAGGGCAAAACCATACAGCCCGGGAGCGCCCTTGGTGTGGGCGATTTTGTGAGGAACTTCAAGGGTCCATGCTTCAGGTTCTGGGGAGCCCTTGGCCCATGCCTTGGCTTTGATGAGCCCGGAACCGTCGGGGGCGAGATCCACCCGGGACTTCAGGGTATACCATGTTTTGGCGGCCACCGGGAAGGGCGCGGCGACTTTGAGGCGCTCCTGGTTTGAACTGACCTCGATTTCATTGGAATTGCCCTTCAGGGTGATAAGGTAGCGCTGGTTGATCAGGCCGACTTCCGACTTCATGCGCCGGTTGCCTTCCGTCATCATGTCCGCCTGAATGGTATAATTGGTCAGTTCAGGCCTGCCAATGAAGGTGGTGGCCCGCTGGAAGAAGATGGGACTGAGGGTTTTGTAGAGCACCTTGTTGCCCTCAAGTTCGCGGACTTCCCACTTGAAGCGGCCTCCAATCCAAGGAAGCGGCGGGTAGGCGAATTTTACCCCGGGATCGGTCAGGGAATCTTCGTTGGGAACCATTTCCTCGAAGTTCTGGGTCAGCGGCAATCCGGCCATGATCCGGCCCCGGATGACCCCGGCGGCGTCGCCGCTGGTAGCTTTGAAGGCCCCGGCGCTTTGTTTGGCCGTGGGCTGGGCGGTGAGTTTGCCGTCGGAACCGAAGGCGGCATCGAGGGTGGCTTTCACCTTGGCTGTCGCCGGAATGTAGGATTCCCATTTTACGCCGGTGACATCACCGGTGGGATAGCCTTTGGCATCGAGGCCGCGGACTTTGAATGCCTGACTGTCCCCCGGATAAAGGGTCACTTCCTGGGGAAGCGGCTGCAGGGAAGCGACCGGTCCCGGCTGGACTTTCGGCAACGTGAACCAGTTGCCTTTGCCCGTAATGGCTCCTTTGGCGATGGTATAGACATGGAGCTTTTTCGTGGTGCTGAGGTATAGCTTGCCATTGGCTACCGCGGGAGGGCCAAGGGCAAAGCCTGACAACTTGACGCGTTTGATGACTTCCGCTTTTTCCTTGGTAGGCTTGATGACAAACAACAGGCCATCCTCGCTGGCCACATCATTGAGAATCGGGACATAAAGCAGTCCATTGACGTAAACCGGTGAGGCGTGGAGGTTGCCCGGACCGAGTTTTTCTTCCCACAAAGGGTTGCCGGTTTCCGGGTCGGCGGCGTAGAGCATGCCGGTGGTCGCCACCTGAAAGACCATGCCATCGGCATACACAGGGGAACTGGTTTCCGCAGCATACGGAAGCCGCCAGACTTCCGCAGAGTGAGGCAACACCGGGACCGGATCTTCAGGAGGACCGGGCGGCAGATTTCCTTCCGGGATGCGGATGCACTCCAATCCACCCGTGCTGGTGGTATCAAAATTTTCCTTGTCATGCGCGGCAATGAGCTTCCCATCTACCAGAATGCAGGAGGCATTGACTCCGCCCTTGGCCGCCTGGAAGCGCCAGAGCGGCTTGCCGGTCAGAGCATTCATGGCCACAAAATGGCCGCAGCCGGTGGTGGCATACATTACCGGGACCCCGTCCCGGTTTTCAAGGATACCCGTGGAAAAAGAACTGTCCTGAGGCTGCGCCCCCGGCGTGGAGACCCAAACCAGATCCCCGGACTGCTTTTGATAGGCATAAAACCGGTCGCGGGCCGGGCCGTCGCCCCCCCAGTTGGCGGTGATGCCGCGCACAATCACCAAATCCCCCACAATCACGGGTGCCCCAGTGCGCCCATTGGGGAAGCTGATGCGGCCCACTTCCTCCATCAAACTGCGCTGCCAAAGGGTTTTGCCATCCCGGTCCACGGCCACCAGTTCGCCGGCGGTGGACATGAGGTAGATCAGACCGGTTTCCTTATCCACCGTGGGACTGCCGATGGCGTATCGGCTGTAGGCATTGTCGCTCAAAAAGTCCGGGAGGCGCTTTTCCCAGAGCAGTTTCCCGGTTTTTTCATCGAAACAGGCAAGGCCTTCCGCCTGGGTCGCCCCTTCCCCTTTGTAGAAAAAGAGGAAAATCCGGCCATTGGCGATCACAGGAGCCCCGCGGGCGGCAATGTCGAAGGTCCAGTCCGGGCTTTCCGGGAAGACATTTTCGTCATACTTTTCGGCGCTGCGGCCGTCCTGGGTTGGCCCGCGCCATGAATACCAGTCATCCGCCACTGCTGCCAGGGGAGTGAAGGCAAGAAGAAGAGAGGCGACGGCAGGCAGGCGGAGGGCGGAGGAATTCATGGGAAACAAGTGGAAGCGTTACGGGTAGAGCAGAACCGGGCTTTCAGATGGAGTAACAGGTGCCCGGAGCGGCAGGGATGCAAGCCGGGAGGTGCCGGCCGCCGGGGGATCTGCCCCCCGCAAGCGCTGCCGCGGCGCGCCCTGGCTCAGGAATCGATCCGGCAACCAATCTTCTCTTGCAGGCCCGTCCGCTTTGCGCACCATGATCCCGTGCCTTGGCACGGGTAGCTCAGCGGTAGAGCGGCTCGCTTACACCGAGTTGGTCGGGGGTTCGATCCCCTCCCCGTGCACCATGTCCTGACAACCCCATGCCGTCCCGCCCTTTGTTTTGGATTGGATGGAGCCTGATCGCGGGCGGGCCGGCGGGTGCCACTGGTCCCTCACCGGCAACAGATCCGCTGGGCAGCCTCGACGCCGCTGGGGTTCAGGAGATATTTCAATGGCTCAGCCTTCATGCGGCCGATCCCGCCGCCCTCTCGCAGGAGGCGCTGAACCGGGCCGCCCTGAGAAGTTTGCTTGCGGACGGCACCACGGGGGCGGTGCTCCTGACAAAGGCTGAAGCCGCTTCCGCTTCCGTAGCTCCCGCACCGGCTCTGCTGGCCAGGCTGGGGGAAACGGCGGCTTATGTCAGGCCGGGCGGACTGGATGAGTCCTCCATCGTTTCCCTCAGGGCCTTTCTGGACAGCCTTCCCTCCGAAGTATCCCATTTGATCATGGACCTCCGGGTGCCTTTGCCTCCCGGCCCGTTGGCACAGGCCGCCGCCCTGACCGGCATCTTTGTTCCCCCGGACACTCCCCTATTTCAAGTTGTCCGCAGCAAACCGGAAGCAGCCGGGGCCCATCGCAGTCACGGCCCCCAATCTTGGAACCGGGAAGTTTGGCTGCTGACCGACGACACGACCCCCCCGGTGCTGGAACTGGCCGCCCATGTCCTGGTCCGGCATCGCGGAGCCCTGACCCTGGGAAGCCCCACCCGGGGCCGCCTGACGGAATCCATCGACCGGCCCCTGGGAACAAACCATATTCTGCGCCTGCCCTCTGCCACAGCCTCCTGGCCGGACGGCAGCCGGCTTTCGGGCATTCCGTTGGCAGCCATGGTGCCGGTGAAACCCGCAGCGGATTCCCGCGCCTCCCTGCTCGCCTTGAGGGATCCCGCAGTCCTGGAACTGCATCTGACGGAAACCGACCGGCCACGCCCGAACGAGGCCGCCCTGATGGCCGGCCTTCCCCCGGAACTTCTGGCCAGCCCGGCCCCCACGTCCACTCCGGCCCAGCCTCCGCTCCGGCCGGACCCGGTGCTGCAACAGGCTTGGGATCTGCTCCTAACCTCCCGTTTCCTCAAGTTGGATGCCCCGGAAGAAATCAAACGGGCGGAGCCCGGACCGTGAAAAATCTTTAAGGGCCCTGTCACCTGAAAAAATCACCCGCCGGGATCCCTGACAGCATCACAGCCGCCCCTCCGGCAAGCGATGCCAACAGCGCCATGCCCAGCAGCCGCCAAAACTTCCTTTGATAGACCAGGACCGCCAGAAGATCCTGGTATTCCCCGCGCCGCAGCACCATGCGGACGGCAGCCGACTGAGCCCGCAGATAACGGCCCAGCACGACCAGCAGCAACGACAGGGGCAGCCCCACCCACACGCCGTCCGAAAAATAAAAAACCGGAAGGACCGCCACAAGGAACCCGCCCAGCGTCAGGGCATCCCCGGCAAAACGGACCCAGTTGGTCATTTTGCGGAATTCGGCAATCACCCCGTCGGGCACAAGGTCCTCCATGGAGGGAACCTCCACGGGAGGCTGCAACTCTGCCGACGGCGGCGCATAAACATTCTCCCCGGCCATGCTCCGCCTTCCGGCACTTCCCGCCCAGGGTCAAGCTTGAAAACCCCTGACAGCCCGTTTACAGCATGCGCCTGATGACCTCCGCCCTGCCCGACCGCCTGGATACGATGCAACGCATCGAACTGGCCTCCGGCGTGGAGGTGGAACTGCATCCCGCCGGGCCTGTGGTCCGCGCCAAGGCGTGGCTGGTGGATTTGTTATGGATCGGTTTGATCTACCTCATGGGGACCTTGATTTTTCTGGCGGGAGCCTTCCTGATCGGCCTTGAAGGAAGTAGTGGCCTTGCCCTGTTGTTTGGTTTTTTCATGAGTTGGGGCTACCGGGTGGTCTATGAAAAATTCCGCGGCGCCACCCCGGGCAAAAAAGGCTCGGGTCTGAAAGTAGTTATGACGTCAGGTGCCCCCCTGACATGGACGGCGGCCATCCTGCGCAATCTGCTGAGGGTAGCGGATTTTCTGCCGCTTGCCTATCTGACCGGACTGGCCTCCTGCCTGATGAGCCGGCGCTTTCAGCGGCTGGGTGATCTGGTCGCGGACACCATGGTTATTTATTCCGCCCCGCAGGGAGGACAACCCGCCCTGATGCCCCAGCAACCATGGACCGAAGCCCGCCCACCGGGAGTGGCTCTGAGCCGGGAGGAACGCGCCGCCATCATCCGGTTCAACGAACGCCTGCCCATGTGGTCGGAAAGCCGCCGGGAGGAATTGGCCGGACAAGTGCAGCTCCTGACCGGTTCCACCGGTCCGGAGGGAGTCCGCCGTCTTGCCGGGATCGGATTCTGGCTGCGGGATTCCTGATGGCCCGCCCCCCTATCCAATCTTCATTGCCGTGACCCAACTCCGCTTCGAACAGGAACATGCTCCCCGCTGGGCAGAGACCGAGCATCTGCTGCGGGCGGTGCAGAAACGGCAGTTTACCCCGGATCAGGTGCGGCTCCCGCAGCTCTACCGCCAGTTGTGTGCCGACCTCTCGCTGGCCCAGCACCGGATGTATGGAGCGAGGCTCTGCGCCCGGCTCAACGAACTGGTGATCAGCACCCGGGAAGCCCTGACCCGCGGCACCCTGATGGACCGGCGCGACCATCCCGCCCGTCTCTGGTCCAGTTGCCCGCGGGCGGTGCGGCGGGAGTGGAAGCTTTTCTGGCTCAATATGCTGCTGTTCTGGGGACCCATGACCGCCTTTATCCTGGCGGCCTATCATGATGAACGCTGGATTTTTGCGGTGCTCGACGAGGGCACCATGGAACAACTGGACAGCATGTATGGCTCCAAGTCGACCCTGTCGGGATCCCGCGGGAAGTTTGACTCGGACTTCATGATGTTTGCCTTTTACGTTTATAACAATATCGGAATCGGGCTGCGCATGATTGCCGGCGGGGTGCTGGCCACGCTGGGGGCCGTGCTGGTGACCGCCCTGCAGGGCATCATGCTGGGTGCCATGTTTGGTTATGTGCACTACGCCGGGAACACCGAACGCTTTTACACCTTTGTGGCCGGTCACTCCTCCTATGAACTGATGGGGCTGATCATCTGTGGGGTGGCGGGCACCCGGCTGGGCATGGCGGTGTTGAATCCGGAGGGGCTGAGCCGGGCTGACGCCCTGAAAGTGACTGCCAAATCGGCATTGCCCCTGATCTACGGCGGCCCCTTGCTGTTGTTAGTAGCGGCGTTTGTGGAAGGCTTCTGGTCCGCCTCGACGGTGATTCCGCCCATCAAATACGCCGTGGGGATTGCCGGCTGGCTGCTGGTGGGTGGATGGTTATTGTTTGCCGGGAGGGGTGCCGCCGATGAAACTTGAACACATCTCGGCCGTGCTGCGCCCGCGCTCGGATGCGGAAGCGGTGGACCTGGGACTGGCCATGGTGCGCCGTCATGCGGCCGGCGTTTACAAGGGCTGGTTTCTCTTCCTCCTTCCTCTCTGGGGGCTGCTGACCCTGGTATTGTCGGACTATCCCCAGATATTGGTTTTGGTGGTTTGGTGGCTGAAACCCCTGTATGACCGGGTAACTCTTTTTTATCTCGGCCGGGCCCTGTTTGGGGCAGCCCCTTCCCTGAAGGAACAACTCCGGGAATGGCCCCGGCTGCTGACCCGGCGGCTGGGGCTGTCGTTGTTGTGGGGACGCTTGTCCAGCTCGCGCAGCTTCACCATGCCGGTGGTGGTGCTGGAAGGACTGACAGGAAAACTCTATCAAAGCCGCACCAGCATTCTGAACAAACACGGCGGAGCCGCCGCCTTTGGTTTCATGCAGGTGTTTCTGCTGCTGGAACTCGCGGTAATCATCGGGCTGTGGGCCGGCCTGAGCCCGCTGCTCCCGGAAGATATCACCGAATGGCTGAGTCATCCGGCCCTCAATCTGCAAAGGGACATCCCGCCGCCATCCGGGCTGCTCTGGGCTCTGGCGGCCTGTTACATGATGGCCGTGGCCCTGCTGGAACCCTTCTACGCCGGCGGAGGCTTTGGGCTGTATATCAACAGCCGCACCCACCTTGAAGGCTGGGACGTGGATCTCGCCTTCCGCCAGCTCGGGAGCCGGCTCAGTGCCAAAACCGGCACCAGCAGCTCCCATGCGGCCGGAATACTCGCCCTTATCCTAACGTTCGGCCTGGCCGGACCTTCCGCGGCACCCGCCGCAGACAAGCAGGAGGCTGCCCAACAAATCAAGGAAATCCTTGCCCATCCTGACTTTACGGAACACGTGGAAAAAACCAAAACGTGGGAGCCGGACTGGTCATGGCTGAAGTCCAAAAAGCCCGCCCCGCCCACCACTTCCCCGGAACCGGCCGGCTGGGACTGGGGCTGGCTCCAGGGAGTGGCCGATGCCGTCAAGAAATTCTTCTCAGGGGATTGGAAAGAGATTGCCTTCCGTCTGATTTGGGCCACGGCCCTCGCCGCCCTGTTATTCTGGCTGGGCCGCCTCGTCTGGCGGGCCCTGCGCCTGCACCGCCCCGCTGCGCCGCGCCCCGGGCGCGGTCCCGGGCCCCGCGTGGTCATGGGCATGGAAGTCACTCCGGAATCCCTGCCCCCCGACGTGCCCACCGCAGCATGGCTGGCATGGCAGGCGGGAGACACTGCCGGAGCCGTCCGCCTGCTTTACCGCGGTTCCCTCGCATGGCTCATGGAACAGGGCACCGTGCCCATCCGCGAAAGTGATACCGAAGGAGATTGCCTCCGGCATGCCGGAGCTTTGCCCGACGCGGCACGGCGGGCCTATTTCTCCGACCTGACCCACACATGGCTGGCCACCGCCTATGGGAAAACCCCGCCGGAGGATGCAGGCATGCGGGCCTTGTGTGACCGTTGGCCCTTTGCCCTCACGGCCCCCATGGATCCCTCTCCCGCCCGGGCCGCAGCACCTGGCCTGACTCTCCTCATGGTCGTGGGTGCCAGCCTGTTCCTGACTGGCTGCAAAGGCCAATGGAAGGAAAAGGAAAAGGAAATCGGGCACCTCGGCGAAGCCAAAAAAAATCCATGGCTGGCGGCCACCCGCCTGCTCGAAAAAAACGGTTATCCTGTCCTCGTCCAGCGCGGGGTGCTGGATTTGCCGGATCCGGACAGTGTGCTCATGGTTCCCGCAGATGCCATTTCCTCTGCCGCCCTCGCCCGCCATGTCATCGACTGGACCCGCCGGGGCGGACATGTCATCTATGTCGCCGCCGGCGGGGAACACTATCACCATGACTGGGGTTCCTATGGCTCCGGGGGCAGCAGCCGCCCGGAAATGCATCCTCTGCTGGCTGAACTGGGAGTGCGCATCATGGACAAGGCAGGCGGAGCGGCCACCGCCGATTCTGTCAGGATCGGAGAAACGGAATTCAACCTCAGTCTGGCCGAAGACCTGCGTTTTGATGTTTCCGGAGCCACGGGGCCGGTGGGGTTTGTGGCGGGATCCTCCCGGGATACCCCGCTGGCCTCCATGGAAAGCGGCAACGGGCGCATTACCCTGCTCGCCGACGGCCATGCCTTCCGGAACCGCTGGATCGATGACGACGACCATGCTGCCCTGCTCCTGGCCCTGACCGCCCAGACCGGCCAGGTGTATTCCGTTAGTTTCATCAAGGCCGGGCGCGTCAGTCTGTGGGACATGTTATGGGAATATGCCTGGACGGCCCTGCTGGCCGCAGGGTTCCTGCTGGCGTTCTGGCTCTGGAGTGTGCTGCTCCTTTTTGGTCCAATGCGCGCGCTGAACCGCCGGCAGGAACGGCGCTTTGCCACCCACCTTGAGGAATCCGGCGCTTTCCTCTGGAAGGAACACCTGACCGATGCCCTGCTCGAAGCGCCCCGCCAGGCCGTGCTCTCCGCCGCCCGACGCCAGGGACTGCGTCCCGGGGACCGGTGGTTCACTTCCCTGCTGGCCACCCGCGCCGGTCTGCCGCCCGAACGCGTGGATTCCGCCCTGCAGGGCGGCACCACCCACGACGCGCGCCTCCTCACCCGGCAACTGGCCGATCTTCAGACTCTGCTCCATTCCTTCGACCTGCCGCGGCTCCCGGCCGCGTAACCACTGCCCGTTTCCCCTGGCTCATTACACAAGCCTTTCCTGACTTCACCCGGCGTTACCCTCCCTCACATCTTCTGCACCATGGACTCAACCCTGACAAACGACTCTCCCTATCCGGTCCTCCCGCCTCCCCCGGAGGCGGAAACGCCCTTCACCCAGGCTTCCTCCCTGCTGCACCGCATGCGGTCGGCGGTGGGTTCCGTGGTCCTGGGCCAGCCTGACGTGTTGGACCAGGTGCTGGTGGCTTTCATCGCTGGCGGCCACGTGCTGCTGGAAGGCAAACCCGGACTGGGCAAGACCCATCTGGTGCTGGCCCTCGCCGCCACCTTTGGCGGACAGTTCCGGCGCATCCAGTTCACCCCTGATCTGATGCCCGGCGATGTTACCGGCCATACCCTCTACGATATGGGACGTCAGGAGTTCCGCCTCAAACAGGGGCCCGTCTTCTGCAACTTGCTGCTGGCTGACGAAATCAACCGGGCTCCTGCCAAAACCCAGGCCGCCCTGCTGGAAGTCATGCAGGAAAACCAGGTTACCATCGACGGCCAGACGCTTCCGGTGGCTCCGCCTTTCATGACCCTCGCCACTCAAAACCCGATCGAACAGGAAGGCACCTATCCCTTGCCGGAGGCGCAACTGGACCGCTTTCTCATGAAAGTGCAGATTGATTACCCAACCGCAGACCACGAGGAAGCCATCGTGGCCGGCAGCACTTCCGGGGCGGATACCCTGAGCTCCCGGCAGATCCAGCCCTTCGCCTCCTCCCAGGATATTCTGCAGCTCCAGTCGCTCGCCGCGCGCGTGGCCTGCGTGCCGGACGTCATCGCCTACGCGGTGCGCCTCGTGCGCGCCACCCGGGGCAGCCAGGGTATGGCCCTCGGGGCCGGCACCCGCGGGGCCATCGCTCTTGTCAAGGTCGCCAAAGCCTTCGCCCTGCTCTCGGGCCGGAACTATGTCACCCCTGACGATATCAAATCCGCCGCCCTCCCCGTGCTGCGGCACCGCGTAGCCCTCGCCCCCGAACTCGCCATCAGCGGCCAGCGGACCGACGATTTCCTCACCAATCTCCTCCGCACCGTGGAAGCGCCCCGTTAGGAAGAAACCAGCCTGAACCCGGCCCACCCCGTTCTCCAACCCCGATCCGGCATCCCCTATCCACCATCTCCCAATCTTTTCCTCCCAATTCCCCACTCTCAACTCTCACCTCTCAACTCTCACCTCTCACCTCTCACCTCTCACCTCTCACCTCTCACCTCTCACCTCTCACCTCTCACCTCTCACCTCTCACCTCTCACCTCTCACCTCTCACCTCTCACCTCTCAACTCTCAACTCTCAACTCTCAACTCTCACCTCTCACCTCTCACCTCTCAACTCTCAACTCTCAACTCTCACCTCTCAACTCTCAACTCTCAACTATCAACTATCAACTATCAACTATCAACTTTTAACTTTTAACTTTTAACTTTCAACTTTCAACTCTCCTC
>JBBQWG010000008.1:0-151424 GCA_038210825.1 Verrucomicrobiales bacterium
GAGACGCTGACGGACCTCCGCACGCGGATGCAGGAAGCCGGCATCGAACTTTACCTTACCGAGGTCAAAGGTCCGGTGATGGACCGGCTCGCCGGCACGGAGTTCCTCGAACAACTCGGTTCCGGACGAGTTTTCCTCACCACCGAGGGTGCTTATGAAAAGCTCGCAGCGTCACACCCACAAAAAAACAAACACCATGAACCACGATAAACCCAACCCCTACCCGAAATTCCTCGCCATGATCGCCACCTCAACGGTAGTGATGATGATCCTGATGTATCTTAACACCTACAGCTTCGACCACCTGTTCTGGAGCGAAACCCGCGCCTACATGGCGGTGCTGATGGGAGCTGCCATGGCGATCGTGATGCTAATTTTCATGCTCGGAATGTATCCAAACAAAATGGTCAATTTCGCGATCTTCGGCGGCGGCGCAGCCGTCTTCGCCCTCTGCCTCTGGCTCGTCCGCAGTCAGGCGACCGTCGGGGAAATCTCCTGGATGAAAGCCATGATCCCCCATCACTCCATCGCCATTCTGACAAGTGAACGGGCCACGATTGAAGATCCCCGGGTGCGCGAGCTTGCTGATAAAATCATCGACGCCCAGCGCAAGGAAATCGCGGAAATGAAAGCCCTCATCGCGGATCTCGAAGCCAGGAAATAACCCACCCCACCACCATGAAAGCCATCCTGTTCACCTTAGTTGTTTTGACTGCCAGCGCCTCTGCCAAAGCCGTCGAATACAATCTAACCATTGCCGGGGAGAAGTGGAACATCACCGGCCGGATCGTCGCCGGAATGACCATCAACGGCGGCATTCCGGGCCCCACCCTGCGCTTCACCGAGGGCGACACCGCCGTGATTCATGTCACGAACTCGATGGACGTCCCCACCTCCGTCCATTGGCACGGACTTCTCGTCCCGCCCGATATGGATGGGGTGCCGTTTATTTCGTTCCCCCCGATCAAGCCGGGCACCACTTTCACCTACCGATTCCCGATCCGTCAGACGGGCACCTACTGGTATCATTCCCATTCAGGATTGCAGGAGCAACGCGGACTCTTTGGCTCCATCGTGATCCTGCCGAAGGAGAAACATCATGGCGAAGACAAGGATCATGTGGTGGTGCTCTCGGATTGGACGGACCGCAACCCGAAGGAAATTCTGCGCAATCTGCGGCGGGGTTCCGAATTTTTCGGAGTGCAAAAGAAAACCGCGCAGAGCGTTCTGGGTGCTGCGAAAACCGGCAAACTGAGCGAGTATTTCCAAAGGGAGGCGATGCGCATGCCTGCGATGGATCTCGCAGATGTCGCCTACGATTCGTTTCTCGTGAATGGAAAGCCCGAGGAACACCTCGCCGCGAAACGCGGCAAAACCGTCCGGTTGCGGGTGATCAATGGCTCGGCCAGCACCTTTTTCCACCTCAGCTACGCGGGCGGTCCCATGACCATCGTCGGAGCGGACGGGCAGGCGGTGGAGCCTGTGAAAATGATGAAACCCATTCTCATCGGGGTTGCGGAAACCTACGATGTGCTTGTGAAAGTCCCGCCAGACGGAGCCGGGGAATTCCGCGCGACTGCGCACGATGGTTCCGGCCACAGCTCGCTTTGGATTGGCACCGGCGGGCGCAAGGCGGCGAGCGATCTGCCCAAGCCCTTCGTCTATGACACCATGATGGGATTTAACTTGAAAAACGCCTTCGCGCTCACTCCAGCCGGCACGATGGGGATGCCCGACCGCGATGTGGATGCCGGGAAATTCGACCAGCCCGGAATGAACATGGAAATGGACATGGGCGGGATGTCGCACGGTGACGGCATGACAATGCCCACGGCAATGGAAGGCATGGACCATTCCGGAATGGATATGTCCGGTATGGATATGTCCGGTATGGATCACAGTGAGATGAAGGAACCCGCGATGGATCATTCGAAAATGAAGATGGAGATGAAATCCATGCCTTCCATGCCGGAGATGGACAAGGATGCGGGGGTGAAACAAAACCCGACGAAGTGGTATGATTTTCTACTCCGTGAAGATGCCGCGCATTCCACAATGCTCGCCACCGACTCCATGATGTCGAAGGAGCGCCCGTTTGCTCCCTACAAAATGCTGCGGGCGGTGAAAAACACATCCTTTCCGAAAAGGGCACCGCGCCGGGACTTCCGACTCACTCTGGATGGCGATATGAACCGCTACGTCTGGATGATCAATAACAAGCCAGTCAGCCCGGACAACGACATCCTGATCCGCGAAGGCGAAGTGATCCGTTTCATCATGATCAACCGGACCATGATGCATCACCCCATGCACCTTCACGGCCACTTCTTCCGCGTGATCAACGGCCAGGGCGACCGCTCGCCGCTCAAGCACACCGTGGATGTCGCGCCGATGACCACGACGGTTATCGAGTTCATGGCGGACGAACCGGGCGACTGGTTTTTCCACTGCCATCTGCTTTACCACATGATGAGCGGGATGGCCCGCGTGGTGGAATACGAAGGCTTCACCCCGGCTCCGGAACCCGCGGAAATCCGGGACGAAATCTATGCGAAATCAAATCCATGGTTCTTCTACGGTCACGCCGATCTCCTCAGCAATGAGACCCAGGGAACTATCACCTTTTCCGATCCCCTGAACATCATCTCGCTGGCCTGGGAGGCCGGCTGGGCCCGCACGGAAGGCACCGCGTGGGAAGGCGATCTCACCTACAGCCGGTACTTCAACCGTTTCACCACTCTCTTTGCCGGCGTCTATGCGGAGGGTGTGAATACCACCCGCGAGGACGAGCGGGCGATCGCCGGCATCCGCTATCTTCTTCCGGGGAATGTCCAGTCCCAGGCATGGATCGACGATAAGGGCGAAGCCCGGTTCATGCTCGAACGGGAACTCATGCTTACCCCGCGGCTGGGGATTTTCGGGGAAGTAGAGTTTGACACTGTCGAGCAATGGTCCTACCAGGCGGGGCTGTCCTATGCGCTTACCCAATACGTTTCTGCCACCGCGCTGTGGGATTCCAAATATGGAGTTGGAGCCGGGCTCACCTTCCGATTCTGACAAAATACCCGGCAGATCCCACCGGCAAACCCACAGATTCCGTCCGGCCGGCCCCCCGCTATGAATATACTCAAACAGATCTGGAGCAATCTGCTCGAAAGTTTTTGGTTTCTGCCGGCGCTGATCGTGGCGTTCAGTGCGGTCCTGGCCTTGGGCCTCGTCGAGGCGGATTCCTACTCCAACCGGGACTGGATGGACGATTGGCCGCGACTTTTCGGTGCCAGCGCCGCAGGCTCCAGCGGAATCCTGGCCACCATTGCGGGGTCGATGACAACGGTGGTGGGGGTCACGTTTTCGATGACTCTGGTGGCGCTGACTTTGGCTTCCAGCCAATACACTTCGCGGGTGCTGCGGACTTTCATGGGTGACCGCGTCACCCAGGTAGTGCTCGGGATTTTCGCCGGAATTTTTACCTACTGTCTCATCGTCCTGCGCACCATCCGGGGGGGTGACGAGGGCGGGTTTGTTCCGGGCATTTCTGTAGCCTTCAGTGTCGTGCTGGCGATCGGCGGTATCGGAACGCTCATTTTCTTTATCCATCACATCGCCTCTTCGATCCAAGCCTCGAGTATCATTGCCTCCGTGACCAGGGAAACGCTGTCCGCTGTGGAGCGGCTTTTCCCCGCGGATTCGGGACAGGAGCCATCGCATGTCGAAGCCGCCCCCCCCCTGCCGCCATTGCTGTCGCGGAAGTGGCAGGCTGTCCCCGCCGACCGCAGCGGCTATCTCCAACGGGTGGATCACGCCGCACTCCTGCGCCTGGCCCGGGATCACCATACGATCGTGCGTATGGAACTCGGCATCGGAAAATTCGTGGTGGAGAAAACCCCGCTTGTCTCGGTCGCTCTGGAAAACCCTCCGGACGAGGAGTTCATTGCCGGGCTGCTTTCCGCCTACCACATCGACCGCTACCGCACCGTGAGACAGGACTGCGGGTTCGGCATCCGCCAGCTTGTGGACATGGCGCTGCGGGCGCTCTCCCCCGGCATCAACGACACCACGACGGCCGTGATGTGCTTGGATTATTTGACGGCGATCCTGGCGCGGCTGGCCTCCAGGGAAATCCCTTCCCCGCACCGCCATGAGGACGGGGTGTTGCGGCTGATCGCCATCGGTCAGACCTTCGCGGGCCTGGTCGCTGAATCGTTTGATGAAATCCGCGGCAGCGCTGGAGGCAACCTGCGCATCATGTTGCGGATGCTTGACGCGCTGCAAACCATTGCTGGCCTCACGGAACGCTCGGACCGTCGGAAAGTTCTGCTGGAACAAGTGGAATGCATCGCCGAACTGGCCGCACGAACCATCGAGGCTCCGGGCGACCGGGAACGGTTCGCGAACCGGTTGGCCCAGGTGCGCCAAAGCTGTCAGGAACAGGTTGAGAAGCAGGTATGAACCCCATCTAGCGAGCGCGACCATTCCGTCAGAAAAAGGTTCGGGTCTTCCTGGCGCACCCTAAGGTTCCTGTGATGGCATCCCTCCACAAAATCATACACCCTCTTCCCAATCCCATGATTCCACCACCCACCCGGCGAAGGCACTTCCACGATTGGACCGGGCGGTTTGACCTGTCCCAGCCTCAGGGCTGGGCCGCCCCGGCCGGGCCGGCGATTAGAAATTTCACCGTGGCGGGGGCGCTCATAAATCCGCTGCGGGCGATTTCCATACCGGTGCTGTCCAGCAGCAGAAGAGTGGGAACTCCGCGGACTCCGTATTTTTGAGCCAGGAGTTGGTTCGCCTTTTCATCGATATCGCTTTTCACGCTGATATATTTTTCCGCGAGTTCAGCCTGCACGGCCGGGTCCGGCCAGACCCGGGCGTCCATCACCCGGCACGGACCGCACCAGGTGGCGGTGAAACGGAGCAGGACGGTCTTGTTTTGTTTGGCGGCGTCGGCCAAGGCGGCGGGGAAGTCGGTGCGCCATTCCGTTTTCGTTTTGGAATCCGAAGCCGCAGCAGCCCCGGCGAATGCTGCGGGCGTGGATGATAGGGCGGCAAGCAGAGCGCCGGCAAGGGCGGTGCGAATGGAAGAGGTCATGGTGTTTTGAACTTCAGAGTTTGATGTAGGCATAACCGAGCAATTGCAGATCGGTGAGACGCGGATAGGCTCCGCTGACGAGGATGACATCGGAATGGATGTCGGATTTCTCCCATTTCATGGAGAGGCGGCGGGTGTTGCAGAGTTCGATGTCGATTCCGAGCGCGGTGAGTTCCCTGATTATCGCGGTGTTCGGATTTCCGCCGGTGGTTTTCTGATGCTTGTCCCAGGAACCGTCAGTGAGGACATGCGGGGAGGCGTCGTCATGGAACACCGCCTTGATATCCAGCCGGGACGGATCGACGCCGGCCTCCGTGTAGAGCTGATGCACCTTCTTCAGATAGAAAAGGCCCTTGTTGACACCCTCTTTCATGTCGGCGCTGGTGATCTGATAGACCACCTTGATGGGGCCTTCAAATTTCAATCCGGTGACCGGGCGATTGTCGGCGGGCGCGGGCTCTGCGGCTTGGAGTTGACTGAAAGCGGCCATGCCGAGTGTGACTGCGGCAAGGGAGGCGATGGCGGAGAGCGAGCGGGCACGCAGGCGCCCCGGGGATGATGATGTTGGTTTCATGGCAGGATCAGAATGACGGGGTTGATTGGGTGTTTTCAAGATATTGAGAGCGAATGATGTCAGGGCAGTCGATGCACCGGACATTGGGTTCGCCTTCGGTGGCAATGGGCAGGTAGCTTCCCAGATAGGCGCGGACGGCATCGTGGGTGGTTAGGGCCACTTTCCGGATCAATTGGCATCCCGGAACACGGTGCACGCTGTCATCGGGCGCTCCCTGGCGATGGCCGGCGCTGATGCTGTAGGTTTGATCCGGCCCGATGGCTTTGCCGTCGACCAGGAGTTGATGAAGGCGCTTGTCAGGGGCAGCCTCACGCTTAAATTCGACTTTCAACCCGGAGATGCGTGGCAACCAGCCGCCAAAAAGCCGGTCCGGGTCGTTGGAAAAGACGTTTTCCAGTTCCTCTTCCCAGTATTTCAATAGCTGGGATCCGCTGGCCATGCCCGTCTTGAGCTGGAGATCGATGGGCAGCCACGTCCAGAGATCCGCCTCGGTGATGGCACCCGGAGCGGTGGGTGGAGCGAAACGATAGCCATTGCTCAGTGCGATGTCCGAGCCCGTGGATTTGCGGATGGCATCGGCGACGACATTGTCTATGGAGGTATTGAGAACCTGATAGCGGGAGAGCCAGACGTTGGTGTGACCAATTACCTGATTCATCTTTTCACGGTGCGGAGCCAGCGAGTTTTCCACGATTTGTTTGACTGCCGGATCCTCGGGGAACAGTTCGGGACGCAGCTCGATCAACCGCCATGAGCGTTTGATGATCCTGTTCGCGGAATCGACATGAATGTCCAGCAGTCCGACAAAAGATCCGAACGCCCCTGCCTCCACGACCCAGGTATCGCCGTGGATGATGGGTTCGTAGGTCCGCTCGTGGGTGTCGGCGGACAGCATGATATCCACTCCCTTGAGGGATTGCGCGAGGCCGACGGCGCGGGGCAATCCGATATGGGAGACCACGATGACCAGATCGACCCTATGCTCATTCCTCAACTCATTGATCAACGGCTGCAGGACGTCAGATTCCTGAAAAGCGAGCCCCTCGCTCATGTAAGGCGGCTGGCGGGTGGGGATATCGGGCTCGGTGAAGCCGAGGATACCCAGGCGCACTCCATTGACCACCTTAATGACATATGGATCGAAGAGCTGCTGGCCGGAATTATCCGACATGTTCGCCGCGACCATCTTGTAGTTAAACTCCCTGGCGCGTGCTTTCCATGCTTCGGCACCGTAGGTCACCGCCCAGTTTCCCGGGATCGCTACATCGAGTCCCAAGGCATTCATGGGCTCCACCACGACCTTGCCTTCGGTCCACGCGGCCGGCCCCGAACCTTGGATCGTGTCTCCACCGTCGATGAACAGCATTTCGCCGGGACGCTGGGCGCGGAGTTCCTTGAAAACGGTGGCCATGCGGCTGAGGCCCCCGGCGTTGCGGACGTAGTCTTGCTTTCCATCCGACCAGAAGAGTTCCGGATGAGGTTCCAGTTGGGCGTGGATATCGTTGACGTAAGCAAGGGAAACGCGACGGTCTCCCTCCTTCAGGGCGGCGGGGGCAGGCTGAGCCAAAGCCACCACCGCCATTGTTAGGATCGGCAGATAAAATTTCATGATCAAAATCGCGGGGGGGGGGGGGGGGCCTTAATCAGGCGCGGCGGGTGTCCGAAGCTTTTCCGGCGGAGTCGGGAACGACCACGTCATACCCGGCCGCGAGCCAGGCATCGAACGAACCGGGGACGCTGCTGACATTAAATCCACCGCGCTTGAGCAGGCTGGAGGCGATGCTGGCCCGGTAACCGGTGCCGCAATAGGCGACGACGGGTTTGGACTTGTCCAGTTCACCCATGCGCTGGCCGATCTCTGGAAGAAACAGGTAGCGCGCATTCGGCACGTGGCCGTGATCCCACTCGGAGGGTTGGCGCACATCGAGAATTTGCAGATCCTTGTTATTCCTTTGCCGGTTCAGGTCGTGAACCGACATCTGATTTATGGTGACAAAATCACCCCCTTGCCTGGTCCATGCATCCATCCCGCCCTGCAGAGTGCCCGCGATTTTTTCGATACCGACACGAACCAACCACCTTACCACTTCAAGAGGGGTGCCCTGCGCGGGGGTCACCATGGCGATGGGTAGTTTGGGGTCCAACAGCCAACCGCCCCACATGGAGACTGAGGAGGAATGACCGATGTTCAGCGCCCCGGCGATGTGGCCGCCGCCAAAGCCAAGCATGTTGCGGGTGTCCAGAAGCTGGATATCCTTTCCTGCGATCAGGTTCTTGAATTCCTTGGGACCCAGCGATTGTGGAGCGGTCAGGGCACCGAGGATTCCGGGACCCTTGGCATTGACCACCTTCATGTTCGGCCAGTAGTAGGGAATCGGAGGCTGGGTCTGGAGCAGGTTCCTGATGAAGCTTTGGGGATCCTTGAACTGCATCGCAGGGTTGCTCTTCCGTTCGATTCCCAAGGTTGGAATTCCATCCCGCTGGACGATGCCCGCTCCACAAGGAGAACCTGGGCCGTGCGCCGGGAAGATCGGCAGTGAATCGGGCAAATCCTTGTAGGAGTTCTGAAGCGAATCATAGAGCTTGTGGGCGAGGGCGTCGGTGTTTTCCACGCCCATCAGATCCGGACGTCCGACGGAGCCGGCGAAAAGGAAGTCTCCTGTGAACAGCGCCTGGAATGTTGTTGGGGCCGAAAGGGTCGAGGCCAGATAGGACATGTGTTCCGGCGTGTGGCCGGGGGTATGGATTGCCTTGAGCCGGATGTTTCCTATATCGATGACCCCGCCATCCCGAAGCGGCTGGACCGGAAAGCCGTATTTCGCGCCGCCCTCGATGCTGGCGCAGGCGGCAGAACCGGTGCGATGGGTGAGTTCCCTGCTGCCGGAGACGAAATCCGCGTGGATGTGCGTTTCGAACGAGTGGGTGATTTTCAGGCGGTGTTTTTCTGCCAGGGCAACGTAGTCATCGACATCGCGTTTCGGATCAATGATCAGCGCGGTTCCGGATATCGGATCGCCAATGAAATACGAGTAGTGCGAGATGCCGCCGGCTTCGAATTTCTCGAAGATCAATCCGGGGATTTTAGGCAGGGCAACGTCCTTGGGGGCGGCGGCGCGGGCCACGACAGCTGTCAGGGGCAGGAAAGCGGCGCCGAGGCCGAGGGATCCGGCGTGGGTGAGGAAGCCGCGGCGGCTGGTGTTAGCAGGGTGACTGTTCATTTTTTGGGGGGTGTTTGGGGGGAGTGATTTTCCATAAAGGGTGGGTCAGGGAATTTGCGGATCGCGGGTCAGGGGCAATCCGGCGGCCTGCCATTCGACGACGCCCGCCCCTAACCGCTTGGCGGGGATGCCCCGTTGGTTCAGCGTCTCGACGCCTAACCTGGCCTTCAGGCACCAAGGCCCGCGGCAATAGCCGATAATCTCCGGCTGGTCCTTCAGCGCTCCGAGATCTGCCCCGGCCAAGGTGTCGTATGGCCAGGATTGGGCCCCTGGCAGATGTCCCGCTTGGAATTCCCGCGCTGGCCGGAGATCAATCAGCGTGGCCTTTTTGCGGGCTACCCCGGCGGTTAGGCTTTCCAAATTCCGTTCCCGCAAAAGGTATGGATCCTCCTCCGCGATGCGGCCGGCTTCCCGGAGTTCCGGGAGCAGGGCCTCGGCGGCGCGGTGAGCGGCGAAAAGCAATAGGATGACCTCCCGGGAGGCCACGCGGCACCACAGATCGCGACCGGATTTCTCCACGGAGACCATGCAGGCCGCCCGCAGGACCTTCAGGTGAGCGCTGGTGGCCGCCATGCTTTCACCGAGTTCATCCGCCAGTTCGCTCACGCGCCACGGACGCTGCGCGAGCAAATTCAAAGACCTCAACCGGACCGGACTTGAAATCGCCAGCCCGAGGCGGGCGGTTTGTTGATGGATGGATGCTGTCATCATTCAAACAGGCGACGCCAAACCGCAGATAGTTTAAAGATCTTTTGATTTTTTGCTTAATTTCATTGAATCGGCATTTTCAGCCGGGTTCGTCACCATCCTTCACCATCCTGCGGAGGGATCCTCACGCACCCTGGCTGCAGCCTTGCCATGAATTTTGAAGGCCTCGGCGTCAGATTCGCGCGGTGAGTCGCTTTGGTGACGTCCTTGACCAGAACCGGCTCGTGGCACTGGAAATCGCATTCAACCATCATGAGTGTTGCCGTGTTCCCAGCCATTTCGTTCAAGGCATGGCAAAGTCCGTTGGTTTCGACATCAACGGGGGACAGTCCGCGCGCCAGCATCCGCGCCAGTGCACAGGCCTCATGGGCATGGCGGGAAATCGAGGCGGCAACCTCCGCATCGCAGGCTGAGATTGGGATGAGCCTGCGTTGAAGAATCTCCGACCACACAGAAATCGCCGTAAGCACCTGAAAAAGTCCGTCGTGCAATTCTTCGCCCACCCGCCGCTGCTCCCGCTCGCTGATACCCAGGACTTCCAGCTCGAGCCGTTTACGCTCGACTTCGGCAGCGGCGAGCCGCGTCTCTCTGTCCAACTGAGCCAGTGATCGTTGGACCACGGCCGGGAGAAATTCAAGGAACTCCGCATCTTTGACGAGATAATCCAGCGCCCCGCGTTTCATCATGTCCACAGCCACCCGCTCATCTCCCTGACCGGTAATAATGATGAACGGGACCGCGCGACTGATGTCCGCCAGAAGATCAAGCAGTCCTTTTCCATGATAATCCGGAAGCTTCAAGTCGAGCAACACTCCTGAATCAGGCTTTCCGCTAGTCCCCCGCGCTGCAGGGCCTCGAACTCCGGTCCGCTTAGCTTCGAGTGCAGCGTGGCGCAGGTGATTGCCAGCTCCTTGCTGAATCCTTGAATATTCACGAGCGGCGAGCGCAAGACGTGCGAAGCCACATCGACGATAGCCTCCAATTCCTTGTTCTTCTCCGCCAGCGAACGCGCCATCTGTGCCAATTGCTCTTCGTATTGCTTGCGCATGGTGATGTCCGTGCGAATGGCGATGTATTGCAACGGCTTCCCCGCTTTGTTGAGAAACGCAAAAATGGTGGTGCCAACCCGGTAGAACGATCCATCCCTGGCGCAATTCCTGACTTCCCCACGCCACACTTCACCTTGGGAAATGGTCCGCCACATTTCGGTGAAGAACTTCTTCGGGTGATAGCCGGAATTGATGAGGCGGTGATTCCGGCCCAACAGCTCCTCACGGGTGTATTGCGAAATTTCGCAAAACTTGTCGTTCAGATAGGTGATGTCACCCTTCGGATTGGTGATCGCCACGATGGAGTGGGCATCAAGGGCTGCCTTGAGGTCATGCCGTTCGTTCAGGCGCCTCTTCATTTCCTCGCGGGAAAGATTCAGCGCCTCTTCAGTCGCCCGCAAACGCCCTTCGTTGTCCGGCAACGCCGGAGATTCCGGGGGCATTTGATCTAACCCGACGGCTTTCACGGGGGAGATTTATTGCTTAACAAGCCTGGCTTCCGGCCCTCGTGCAGGGGGGATGGGGGAATTATGGTGATTGTTTGGCCGCCTGACCGGCCCGGTGCCGGACCGCCTGTGATGGGGCGGGCCTGTCTCCTTCCGAACATTAACTCTATCGATGCTACGGCAGCCAGACCAGGAAACTTCAAAATACGTATAGGATGTTGCTATTATAATTAGGAAAATGACATTTCAGCCGGGTGATCCGCATGAAGGGCCCGGTAGACTGCCGATAGAAGTTCCCGGCTCGAAGCTGCCCTGGGCACTTCCTCGACGATTTCGTCGGGAGGCATAGCCGGGGGAAACCTGCCGGCTAAATTACGGGAAAGAATTACCACTGCGGTTTGGTTGCCCATGACCCGCATGGCATGCACCAGGTCCCGGCCGCCGAGGCCAGGCACCACTTCCTCGGTTAATACCACGTCAAAACGGACCGCACCCCCAAGGACCTCCAAGGCATCAGGCCCGCTGGGGACGCAGCAGGTGGAAAAGCCGGACAATGCAAGTGTTTCAGCATGCAGGGCGCGTTGCTTCCGGTCGCCATTGACCAGCAGGATTTTGCGGCCATCTGCACTTCCATTATGGTTTGCCATTTCGGAATTTTCAGTCTCAATTGACGCGATGCTATTTTGCATATTGTTTGATGTTTTTGAGTTTTGGGGGGTTGGCTTTGCAGGATACGAGTCTTCCTTTGATCAGGAATCAGCGTTAGGCGGCCAATACCCTGCTTCACTGGTCCCTGCTAGAGGGTCCCTGCAAAAAGTCAGGGATGCCCTTCACGTCTCTTCCGTTATCACACCCGCTCCATTCCCCTGGAACAAATTTGACGGGGCCCACAGAGCATTTGACCTCTGTTGATGATTCGGAAGGGACTGGCCCGGTCCCAGCCATTCGTAAAACCACCAGGCCCTATTATATCCCATGAGGGCAGTATTAAGTGATATTGACGGAGATCGCCTTGGGTTTAGCCTTTTCATCCTTGGGCAGATGCACCACCAGCATACCATCCTTGAATTCCGCAGTTACCTTCTCGGGGTTGACCGAATCCGGCAGGATAAAGCTGCGGATAAAGCTTCCGTAAGACCGCTCAATGCGGTGGTATTTCTTGCCATTTTCCTCCTTTTCGGTTTTGCGCTCACCGGAAATAGCGAGTTCGCCGTTTTCGACACTGACCTTGACTTCCTCCTTCTTCAATTCCGGCAACTCAGCTTTAACCAGGTATTCCATGTCATCCTCGCTGATGTCCACCGGAGGACACCACTCCGCCACCGTCATGGTCTCCTTGTCGCCTCCCAGGCCATTGCCCAGTCTACTCACCGGATGCCAGCCGAATAATTTGGCAAGACGGTCCTCAAATTTTCCGGAATCTCCCAAAGGACTCCAACTGGGGGCATGCAAACGGTTCAAGGCAGATAGGGCATTCATGTGATGATGGATTTGATTTTGATGGAAAATGACGGCTGAATCATGTCCGTCATGTGTGGATCCTACCGGCGGATCCCGGAACAACTATTGGCAGAGCCTCCCCATGCCACTCAGGCGAATCCTGAGATGTGTTCAGCGTAAACCACACCTGCCATTGGTGACGGCAAAGAAAACGAAACCAACTCCTCATTCGTCAGCCACCCAGCGGACGGCGTAGTGGATTAGTTCCGTCGTGCTTTTCAGTTCAAGTTTTTCCCGCACGTGACTGCGGTGGGTATCGACGGTCTTCAGGCTGATGTGAAGGTCCGCGGCGATTTGGTGGGTGTCCTTGCCCCTTCCAATGAGCCGCAGGATTTCAAGTTCCCGGTCTGTTAATTTTCCGAGCACTGAAGTGCTGGCCGCAGAGCGTGGGCGGGAGAGCGAGTCCAGGATGGTGGCGGCGGTGCGGGGGCTGGCATAAACCTGACCGCTGAGGACTTTGTTGATCGCTGCCAGCATTTCATCAGGGCTTTCCTGTTTCATGATGTAGCCGCGGGCTCCGGCGCGCAGGGCCCGTTCCGCATAGAGGAGTTCATCATGCATGGAAATGATGAGGACGGGCAGCTCGGGTTTCAAGGCGTGAAGGTCCTGCATCAGCTCCATGCCACTCTTGCCCGGCATACTGATATCCATCAGGACCAGATCCGGGTTGAGCCGGGTGATGCCCCCGAACGCCTGGACGGCCGTTTCCGCTTCACCACAGACTTCCAGATTGGGCACCTGACTGACAATCCTAACCAATCCGCTGCGGAAGACGGGGTGATCATCCACGATGAATACTTTTCGTGCGGGTGGAGTTGACCGGCTTGGGGATGGGTGCTTGGCCATAAGATGGAGGGCGATTAAGGTGGAGCCTGGAGCTGGGGATGGAGCAAATCACAATGGTGCCTCCCTCTGCGGAAGGTTGAAATTCAAGTGTGCCTCCTATCAAATCGGCGCGGTAGCGCATCACCCGCAGGCCCATGCCCATGGAGTCCGCGGGCTGTGCTGTCATGCCGGAGCCATCGTCTTTGATGGACAACACGACCTTGAGAGGAGTGCTGTTCACCGCTATCTCAATCTGTTTGGCGGAAGCATGCTTCACGGCATTCGTGACCGCCTCCTGGGCGATGCGGTAAAGATGGGTGGACTCGGTGTTATCGAGCGGGAGATGAGCCGGGCAAATGCATCGACACTGGATACGGAACATGCTGGAGGTGCGCTGTCCAAGATCTTCCAGAGCGGCACTTAAGCCGCCTTTGTCCAAGGCCACGGGCTGCAAGCCCCGGGCGAGGGACCGGGTCAACGCCAACGCATCCTTGAGCAAACCGATCAGTTCCTCCGCCAGCCCCACTTCGCTGGAACCTTGACCCACCAGGTTGTTCTTCAGGACTCCGCTCAGCAGGCTGATCCCCGCAATTTGTTGTCCCAGGTCATCATGGAGGTCCTGACCGATGCGCTGCCGTTCCAGATCACCGATGTGGGCAATTTCCTGTTCCAGTTGCCTCCGTTTTATGATTTCCTCCCGCAGGTCTTCATTGGCGATGCGCAACGCAGCGGTGCGCCGCGCGACGCGGTCTTCCAGCTTCTCATTTAAGCGGCGGATCGTTTCCTCCCCACGTTTGCGCTCGCTGATGTCCACATGGGCAATCACCACCGAGTGGGGGCCGTTGCCCTTGAACGGGGTGACGTAGCCCACAAACCAGCGCTGTTCTCTTGGCGAATGGCAGGGATATTCCATGGAGAAACGCTTGCCCCCGTCGTTCATCACCCTGCGGATGCCATTGGCAAATAGCTCTGCTTGTTTGTCCCCTGCCTTGGCGGCGGCATCGCAGACGTCAAGGTAATTCACACCTTTCCCGACCTTGGAAGAGGTGCCTCCATGGGCCTGTGCGAAATCGTGCCAGGCTTGGTTGGTGCCCACGATGATGCCCTGGTCGTTGAGCACGGCGAGGCTGGCGGGCACCGCTTCCAAGGTGGATTCGGCAAAGCGTTTAGCATAAGCGATCTCACTCTCGATATGCACGCGATCGTTGATAATCTCGGCAAAAATGATGATGCCGCCGATCCCGCCGCGTGCATCAAGCCACGGGCGGCACTCCCACTTGACCCAGTCGAGGCTGCCATTGGCGCGTGGAAACTGATCCCGCTCGCAGCTCTCCGTGGCACCGGCGAGACAGCGTTGATGGACCTGTTTCCAGATCTCGGGAATGTCCGGGATCACCTCGTAGAGCGGCCGTCCGATGAACGGGGTGTCGGATATATGGAAGGCATCCGACCAGCATTTGCTCACCACGAGGTAACGCATGTCACGGTCGAACATGGCCACGGGTGCGGGCGAGTGTTCGACGAAGAGGCGCAGCTTTTCCTTGCTGGCTTGGAGGGCCTTCTCGGCCAGCTTGCGGTCTGTAATGTCACGCACCGTGCTGATGATCACGGGGCCTTCGGCGGTCTCCAGCGGGCTGAGACTGACTTCGACGGGGAATTCGCCGTCGTCCTTGTGCCGGGCGAAGAGTTCCATCCCTTTTCCCATCGGTCTGGCATGGGGAGAAACGGCATAGCCGGTGCGGTGTGAGACGTGGTGCCCGCGGTAACGTTCGGGCATCAGCATCTCCATGGGCTGACCCAACAACTCGTCCCGCGTGTAACCGAAGAGTTCCAAGGTCTGGGCGTTCACTTCGTCAATGAGACCGGACTGGTTGACGATGATCATGGCATCCGGCGCGGACTCCAGCAGGCCGCGGTATCGTTGCTCCGCGTGCTTTTGTTCCGTGACATCGTGCGCCACCCCGCAGAAATGATTCGGGCAGCCATCCTTTTGGCCTATAACGATGCCGCGATCTGCAATCCAACGCGTCCGTCCGTCGGGTGTGATTACGCGATAATCCAAATGATAGTTTTCCGACCGTCCCGAAATCCATGCGTGAAAGGCGGCTCGCACCGCGGGCTGATCATCGGGATGAATCGCACGTTCCCAGCATTCATGGTCGGCGTAGAGTTTGGAAATCGGCAATCCCCAGATGCGTTCGAATGCCGGACTGACATAGGAGATTCGCGGCGGATTCAGCTCCATGAACCAGAAAATCTCGCCCGCGTTTTCCGCCAGCAAACGGAACCTCGTTTCGCTCTCCCTCAGGGCGTCAGCGATCCGGCGCTTGTCCGTAACATCGACGATGGCGGTGCGGCACCAGCCCGGTCTGGAGTTAAAACCCAGCGCAGGGCGCGTGGTGAACTCGACCAGCCGCTCGCCGGCGTGAGTGTCCGCCAAACGCAAGGTGATCCTCAGCTCCGTTTGCCCGTGGTTGCATTGCCAAAGATGTTTCAGGAATTTTTCGCGGTCCGCCTGCTGGAGATACGGAATGACAGGCTTGCCAAGCAGATACGGCATCGGGTGGCCCAGCAGTTCGGTGGCGGGGTGGTTGATTTCCTGAATGCAGCCATTCCCGCTCAAGGTCATGAAGCCCACGGGGGCGAGATTGTAGAGATCCGCATAGAGATGGCGGCTTTGTTCCAGTTCCGACTGAGCCTCCACGAGTTGCAGATTCTGCAACTCCAACTGATGCTGCTGTTCCTCCATCTGGGCGATCAATTCGGAGAAGCGCACGGCATCCGTGCTGTTCTGCGTGCGCTCCGCCGTCAAACCGTTGACTTGGCTGGCATCCCGGCCTGCAAGCTTTCCCGCCGTCCTCTTGTTGGCGGGTGGCGGTGGTGGCACCTTGTTATTGGAGGCGCGTTTCATAAATAGGGAGAGGGGGCGGCCACTTCCGCGATTCCCAGCAGGATGGAGGGTTGCCGCGCTTTCACTGATGCCAGCCGGCGTGCATTAAGGAGTGCACTCTCGGGCATGCCTGCAAATCGCGCCGAAGCTTCATGCTGCGCGAAGGTTATGCCGCCCGCCGTCTTGAATTCCTCCAGCCCCTGGGTGCCATCCGGGGCGGTTCCGGACAGCACGATTCCCACCGCCCGCGCCCCTGCGTCGGACGCGGGAGTCCCGAAAAAATAGTTTACCGGCATATGAAGTTTCCCCCCGGCACTATCACGCGGCTGGAGCCGCAGGCGGCCTTTCGTGATTCCCATCCTTTTATTCGGCGGGATGACATAAACATGCCCGGGCATAACAACCACGCCATGACTAGCCTCGCTGACGGCCATCCTGGTTCTCCGCGACAACAATTCCGCAAGGGAACTGTCGTGGGAGGGATCGAGATGCTGGACCACGCTAAACGCCATGTCGGCCTCCTTGAGCAAATGTTTGAATAATGAAGTCAAGGCTTCCAAACCACCCGCAGAAGCACCAATTCCAACAAGGGGGAAGCTTCCTGCCAACACATGCCTGGCTCGTTTAGTGCCTGCATGCTGGGTCGGCCCGGGCCCGGGGGAACTATTTTGAATCATTCACATTAATAGTAGCGGTGGTCTGGTTTTCCAGAGATTTCGTTTCGGGGCGTGGGTGCATCAAGGAAGGGCCTATCGTGCGCAGCCCAATTTTAAAACAATGACCGGTTAGGCCTGCAACATATCTTGTCGTTATACCGCCGGCTAAGAAGCTCAACAGGCAGATTGACACGAAGGATCTCAGTAAATCCCTGAGACCAGAAACCAAATTACCCTATTCCGTAAACAAAGGTGTCCGGAGTTCCTGGTGCCCACTCCTGCATGATGAACGCAACGGGTAATCCTGGCAAGCTTCAACCCGCCCAGCCGCACCTAAGCTCGCTTGTCCCAATGTCCACCCGGTGCGGGATAATTTTCGTAATTACCACGCTCATCACTCCGGCTTGGTAGTCGAAGGTAACTTCCCGGATGTTTGCATCTGCCGGCAGAAGGAAGCTGCGGGCGAAGAAACCATAAATCCTCTCTCCCCTCAGCAGCCTTTCATTGGCAAGGGAAGGTGGCATGTGGCGCTGCCCGCGAACGGTGATAATCCGGCCCATGACCTGCACTACGGCATCCTCAGAGCGCAGACCGGCGAGGTCCATTCGAATGTGGTAGCAGTCGTCAGCTTCACTGATGTCCACGGCAGGATTCCAGCCTTTAGGGGCCAAATTAGCGGTGGTTCCGGCGGGATCGGCTGGGACAGTGGGAGGCAGGAATTTCCTTTGGGGGGAAAGTCTGGCTAAGGAGGAACCCGGTTGTGGAATCATTGGTTTGCCAAGGGTGAGGTTGAAGCGCGCGGTGCAAACGGACTTTGTTGAGCGGCGAAACATTCTTGCCCTGAAATGGAAATTCCCTATCGGCTGATCATCACAATGGACCTCACCTTTTTGCTGAGGGCACCCCGGAAAATTGCCGACGATTTCCTCCCCAAAATTCGAAATTGCGTCACGGGTATTGCCGCACGGCCCAACTCAGGAATTATCCTGCCTAAGCTAAGAAAGCCAGCGAGACTCGCCAGGGGGACTTCCCGATATTATATACTGAAGCACGGAGCGAAGCTGGGACTGCCATGAATAATACTCCTCAGGAAACACCACTAACCAAAGAATCCGAAATCGACGACCGTGGCCTCGAACTGTGGGAGCAGGCCGGTTGCCCTGCCGGCAAAGAGGGGCAATTTTGGCTGCAGGCCGAAGAGGAAATTGCCACCAGGAACAAGTCAGGCATGGATTGGCGTCCCGGGAGATGATGACTGCGGCCAGCCGCTGATAAAAGTGCTGGCGCGACTCCCGCAGTGCTGGAAGCCGACCTCAGTCATCGGCACCTGCCATTCCGGCGCAGCGCGCACGGCGACACTGCCCCCACGCCGGGGCTTCCGGGATACGCCGGCAGGGCCGCCTTCGGGGCAATTCCGTTATTAAATCGGCCACGAAAGCCGGGGTGAGCGGTTCGCACTCATTTGATCTGAAAGGGGGCATTTGCCTTTGCCAGCAAGTGATGGACTTCGGCGTCGGAAATTTGAGTGAAGTCCCCATAGCTCTGGCTGACAGCCCGGAAGGGATCGGGCCGCTTCAGCACCAACAGATCATCAACCAGCGGCTCCAGCATGCCGCAGGCATCGGAAGCAGCGGTGGGCACCGCGACGATGATCCGGGCCGGAGCCTGCTGGCGGAGAGCCTGCACCGCAGCCTTGATGGTCGATCCTGTGGCCATGCCGTCGTCGATAACGATAACGATCCTGTCTTTGACTTCCGGAAAACCGGTATGTCCTTGAAAGGCCAGTTCACGGCGCTCCAGTTCTTCCGACTCCCTGGAGAGGACCGTTTCGAGAATGCCCATGGAAATGCCGGAGCCGTGCACCACTTCATGGTTTATCACCCTGCCTCCGCCGCTGGCGATGGCGCCCATGGCCAATTCCTTCCACCCCGGCACCCCCAGCTTCCGCACCACCAGCACATCCACCCGGACATTGATTTTATTGGCCACCTCACACGCGACCGGAACTCCGCCGCGTGGCAGCGCGAGGATCATCACCCCGGCGCGGCCGGCATAGGGCATCAGTTGATCAGCGAGCAGTTGACCGGCATGCGCCCGGTCCCGGAAACGCGTCGCGTTCATCGTTCACCTCCCATGTGTTTTCCAAACCAATCCGCGCTAAGCAGCGCCACTTGTTCCAGTTTCCCCGGTTCTTCAAACAGATGGCTGGCACGGGGCAAAACCTGTAAATCCTTCTCGCAGTGTAGTTTGGCATAAACTTCGTGATTCAGGGCCGTCATCTGTTCGTCCCAGCCACCCACAACGAGGAGGGTGGGAGCGGTTACCAGGGCCAGGGTCTTACTGGATAGATTGGGCCGTCCACTGCAGGATACCACCGCAGTTACCTGATCGCCCAGATCCGCCGCAGTCAAAAGGGACGCGCCGCCTCCGGTGCCGGTCCCGAAGAATCCGAGCTTTATTCCGGCTGTGACCCGCTGCTCCCGAAGCCATTGGGCCACCTCAACCAGCCGCTGGGCCAGCACGACAAGGTCGTAGCGCACAATTCCCGTGATTTTATCCCGATAGACATCCTGCGGGGTGAGCAAATCCACCAGAAGGGTGCCGATACCGGCGTTGCGGATGGCACGGGCGACACAATAATTTCGTGGCAGGTGATGGCCGCCGACATGGACAAAAACCACGATGCCGCGGGGGCTGGCCGGCAGATCGAACTCCCCATGTATTTTCAGCTTGCCAGCCGGAATCACCACCGATGCCGCGATTCGTTTCCCCAGATGAGCAAAGTTAGTGTTCATATAGAGTGGGATGGAAATTTAATTCCGGAGCAGCCTTGGATTAATGGCGGTCAGGCCGCGGTTTGCCCCGGGCTTGCCTCCGCGGTTCGTGACAACGCGTCCCGGGAAACAGGATTCGAATGAATCACTCACTCCCTTTCCTATGCAGTTCACCGCCTTCCCGGACAATGCGCAATGCGCCCCGCCCGGCCTCAGCTTATTGCTGATGGTGACAGGCCGCTCCTGCTCATGGCCAGTTGCATGAAATGCCGCATTTGTGGGCAGAGCATGAGCCCCGCCCCACTTCCCCGCCGCATCAATCTCATGGCAGACCCTGATAGGGCAGACATGGACACCCTTCGGAATTGGCGGACGGGGCCCGGCATGTCATTCCCGCCACCACATTGTCAACTCATATAGAAAAAATCATGAAAGGCTTTTTAAAGGACATCGAGAGCATTGCCCTGAATAACAATGACTTCCGCCGCGTGTTATACACCGCAAAGAATTGCCAACTGGTGGTCATGGCGTTACAGCCTCAGGAGGAGATCGGCGCGGAAATCCATGCATTGGATCAGTTCTTTCGCGTGGAGGAAGGCACCGGGGACGCGGTTCTCGACGGGGTGCGGACGGCGATCCGGGCCGGTTTTGCGGTCCTCGTCCCGGCCGGGGCCCATCACAACATCATCAATACGGGCAGCGGCCCACTCAAGCTCTATACGATCTACGCCCCGCCCAACCACCGGGACGGCATTGTCCACCCAACCCGGGCAGATGCGGAAGCTGATAACGAACACTATGACGGCAAGACGACTGAATGAAATTTTGGCGGCGGGCCCCTGGACCGGGAGCTGTCGCCTGAAATCGAATCTCCGTTGCCGGATGATTCCAAACCAGACCGGGGCTGGATAACGTCGCGCCATCGGCCACCCGCCGGTTGGCGTGATACATCGGGCAAAGCAGGCAACCGGTTTCCAACTTAAGGTGCCGGGGTAGCGTCCTGGATGGCATCCCAAAAATCAGATTCGTGGACGATGGTGATGGGGGCTCCCGCCTTCCGCATCTCCACCGCAGCCTGAACTTTGCGCCCATAGCAGGAAAAAGCCCAGCAGGGGTTTTCGCCGTCACCAACGACCAGGTATTGAGTCTTGGAACACACTCTGGGCGAATGTTCCCCTCCAAGATCAGTGATGACTTTCAATATTTCCTGCCGGGACTGGCGCGTGGAACCGCCTGCAACGGTAAAGAACCGGTCTTTAAATTTGATCTCAGGTGACAACGTGCAGACCCCAGACAAGGAGTATTGACGCGCAATCCCTTTCATTGATTTTGCGATATCCGCTTTCACCCGTGAAGCTTGGGAGTATTGGACAAAGTCCTCAAAGAAGGCCTTGAGCGTTTCCTGCTCATTGGCATCCAGCCGGCCATCCTTCAGGGCGGAGGTCAGAAGTGACTCCATTTCATCGTAGGGATAGGTCCCTTTGAGGTGTTCGTGGTCGTCTGCCCATGCCTGGAGTGCTCTGGCTTCCCCGAGGCCGATGATCCCATCCGCCAGGATTCCGTGCATCATCCCATGGAGTTGCTGAATGTCATTGGTGATACCGTCATAAAACCCACCCTGGGGGGTCAGGTTCTGACACGCCCAAAGCAAATCCTCCTGCTCCTCAGCATCGATGACACCATCGGCAAGAAATCCGTCCAGCTTTTCCTTGAATTCATTGAAAGGTGAACGGTGGAACAGGTCTTCGTATTCGCGCAGCCAGTTCATCACCTCGGCAATTTCAGCGGCATTGAGCAATCCATCGATGGCAACTCCCTTGATGAGTCCAAGCAGGGATTGTGCCGCCATGTCCATGCGGGGCCTCCGGGTAAAGTTCAGGATCTGCTTCTGGTCCATGGGGTAGTCAGACATAGCGTTTACAGGTTGAACCCCTAACGCTTGGCAGGTGCGGATGAGCTTGGCAAGAAAAAACGGGACGGGACGGCTGGCCCTGCCTGCGGCCATCGGTCGATTGCGCAGCGGCATCCTGCAGCAGGTTCCTTCCGGTAGGCGCATCACGCAGGGAGCGGTCCACCCTTTTCTGGCGTGGGAGTGCCCATTTCAATTGGAGTAGGGCTAGTTTGCTCCCGGTTGCCAGTCCTGCGGGGCGGTGGACTGCCTTTTGGCAGTATTCCAACCTTTTCAGTTCGTCGCCGGCAGCGATGCCGGAACGTTTTTTCAGCAGGGAACGGAATAGGCCGGGCTGAACAGTTTCCGCTGGAGGATGGTCCATGTCAGGCCACACTGTGGACTGATTTTTGGTTATGCCTCCTTCCTCCCCGCCGCCTTCCTCCTCCGGTTCCATGACCCGTTTGACCGGACGCGGGCTGGGACTGCTGGCTTTGTCGATGCTGATGGTGGTGACGGGAGCGGTGCTGCCGGAGCCGGCGGCGGTGCAATTGGGATTGCTGGGAGTGCTGCTGGTGCTGGGGACCTGGCCGGTGGCCGCACGGAATTTGTCAGGACTGCGGGTGGAGCGCTCCCATCCGGCGGCAGCCTTTGCGGGGCAACTCTTCAACTACCGTCTGGATCTGGTGCAGGACACCGGACGCACCAGCCACGCGGTGGAAGTGGAGGACAGCATCTCCGGCCCGGCGGAGCGCGGTTTGGATGCGGCCCGGGTTTTTGCCCACCGCCAAAGCAGCCGCACATTTGACACCCGGGTGCTGCGGCGCGGGCTGCGGCACCGGGCGCGCGCGGTGCTGCGGTCGGCCTGGCCCCTGGGGCTGTGGCAGGCGGAACGGGAGCTGCGGGACACCATGGAAATGATCATCTACCCGCGGCCAGTGACGCCGCGCAGTCTGGATGACGCCCAGGATGCGGCCTTGCTCGATGCCGAAGACGAGGAAAGCAACCGCCGCGACTGGTCCGGGGATTTCCATGGCATCCGCCCCTTCCAGCCGGGCGACCGTCTGAAGCAGATCCATTGGCCGGCCACGGCGCGGGCGGGCCGGATGATGGTGCGGCAGTTCGACCGCCGCCTGCCGGAAAAGTATTGTGTGATTTTCCACAGCATCCGGCCAGGGCAGGATCCCGGCCATGGCCCCGATGCTTTTGAGAGTTCCCTTGAGTTGTTATGCGGCCTGCTGGTGCATTGCCGGGAGCGGGCCATCCCGCTGGAACTCACCGCCAGTTTCGACCGCTGGCGCACCCTGCAAGTGCCAAACGCGGCGTTTCTGGAACCGGCCCTGGAGCGGCTGGCAGGGGCGCGGCGGCAGGCACAGCGCGATCTGTCGCCCCTGCTGCAGGCGCTGACCACCCTTGAGCCGGGCGCGCGGGTCTTCATCCTGAGCGACGTCCCGGTCAGGGAATGGGAAACCCATCTGCCGGATCTGCCCTTTTCCGTCACTTGTCTCAGTGTGAGTGAACTGCGGATCAAACGTCCCGGACTGCGGCTGCGCCGCCAGCCTGCCACCCCATGAAAGCCGCCTTCGTTTGCTATACACTGCTGCTGCTGCTGGAAGGCAGCCTGGCCTGGATGCTGTCGGGCCAGGGATTCCTGCTGGTGGCGATTATGATAGGACTGGTAGTCTATGCCTCCCTGTATCAGGCACCCCGTCCGGTGACGGAAACAGTGCGTCTGCTGACGGCGGCCGCCCTGGCGGTGGCCGCTCCGCTGCAATATCAGTCAGGGCTGGAGTCCCTGATGCTGTGTTTTATCGCGGTGCCGCATTTCCTCGCGGCCAGCCAGGCGCTGGCGGAACAACGTCAGGAAACCATCCGCCAGGGCCCGCCCCGCACCCGGTCGCTGGTGTTTACCATTGCCTTCTATGCGTCCATGGGCCTGGTGTTTCTGCTGGTCCGCGGCCTGCCCCCGGAGCTGGACCGGCTGACTTCTGTTTCCCTTGCCATTCTTGTGCTGCCCGTGGCTCTGACGGCATGGCAGGCTTCCCGCATCACCCGCCTGCGTCCGGCCCAGGTGGAACGCCCGGTATCCCTGAGGCACTGGCTGGTTCCTGCGGCGATGCTGGGTCTGGTGATGCTGATGTTCAGTGGGCCTCTGCCGTGGGCAGCAGAACAGTTGTGCCGACTCTCGCCCCACTGGCGGATGGATCCCATCGAATTCAAAAACAAGCCCCCCAAGCCTCCGCCTACCCAGACCGCCGGCACCCCTTCGGACGAAGCCACCCGGCTGGGCGTGGATGAATCCCCGGTCACCGGAGAACACCGCCTTCCCCCACGCTCAAATCTTCAGTCCAGCGGGATGCCCCGGTTTTATATCAAACCGGATGACGCCGCAGGGGTATCCGCCCTGATGGCCGGCGGACCGGTTTATCTGCGCAGCCATACCCTCAACCGCTTTTCTGACAACAAATGGACTCCCGGAGTGACCGGGGGAGTCTGGGTGGAGGACGCAAAGGACGGCGAGACCGACGGACGCATTGTGCTCAATCCCTCGCCGAACCAGCCGACTGTCAGCTATCAGGTCTTTGCCCTGGCGGCGGATGGTTATACTCTGCCGGCCCTGCCGGGCCTGACAGAAATCCACCTGCCCCGGGTCTATGCCCTGCCGGGGGATGTTCTGCAGACCCAGGCTGCGGGCGATATCCATTACCGCGCCGTTTCCGCACCGGTGCGTTATGATGCCCTGCCCTCCCCGGCTCTGCTGGAAGCGGCCGCACCGGAGGACCGGGTCCACCTTCAGGCGGCGGATGAAGAACTGGGCATTCAGCTGCAGCGCCTCGCCGGCTCCATTTTTGAACAGAACCCGCTGCTCAGTGACCGGGTGGCGGCCCTCCGGGAATTTCTGGCCCGGCACTATCAATACAGCACGGTGATGGAGAATCCGCGCGGTCTGCCAGCCCTCGAGAACTTCCTGTTTGATGAACGGCGGGGGCATTGTGATTTTTATGCCACGGCCGCCGCACTGCTGCTGCGGGAGGGCGGTGTGCCTACCCGCATTGCCTACGGGTTTGTCTCCCAGGAAGTGGATCCGGAGACCGGACTGGTCATCATTCGTGACCGCCACGCCCATGCGTGGACGGAACTCTATCTGAAGGACTACGGCTGGACGCTCTGCGACTTCACGCCCCCGGCCTACATCGCCCCCCAGCCTGACCCGCAGGAAATGCCCCCGGCTCCCATCCCTGACCTGGAGGCCTTCAGCGATGCCGCCAAGGAAGCTGCGCCTCCCCCGCCGCAGTCGGTGACCGCAGAGCTTCCGGCCTTCAGCCGGCTCCTGACATGGGTGCAACAACAACAATGGCTGTCCCCCTTCCTGAAACAGGCGCCATTCTACATGTTGGGCGCGGCCTTGCTGATTGGACTGATCCGCCTCTGGCGCCGCCGGACAGACCCGGCTGCAACCGAAGCCCGCGCCCGCGCCGCCCATGACCAGCAGCCGGCCTATTATCTGGAATTCCTCCGCCTCAGCCAGGCGGCCGGCCATCCGAAACCGGACAGCCGCACTCCATGGGAACATTTCCGCGCTCTGCTAGGAGCAGGGCTGCCGGTCGAGCCGCTCCGCAGCCTGATCGATTACCATTGCGCCACCCGCTATGAAGATGCCCCGGTCGATCCGCCCCGCGAACAAGACTTCAAGGGCATGCTGAATGCCTTTGCGGCTGCCGTGACGGCGGCACCCCGCTAACCACGGCCTCAGGCTTCCACCACGTGGGTCCCGGCCATGAGGTCATGGATGCAGCGTTTGTCCTCACGGAAGATGAAACCAATGTTCACGATGGAAAAAATGAGCCCGGCAATGGGAATGCCCCCGCTGATCAAGCCGGGAAGCAGGGCCCGGAGCAGCACCGCTTTGACAAAACCGGGATTGGTGCCGTCCTCAAAACGGACAATCCGGACCTTGCAGATGCGTTTGCCCACCGTCTGGCCAGTCGTCGAGAGGAGGACCAGTTGAACAATGGTGAAGCCCAAAATCAGGAGAAGGCCAATGACTAGCATCACGCTGTCAGATCCGGTCAGGACTGCCGAAGGATCTCCTCCATTTTCCGTGGCCTGAATCAATCTGTAATACGCCGGAATCATCGGGGCAAAGCAAAGAAACATCAGCACATTGTCCAGAAGTGCTGCTCCCAAACGGGCCCCGCGGCTGGCCAGAGGCCGGGAATGACCCCGGGCCGCCAGCAGGGGCGAAGCCCCCAGCACTGCGGTGGGCAGATAGGGGTTGTTCAGGACGGTGGCGATGGGCTCCCATGAGGCCATGCCTTCTTTCCAGATCAGGTCCGTGCCCGCGAATTCGCCGGAGGCCACGCGGGTTTTGATCTGCTCTTCGCCAAAGGGGCCGAGCTGCTGTCCATTTTTGCCGACAAAATATTGCATGGGATGAAAAAGATAGGAATGACGGATCGGATTCAGGCGCGGATTGGGCCCGGATGCAACCCGGATCATGGACTCTGAGCCGTTGGCAGGAATGGGAGTGCATCCCTGATGCAGAAAGCGGGGTTCCGTGCCATGCTGCGGCCATGCCAAGGACTCCGCCGCCCAAACCACGCCGCCGCCACCACCGCCGGGATCCGCGGCCACCCGCCGCCCAGCCCGGCACGGGGCCTCACGTGGGAGAACGCCTGGTGCCGGAAGTGCAAATCTCCGTGTTCGATTACGGACAGCACGAACTGCGCGAGCAGGAAGTCGCCAGCGGTGCGGAATGCGTGGCCTTTGAAGGCCGGGACAGCCCAGTCTGGGTCCGCGTCACCGGTCTTCATGAAACGGAGCGCATCCGCAGCCTGCTGGAAGCCTATCACATCCATCCCCTCGTGCAGGATGACATTCTCAATACCACCCACGGCCCGAAGCTGGAGGATTTCGGGGATTACCTGTTCATCACCGCCAAACTGTTGACTCTGCGCCCGGAGCCGGGCGGGGACCGGTTTGATCTCCAGCATTTTTCCCTGATCCTGACACGGCGGGCTCTCCTTAGTTTCCAGGAGGCCCCGTCGGCAGTTTTCGACCCCGTGGTGGCGCGCCTCCGCCATGGCAAGGGACGCCTCCGCCAACAAGGGCCGGATCACCTTGCCTGGGCCCTGCTGGATGCCCTGTTGGACCATTACCTGCTGGCCTTGGATGATCTGGAGGAGGAGGTGGCACGTCTGGATGAAAGCCTGACCCTGCCGGGAGCCGAAGTGGATCTGCAGGAAATATATCAACTGCGGGCCCACACCAATTTTATCTACCGGACCATCCGGCCAATCCGGGAAGTGGCGGTGGGCCTGCAGCACCATGAAGGCGATCTGACCAGCGGCAGCCTGGCCCCTTTTCTGCGCGATCTCTACGATCATGCATGGCGCGCGATCGAAACTGCCGACCATCTGCGCGAAGCCGTCACCAGCATCCGGGAGTATCACCACGCGGTGCTCAGCCAGCGCATGAATGAAATCATGAAGGTGCTCGCCAGCATCAGCACCATCTTCCTGCCCCTGACGTTTATCGCCGGGGTGTATGGCATGAATTTCACCCACATGCCGGAACGGGACCACCCCTGGGGCTACCCTTTGGTCTGGGTGGTTTTTATCGGCTTGGGACTGGGCATGTATACCTATTTCCGCCACCGCCGCTGGCTCTAACCTTATGACCCTGACGATGCGACGATTGCTCTGGCCGGGCCTGCCCTGTGCCTCCGCCGCCCTGCTGGCAGTATGGATGGTCCGGCCCCTGACAAGCATGGAACCCCCGCCCGCCCCGTTGGCTGCGGTCTCCGTAGCTGACCCTGGTGCCTTTCTCCAGCGCTGGTGTTATGACTGCCACGGTGACGGGGCGGCGAAGGGAGACCTGTCCATGGATGGCCCGTCTCCGTTGCTGCCGGGCCAATGGGAAAACATCCGCCGCCATGTGGTGCTGCGCACCATGCCCCCGGAGGGTGAGGCGGCCCCATCCGCTGCCGACCGCCTTCAATTCGAATCCGACCTCCTGACATGGCAGGCTGGGCAAGGGGAGCAGGACATCCCCCCCCGGGTGCGGCGGCTCAACCGGCGGGAACTGGCCAACTCCCTGCGCGGTCTGCTGGGCACCGGTCCGGACCCGGAGAGCCTGCCAGAGGAAGAAAGCGCCCACGGTTTTGACAACAATGCCGGGCTGCAGCCTTTGCCCCCTCCGGTGCTGGACCGCTATGCTTCCGTCATCCGCGAAACCCTCCGTTTGGCCCTGTTGCCGCCGCCGGTTCCGCGCACCATCCGGCGCTTTATGCCCCAGGAGTTCAGCGGTTCCGGCGGTCCATCCCCGGAGGCAGAGGGCTTCTACGAAACTGAAACCAGTGACCTGCACCGCATTCCCATCCTGTTGCCCACCGCCGGGGAATATCTCTTCCGCCTGACCGCCTATGGCCACGCCGCGGGCACCGGATCCGTGCAGGTGCGGCTCATGGATTCGGCTCCGCAGCCGCTGCTTTCCCTCGACCGCCTCACCCCCCAAACCCTGACTATCGTCGTCAGCCTGCCTGCCGGACCCTCACACCTCACCTTTCAACTGGCCAACCCGCTGCGCGACCCACGGCATCCCAATCCCCACCGGCGGGTCCGCCGCCTTCTTGTCCATGAGGCCAGCCTGGACGGCCCGCTGGAAGGAGACGCCACCCCATCGGTCAACTTTGTCAGGGTGGCCGGTCCGGTGCCGCCGGCAGATGCCCCGTGGGACAGCAGGCTGCAGGCGGCAGCGGCTTCCCTGGCAAATTTTGCCCGGCGCGCCTGGCGCAGGCCCGTAAGCCTGCAGGAGAGCACCCGCCTGACTTTGCTGGCAGGCCAGGCCATGGCCCACGGCCTGCGATATGATCAGGCCCTGACCATGACCGCCGAAGCCATCCTGACTTCTCCCCATTTCCTCTTCCTGACCGATCCTGCTGCCGAAAACGCCGTCAACCGGCCGTATGCTGTTGCGGCCCGCCTCGCTTATACACTGTGGAGCACCCTGCCGGATGAAGCGCAGCCTCCCGGCCTCATTCCGGAATGGACCCCTGACCAGCTCCGGAACCGCGCCACCGCGATGCTGGATGACCCGCGGGCCGCCGCGCTGGCCCGGGACTTTGCCGGTCAGTGGCTGCAATTGCGCAACACCGGCCTGGCACGGCCGGATCCCGGACTGTTTCCGGAAGTTACTCCAGCCCGTCTCGCCTCATGGCAGGAAAGTGCCGGACACTTTTTTCTTCACCTGGTCCGGGAGAACCGGCCCGTGCTGGAACTGCTCAATGCCGCATATGCCTTCGAGGCCACCCCTACCGGTGCTGCCTTGGAACGGCTAACCAGCCGTGCTGCAGCGGTGGCGGGCACCTCCCCATCCGGTCTGACGGATCTTTTCCGGCCGGTGGCCCTTGACAATCCTGACCAATTCGGCCTGCTGGGCCACCCGGCGGTGCTGATCCTGACTTCCTATCCAAACCGCACTTCCCCTGTGCTCCGCGGCAAATATGTCCTTGAAGCCCTGTTGGGGCTGCAGCCACCGCCCCCGCCGCCCGATGTGCCCACCCTCCAGCCCGCGGCCGCCTTGCCAGGCCAGACTTCCCTATCCATCCGCGGGGCGCTGGAATCGCACCGGGCCGATCCATCCTGTGCCTCGTGCCACCGGGCCATCGACCCCCTGGGATTCCCGCTCGAAGCCTTCGATGCCGTGGGCCGGCCCCGCGCCATGGTGATGCCGGAAGAACTCCGCAGCCTGACCTTCAGCGGGGAGACGCTGCACCGTCCGTCGGACCTGCGGGCCTGGCTCAGTGGACCCCAGGGCCTGCGGGTGGTCCACCACACCGCCGAACGTTTCCTGACCTATGCCCTCGGCCGCGGCCTTGCTCCGGCCGAAATCCTCACCGCCCACCGGATCGCAGATCATGCGGGAGGCCGGGAGGCCCGGTTCCGCGATCTCCTGCTGGCCCTGCTCTCCACCCCGGCCTTCCTCGGAGAACCGGCCTCAGGGAAAACGTCCCCGTGAGTCTGACCGCATCCTCCGCCCAAAATGCGGAATTGCCCTATCCAAACCTCCCTCCGCCACGTCCATGCCCAAAACCGAAACCATTTCCCTGACTGGATGGCCCTTTGATTTGACGGCCACCCTGCAGAGTGGCCAGGTGTTTCATTGGCATCCCCATGAGGGGGGCTGGGCGGGACTGATTGGCGACACGCCGGTCCGGATCCATCAGCCCGAACCCGGCCTGTTGCACTGCCCGCGCGGAAATGCAGAATTGGTCAGGAACTATCTTGGCCTGGATCATGATATGGGGCAGATCACCGCCAGCTTTCCGGCAGGAGATGCCCCGCTGGGCCGGGCGATGGCATGGTGTCCGGGCCTGCGCATCCTGCGCCAGCCGGCGTGGGAATGCCTCGCCACCTTCATCACCTCCTCCCTGAAACAGGTGCCGCACATCCGGCAGATCTCCCTGACCCTGCGGCAGCGTTTTGGCCGGAAAATCAAGGCTTCCGGCCTGCCGGATCAATGGACCTACCCTGCCCCGGAGGCGCTCGCGGCGGCTGGGGAATCCGCCTTGCGGGCCTGCGGACTGGGCTACCGCGCCGCCTTCCTGCACCGCACGGCCCTGGATATCTCGGAAGGCCGTTTTGACCTTGCAGGGGTGGAGGTCCTTGCAGATGACGAGGCCAGAACCGCGCTTTGCCAACTCCATGGCGTGGGTGAAAAAATTGCCAACTGCGCCCTCCTCTTCGGCTGGCAGCGGCTGGCCGCCTTCCCGGTGGATGTGTGGGTGGAACGGGTGCTGCGGCAACTCTACTTCCCGGAAAGCCCTGACATAAATTCCAAAGCCCTGCGTGAATTCGCCCGCACCCACTTTGGACCGGCCGGGGGGTATGCCCAGCAGTTTCTTTTCCATCATGCCCGCCTTTCGGGACGGTGGAAAGCAGGTTCAGACTAACGGCGCCAGGAGATCATCCAGATCCTCCGGGGTGAACTTCGCAGCGCTGCCATCGCCTGCCAGCAGCCCTGCCACCAGCGCGGCCTTGCGCTCCTGCAGCAGGACGATTTTTTCCTCAATGGTTCCCTGACAAATCAGCTTGTGGACAAACACGGTGTGCTGCTGGCCAAACCGGTGGGCCCGGTCGGTCGCCTGGGCTTCCACGGCGGGATTCCACCACGGGTCGTAGTGGATCACGGTGTCGGCGGCGGTGAGATTCAGCCCGGTGCCTCCGGCCTTCAGGCTGATCAGGAACACCGGCACTGTGCCCGCTTGGAACTGCGCCACCAAAGCCCCGCGGTCCTTGCTCTGCCCCGTCAGGATCAGGTGGGGCAGTTTCAGGCGGTCCAGGCCTTTGGAGATCAATCCCAGCATCTCCACAAACTGGCTGAAAACGAGGATGCGGCGGCCTTCCTCCACCAGTTGGGGCACAAGGTCGAGGAAAAAATCCAGCTTGGCACTGGCCTTGACCTGCCGGGCCGCTTCCAGCTTGAGCAACAGGGGATGGCAGCATACCTGACGCAGCTTGAGCAGCGCATCCAGAATGGCGATATGGCTGCGCTCGACCCCGCGTTTCACGATTTCCTCGCGCACATGTTTGTCCATGGCCGCCCTCACACTTTCATAAAGATCGGCCTGGGGCCCTGACAGGGCAATCCGGTGGGTCAGGTCGATGCGCGGCGGCAGGTCGGACAGCACCGCCTGTTTGGTGCGGCGCAGGAAAACCGGGGCAAGGCGTTTGGCCAGTTGATCCCGCCGCCGGGCATCCTGTTGTTTTTCAATCGGAGTGCGGAAGAGCCGGGTAAACTCGTCCCATCCCCCCAGATAGCCCGGCATGAGGAAATGCAGGATCGACCAGAGTTCGCCGAGATGGTTTTCCATGGGGGTGCCCGTCAGGCAAAGGCGCAGGCGCGACTGCAGGCGGCCCGCACTGACGGCGGCGAGGGTGCGCGGGTTTTTGATGAACTGGGCTTCGTCCAGCACCACCAGATGAAATTCCATGGCCGCGAGCGTTTCCGCATCCCTTGCCAATAACGGATAGGAGGTAATGATGAGATCGGGCTGGCCGCTGCGTTCGAGGGAGGCGGCCCGGGCGCTGCCGTAATGCACATGCACGCTGAGCGACGGGGTGAACCGCAGGGCTTCCTCCTGCCAGTTTTGCAGCACACTGGTGGGACACACGATCAAACACGGGCGGCCGGCCGCCGCCCCGGATGCCACCTCCGCCAGCAGATGGGCAAGGGTCTGCAGGGTTTTTCCCAGCCCCATGTCGTCAGCCAGAATGCCTCCCAGCCCATGGCGCGCAAGGGAGCGCAGCCAGCGGAATCCATCGATTTGATAGGGCCGCAGACTGGCCTGCAAGCCCGGCGGCAGCGGTTCCGGCTCCGCCTCCGCCGGGTTCCGCAGATAATCCACGAGGGAACGCAGGCTGCCTGCCGTGCGCCGGACCATGAGGGCGTCGGCTTCCCCGGAGAGCAAGGCCGCCGCATGAAGCCGATGGAGCGTAAACCCGCCTGCTGCCAGTTTGGGTTTGCCGGCAAACAGTTCTGTGAGGGAATTCAGAATACGCTGCAGGCGTGAGGCCGGCACCGGCACCCAACTGCGGCCGTCCTCAAGGGGAATCAGCACCGGCTGGTCGCCCTTTTCCAGAAGCCGCGCAGAGTCGAGAGCGGCCGGCTGCGACTTCAACCACGCCACCAGAAGCGGCAGCAACGGGATGCGCCTTCCGCCCGATTCGATTCCGATGTCCGCCGCAAACCAGTCGTTTTTCGGAGTCTCCGTGATCTCCTCGTAAAAGGCATCCGGGTGCAGAATCTCCAGATCGAAACCTGGATCGGTCTGCAATCGCCAGCCTTCCCCGGCAAGGCGGGGCCAATGAGTCAGGAGGAATTCTTCCCACGGCTCGGCTTCAATCGGGTGAAACAACAGCACATCCCGCAGCGGGGCTTTCAAGGCATGACTCAGGGCCGAGCCGCAACGCTTCAAACCGATGGCTTCGAGCTGAGTAAAACAGGCGCGTTCAGCGGCGAGGTCCCGCCGCCATGCCCCCGGTGCCCCCGGTGCCCCCGGTGCGACCGGTGCGACCGGTGCCCCCGGTGCGACCGGTGCCCCCGGTGCGACCGGTGCGACCGGTGCGACCGGTGCGACCGGTGCGATAGGGCCACCCCCAAAAGGGAACACCTGACCAGGAGCTTCCTCATAGGTAAACTCAAGGGAGAGCAGCCGGATGTTTTCCCCGTAGGGTATTCCGGAATACCAGCCCATGTAACCGGTAAACGGATAGTCACAGAACAGGCGGGCCACCGGCGAAGGCGTGCCCAACGGCAGATCCGGACCGGTGGATTTGTCAGGATCCGGGGAGTCCGGGTCCGCCGCTGCCGGCCCCCAGAGGGGCTTCACGAAATACCGGTTTGCGTCAGGATCCCGCTGCGGCAGATCTTCCCGGGGCTGATAGGCCAACTGCACCCCCGCCAGCAGGGCAGCATAAACATGCCGGCAATTCCGGCCCACCGCGCAACTGCAGCGGGTGTCGAAAAACTCAAGGCTGAATCCCGTCAGACTGATCCTGACATCAAGGTCCTCCTGCCCGCGGGCCACCACTTTGGCCATCACCTGAATGCCATCGTCCAGCACCGCCAGCCGCACCGAATGCACCAGCCGCATGCCATAAGCCGCCAGCGCCGACTGCTTCAACGCCGGAGGCAGGTCTTCCATCCATTTTCCTTCGCGCAAACTGCGCCAAATGTTCATACCCTTCACGGGCGGCACCATGCCGGTGCCATGTCCCGTCACAAGTCAGGAATGCCCAAAATCATGACGGGCCCGCCAACCCGCCCGTTCCGCAGCGGAAAAATCATACTGTATAAAAATACCTGTCGCCACGGGGCCGGACGGTGATACACTGAATGTTTAAGAAATCTTAATCTTTTTACTGCTGTGCCGAGCCCGAACCCGGACGAAACGCTCCTTACCCCTGTCCCAGCCTCCGGACCGGCCGCCGCCCTGATGCCGGCGGCGGTTCAGATCAAGGTGCTGCAAATAGCGGTGATTAGTCCGGATCCGGCGGTGGGGGCACAGTTGAGTGCCGCGTTGGAGGCTCAGGGTCATTATGCCGTATCGGCCCCGCCTGAGGGGGCACCTGCGCTGCTGGAAGCGGTCCCGCCGCCGGAGGCCGTGCTCTGGCATTTAAACCACGGCAGCGCTGCGGCTGCCGCCGGCGTGCTGGCCTGGCTGCAGCAAACCCCCGGCCTGCCGACGGCCTTCATCGCGCTAACCGATGCCGATGAACCCTTGGCCAGGGTGGAAGCCTGGCTGAAGCGGGGCGTGACCGACTTTCTCACACTGCCCGGCCCTGCTGCCGGCCTTGAACCGTTAGGGGTGCGGCTGGCCGTTCTGGAACAAAGCCTGCGGCGGCGGCGCGAGCAGGCTCATGGCGATGCCATGGCCGTGCAGGCGGTGCTGCGGTATGAGGAAGTATTTCAAAAAGCTCCGGAAGCGGCCCTCATTGTGGGCGCAAAGGACGGGCTGATTCTGGAAGCCAATGCCGCCGCCGGCCATATCCTGGGCATTGCCCGGGCGGATCTGCTGCAGCGTTATCTGTCGCTGGTTCTGCCCGATCTCTTTGACCGCGAGGACTACGACCCCCAGGTGCTCGCTTTGAGCGATACCCTCCGCCTAACCGAAGTCAAGCACCACCGGCCCGACCATGTGCGCCGCTGGCTCGATGTGCTGGTCACCCGGGTGGCATGGCCTCCCGGACAGGCGCTGCTGATCAAGTTCCATGACATTACCGTGCTCAAGGAACGCGAGGCCCGGCGCCTGCATGAGTCCCGGCTGGATGCGGCCTGCCGGGTCATGGCCGGGACCGCCCGCGAGTTGAGCGACGTCCTGACCTCCGTGCGGGGCAATCTGGAACTGCTGACCCGCCAGCCGGCTTCCCTTGCAGAAGTCCGGGAATTGTCAGGCAGTGCCCGCGACGCCTGTGACCGCGCCGTGGATTTGTCGAAACGGCTCGCCACCCTTGCCCGCACGCCCTCGGGCGGTGAACTCCGCAAGCGGACGATGGATCTGAAGGCCTTCCTTGAGAAGGCCGTTCCCTTTGCCCTCCTCACCGGCAGGGCCAAACCCGTGCTGCAGTTGAGCGATGACCTCTGGCCGGTGGAAGCAGATGAAGCCGCCCTGACAGATTTGCTGCGGCACCTGACCACTAACGCCGATGAAGCCATGCCTTCGGGCGGCACGCTGTTCATTGATGCGGTCAACGTCCGGGAAGGACGGCGCGACGATTGTGAACAGGCGTCCGTGCGGATCCGCTTCCGCGACCAGGGACACGGCATTGATCCCCAGCACCTGCCGCGCATCTTTGATCCCTGGTTCACCACTCATCCCGGCCGGGACGGCATGGGGCTGGCCATGGCGGCCGCCCTGACCAAAGCCCATGGAGGACATCTTCAGGTGGAATCCCCGCCGGGCCAGGGCACCACGTTTACGCTCTGGCTCCCGGTCAATATCCGGCTGCTCCTCACGGCCACGGCCCCGGTTCCCCCGCCCTCCGACGGCACGGGACAAATCCTGAATCCCCTCCTTGCCAAACCGGCCGAAGCCAAGGCAAGGATCCTGTTCATGGATGACGACAGCGGCATCCGCGCCGTGGTCCAGCGGATCCTCACTTCGTCAGGCTACGATGTCTACTGCACCCGCGACGGCCGCGAGGCGATCGAGGCCTTCCGCAAGGCCCGCGAGTTCGGCGCTCCCTTCGATGTCATTCTGGTGGACCTTGATGTCCGCGGCGGCATGGGAGGAAAGGAATGTGTGGCCCGCCTCAAAGCAGAATTCCCCACCCTCAAAGCGCTTCTCACTACCGGTTACATCGACGATGAACTGATGGAAACCTACCGCGACCACGGTTTCCTCGGCGTGATCCCCAAACCCTTCCAACTGGACCGGCTCGTGCAGTCCCTCGGCCGGCTGGTGGGGGCCTGACCAACAAGCTTCCGCGCCTCGAACCTATATAAACTCCCGGCTGACACCGGGCACCAGGCCACATCGCCTAGCTTCTTTTGACCAGTTTCCAGATGGGAACATCCTGCTTCAACCGGATTACTGCTTCCGCCAAAAAAGCGAGGGCTTCCGCCCGGTGGGAACTGAGCACCCGGATATAAAGCGACGCTTCCCCCACCGGCACCCAACCGAGGCGGTGAATCAGGAGGACCTCATCAATCGGATTCCCCTGCCCCAGCTCCGCCAGGTGCCGTTCCAGCAGCGTCCGGGCCATGGGGTCATAGGCTTCATAAAACAGGCCGGACAAACGCGCTTCGCCCTCTTTTTCCCGGACCAGTCCATGGAACTCCAGCACTGCCCCGATCTCGCGGGACGGCAGATCCAGAGGTGGCACCTCAATCGGATCAGGGGTAAATTGGATCACGGCTTTCATCATCCTAACCTCCGGAGACAGGGGGAATCAGGGCCAGTTCGCGGGCCTCGCCGAGGGGTTCATCAAGGGAGGCATATTCGCGGTCCACCGCCACCGCCCATTGCCCGGGATCCGCTGCCGGCAAAAGACGCTGCAACAGGTGGCGCGGGGTTTCGGCGGGATCAAAGGCCACGGTGCGGCGGGAGAATCCGCAGATTTCCCGGGCATGGGCGAAGGCAAGGACGGTCAGTTCCATGGAAGCCCCGCCCATACCATGGTTTGACCGGATTGCCGATTCTTTTTCCGGGGCTCCGATTCCAGCTTGCCCCCGGAGTGATCAGCTTCTTGTTACCGGGTCATGATCTCCCTCCACGAAGCCCGCCGGATCATCACGGCCATGGTCGGCGCGCGGCCTGCCCTGGCCGTGCCCCTTGATCAGGCGCTGGGAAGGGTCCTCGCGGAAGATATCCTCTCGGATGGCTATTACCCACCGGGGGACCGCTCCCAGATGGATGGTTATGTGGTGCACGGGGATGCGGAGCCCGGCATTTTCCAACTGGCAGGCGAAATCCCCGCCGGGGCCGTCCCGGAGCAGGCCCTTGAACCCGGAAGATGTTACCGCATTTTCACGGGTGCCCTGCTGCCACCCGGGGGAGGACGGGTGATCATGCAGGAGGATGCCGTGGCGGACGGCAATCAAATCCGGCTAGGAACCTTCGGCCCGCGGCTTTTTGTCAGGGAAAAAGGCTCGGAAGCCCTCCCCGGCCAGATCATCCTGGCGGCCGGCAGCCGTCTGGGTGCGGTGGAACTGGCGATGCTGGCGCAGACCGGTGCTGTCCGTCCCCGGGTGATTCCCGCTCCCTCGGTGCACCATGTGGCCACCGGCGGGGAATTGGTGGATCCGTCCGTGCCGCCGGGCCCGGGCCGCATCCGGGACACCAATACCTCCCTGCTCCGCGCCTTGCTCACCGGGCACGGCGTGACCCATTTTTCCACCCGGCGCGTGGGGGATGATCCCGCCGCCATGGCTGCGGCCGCAGAGACTGCGGATGACCTGCTTCTTTTGTCAGGCGGAGCCAGCGTGGGCGACTATGATTTCGGAGCCGCTACCCTTGAGCGGCTGGGCTGGACTGTCCATTTCCGCCGGGTCAATCTCCGTCCGGGCAAACCGCTCACCTTTGCCACCCGCGGCTGCCAGGCGGCCTTTGTCATTCCCGGCAATCCGGTGAGTCACTTTGTTTGTTATCACGCCGCCATCCGCCTCGCGGTGGAATGCGCCGCAGGCCTGCCTGCCTCATGGCCCGCCGTGTGGCTGGAACTGGGAGACACTTCCCTGCTTGAGCCGGATCCGCGGGAAACCTGGTGGCCCGCCACCGCCTCCGCGAAGGACGGCACGCTCAAGGTTGATCCCAAACCATGGTCCAGTTCCGGAAACACTTTTTCGCTCGCGGGAACCAATGCCCTCGTCCAAGTCAATGCCTGCTCTCCCCGCGATGGCCGGGCCCTGACCCTGCTGCTCGAACCCCCAGCCTCCTGATTTGCTGACATGGCCAAGTCCTATTTTTCCCACCTCGACGCCGATGGCACCGCCCGCATGGTGGATACCAGCCGCAAACCCGTGCAACGCCGCGTGGCCGTCGCTCAGGGATTTATCCAATGTGCGCCGGCCACCATTGAGGCCTTGCGGGCCCATGCCCTGCCCAAAGGCGATGTCCTGACCGTGGCCCGCGTGGCTGCCATTCAGGCCGCCAAAACCACGGACCGGCTCATTCCGCTCTGTCATAGCGTGCCTTTGGATGCGGTCGATATCGATTTCAACGTGCAGCCCGAGGGCGTGGCCATCCAGGCCACCGCCGTCACCAGCGCGCGCACCGGAGTGGAAATGGAGGCCCTGACCGCGGTGACCGTGGCCGGCCTGACCATCTATGACATGTGCAAGGCCATCGACAAAACCATGGCCCTCCGCAACATCCATCTGGTCAGCAAAACCAAGGAATGAAAGTCGCCCGCCTCACTCTGAGCGACCGCGCCAGTGCCGGAATCTATGCCGACCGCAGCGGTCCGGAAATCGAGCGCATCATGGAGGAGAGCGGCTTTCCTGTTACCGAATGGATTCGTGTGGTAATGCCCGACGATCAGGCCGCCATCGGGTCCCTGCTCCGCCAACTGGCGGATCAGGACCAGGCACGGCTCATCCTCACCACCGGCGGCACCGGCCCCTCTCCCCGGGATGTCACCCCGGAAGCCACCCGCGCCGTGCTGGACCGGGAACTGCCCGGCTTCGGCGAAGTGATGCGGATCCAATCCTTCGCCAAAGTCCCCACCGCCATCCTCTCCCGCGCCACCGCCGGCACCCGCGGCACCTCCCTCCTCATCAATCTGCCAGGCAACCCCAAAGCCATCGGCGAATGCCTCCCCATGCTCATCCCCGCCATCCACGAAGCGCTAAAGCACCTTGATGGGGAATGACCCTAACATTTAAATTGAAGGGCCACAGCCGGAGCGCAGCGGAGACAGCCGCAGGCAAATGCCACTGATGATACGAATGATCACGGATATAGCAATCTCATGGGATTCATCCTGAGAGTACTCGGATGCCCCCATAAATCCGTGCCATCTGTTTTATCCGTGCCATCTGTGGCCCGTAACCACCCTTTTCAGCACTACCCGCCGATGGCACTCATCTCCACTTTGGCACGGCCAGGGGCCATGGCGGCCCGCAGTTCGGAATAACGGTCCTCCCGGGCGGACCAGACCCCGGTGATCAAATCCGCCAGTTCCCGGTCCGTCGCCCCGGCGCGCAGGGGACCGCGCAGGTCGAGCCCATCCGCGGCAAACAGGCAGGTGAACAATCGCCCGTCCGAACTGAGCCGCGCCCTGTTGCACTGCTGGCAAAACGGCCGGGTGACACTGGCGATGATCCCGATCTCCCCGCCTTCCCGCGTCCGGTAGCGGCGCGCCACCTCCCCCGGATAGTTCGGCGGCAAGGCCGTCAGACTCCCGATAGAGGCTTCCAGGCAGGCCGCGATGGCACCGGCCGGCACCACGTCATCCATCACCCAGCCATTGGTGTTTCCCACATCCATGTATTCGATAAAGCGCACGATATACTCCGGCCCGCTGAAACGCCGCGCCAGATCCGCGATGGCCGATTCATTGACGCCACGGCGGATCACCGCATTGATTTTGACCGGGCTGAACCCGGCCTGCACGGCGGCTTCGATGCCCTCCACCACTTGGGTCGCGGTGACCCCGGCATCATTCATCCGCTGAAAGGCCTGCTCCTCAAGGGCGTCCAGACTAACCGTTATCCGGTGCAGGCCGGCCTCCCGCAGGGCGCTGGCCTTCTTTGCCAGCAGCGATCCATTGGTGGTCAGGGCCAGCTCCGCGTCGGGCACTGCCGTGTGGAGCAGGCCCACCAGCTTCTCCAAATCCTTCCGCAGCAGCGGCTCGCCGCCGGTCAGCCGGATCTTGCGCGTCCCCAGCCTGGCGAAAATGCCCGCCAAGCGGGTGATTTCCTCAAAGCTCAGGAGGTCGCCCCGGTGCAGAAATTCATACCCCGGCCCAAATACCTCCCGCGGCATGCAATAGGTGCAGCGGAAGTTACAGCGGTCCGTCACGGAAACACGCAGATCCCGCAGCGGACGCTGCAGCCGGTCGGTCAAAACAGGGGTGGGGGGGGAGGAGGGCACGGAAAGGGAACTTACCGATGCGTCCGGAATGCCGCCATGGCAAGCCGACGTGCTGATTCAGGGAATCGCGTTGCGCGACTGCTTGGGGAAAAGTAATCTGCTGGAAATCAGGGCGACCCGGGCTTTTTAGCAAATTGATACTAACTCCTGCTCCACTTCCCGATTCTGGTTAACCAATCGTGCTTTGCTACTGATCAACCCCAGATTGCTGGCCCGATTCATGTTGGCGGCTACGGACATACCCCACTCCGCCTTGATGGCGCAAAGCTCCGCAAAGGCGATTTTCACGCGGTTGACGCCAAAGAACAATAAAAGCCCTTCCGTGGAATCATGCAGGCTCCAGCAAAGCGGTGGCAGCATTTTGCTTTTTCCTTCAGCGTGCCACCTCCATCCATCGCACCCAGGGCGGAAGCGATTCAGGCCGCCAAACCGCTTGCCCAGCAATCCGGCGGCGAACTGCGCATTCATGGCTCCGACACCCGCATCCGCGAGGCTTGGAGTTACGGGAATGATCCCGGCTGATCGTCACCGCAAGCCGCTCCCACAAGGGGGCGGCTCCATTAATTTGGCGCAAATGGCTAGCTTGGTCGCTTGTTCCAATCGCCCCAGAATCGCGTGGGCCAGATTTTTGAAATCGCCAAAGGATTCCTGGGCGCTGTAAAGATGTGCCCCGATGGCACCATCCGATGACTTGAGATCGAAAACCGGTTTCCGCACGTCCATCGCCATTGGCATCAACGATCGGTAATGTTTTAACATCGCCAAACAATCAGAGCCGCCCGAGGCGGTGCCTCCAGCCTGCCGGACGCTTTCCAGATAGGTCGCCGGAATTTGTTTACCCCACCGCTCGTAAGCCTTCACCGGGCGATTGTCCCGGATGCCAAATTGCATGAGCACATATCCCAGCGGAGACAGGAGACCCGCAGGCAGGGACAGGTTCGGGACTGGGTTCAGTTGAGCCCGGGTTGCCCATTGCTGGCGCCACTCCGCCAGCGTGGGACCCAGGTTCCTTAAGCCTTGCAGCGAGAACAGGTCCGGGGCCAATGGCACCACAATCCCGTCCGCACAAATCAGCGCGGCACGGTTGGTCGCGCCGAAGTTCGGTCCCACATCAATCAGGGCTATATCGGTATCGTTGTCAGCTTCCCTTAAGATCCGGTGAAAAGCTGTCGTCACCCGGAAACTGGGCGGATCCCGGTCCAGACACTTCCCCCAGGCTTCGGACAGCTTGGCTTCGAAGCGGGAAAGCTCCAGATCCCCGGGAATGAGGCTTAGTCTGGGGGTAATGCGGCGCACCGGCGCTGGTGCGATATCACCCGTCCCCTGAATGATCGGGTCCAAGCATTGCATGATGCTGGCGTGCGGCAGACGGTCCTCGCTCCAGATGGTCTCCAGGATGCTCTCCTCCAAAAACATAGATGTCAGGTTGGCCTGCGGATCCAGATCGGCCACCAGCACCTTTTTCCCAAGTTTGGAAAACATCCAGGCCAGGTGATAAACCAGCGTCGTTTTCCCTACGCCACCCTTGTTATTGAAAAAGGCGAGAACTTTCATCGGTCGGGGTGTTTGGGGATTTGGGCCAGGAAGTGGGTCTCTTCCAAGGTAAAGAAAGCTGCCGGACTTCCGTTGTCGTTCAACAGCCTTTGTGCCCGAGCCACGCCCCGCCCAAACCGATTGGCGTAGCCCAGCACCGCCATGGCTTCAGCGATCACCGGGTTACGATAGTCATTTACATTGGGGAAGTTCTCCGGCCGGGCGCTGCCATACAGCCCACCGGGGTTTTGGATCTCAATCCGGGTGCTGAATTGATAGAACCGGACCGGCTGGTTGGATTGGTAATCCCGGTGCAGTACCGCGTTGATCAACAGCTCCCGGACGGCATTTTCCGGGTAATCCCAGACCAGGTCTTCACGCAGAGCACTGACCTTCACTGGTTTTTGCGTGAAGCGGGCATTGATAAAACTGTCCAGTTCCCGCAGCAGCACCATGAGGTTGCCGGTGAATTGCTTTTGCTCCTCCACTTCATGCCCCAGGGTCTCGCCGTCGAATCGGACATACTGCACATAGGCTCCGGGGTAATATGCCAACGGATCCCTTGATAGCACCAGACTGCCCGCGTTTGTAGGACAGCCCTTCGCCAGATTGAAAAAACGCAGCGCCGCCAATTGATGCGTCAGTTCCCGGTTGTTCTCCTTCAGCACGTCCGGATGCACCGCCTCCCGCCGGTAGGTGTTCTGGAACGCATCCAAGTCCAGCTCTTCCAGCGTCGCATCCGGGCATGGAGCGATGTCAAAGGTCCGGAAGTTCACGGCACGCCTTTCGATCAGCCGTCGCTCTTCGGATGGATTCGCCCGTGCCCGCCGGGGTCCCACCCGGATCGAGATCACCCCATCGTGGCTCACGGGAGGCAGATCGCTCGGGAAGACCTCCACCACCAGAAACTCACCACCATCCGGATGCGGCTGTTTGAAAACATTCATGGCCGGCTGGGGCAGGATATGCCCATCATCCCGGTAGGAGGCGAAATCCTGCATCCGCTGGTCCGTAATTTCGACGTCAGGACTCAACGTTCCATTTTCATTGATCCCGATCAGCAGGTAACCCGGCTTGCCATGCCCGGGCATATCATTTGCAAAGGAACAGATCGCCTCCCGAAACTTCAATGTCTTGTTCAGGGAAATTGTCCGCTCCACCCGGTCCGCTTCTGTCGAAGACAGCAGTTCCCGCACTTGTTCTTCCGTTAGCATGTCTTTGGTTTGAATGAGGGGTTCGTAAACTTACGTTACCATACGGGAATTGAGGGAGTCGGGAAAATACTCCAGGCGCTCCATAGTTCAAAGTTCCTTAATGGCAACATCCATCGATACCCCAAGCGCATGCTTAACCCTTAAACAAAATCCCGCCGTCGGGGGTGAGCCGGACGACGGGGTGTTTCGGCGGGTTGAGGTTTTTTGTTGGGCGGCTGGGGATCTTTGCCGGGGCTTCGGGGCCGCCGGGACGGCGGCGCTCCCAGCGCGGCGGCGGATTCCTGGACGCGGGCGGTGATGCTCGCCTGGGCCGGCGCTGTGGGAACCGACGGGGGCTTGAGTAGAAGGGGGCGAGGCTTCATCCGTCCCTGTCAGCTAGGGCCTTTCTGAGTTGTTGGCTGGTTTCCAGCCAGGCTGAGAGCGCATGCGGCCGGGCCGTTGCCACTGACTCCACAGCCGCATCCCCTTGCGCCTGCGTTTCCGCACCGGCGTAGAGCAGATTGCCCGGATCTCCCTCCCTGAACCGGATTTCCTCTATGGGCACGTCGTGAGTGAAGCCGGGTGCGTCTTTAAAGTCCTGAACCACGCCAGCCCCGCGCCGCCGCCGGGAAATGGATCCAGATCCATCTTGTGTTATGCCGGGGGCACGTCATGTTGTCAGGGCATGAACCGCCCCCTCCGCCCCCGCTGCCTGCTGGCCCCCGCCATCGTGGGGCTTCTCCTGTTGGCCCAGGGCAGTTTGTGGGCGGATGCGGCGCTTGACAGGCTTCGGCGGGATTTTGCCAGGGCAGAGTCGGCCGCACCGGGGGAGGATGGGCTGCGGCACGGCATTGCGCTGCGCGACCGGCTGGAGCGCGACAGATTATTGGACGAAGCGGCGGACGTGGCCTTGAAGGTGGCCTTCTCCGCCGACCGCATCGGGAAACCGCCGGAAGCCGCTGCGGCCGCCCTTGCTGCCCATCGCATCGTCGGGATTTGGAGGACCGGCCGGATGCGGCCGTGGGACTGGGTGCTCCAGTCCAAAATGTCAGGAATGGCCGCCAAAAATCTGATGGTTCAGGGACGGCTTGCCCAAGCCTCCCAGCAGCAGGTTGAGGCGTGGAACGCGGCCCGCCGCGGCATTCTCGCGGAAACAGGCCAGAACTGGATGCCGGATCTGCCCCTGCCCGCCGGGCTGAGCGGTGAAATGCTGGGAGTGGTGCTGCGCAATGTCCGCTATGACGTTGAATTGCTCTCTCTCTCCGGAGGCAGTGTCGCCGGCGTCGCCCGCCTGCGGGCATGGCACGACGCGCACTCCGCCACTGCCGATGCGGGCGGGTTTTACCGGAATCAACTGCTCCACCTCCTGGTCGGCGAACTCAAATTTCTCGGCTACCGCAAGGAAGCTTTGGCCCTACAGCAGCAGGTGATCGCCTTAGCCGGACCTGACTCCCCGGTGGGCCGGAATGCGCTCTTTAACCGTGCCTATTGGCGCTCGCAGTGGGAAGGGCCGCAGCCCGAATTTTTGGAGGAGGCCAAAAGGATCGCCCTGTCCCCCGACCCTGCCGGCAGGAGCGGAAACAGGACCCAGCGGCGGCTCCTTGCCATGATGGCTTTTGACTATCAGGAAGCCGGATTTGATGTCGGCAGCCTCGCGGATGTGGCAGAGGAAGCCGGGGCCGACGGGGATGAGATGGAATCGCTCTCCAGCCGGCGCGACCTTGCGGGAATCCAGCGCAAGCAACGGGACTTTGGCCCTGCAGAGGCCAATCTCCTTGCCTCCCTCGCCTCCGCCCGCGCCATGGGCCGCAAACGCGCCGAGCCGTCGCTCTACCGCGAATACGCAATTCTGCTCCAGGAAACCGGCCGCAGCCGCGAAGCCATCCGCATTGCCCGCGAAGCGATCCGCCTCACCAAATCCTTTGGCTGGATCCAGCACCTCCCCTCCTGCCTTCATATCCTCGCCAACGCGCAAATTGCCGCCGGGGACACGGCCGGATTGCGCCTCACCCTTGCGGAATTGCAGGCCCTGCTGGCCGCCGGAAAACTTGTGCCCAACCGCGCGCTCGATGCCGGAGTAGCCATCGCCATTTGCCTCCATGGGCTGGACCAGCCTGACAAAAGCCGCGACGCCCTCCAAAGCGCCCTCGCCGCCGCCCGCTCGTCCGGGGTCCCGGAGTGGGAGACAGGTCGGGCGGAGAAGTTTCCGTTCCACGAAATCCCACCAGTCACCACTCCTCCTGCGGCGGCCACCGGGGTTCCCCTGACCGATCTGCAGCCCGCCGCGATCCACTCCACCGTCCTGCCGGCCGAATCCGCGCGGGTCCGGTTCACCCTCTCCAATCCGTCCGTCCGCCCCGCCCCCGGCACCCTGCATGTCGAAGCCGCGCACCTTGCGGTAGATTGGCAGGACGCTTCCGGCATCGGCCGGATCGACGTGCTGACCACCGGCGGGAAGGCCCAATCCAGCCACGCTCTGACCCTTGGTCCCGGCGAGGAATTCCTCCTCACTGGCCGCGCCGCTCCTGGGGTGACCGGTGACGTCGGACTGCGCTGGGAACCCGCCGCCGGGTCCTCACAACAATCCTCGTGGACCCTCACCGCCGATGCGGCCGACGGTGCGGATGTCGCCGTCACCAATGCCAGCCTCGCCGGCCGGAATCCCTTCTACGCCCTGCGGCTCCACCACGCGCTGCACCGCCGGTCCGGCGATCCTAACACGCCCGTCGATCTCCGCATCACCGCTTCGCATCCCATCCGCATCGAACTGCTGCATCCCGATACCGGTGAACTCCTCGCGGTGGACGCCAACGGCGACGGCCAGCTCGATGGACCGGGCGATGTCCTCCTCGCCGACTCCAACCGCGACGGCTCCCCGGATCTCACCTGCCCCGCCGGCCAACCCGCCGAAATCGCCCTGCTCATTTACCCCCTGAGCCCTCAGGAACCCGGCGGCGAAACCATCCTTGATGTCCAACTCCGCGGCCCTACCGGCTGGGAACCCGCCGCGCGGAATATCCTGAAGTAACCCTCTGTCATTTCAGCCAATCGGGAGAATCCCTCTATTTGGCCATCCGGGCAACAAAAGCCTCCATCGCGGAATCATCGAATGAACACCAAGGTGTTCCCGTGAAGGGTCTTGCTATTTGGGCTTCACGGGACCCCCGCCCCATGATCCCTGCTTGGGAAAGTGACGAGCCACGGATGGAAGGATGATTGTGATACTCACTGATATAGCAAAACAATAAGTGTCATCCAGAAGGTGAATGCCGAGTTCATCATAAATCCGTGGGCATCCGTTCAATCCGTGTCATCCGTGGCCCGTCAATGTCCTTTTGATGACAATTCTCCTGACCGCACCGGAAGATTCCCGCAGGGACTCGGCCCAAAAAAAGCCGCCCGGTGCGCGAACGCAGCCGGGCGGCTTTGTAGAATGTCAGGATGAACCTGCTCCTGGCTTATTTGGCAGCGATGTATTTCACAAGGTCGACCACGCGGTTGCTGTAACCCCACTCGTTGTCATACCAGCTGATCAGCTTGAAGAACTTGCTGTTCAGCTCGATGCCGCTGCCGGCGTCGAAGATGGAGCTGTGAGCGTCGTGGATGAAGTCGGTGGAGACGACTTCGTCTTCGGTGTAGGCGAGGATGCCCTTCATGTAGGTTTCGCTGGCGCGCTTCATGGCGGCGCAGATCTCCTTGTAGGAGGTTTCCTTCACGGTTTTCACGGTGAGGTCCACCACGGAGACGGTCGGGGTCGGCACGCGGAAGGACATGCCGGTCAGCTTGCCCTTCACTTCCGGGATGGCCAGACCCACGGCACGGGCGGCCCCGGTGCCGGAAGGAATAATATTGATAGCGGCGGAGCGGCCACCCTTCCAGTCCTTCTTGCTGGGGCCGTCCACCGTCTTCTGGGTGGCGGTGTAGCTGTGCACCGTGGTCATCAGACCTTCATCAACGCCAAAACCTTCCTTCAGCAGCACATGCACAATCGGGGCCAGGCAGTTGGTGGTGCAGGAGGCGTTGGAAATGATGTGATGGTTGGCGGCCTCATACTTTTCGTGGTTCACCCCCATCACGATGGTGATGTCCTCGTCCTTGCCAGGAGCGGAGATGATCACCTTTTTGGCACCGGCAGTGAGGTGGCCGGAGGCCTTGGCGCGGTCCGTGAAGAGACCTGTGCACTCAATCACGATGTCCACGCCCAATTCCTTCCATGGCAGAGCTGTTGGGCCCTCACGCACGGCCAGACATTTGATTTCATGCCCATCGACCACGAGGATATCGTCTTCTTCGAGGGATGGATCGGACTTTTTGCTGGAAATGGTTTCGTCGGCCTTGCCCTGGGTGGAGTCGTATTTAACGAGATAGGCAAGGTTGTCTGCGGGGACGAGGTCGTTGACAGCAACGACTTCGATTTCCTTGCCAAGGAGGCCTTGGTCACAAATTGCGCGGAAGACAAGGCGCCCGATGCGCCCAAAGCCGTTGATGCCGATTTTAATCATATAAGGTGATGCAGATTGCAGGTGGAATGACCAGCGGGGACTGCTTTGACAGCAGAATTCCAGCCACCGGTTGGGGCGAGGTAGCGCGGACGGGGCCGGGAGTCAATCGGCATCGCCCCCGAAACTGGTCATCCTGCCTTTCCCCCACGGGATTCCCTTGTCCCGGACCACCCGCGAGTTTCGCCAGCCCCACCCTATCCCCCGATTGACTCCGGCCCGCCTCCATCCGATTCTGCGGCGCTTAGGGGCCGGTAGCTCAATGGTAGAGCGTGCGACTCATAATCGCATTTTCAGGGGCCGGTTGGGCTGGTGGCTGGACGGGGGATTTGGGGCTGAATGGCTTGATTTATCAGGAGTTGGGCGGTTTTGGCTGGGATTAAGGTTTCTTTGCTTTTCTGTTGTTTTCTGGCAGGATTTAGTCTAGGAAGCAGTCTAGCGGCTTGTCAGGGTTTTCCCCGGTTCGGGGAGTGGCAGGCCGGGGTTTTTGACTGTTTTGTTATGAATGCTGGTAAGTTCTGGGTGATGCGGCAGAAGCGGGCTTCGGGGCGCTGGGCGGATCCGGCGCGGCCGGAGTTTGAGCCGTGCTGGGTGGTGAGGTTCGCGCTGCCGAAACAGAAGCCGCGGACGGAAAGCAGCCGGCTGCCGGTGTGTGAGTTGTGTCTGGCGGTGCCGGCGGCGGAGAATCCGGCGAGGGTGCGGCCCCGGTGCCGGTGTCTGCGGCCGGTGACGGACTGGGCGGCGGCGCGGCTGGGGCTGCTGGCTGGGCTCTGGCAGCAGGGCCGGATCGAGGAGATGGAGGCGGTGCTGCGGCCGCGGGAGGTGGTGTCGATCGGCCGGCTGGTGGATACGTATGAGGCGAATGTGCCGGAACGGCAGCGGCGGCTGGCGAAGGGGTATGTGGGCCGGTTGAAGGGGATCCTGGAACAGGTGACGGGCAAGAGCTGGGCGGAGTGCCGGGCGATGCCGGTGACGATTTTGACGAAGGCGCTGGTGCTGGATTGGATGCGGCTGCGGCAGGCGTGGAATCTGGATAGGGAAAGGCCGGAGAAGGATCGCCGGACGTGGGCGGAGCTGCGGGCGGCGCTGGCGCTGGCGAAGGAGGGTCGACGGCCGGATCCGGACGGGGAGGCGGAAGGACAGGCCCGGGGGCTGCCGGGGCTGGTGGTGGATCTGCCGCTGCCGGGGAATTATACGATCAATACAAACTATGCGTCGGCCCGGAGCCTGGTGGGGAAGAAGGCGCGGAGCCATTTTCTGCCGGGGCTGGAACTGCCGGCGCTGTCGTTTGGGGAGGTTTCGATGATCGCGGCGAAGCGCGGATCCGGGGCGGAACAGGGGGTGGAGGCGGTGGATGCGATTCTGGCACTGGGCGAGCACTGGCGGCGGCACGATGTGGAGAAGTGGATCGCCTATCGGTTAATGATTTCTTGCGGTATGCGCGGCGTGGAGGTGTTATGGGCTCGGCGGAGCTGGATTCAGGAGGGGACGTGGATGGATGATGAGGGGGCCCGGTGGCAGGGCTGGGCGCTGGTGGTGAGGAATTACCCGGAGGATCCGCCGCTGAACCCAGGCGGGAAGGTGCACGGACTGCAGGGCTTTTGGATGAAGGCAAGGCAGGCGGATAAGCCACGGATTTTCCAGCTGCCGGCGGATTTGCTGGAGGTTTTGCTGCCGCGCGAGGGGTTGCTGGTGGCACCGGGGCTGAAGTATACGGCGCGGGAGAATTTGATCCGCCGGGAGATGAGCCAGGCGCTGCGGCCGCTGGTGGGGGCGGGATCGAAGGGGACGAATCACTCGCTACGGAAACTATCGATTTCCACGGTGGCGGACCGGGAGGGGATGGCGGCGGCGGCGGCCCATGGTGGCCATACAGAGGCGGTGGCGGAGATGTTCTATGCGCGCAGCCGTCAGAGTCTAAGGGTGGTGACGGATGCGGATCTGCGCGGGTCCGGTGCGGACGGCAGGTCCGGTTCGGACGGCAAGGCGGCGGCGGCGGGGTGAAACTGCTATGAGTGCTGAGGATTACCCTGAGATCTGGATCCGATCGGACGGAACGCTGCCGGAGGGGCTTCCTCTGCGGTTTTCTCTGCTAGTGCCAGATCCGAGGCAGCCGGGGGAGGACTGGCAACCGGTGGCGGATCGGGCCCGGGCGGCTCTGGAAGCGGCGGGCTGGAATCTGGTTATGCTGTCGCACTCCGGAGTGGAGCGGCGGACGGTGCTGCAGGTGAAGCTGGCTGAAAAGTGACAAAAACCCTCTTTAACTGGCCGCGCTGTCGAAGTTGACACACCGGACCTACGGCAGAATCGTGAGGTAGTCCTGAGATCCGGCCACATGTAAAGTTCCGCAAATGTCTATCCACCATAGAACCTTATTCACCAGTCTCCCATGGGTTATGCACGGCTTAATCACCAGATATCCACTATTCGCTAGCGCATTTTACGGAACGAAGTTGACATAGACACTTTGAGAAATGAGAATTCAACAGATCCCAAGCATTTCATTTTGACGCAAGCCATTGTGGTAGCCAAATCCATACCCCAACCTGTAGTGGAACAAATCAACGAATCTGGATACGTTCATATCGGCCTCTGAGATAGGGATTTTCACTACCCGATATTTTTATGAAAATACCACTGGCGATCAGGCACCAACTTACTTTACTTTCTTTTATGAATTTTTTCAAAACCAATTTGGTCTCCGGCCTATGCCGAGGGATCACAAAAGAAGCCCGGAGTTGGAGCTCCGGGCTTCTGGATTGCAAGTGCAGCCTACGTTTCCGCGGGCTGCCCCCTAAGCAGGGGTCTAGTGTTGGTCGCAGGGCACAAATTGCCTCAACACAGGTCCGGGGTCAATGCGGAAGTGAACCTCAACCTGAATTGAGCAACCATGGCTGCATTTCCGACTACCTGCAAATATTGCGGGTTCCCGGCTGTCATGACCGATGTTCATTACGTGGACGGCAAGCGTACCTGCGACAGCTGGTATTGCATTTGCCGGAATTCCGCCTGCCCCGGCCGGCGTGGTTCCCGCGCGTAGTGATCTAGGTCATGATGCCAATTGACGGGGGGCTGGGCAACCAGCCCTTCCGCACACGGATTGCTACGGGTGCGGTGAAGGGGGGGCCTGCGGGCTCCCCCTTTCCATTTATGGAGGGGTGTAGCCGGGGACGTCGAAGAGGCCGAGGGCTCCACGGCAGGGGTGGAAGGGGAGCGGGCGGACGTTGGCGAGGAGGAAGCCGTAGGGGCCGGTGAACCAGGGATCGTCTGAGGTGGTGAGGCAGTCAATGAGATCGGCTATGCCGATGATGCCGCCGGCGGGACATTGGCCCCAGGTGAGGCCGGTTTGGCCAGTGGTGGGGAAGCTGCGGGTCTTTTTGAAGCAGAGCCAGGCACGCAATTCGTCGTCGTCTTTCTTTTTGCTGGCGTGGATGAGGACGGGGCCGCGGTAGCGGGTGGGCCAGGTGCGGTTTTCTATGCGCTTGGTGCCGCTGACGATGAGGGAGGCCCACGGCTGCTTGATGGCGAGGGCTTTCATGCGCGGGGGATGGCTTCGGTTTCATCCCGGCCCCATGAGGCTACGATGGTGTTGGCGGCGGCGATGATGACGTTGAGCCGGTCCGCATTGACCAGGGCTGTGCAGTCCTCTTCGGCGGCCTGACGGTCCACTTCGGAGCAAATGGCGGTGATGAGGGGGATTTGATGGAGCTGGATTTTCATGTCAGGGCGGCAGGGAATTGTTTGAGGGACCAGAGGTGGTCTGATAGGGTGCCGCGCTGGCCGGGGTGGTGGTGGCCATCCTGTTTGACGTAGCAGGCGACTCCGGCGGTTTGGCATTGTGCGGCCAGGCTTTCGGCCCAGGCGTGGTGGAAGGGGCGGCGGCCGGGGCCGGACTCTCCGCCGCAGATTACCCAGTCGATCCGGTGATCGTTATCCTGCCTTGGTTCATAGCATCCGTCCCCTGTAACATAGCCTGAAAGCGGATTTAGAGCACCATCGCCAGACACGCCATAGACCCACTTAGTCAGATTCGCCGGGCCCAGCAGGGGCTCGCAGGAGAGGAAGCGAACCCCGGCCGGGATCCGGAGCAGGGCGGGGATGCGCTCTTCCGCGCGGGCCTGATTCTCGACGGTGGTGCCCATCCAGACGTTAGGGGGGATGGCCCGCCACTCGATCCAATCGACGGCCCAGTCCAGCTCCGGATCGCCGGAGGGAGGGATTTTCTGGGAGAGCAGGGCGGCCTCCAGGAGGCGGGACCAGTTCTGCGGCCGCTTGGTGAGCATCTGCCAGTCCAGCGCGGGCGTGGAGCCGATGAGCCGCAGGAGCCGGGCCAGCCATTGCGGGGGGATTTCTTCATCCAGCCAATCGGCGAGGGAGGCGCAGAAGACGCGGGGGCGGCGGGGCTGCGGCAGACCCCCGCTGGTGCCTTGGTGCCAATGCTCATCGAGTAGCACGGCCTCCCGGTTCCACTTCATGGGCTGCCGCCACATGGCATCGGAGGCCAAGACGCGGGGCTTGCCGGGGCCCCACTCGCCCAGGAGGGCGGGGTTGCGTTTGCTGAGGGCTTCGGCATAGCAATGGGCGCAGCCTTCGGATACCTTGGTGCAGCCGCGCCATGGGTTGAAGGTGTGGTCTGTCCAGGAGATGTTGGAGTTTTGGGCCATGGCTGAGTAACGGCTAGGCGGCGGTGGCTTTGCGGGGGCGGCCGCGGCCGCGTTTGGTGGGGGCGGCAGGGGTTTGGGCTTCCGGGGTCCACTCGGCGGCTGGATCGGGGGCGGTGGTGGCGACGGTTTCGCCGGCGTCGATGATGCTGCCGTCCTGGGTGATGCCTTTGGCTTTGGGCCTGGGCTTTGAGGGGCCGCCTGAAGGCGGGACTCCAACGGGTTTGGCTTTGGGTTTGCTGGCGGCTTTGGTTTCGAGGGCGGCCCATGATTTGGGTTCTGGGATGGCGGCGGTGGCGTCGGCGAAGAGGGCGTGGGGATCGAGGGCGAGGATGTCGCTGGTGATGCGGTCGATAGCCTGGCGGTGGGGCTCGCCGAGGTCGGATACGGTAAAGATGGTGAGCTTGGCGATGAGCTGGGGGACGAGGCGGGACCAGACGGCGGCGGCGGCCCGGGGCTTGTCCATCTCCATTTGATCGTAGAGGCGCCAGGGATTGGAGATGCCGAGGAGGTGGTGATCTGTGGGGTGACCGGTGCCGAAGACGGCGATGAGGGCGAGTAGCTCGTGGACCCGCAGGTGATCTGGAGGGGACTTGGCCTGCTCCAGGGCGGCTTTGAGGGCGTCCGCGACGTGGGCGAGGCGGCGCTTTTCGAGCATGGCGCGCTTTTCTTTGAGGGCGGCGGCGGCGGCTTTGGGATCCTCGGCAGCAGCGGTGGTGTTGGCTTTGGTGACAACTTTCTTGGCTTCGGTGCTGTGCTTCTCGGGGAGGATGTATTTGACTTCGCCCTCGCCCTGGCCGCGGACGATGAGGGCGGGGACGGCTCCGGCGGTGGTGGGTTTGACAATTTTGTAATCGTAGGAGCTGAGGATGTTTCGGTCGTCGGACCGGTAGCCGGCTTGTGGGCCGAGGACTTTGATGAGGTTAGGGTGCTCCTGGCGGAGGGCGGCTTCCTGACGGGTGAGGTGGGCTTTTCTCTTGGCGGACCAGCAGTCGGTATCGAGGCAGGCGTCTCCCTGGGTGTCCTGGGTAAAGAGGTCTGGCTGGCAGCCGCTGCGCTTTGGGCAGGCGGTGCAGGAGCCGGCGACGGGGTGGAGGAGTTCGTCATCCGTGGGGAAGGGGGCGAGCCTCAGCTCGTGCATGATGTCGGCGAGTTCTTCTTTGAGGGTGGAGAGGCTGTCGGGGCCGAAGAAGTGGGAGTGGCCATCATCGTGGGAGTCGAGGATGGTATCGGCGAGGCGGTCCTGGATCTCGGCGGGGTAGCGGGCGATGAGTTCGAGATGGGCGGCGGGGGCGTGGTGTTTGTCGGCGAATTTCCGCCAGGCGGCGGTGAGGGTGAGGAGCTTGGCGCGGCGGGCGATCCAGCCGGGGGATTTGCCGAGCTCGGCGGCGATCTCGGCGGGGGTGTGGCCGCTATCGAGGAGGGAGCGGATGCCGCGGGCTTCTTCCAAGGGGGAGAGGTCCTGACGTTGGAGGTTTTCGAGGACGGTGATTTCCATGGCGGTGCGGTCGTCCATGTGGCGCACGATGACGGGGAGGTCCTGGAGACCGGCGGCGAGGCCGGCGCGGTATCGGCGCTCGCCGGCGCGGAGGTCGTAGTAGTCCGGGATGGTGGGATGCGGCCGGGCGAGGAGGGGCTGGAGGATGCCTTTGGCGCGGATGCTCTCGACAAGCTCGAGGAAGGCGGGGGCGCTCTGGTCGATGGCGGACCGGGGGTTGTCCGGAGTGGGGAGGATGAAGAGGGTGGGGATTTGTTGGAGTAAGGGTGCGGTGGACATGGTAGGGAGAAGTTTTCAGTTTTCAGTTTTGCAGTTTTCCGAGGTTAGGCGGTGGTGCTGAGGGTGTGGGGGATGAGGCGGAGGAGCGGTGCGGGATCGGCTTCCTGACCCAAGGGGGTGTTGAAGTAGTCTTCGACGGCTTGGAGGGCGGCGCGGGCCTCGGTGAGTTTGGCGCGGAGGGCTTTGTTCTCGCGGTGGAGGGTGGTGCGCTCGGAGGCGATGTCGGCGGGGTCCTGATAGGTGTCTGGCATGGCGGAGTGGAGGTTTCAGAGGTTAGGCGGGGATGGGCTCTGCAGGCTGGAGCTTCATGTGGGCCTGGGCCTGCTCCGGGGTGGCAGGCATGAAGCGGAGATGCTTTTCCCCCTCCGGCGTGATGACGGTGAGGTCGGCGATGGAGAAGAGGCCGCCGAGGGTCCAATCGCATCCGCGCTGGGTGCCTTTGGTTTTGGGTGGCGGGCCGGCGTGGGTGAAGCGGCCGACGCAGGAGAAGCCGAGGTATTTTTCGACGCTGTCGAAGTCTGGTCCTGCGCTGGCGGCGATGAGATCGGCGGCGGATTGGATGGTGCCGCACATGGGGCATTCCATGGCGAGGTGCAGGCGGGGGACGCCCTGGTCTTTGAAGAGCTGGAGGTATTCGGCGAGAGGCAGGGTTTTCATGGCGTTAGGCGGGGAGGTCGAACTCGATGCCGAGGGAGGTGACGACGGGGTTGCCGAGAGGCAGGGTGGCCTTTTTGTGGGGGAATGATTTGTCGAGCGCTTTGTCGGCGATCCAACTGAAGGTGAGGGTGGGTTTGCCATGGGTGGGCTGGGGACGGGTGGCGCCGTGGCCGTCGTCCTGCAGGAAGCCGGTGAGGCGGCCGCGTTTGGCGGTGGTGTCGAGATCCAGTCGCCAGAAGCGGGGGCCGCCTTTGACCTGCTCGAGCATGGGGCGGGGGAAGTGGAGGGCGAGGCGGCGCACGCCCTTGGCGATGACGTGGGAGTAACGCGGCTGGGTGCCGTTTTTGGAGTTTCGGCGGACGGAGGTGATGGGCTCGAAGGGCATGGTGGGTTGTTTATGGTGTTGGTTATTGGTTATTCGTTATTGGGGAGGGAAAGGCTAGGGGAGGAGCGAGGCGACGATGGCGAGGAAGGTGAGGCAGCTGCCGAGGAGGAGGGCAGGGATGAGGCAGCCGGGGCCGGAGCTGTAGGGGCGCGGATCCATGGGAAATGACCAATGACAAATGACGAAATGACAAATGAGGGACAGGGTCAGTCGTGGCGGGCGGGCTGATGGGGGAGACTGGTGTGGCCGGTGCCAAGGACGAGGCGGAGCTCCCCGCATTGGACCTCGAAGGCGGTCCGGCAGTCTAAGATGCCATAGGTGACGGACCGGAGGGTGATGCCGGCGGCCATCTCCACGAAAGGGGTGACGCATTGGCTGTAATTTCGGTGAGTCCAGATAGTCATGGGATTTGGCTTGGCAGGGTGGTGATTTCTGCTAAAGGACAGGGTGTTATGAAACTTTTCCTGACTGGTCTTTTATGTGCCGTGCTCTGCGCGGGGTGTGCTTCTACGAACTACAAGGCGTGGCACGGCGGGGGCGTGCAAACCGGGCCGGGTGGCGCGATGGAAGTGGTGCAGGGAGTGGAAGTCTGGACGCACGGCCGCCCGAACCGCCCTTATGTGGTGGTAGGAGTGATCGAGGACACACGGCCGGGCGGGATCATCCCGATGGCGCAGCGGGCGGGCGCGGTGGCGAAGGCGGCCAAGGCGAAGGGCGGCGACGGGCTGATCGTTGTGAATGAGAGCCGCGAGTCGATGGGCACCTACAATACGATGAATGCCTACAGCACGCTGAACGCCACTACAAATGTGAACGCGAACACGCAGTTCTACCCTCGCAGTGCCTACACCAGCGGGCAACTGAACACGACAGGCACGATGAACACGTTTGGCAGCGGGATGAGTGTGCCCCTGATCCGGGCGCACGGGTTCTATCAGGTTTTCCGGTATGTGAAATAACCCGCTATGTAACCCATGAAAGGAACGATATACTTGTTTGTTGTTGCCCTGCTTGTGGGTTGTGAGAAGGAGCCGCAGCGGCGGGAGGAGGGCAAAGAGGGACGCTATCAGTTGATGACTGGGACGTGGACTCCCCTGAGCGGGAAGGATGAGCGCGTAGTAATGCGGATCGACACCCACACGGGTGAAGTGTGCACCTACACAAATTGGACTACTCCCAAAGGCGACGTGGTGGGCTGGCAACGGGTGACGGAACCATGCGAGACCTATGGCCTGCTGAAACAGTTGTGGCCGCCTACCGGCGAAGCTCAGACCCAAGGGCCCTGAATTATTTTCCGTTGCCGCGCTTCCTCGGGGGGATGTAGTTAGCGGACTGAGGGGTGCCGGTCTGGTTGGCAGCGGGCAGATCTGGAGCGTCGGCGGCGCGGAGGGCTTGGAGAGGCTGGCTTTCGTGAGCCGGGAGGTTTTTCTGAATGATTTGCCAGAACTCCCGGATGTTAATGGGAAGGTGGAGCTTCCCATCGTGCTCGATGATGTATTGCCGCAGAGCCTCAATGGACCAGCGGACAAGTTGTGAGACCTCGACGCCATTTGCCCGGGCCGTGGCTTCAAGCCACTCCCGGTCAGCTTTGGAAAGGCGGACACCGAACGAAACGGTCTGCGAATCGGACTTGGCGTTTCTGGACATGGCTTAACTGTGCACGAATTCATAAAACGTGCAAAATCTTATTTGACAAAGTGCACTAGTCAAGTTCAATTTGTGCACGTATTGAGCATTCACGCTATGAGCAACCCCGACCCCCCCCAGCCCGAACCCGAGGCTGATGAAGCGATGAACAACACCAACCGACACCCGAAGGAGCTGGCCGACTTTGTTGAAGAGTTGGCCGCAGCCCAGTTCAACACCCGCGCCGGCATCGTGCGGATGGCGGTGGCCAACCTGAAGCAGGCAGTGAAGCACGGCGACAAACCTGAGCTGGCGAAGGCTGGCTGAACCCTTTGCCGGGCTGCCAAGGAGAGGCCGTTGGGAAGGAATGACTCCGATTTCCTGACCAAAATGGCCGCAGCCCGGCAAACCCCTCTCCCGCGACGGGAACGACGAGAAACCCCACGGCCCCCAAGGCCGGCCCCGGCCCGGAAGATACCACCGGGCCGGGGCGCTTTTGAAAATCCCGGAAGTTTTGCACCCTTTTATTTTGTTATGGAATCTCCTGAGAATGCCAAAAGCCCCGTGGATACCGGAATGGGGACGGGATGTGCGCGAGTTGAATTTTTTCGATTTTGAAGCCTGAACTTTAAACTTTTGTTATGAATAACCGTATTTTACCTTTGTTGTTGTGTGCCGGGGCTGGGGCCATGGCGGGATCGATGGGATCTGCAGGCCCAAGGATGAAGTTGACTGCGGGCAGTGGCGGATGGGGCGCAATGCCGATGTCGGGCTTCGCACCGCGCCCATTTCCCAACGCGTGCTATCGCGGCAACACGAGCCAGCAGCAGGCCCGGAAGTGGAAGCGCCGCCGGCACCCACATGGGTGGTGATTCGCAAGTTTCCTATCTGAAAACTGAAACCTCCACCTATCATGAGAGCAACAAGCCAAGGCCTGCATATCACCCGGATGACGAGGGACGGGGCATTCACGGCGGTGATGCCGACGGATCCGGCGGTGGAAGCAAGGCGCAATGAGGTGCTGCGTGAGGTGTGGCAGGCAGAACAGGCGGATTGGGACCGGTTGCGGGCGGAGCGGCCGCATCGCAGCCAGGTGCGGCCGACGATGACAGCCGCGCAGGAGCGGGACCGGCAGGACCGGAGCCTGGGCCGGGCGACGACGGACCCGGTGCACCTGCATCCGATGCGGACGGATGTGTATCTGTTATCACTGGCGCGGCGCTTTGAGGAGCTGGTGCCCCGGGTGGATAAGATGAGGGCGGAGATGGAAGCGGAGGTGAAGGCAAGGCCGGAGGAGTTTGCCGGGAAACCGGAGAGGGTGTTTGATCTGGCGCTATTTGTGGGGAGTGGACCGCTGTTTGTGGATGAGATGGTGATGGCGGAACGGGCGGAACGGAGCCTGGCGGCATTGGTGTTGTGGGTGGCGGATCCACGGAATGAGCGGGGTAAGGCGGCCGCGATGGCGGTGCTGGATGGGTTGCCGCTGTGGTGCCGCCGCAGCCAGTGGGCGTTCTCGGCGTGGTCGAGGAGCCCGTATTTCCCGGAGTGACACTAACCTGATTTGATATTTGTTATGATGAAAGCATTTCTGAACGATATGGCGCTACGCGCAGGCGGCGGGGACGCGGAGCTGGGCTATTGGTTTCTGGGCGTGGCATTGCTCATCGTGGGGCTGGCGGTGGCGCTGGTGGTGGACTCGCGGCGCTGGCTGCGCCAACAGGCCCGCGAGGCGGTGGAGGCCCGGGTGCGGACGCTGAAACGGGAGCTGGCGGAGGAACGCCGCCGCAGGCAGGCCCCCACGGGCGTGCTGCGCCTGACCCGTGAGGATGCGCTGGCGCGCACGGAGCAGGATCGGATGGCGGAGTGGCGGGATTTTCCAGCGCAGCGGCGGCAGCGGCGGCAGGAAGCCAGTGGCCAATAGGCGTGCAGGCTCACCCCTTTCTTTTTTGCTATCTATCCATGGGACGACGATCCGAGGAGTCACCACAACCCCCCAGTGCACGCGGCCGAGGACGGCCGGCGGCCCCGGTGTGGTCTGTGGCAGAGGTGGCGGATCTGCTGAGCGTGCCAGAGGCATGGGTGCAACGGGCGCTGGAGAAGGCCCCCGCAGTTTTTTTGCCGGGTGCTTTCCAGGACAAGGAAGGGCTGTGGCTGGTGCCGGAGCGGGCGGTGAAGGGATTGCTGGGCCCGGGGCTGCCAAGGCTGTTCAGCGTGGCTGATTTCGCCGCGTTGGTGGGGTTCTCAGTGCCCTGGATCTACGAGATGATCGCCACGGGCGCGGTGGAGTGCCGCACGGTGCTGGGCCACAAGCGGATCCCGGAGACGGCCTACTGGCAGCTGCCTGCGCATCGGCCGGAGGGCGTGGCGGCCCGCCCCTTGATTTTTTCGGAGGGTAAAACGGCATGAAGGACACCAAGGCCAAAGGCAAGAAGCAGGCGCTGGTCCGGCTGCAGGAAGCGGATCTGGGCATGGACGTGGACGTGGCCGAGACGCTGGCGCAGCGTGGGATCGATACGGGCGAGCGGGTGAGGCTGAGGAAGCCGGAGATCCACCGCGCGGCGTGCAAGATGCTGGGCTATGGGATCGCGCCGAAGATGGTGGAGGAGCTGCTGGGGCTGGACATCCGGATTGTGCTGCAGTTTCTGGCCGAGGGTGAGTCTGACGGGTCTATTCCACTATATAAAGAAAGGACGCTCAAGCAGTTACGGGCGATTGTGACCCTCGGTCTGGATGCGCTGATCGAGAAGGCCAAGGAGGGGAAGATCGATGGGATCACGATGTGCGCGCTGATCGACAAGGCAGAGCTGCTGGCCGGGAATGCGACGAGCCGGTCAGTGCTGGTGGAGGATCCAAGGGCCGCGGCTTTCCGGCGGTTCATGGAGCAGGCCGCCGGCGGGATGGTTACGGAGGGGCGGGAAATTTCGCAAAGGGCGCCGGCGGCCGCGGGACCGGCGCCGGCTGGACCTCTGCAGTTGGCTGATGAGGTGCCCCTTGAGCCGCTCCCGGGCATAGCACGCGATAAGCAATCCCCTGTATTTACCCAATTACCTGTTGATAATGAACGCAATAACACCCGCTAAACCAAACGCTAGACCGGAACTGTCCGGAATGAGGACGGATCCACACCCTGCCCAGAGCAGGCGCCTGACCGGGTGGCCGGTGGTTTTGCTAGGGGGGGGGAGGGGGTCGCCGCCGGCGCGGGCCCTTCCATCAGGATGTCATTCAGGGACGGGAAAATTTTTACAAAAGGGCGCGATCGGGAAAGGAGGGATGCACCATGGCTGCCGTTGATGAAGAGTTGGCCGGGGCGATCGGCGTGCACCCGAGTCAGGTGACCCGGATCCGGAAGGAATCCCTCACCGAGGGGGAGCACTGGACGCGCGAAGTAGGGACGGGCCGGGTGGAGATCACCGCCGCCGGCCGGGAGGAACTCCAGCGCTTGTTGGGGCTCGAAAAAATTTCGGGGGGGGCGGCCCCTGCCCTGCCCCCGGGCGGGCTCGCTGCGGGGCCCGTGGCGGCCTTGCCTGAGCCGGTGGGCCTGCGCATCGTGCGGATGCTGCCGAACCCGTTGTGGGTGGCCGTAGCGGTGCCGGGCGGGCGGCTGGCGGAGGTCCTCGTGCGCCGGCGGGAGGGATTGCGGGCCGGCGTGCTCTTGCGCTGCGTGGAGCATCCGGACGGCCGCTGGGAGTGCGTGCACCCGGGCCACGCGGCGCCGCTGCCTGGAAGCCCCAAAAACGAAAGGGGGGGCGCTTGATCGTCCAGCCTGACATCCTTTCCCATTGGAAGGTCCGCGCCCTCTGCGGGGCCATCGGCGTGGGCCCGGCCCTCACTGCTTTGCTGGGCTTGTGGAGCCATTGCCAGAACTCCCGGGCGTGGATCTTCGCCCTCACCCCGCGCATGCTGGCAGGGATCTGCCACTACACGGAGGACCCGGACCATCTCTTAAGAGTCTTCCTCGAATGCAAATTATTGGATGAACTTCCCGATGGCCGCTTCGAAGTCCACGACTGGGCCGAGAAAAACGCCACGCTGCTGCGGAATTGGAACGCCTGGAGCACCAAAACCAAAAAGGAAACTCCTAAGACCCCTCCTAAGAGTGATCCTAAGACAGATGAAACCGCACCCGAAGACCCTCCTAAGACGGTCTTAAGGGGGGGCGATAAGATAAGAGAAGATAAGAGAAGAATATCTCTTGGCGCTGCTGGCGCATCGCAGGGGGAAATTCCCGGTCTCAGCCCGGATCCAGCGGCCGCAGCAGCCGGAAAATCCACCCGTCCTCCGGATCCCTGCTTCGAAGCCTTGGTCGAACTGCAAGGTTCCACCCTCAGCGGCTTGGCAAAAAGCGAAAGGGGGCGGCTCAACCGGGCCCTGCAGGAAATCCGCGAGGCCTGCCCCGGGGTCACCGCGGCCGAGATCCACCGCCGGGCGGACGCCTACCGCGCTGCCATGCCCGGCGCCACCCTCACGGCCTCGGCCCTGGCGGCGCATTGGTCGCGCCTGGCTCCTTCTGCACCCTCCCCGGCGGCCCAAAAAAATGAAGGGGGGGCGGCCCGGCTCTTCCGGGCGGACAACGTGCCCCCGGCCCCGGCTGGCTGGGAGGAATCCTTCGAGGTCCTCTATGACCTCACCCCCTTGGGCGAGTGGCACGTCCAGCAGCCCGACGTCCGGGAAGCCATCCTCCGCCACCTCGCTTCCGCCCCAGATCCTGTAGCCCAAAATGTCTGACCGCCGCTCCAGCCACCCTGACGACCTCCTCCGCGCCTACCCCGAGGCCCGGGAGGCGGAGCGTGCCGTCATCCAGCTGGCGCTCATGGATCCCGCCGGCGTCATGCCGCGCATCATGGGCGTGCTGGTGGACGAGCACTTCCATTCCCCGGACACCCGGATCTTCTATCAACTTCTCACCGAGTCCTACAACACCGGCAAGAGCATCGATCCCGTCACCCTGCAGAGCCTGCTGATGGACCGCGGGAAGATGGAGCAGGTGGGCGGCCCGGCGGCCGTGGCGGAATTGATTTCCGGTTATGCGGCTCCGGCAGGTTTGTCAGGGTATCTGGAAGCGCTCATCGACAAGGCGCACCGCCGCACCGGCCTGATGCTGGCGGAAAAACTGAAGGAGGCCTTCGCGGATTCCAGCGAGCCGTGGCTGCCCGGCATCGAGGACGTGGAGGCCACCCTCATGACCCTGCGGCGCATCAATTCCCACAAGGGCCTGCGCGACGGCCGTGCCGTGGTGCTGGATCTGGTGGACCGCATGGATGCCGCCTTCCGCCACCGCGGCAATCCCATGGGCCTCGCCCTTGGCTTCCCGGACATCGACCGGGTCATCAATGGCCTGCAGCCCCAGGACTTTGTCATCGTGGCCGCCCGCCCGGCCATGGGGAAAACCAGCGTGGCCACTGCCTTTGCGGAAGCCATCGCCCTGGACGCCGCTAACCAAATCAACCGCCCCGTCTGCCTCTTCACCCTGGAAATGTCAGACGTGCAGATCATGCGGCGCAGCGTCCTCGGCCGCGCCCGCGTGGCCCTGTCCAAAGGCAAAACCGGCATGTTCTCCGCGGCGGAGGGCATGGTCTGGCGCGTGGCCCGCGCCCAGATCGAGGCCCACCGCGGCGCGGCTGCGGAGAAGCTGCGCAATGAGATCGCCTTCGCGGCCGTGGATGCCCTGGAAGAGCGCATCATGGCCAAGGCGGCGAAGGCTGAGGCCGCCGGCAAAGAACGCCCGCCCCTCACCAAAGTGATGATGGACGAATACCAGCGGGAGATCTTCAGCCTTTCCGCTTCGCTGGCCAGCATCGTCTGCGGCAGCCTGCATTTTTACGATGGGTATGCCGTCACCACCCAGGAGATCCGCGCCCAGATCCGGGATTGGGTGCGCCGCATCCAGTGGCAGCCTGACACCTCCCGGCAGCAGCCGCCCATGGTCATTGTGGACTACCTGCAGCTCATCAAGGCATCCGAAAAAAAAGCGAAGGGGGACCCCCGCCTGGCCATCATGGAGGCCTGCGAAATGCTGAAGGGACTCGCCAAGGAGCTTAACATCGTGGTCATGGCCCTCGCCCAGGTGGGCCGGGGCGCGGAGGAAAATGCCGGCCGCATCCCGCAGTTGAAGGACCTGAAGGAATCCGGAGCGATCGAGGAGTATGCGGACCTCGTGGCCTTCATCCACCGGGATTGTTATTACAAACCGTGGAACAAGCTCAATGAGGACGCCCAGGAGCGCTGGGACGGCATGGCCAAGGCCCGCAATGACAGTCACGACGCCCGCACCCTGCAGGAGCCGCGCTGGGATGGCGAGTCCTACTACAACGCCCACGCCGTCTTCGCCATCCGCAAGGGCCGCGACTGCGCCCAGGCGGATCTGGACATCCTCTTCCGCGGCGAGTTCGCCCGCTTCTCCCCCAAAACCGCCCACCTCTACTCCAACAACAAAGACCAGCGCCAGCAGGCCACCACCCATCAGGAGGAGCAGGCAGAATTTTAGGGGGCAATGCCCAATGACAAATAACAAATGACCAAAGTGCTATGAAAACTCTGATCTGGAAAATCCGCTTTAGCCTCACCATCCGTCGTCTCGTCTGCGCACCATGGCGGGCCTGTTGGATGATGGCCGGCTCAAACTTGGAGATGCTGAATGGCGACACCTCCGAATGCCCGAAGGTAGCCGCCGAAGACGAGCGGGAAGCGTGGCTCACCTGCCTCTGAACCCTGAACCCTTCTCCCCATGCCTCAAACCACCGACCTCGGCCAGATCACCGTTGTTACCGGCTCCTACATGAAGGGCCAGCAGAAGCGGAACCGCTACAAGAACATCGGCGCCCTCATGCTCACCACCCACAGCACCGGGGAAAAGCGTTATTGGCTGCGGCTGGATGCGGACATCCTGCACGCCAGCCTCTACGCCCTCGTGCGCGCCGCCGGCATGGCCGCCGGAGACGACAGTTTCACCTGCAATGTCTTCGAGAACAAAACCATCCCGGCCCCGCAGGAGCCCGCCAACCCTGACGGCTGGGACGGAGACGACGGCCGCTTTGACCGCCCCCCTGCCGCCTGAAGGCGGGACTCCAACAGAGCCACTGAAAACTGAATAACTGAAAACGGAAAACTTCTCCGATGGACGCCCTCCGCCAACAAATGGAAGCCCTGCTCGATGGCCAGCAGCCGCATCCGGTTTACCCTCTCATCGGGGTGGACTTTGAGGCGGGGTATGATCTGACCACCTGCACCGCCACCATGGGCACCAGGCGGGAGGTCATCAGCCCGGCCCTGTTACTGCAGTGGGTCCAGCAGCGCGCCCTCACCATCACGCGGGAGCAGGCGGATCCTTACCGTTACGGCTACGAGCCCCCGGTGTGGCGGGAGACGGACTGGGATCTGGCCCGGCTGCGCTGCGCCTTCCCGGGCGAGCCGGTGACCATGGCCATCCTCGGCGGCAATGGATCCAGCAAGACCTGGTATGCCGCCAAGCGCACCGCCATGGCCATGGTGGAGAATGACAACTGGCTGGTCTGGCAATTCGCGGAAGAAGAGAAGACATCGCGTCAGGTCCCGCAGCGTTTCGTTTATGAGACCCTGCCGGCGGAGGATCAAACCGAGAGCGGCAAGCACAAAAAGACCGCCAAGGCCAAGTTGAGTTATAACAAAGTCAACGGTTTTACAGACAACACCTTCGGCCTGGGGAATGGCTGCAGCTGCTTCTTCATGTTCTACAATGGGAACCTGAAGGCGCTCGAGGGCCCGCGGCCGAACTTCTGCTGGGCGGATGAGCTGATCCCCGTGGACTGGATGACCACCTGCCGTGGCCGTCTCCTCACCAAGGCGGGGAATACCCACCAGCTCATCGCCGCGCTGGGAGATGCGATCGCGGCGCACGAGGCCGGGGATCCGTTGGCGTGGGAGCAGAAGCTGCGGCCCCTGCTGCCCCGGCTCATGGAGGGGGTGCTCCTCATCACCTTCACTCCGAAGTATGGTTATACGCCCACCGTGGCCATGCTGGATGAAAAGGCCATCACCAAACAGCAGGTGGATGCCGAGATCCTGCCCCTGGGGAAAGGCGGTTATGAGAAAGTGCCCCGGCTGAAGTGGAATCCGGAGCAGCGCGCCGCTATCAAGTTCTTCCACGTTTACGAGAATCCCTTCGGCGGCAACTGGGAGGCCATGAAGGCCATGCTCCTGAAGCAGAGCCGCCAGAACAAACTCTGGATGGCCTACGGCGTGGCCACCAAAACCGTGGGTGCCGTCTTCCCCCTCTTCTCCCGCGAGGCCCACGTGCGTCCGATCGACTGGCTGCCGCGCCGGGGCACCTGGTATCACATTGTGGATCCGTGCGAGGGGAGAAACTGGTTCATGATCTGGGCCAAGGTCTGCCCCCAGCCCGGCGGGGAAAACCTCATCTTCATCGCCCGCGAGTGGCCGCAGCCCGGAGACTGGATCGAGGCCAACCAAATCGGCGACCCCGGCGAGTGGGCCGTCGCCGGCAATGGCAAGAAGGCCGACGGCGAACGCGGCCCCGCCCAACAATGCTGGGGCCTCGGCTTCAAGCAGATCGCGGATGAGATTGCGCGGGTGGAGACGGAGTTGTGGCGGCTGGAGCAGCGGCTGGGGGAAGGTCAGACCAGTCAGACCAGTCAGACCAGTCAGACCAGTCAGACCAGTCAGACCAGTCAGACCAGTCAGACAGATCGCCCCCCCGGCCGCCTCAGCATCCACGACGGCTGCCGCATCATGGACGGCCGCGCCGGCAATAGCGAGACCACCACGCACGGGGAGAGCCTCACCCTCATCCAGATCATGAGCCAGTTTTACGGGCTGGACTTCGCCAGTGCCGGCCGGGACAGCGGCGCGGAGCAGGGGAAGACCACCATCCGCGAGGGCGTCACCATCATCACCGACCGCCTGAACTACGACACGGATCTCGCCGAGCTCACCCCCGGCGGCTTCTACACCTTCGGCGGCAAGGCCCCCAGCCTCATGGTCGCTGACCATTGCGAAAACACCCGCTACTGCCTGGCCCAATGGACCGGCCGCGACGGCGGCGAGGGCGCCACCAAGGACCCCGTGGACGTGGTCCGCTACCTCTGCATCGCGAACCCCGACCACTTCGAGGAAGAGCAGCTCCAAGCCACGGGAGGCGGCAGCTACTAGCCTTTTCCCCTGAAACCTGAACCCTGAACCCTTTCACCTCCCTTCAATGCCCTACACCGCCGATCAGGCCCGCCGCGAGTTCCCGCCCCGTCTGCGGCGGGCGGCCGTGCTGCAGCTCGCCCGGCACTTCGGCATCAGCCCCGGCACCGTGCGCAAGCTCATGGCCGCCAAAACCATCTCCCCCATCCACTACCCCGGCCACGGCCGCGCCTACTACGACCTCGAGAACGCGCTGCGCGTGATCACCAATGACCAATGAAGGAAATGACCAATGACCAATCCCAAATGACAAACCCCATGCCTGACCAACCCGAACCTCAAACCTGCTGGGTCTCCATCCCGGACCTCCCGGGCCGCTACCTGCGGCTGCAATTCATAACGGAGGAACAGATCGAATCCGCCAGCCCCGCCCGGCAGGAAACCACCACCGCCGCAGAGCTCATCACCGCCCTCCAATCCATCACCTTCCGCAACCTCAGATTCTCCAACCCTCACTAACCCCTTTGGTCATTTGTCATTGGACCCGGACCACCCCGCCACCAACGACGATTCTGGCTATCAAGACTGAAAACTGAAAACTGAAAACTGAAAACTGAAACACTGAAACACTGAAACACTGAAAACTCCTCCCACCATGCACTCTCCCGCCACCGACAATCATCCGTTATCCGCCCTCCCCATCCGCGCCACCCCGGACCTCCCCGCCCTCATTGCCGATATGAAAGCCGCCCTGCAGCGTGCCGGGCAGATGGACTTCCTCGAGCGCATGGAGCAGAACCACTACTTTCGCCACTGCCAGTGGGAGAATCAGGACTGGAGCGGCCGCAAGCTGCTGCGGGAGGGGGTGTCTCCTGACAAGATCTTCCCATGGCCGGGCGCGTCGGATGCGCGCATCCCGCTGGTGGATGAGATCATCAATGAGAATGGCGACCAGCTCATCACCGCGTATGACATGGGCCGCACCCGCGTGGGCCCGCGGGATCTCAGCACGGATGAAGCCCGGCAAAACCTCAGCGTGCTCTGGTCCGGCGTCAGCGATTACTACTCTGACCAGTGCGCCCTGCGCCGGCGCACCGCCGTGGCCCAGTGGGTGGACTATGCGGAGGAGTTCGGCCACAGCATGTTATTCCTCGGCTGGGCCATCGAGCAGCGCACGGAAAAGCGCACCATCACCAGCGAGGACCTGTTGCGCATGCTCACCGTGGCCGCCCTGCAGCAGGCAGAGGGCATGGCGGCCGCGGCCGCGCAGGAAACCGGAGCCCAGCCGGATCCGGAGAGCGGCCAGTTCCTCACGGAGGAGGAAGCCGCCAGCGTGGCCACTGCGGTGCAGACCGGCTTCACCACCGTGCTGGCAGATCCGGACCTGCAGCCCGCCCTCGTGCAGCAGCTGCAGACCTATGATCCTGACATGCCCGCCAGCGAGGCCCGGCGCGTGGCCACCAGCCTGCGCGCCGGCGAGGCCGCCACCTATTACGCTCCCTACACCTGGAAGAACCATCCGGACAGCCGCGCCCTGCGGCCGTTTCTGGATGTGTTCTATCCCCTGGGCCACCGCTACGCCCAGCAGCTCCCGTGGATCTGCCTGCCGGAGTGGGTCACCGCGGCCGAGCTGACCGAGCGCATCGATAGCAAGGGCTACGACCCAGCCGTCACGGAGGAAATCATCGCCAACCACAAAGGCCGGGCGTGGGATTTTTCCCGGATGACGGGGCTCAAGGAGGGCGTGCAGGGGTGGCTGATCAGCGGCGGCTGCATCGGCGCCACCGTGGCCGCCATGCCGAATGAGGACCAGCAGAGCAGCCTCTATCAGATCCTGCACGTCTACTGGCGCGCCACCGCCCTGGGGGACGTGCCGGCCGTCTATCACACCACCTTCCACCCGGGGCACGAGGCCTCCGCGCTGGCCCACCTGCCATGCGAGCACCAGCACGGGGCCTATCCCTTCCAGGAGCGGGTGCGGGAGAATGCCGCGCCCAGCATGGACTACAGCCGCGGCGTGGGGGAGGTCAGCTTCAGCTATCAAAACGGCATCAAGGTCCAGATCGACATGCAGACAGACAATGCCAGCATGCAGCTCATGCCCCCGGCCGAGGTGCCCGCGCGCATGGCCGGCGGGCGGAATAAGTTGGTGCCCCGCGGCCAGATCCCCCGCATCACCACCGGAGGCGTGGGCGGCATCAACTGGTTGAAGCCCCCGGGGGACACCCGCAGCTCGGAGAAGATCCAGGCCGACCTCCTGGATCTGCTCAATAACTACTGGGCCCGCGGCCCCAAGGTGGATCCGGACGTCAAACTCACCCGCCGCCGCCGCCGCGTGAAGGACTTCCTCACAGAACTCAGCGAGGCGGAGAAACTGACCTTCGCCCTCATTCAGCAATACAGCCCGGAGGAAATCCGCGCCGCCAGCGTGGCCGGCCTGCCGGTGGATCTGGACGTCACCCGCGCCGAGATCCAGGGCGGCATCAGCCTGGATGTCAGCTTCGACCCCGCGGATCTGGACATGGACACCGTGCTGAAGAAGCTCAAGATCCTGAACGAGGGCCTGCTCCCCCTCGACCGCACCGGCAGCCTGAACACGCATAACATCCTGCGCGCCGCCGTCAGCGCCCTCCTCCCCGGCTGGGTACGCGAGATCATGCCGAACACGCCGGAGGCCGTGCTGCAAAGCGAGATCGCGGATGAAGACCGCATCCTCACCGCCCTGCTCGCCGGGCAGGAGCAGCCCTACATCCCCGGCAAGGACCACCGCGCCCGACTCAACCTCCTGCGGCAACGCCTCAGCGCCACCAACGAGGACGGCACCCCTACCAAGATCCAGCGCACCATGCAGCAGGAACCGGACGTGGCCGGGCTCATCGAGAACCGGGCAAAATTCCACCAGTTCCAGCTGGACCAGCAGAACAATGCGAACGTGGGGCGCATGGGCGTGGAGCCACAACAACAAGCACCGCAGGCGCAACTCCCCGCTGCTTAGCGGGGAGAGGGCAAAGGGTTCAGGGTTCAGGGTTCAGAAAATACCCTGACAACTGTGGCCCTTCCCCTCTGAAACCTGAACCCTGAAACCTTCCACCTTCTCCCCAATCCCGAGCCGGGGCGGTCTCCCCGGCATCCATAACAAAAACCCAAAATGAAACCCACCATCGGACGCATCGTCCACTATCGCGGACCCGGCACCTCAAACGGCCAGTTCCAGCCCAAGACCTACCCTGCCATCATCACTACGGTGCACACGGATTCCTGTGTGAACCTGTTTGTGATGACGGACGTGGGCCACATGAACATCAACAGCTGCGAGCAGGGCGAGAATGCCGACATTCCCAGCTGCTGGACATGGCCTTCCATGGCTCCCGCCGCGCCAGCCGCCTCCGGCCGCCCCGCCTATCAACAGCGGGTGATCGATGAGAAGGCGGAGCTGGATGACAAGCTGAGCCGCCTGAAGCCCTTCTTCGAGACGCCAGTTTTCGCCGGTCTGCCCGATGATGAGAAGAGCAGGCTTTCCCAGCAATGCCACCACATGGAGCAATACAGCAGCATTCTGGAACAGCGCATCAGCGCCTTCGCCGCCTAACCACAATGCCCCGCCTCCCCTGCAAGTTCCAGATCGGTGCCGTCGTCTATCATCGTCTCGATGGCGACGGCACCGCCGGCATGGTGCTGGACGTCCGGTTCTGGGGGGATGGCGGGGTCATCTACACCGTGCAGTGGGGGCTGGAACAGGCCCGCTCCTGTTATGAAATCGAGCTGACCACCGCCCGCAACTTCCTACCCGCCGCCGATGATGGCGGCAATGTCATCACTGAAACCTGAACCCTGAACCCTTTCACCTCCCTACCCCATGCAATTCCTCCTAACTCCCCTCTGCGCTCCTCTCGACGATCCCTACACTGACGAGGAAATCCAGCAAATCATCCGCGAGGCCCGCGCCCTGCCCGTCTTCCGCGCCCTGCTGCAGGCCATGCAGCGCCACGCCGCCGGCTGCGTGGAAGCCGCCGGCGGCCTGGCCAGCGAAGGAAAACCCGGCGATGCCTACCAACTCGGCGGCGCCGCCGCGCTCTGTGATCTGGGGTGGCAGCTCCATGAGACGGCGGCCACGGCGGATGAGGAAGGGGGAGAAGGGGGAGGGGAGAACGTCCAACGTTGAACGTCGAACTCCCAACGTCGAAGGGAGTGGGCCGGACTGGGATCGAACCAGTGACCGAGGAATTATGAGTTCCCTGCTCTAACCACTGAGCTACCGGCCCGGGCGCCCGCAGAGTCAAACCAGCCCGCCCCCAAGTCAACCGCGCCTGCGGGCTGGAGTTTTCAGTTTTCAGTATTTCAGTTTTCGTGGGCGGCCGGTTGGTCAGGGCGGGACCGTGATCCACTTCTGAAAACTGAAAACTGAAAACTGAAACACTGAAAACTCCCCTGCAATGTTGATACAGTTTGTGCTCATTCGTGCCAACTCGTGTCAACTCGTGCTGGTTTGGACACGCGGTTTACTGACATCCCCCGCGCATCGGTTAAAGCCGGGGCATGGCTGTCGAACCCTTGCAATCTGCCTCTGCAGCGGCCCCCGCCCCGGGGACCTCCACCGCGGCCCCTTCCCAGGCGGCTCCTTCCTCCCCGGCTGTCACCGGCGATCCCTTCATGGACGCCCTGGCAGAGCTTGGAGCGGAGCCCTCCCCTGCCCCGGCCAAAACGGAGAAGACGGTAAAACCGAAGAATCCACCCGCGCCGGCCCCGGAGGCTGGTGCGGATCCTGACATTGAAGGGGCCTTCGCAGAAGGTGACCCTGAGCCAAACCCTGACGACGACACCGATGCCGCGGCTGATGCCGGCGACCCGGACGCCTCCAACCCCAACGCCGGGGCCACGGATGACGACGGAACCGGCGAGGAAGAAGCCGACCCCAACGCGGAACCCGCGCTCGAGGACCCCGCCGAAGACACGCCCCACGAGGATCTGCCGCCCGAGCACTTCAAGAAACTCCCCGCGTGGGCCCAGAAGCGTCTGGGCAAACAGGCGGAGACCGTGAAGAGCCTGCGGGAGGAACTGGCCACGGCCGCCTTCGGCATCGTCCCCACGCCGGCGAGCCCGCTGGCCCATGTGGACAGTCTGGACACGCTGCAGCAACAGACCGCCCTGGCCAAACAGGTGCGCACCTGGTGCCGGGCGAATCCGGACGGAGGCATGGTGGGGGACCGCGAGTTCACCGCCGACGACGTGACCGCCAAGCTGGCCCATGCGGAAGCGGTGCTGGATGCCGCCCCGGACTGGCAGCTGCGCCTCACCCAGCGCGAGGCCGTCAAGCCGTGGGAAGGCGCCAGGAAAGTCTGCCCGGAAATGTTCCAGGCCGGCACGGAGGAGCATGACTTCGCCGCCACCGCCGTGCGGATGTGCCCGGAGATCAAGCTGAAGCTGGCGAACTGGGAGATGCTGCTGGCGGCCGCCGTGCGCAGCATCAAGCAAGTCGCCGAGGAAACCGCCGGAAAGGCCAAATACGTCAGGATGGAAATGAAGGATGGCAAGGTCGTAGCGCCCGTCCGGGCTGCTGCTCCTGCCGCTTCGGGCAAACCCGCCACCACAGTTCCCAAAGTCCGGCCGCCTGCCACTCCGGGCGGCGCGCCCCCGCCCCTGCGCACCACGCGCGGACCGGGAGCCAAGCCGGACACCGCCGCCCTGGAGGCCAGGTATGCGCAGACGCGCAACCCTGACGACTTCCGGGACCTCGTGGCCGCCCTGGCCGTGTAACCACCCACGCCAGCGGCCCACACCACCCCAACAAAACCCTTCACTAACTTAATTGTATGGCCGACCTCCTCGACAGCGCGCTCAGCGCCGATTTCCGCATCCGTGATGTGGGCAAAGTCTTCGCCCTCGCCCGGGCGGAGGAAACTCCCCTCTCCTCCATGATCAAAAAGGGGCCGAAGCCGAAGAGCAGCCTCTTCGAGTTCCCCTTCAAAACCCGTCATGCCCCGTCTGACAATGCCATCTCTGATGGCGTGGACGTGGCGGATGGCGAGGTGATCAATAACGAGGCCAACAAGCACATGATCCAGGCCCGCGTGCAGAAGAGCCGCGTGGTCATCGGCGTGTCTGACATCGCCGAAGAGCTGGGCAACGAATACGCCGTCAACGGCACCTTGGTGGCCGACAACCTGGCGGACGGCTTCGTGCTGGCCCGCGAGAATCTGGAGGTGACCCTGCTGAAGGCCGGCGACTCCATCCCCTACGCCTCCAGCTCTGTGCCGAACCGCACCCGCGGCCTCACCAGCTGGATCCGCAGCGCCAACCCCGGCAGCCCGGACCTGCCCGTGCCCGCTGCGGCCCTGACACCTGCCGGCAATATCCTCACCGGTCAGGCGGCCGCCACGGACATCACGGAAACGGAGGTCAATGCCATCATGCAATCCATCGCCACCCAGGCGCGGAAGAATGGCACGTGGGATGTGTTTGTCAGCCCATCCTTCAAGGCCGTCTTCACCGGCTGGGCCCGCACCGGCGTGCAGAGCGCCACCGCCCTGCCCCTGCGCCGCTGGACCGCAGACATGAAGGACGGCACCATGTCGCTCAATATCTCTGTCTACGAGAGCGACTTCGGCAAGCTGCGCCTGCACACCCACTTCAGCCTGCCCAGCGGCGTGCACGCCCTCTTCGTGGACATGACCGCCCTGGAACTGCGCCCTGTGCGCAATGCCACCATGAAGGCGCTCGAGTATCGCGGCGGCGGCCACCGCCGGTTCATCGAATACATCCAGGGCCTCGAGGTGAGCAACCCCACCGTGCACGGGAAGATCACGACGTAGCCTCCCCCGCTGGGGGGAGGAGTTTTCAGTGTTTCAGTTTTCAGTTTTCAGAATTGGAACCCGGAGGCTGAAGCTCCTTCCCCTTCTTCAACCTATCACCTTTTTATCCTATGAAAGAACAACTCGCCGCCTTCCTGAACGACTACGCCCACCAGCGCGGAGGCGGCCCCGTGGACCTGACCAACCCGGCCGTGGCTGCTGAACTGGCCGAGGCTTTGACCGCCTTCCGGCCGGCCGACGATGAAGGAGATGAGGAATAGGATCCCGTCTGAAACCTGAAACCTTCCACCTTCCCCGCCATGCTAGTCGATCTCGAAAGCGTCCGGATGCACACGACTCCGCAGGAGTTTGCCGGATTCATGCGGGAACTGCATGAGGGGGCCTACGAGCGGCAGGTGCGCATGCACTTTGAGCAGCGGCAGATGGTGCACCTGATGGCGGGCAGCACCTGGGTGGATGGCATCGGCGCGCCGGAAACCGCCATCCATGCCAACCTCTTCCACAGCCTGGGCCGCCAATACGGCTACGACTGCTGGGACGACAAGGGCTTCTGCCGGCGACACCTCCCTGACATCAAAGTCAAAACCGCCCCCCGCCGTCTCACCATCGTGAACCCCTGGGGAGAGGCGGTTTATTCCAACCGCCCCCTCGACCGTCCAAAGTGGCTCCCAGCAGCGGCCGCCTGAACCCTGAACCCTTTCACCTTCTCTGTGAGAACCGTCCCCTTCAAATCCGTCCTCTGGTCCATCGCCAAGAAGGCGGGCCTGACACCTGCCACGGAGGGGCTGGACCGGCCGGTGGCGGCGCAAATCACCGAGGCCATCAACAGCGCGGTGAAGCTGGCGTGGGAATACTACGACTGGCCGGAACTCTGCCGGATCAGCACCCAGACGGTGACCCGGGACAGCGCCCACACTTACGTCCCCTGGCTGGATGGCGACGGCTATCACTTCATCGGCGCGCTGCTCAATGTGTGGACCGGCGACCCGAGATCGAGCGGCTATCCCCGGCCGTGTGACATCCCCTACGTGCTGGATGGGGATGCCTTCTTCCTCCCCGCCAGTGCGCCGGAGGTGGTGTATCTGCGCTACCGGCTGCCGCACTCCGTCTTCACGGATGAGGAATATGTCACCGGCACCACCTACCAGCCGCAGGATCTGGTCTATTGGGCAGACACCGGGGAGTGCTACCGCTGCCTGGCCAGCGGCCCGCCCGTGGCGGATGGCGTGGAACTCATCACCAATGCCAGCTTCACCAGCGACCTCAGCGGCTGGACGAACAGCGGCGGACTCTGGAGTTGGAGCGCAGGCTCTGCCGCTTTCTCTGCCTTGCCAGCCGATGCCGTGGAGGCAGAGGCCGGGCTGGCCCAGACCTTTACCGGGCTTGTCCCGGGGCGCACCTACCGCGTGGTCTTCATCTTCGGCCGGCCCCCCGGAGCCGCCGGCACCTGGATTGGCGCGGAGCTGCTGACCAACCCGGACTTTGGCGTGAATCTGGATGGCTGGACCCCGGCCGGAGATGGCGTCTGGAGCCACGATGGCATTGGCGGCCTGGCCAAATGGGTGGGGGCCACCGTCTCGGACGCCACCGCCGACTTCACCCAGACCTTCCCCAATCTGCTGCCCGGCGACTATCAGCTCGACGTGAACCTCTCCGCCATCGGCGCGGAGAATGGCAGCATGGAGATGGACATCCTCACCAATGGCACCCCCCGGCTGAACTTCACGGGGGACGCCATTGTGGACACCACCTTCTATCATCCCGGCGGCGAGCTGGTGCTCAATGCCCGGGTCACGGTCTCTGACAATATGGCGGGCTTCGCCACGGCGGAAATTTCCAGCATCTCCCTGAAGCGCATCTATGACGACGCTGGCAGCATCGGCACCCTGCGCCTGTCTCTGGTGCAGAATGCCGTGGAACTCCACTACAGCGACCCCATGGAGGCCGGGGCGGAATACACCTTCGACTTCGTAGCCACCCATTCCACCGCCTTCATTCAGGCGCAGATCTTCCCCGCCTATGTGGAGGGCGGGCCCCTGCCGGCCACCGGAGTGGTGAACAGCCTCAGTTGTCAGGCCGTGCCGTCCGGCACCCCGCCGCCGTGGAATGCCGGGGGGGAATTCAATATCGACTACTGGGCCCTGGTCCCCTTCCCCAAAATCCTGGCGGAGGCCGTGAAGGCCGGCGGCCTCACCGCCTGGCGCCTCACCGAAGGCCAGGACGGCAGCGCCGCCCGCATGGAGAGCACCATGATCCAGTGGCTGGACTACGAGGTGGACCAGATCCACCAGCAGCAGCAGCCGGTGCGGCCGTGTCACTGTTAGGGAGTTTTCAGTATTTCAGTTTTCAGTTTTCAGATTTTGCAACCTTTTAACTTCTTCCATGAATGAAACTCTTCTCGGGCTGCTGGGCATCATCGTCACGGGCGTGGGCGCGGGGTTCAAGGTCCTTTGGTCCCGCGTCGCCAAGGAGATGGATGAGTGCAAGGAAGACCGGAAACTCCTCAATGCCCGCGTGGACGTGCTGGACCAGAAACTAGCCGCCTGCCCCGCCCCTAACTGCCCCAACCACCCCGCCTGGTCCCACGGCCAAAACACCGCCCGCCAACATCCTACCACATAGAAGAGGTGAAAGGGTTCAGGGTTCAGGGTTCAGAAAAATGCCCTGACAACTGAGCCCCTCCCCTCTGAAACCTGAACCCTGAACCCTTTTACCTTCCCTATGAAACCCATCACACAAACCAAGGAACTCCTTGTCGCCATTCTCACCGGTTTTGCCGCCACCGCCGAGGCCAAGCTGGATGATGGCAAGGTCTCCCGCACGGAAGCCCTCGCCATTTGCTTCAAACACGCCGGCGCGGCTTGGACGGCCATCAGCGGCATCACCGATGTGCCGGAAGAGCTGGCGGATCTGAGCGAGGCCGAGCTGGAGGAACTCACCCAGGCCGCGCTCGACAGCCAGGCCTGGCCGGACACCGAGGAGAACCGCCAGATCGTGCGCAGCGTGCAGGACACCATCCGCAACAGCATGCAGTCCATCCGCCTCATCGTAGCCAAGTCCCAGCCGAGGCCCCCCGCCCCGGTCGCCGAACCCAGCGAGCCCTTCCCCCTCCAGCCCGTCGATTACTAACCGGTCCCCATTTGTCATTTGTCATTTGGAATTTGTCATTTCCCCATGAACCCGGACGCCTTCCGCCCCGGCTGCCTGCCGGCCCTCATCCTCTTCCCTCTGGGCCTCATCGCCATCGCCTATGCCTGCACGGTCTCGGCCATGCGCCAGCCCCCGCCGCCCTTCACCCCGCCGGAGTGGGCGGTAGACCGTTACGGCCGGCCCTACCCCGTGAACTATAATCCGCCGGCGGAAGAAATGACCAATGACAAAATGACCAATAACAAATGGGGCCCGCCTGAAGGCGGGACTCCAGCAAATCCCCCTGCCGGGGCCACCTTCTACTAGCATGCTCTCCCGCCTCCTCGCCGTCTTCTCCGCAGTCTCCCTGCTGGGCCAGATCGTGCGGGGCACGGCCATGATCGCCTATTTCCTCTTCTGCTACTGGCTGATCGACAAACTGTTTTCTGACCCCTGACCTGACGCCGTGAAAAACCTCCTTTCCATCCTCGTGCCATGCGCCGCCCTGCATTCCTGCGTCACGCTCACGGGGGAATTGAACATCCCTGGCGACGGGCGGCCCGGAAGTTTAGGCGGCAAAATCTCGGGCGCTGTCTCCTGGCCTCCGCCCGCGCCCCCCTCCGGCAAGGAGCCCGTGGGCAAGGAGCCGGTGCCCCGGGCCCCCACCCAGGCCGAGCTGGACTACTTCCGCGCCCTCTTCGCCCAGCCCGCCCAGCCCGCGCCATGAACTGGAATCTCCCCCTCGCCCTCTTTCTCCTCCTTTCCCTCGCCCTCCTCTTCGCCTGTCACTACGCCATCAGACACCTGCTAGGCCCCTGAAACCTGAACCCTGAACCCTTTCACCTTTCCCTGCTATGAACATCAACGGATTCGACGGAGCCGCCACCATCCCCGGCCGCGCGGGCCGCAAGGCCCTCATCATCTACGTCCACCCCGGAGGCGGGAATGTCTGGATGTCCTTCAGCCCCTCGCCAGTGGCCGCTGACACCGTGACGGCAGAGGCCAATACCGGCGTGCCCCTGCCGGCTGACGAGCTGATCACCTTCGTGGCCGAGTTGGACAAGGCCTTCCAAGGCCCCATCTACCTGCTCAGCGACAACACCACCACCGTCACCTATCAGGAATCCTTCTGAACTCTGAACTCTGAAATCTGAACTCTAAATGGGCCAAATCATCACCGTTGGATCCCGCACCCTGCTGAAACGCGGCGGCATCCGCCTGCCCGGGCGGGAGAGCGGCGGCGGCGCGGCAGCGTCCGTGCGGCGCGTGTTTGGCAATTCGGCCGGCACCACCGTTTACGGCAACTCCGGCGGCACCACCATCTTCGGCAACTACATCCCCATCACCAACCTGTTCGGGAACTCCGGCGGGACTACTCTCTATAGCAACTCCTCCGGCACCAACCTCTACTCCTCAACCTAACCCCTCTGACCTATGCCCTTTAATCCTGCTGATTACAACGTCGATCCCGTTGCGGCGTTCCTTGATTCCTTCATGGAAGCCGCCAATGCGGGCGTCGCCCGCACCGCGCTGGGTCTGGGCTCCCTGGCCACCCAGTCTGTGACCTTTGGCACCGGTGTGACCACCGCCCTGGCGGCCAATGTGGGAGCCGCCGGGGCCTTCATCACCTTCAATGGCGATGCCGGAACGCCTTCGTCCATCGACCTCACCAATGGCTCCAGCCTGCCCGTGGGCGGCATCAATGCCAGCGGCTTCCTGGACGATACCGTTTACCTGCGCGGGGACGGCACCTGGGCTGCCCCACCCGGCGGCGGAGGCGGGGACTTCGACGAGGCGGCGAACTATACCCCCAGCGGGGACTGGACCATCAGCGGCACGTGGGACTTTAGCGCCGCAACGGTCACCTTTGGCACCTTCACTGTCGCAACGCTCAATGTCACCAAACTTGCGTTTTCCGCCACCTTGGCCACGGATCTGACCTACAACGGCACAGACATCCGGGGTATCAACGCAGGGGCGACCATTGCGGCGATGGAGGCGGTCTATTATGACTTCACCGCCGGGGAATGGCTGCTGGCCGATGCCAATGGCACCGGCACCTACCCCGCTCATGGCTTGGCTGCGGCAGCCAGCACGGACGGAGCCGCGCTCACAGTCATTACGTCTGGCTTTGTCCGCAACGACGCCTGGAACTGGAGCGCGGGACCGATCTACATCAGCACCACCGCAGGCGGACTCACGCAGACTGCGCCCTCCACAGAGGACGACATTGTGCAGCCGGTAGGCTGGGCCAAGTCTGCCGACATCGCCTACTTCCACTTCAACCAGTTCTGGGCAACCGTAGGAGCATAACAACATGTCCATCAAAGCAATCAGCGGGTTCACGGTGGACGACACCACCACCATCATCGGCATCACCGGCCTGTCTGCCGTGCTGGGGATTGATCTGGCCGGGGAGCCGCCCCCGGGAGCCCCTCTTTTCGGCCCGGTCGATATGGAGGCCACCGGAGTTGAGGCGGGATGGTCGAACACTGGCGGCTCTCCGGATTGGGATGAAGATGTCATCTTCAAAAATGGAGCGCATTCCTTGGCATTACCTTCCGGAGCCAGCGTGCAGTCCCCGGAGACAGACGTTGCCTCGTTCACATGGAAATTCTGGTATTACGTCAGCGCCCTGCCTGCCGCGTCCGGAGCCTTTTTTGTAACGTATTCGGCTGGCTTCGCAGATTTCGGCGGTATTAATCTCTATGCCGACGGGTCCTTGGCTGTGAGCGGCTTTGCCGCTACGGTGGATGCTCTTTTGCCTAACACCTGGCATCTTATAACAATCAAGATGGCGAAGGGAGCGGGGAGCACCGCCTTTGCCTCCGTTGGCTTTTCCACGGACGGCACCAGCCCCACCAGTGGGAACAAGTTTGCCTCTGACTCCGCACTAACCTTCCCCAACAACTTCGTGTATAACCGCCTGGTGACCCCCACTGGCATCACGAGTTATTTTGACGACGTTTACGCTGAAACCCCGTGAGGCCACTCCTCTAAAACCGAAAGCAATTTTATGGCTGTCTGGACACTACCCGCCGCAAATCAAGTTGACTGGACCCCCGGAACCACGGGCGGGGTTGGCGTCATCGGTGGAATCGCGCAATACCGGGTGGGCGGGGCCAGTGCCCGCACCAACCTGATCGACATCACCGATGCCCCCTACAACGTCAATCCTGCCGGGGCGGCGACCACCGGGACGATTGCCGCCAGCAGCGATAGCCTTGTGGTGGCAGATCCAGCGGGCTTCCAGGTCGGGGACATCATCAGCGTCAACGCAGGCTGGCCAGAGCGGCAATTTTTGACCGTTACCGCGCAAGCATCCGTGGATGGTAATGTAAATATTGCGCTCACATCGGTTTTCTCGGTCAATATTGCTATCCTTGCTACGGATACAGTCGAGCAGATTGCCACCAAGATCCGGGCAGGCACTTACCCGGATGCAGTTTGGGGTGGCAATTGGACCACTGGCGGAACCGGGGCGCTCGTCACCTTCGACGGCGTGATTGACTTATATCCCACGGGGATCTCGATCAATACCAGTGGACCGGCAGGTTACGCAGCCACCATCGGAACCCCAATTGGAGCCGCGCCCTTCGGGCAGCACGAAATCACGAACATCGCAGGCAGCACTTTCACGGTGACTCCGGCCCGAGTGGAAGTGGTCGGGGCCACTGATGCAGTAGTCGTCACCAATGCCGGCGGGGCGATTCAAGCGGCAGTGGATGCGGCGGCATTGGACGCCGGGATTCACGGAGTCTATGTCCCGGAGGGCAATTACCGACTCTATGAACCCATCATTTTTCCCCCGGCGTTCAGTGGCAAGACCTTCCGTGGCGCAGGGGTTGCTACCATTTTCCGCTGCCTCAGCGGAGTCAACTCGGTAGTGTTTGACCTGGGCGACTCAGGGGGGAGCGCGGTGGACCCTCAGACCGTCACGGGAACGAAAACCAAAGGGACTGCCGCCTTCGCGGTGGCGGACTCGTCCGGCTATTCAGTCGGGATGCGCATCAGATATGCTATCGAGAACGAGGAAGATCCTGTCCGCATCCAAGCGGGGGCACCACTTCAATTCCACCCCGGAGGCGGGGCGAATTTGCGCACCGTAGTAGGAGTCGTCACCGCCGTTTCGTCAGGACTGGTCACTGTCGATCCGCCGCTAATGGAGGACTGCACCAATTACGAAATCATCCTGACGAGGGACCAGACGCCGTCCTTGGCCACCAAGGTAGGATTTGAGGGGTTCACCTGCATTACGGAGGCTGGGGAGAATCCACTACACTACATCCGGTTGCTAAATAGTAGTGAATGTTGGGTCTATGATGTGCATGTCCCGGAATGGCTGCGGCCCGGCTCGAACGGCTCCTGCCTGCTCATCAACGATAGCTACCGCACCGAGGTGCGCCGCTGTGACTTCCGCTGCCTGGTGCCAGGTTCTTATGGTGACGACGGGTCTATTCAGATCAATTATGCCACCAAGGTGTTGATCGAGGACAGCGCCATGACCGGCTTCGACGGAGGGATTTACAGCAACGGCGGCCTGTTCCATTCCGCGTTTCTCTACAATCACATGAAGTGTGACAATGACTACCCTGCGCACGGTGGGTATGGCAGTCACAACCTCTTTGAGGGGAATGTCGGCAATATTCTACACTTCGACGGCTACAACGGGAGCACGGGCTTTGTCACCTCTTTCCGCAACATGTGGAGCGGCGGGGTATATGTGAAGCGGTTCAGTTATTACATGGTGTTCGCAGGCAACGTCTATGGCTTCCCGCCAGTGGCCGATGACAACTCCACCATCAGATACGGACTCCCCAATATCCTGAACCTCGGTTACGAGGGGGAAGCCAATCCGTTCACGGGCGATTTCCACATGCACTGGCTGGCTACCGGCGTGCTGACAGCCAGGACCAGTGATACCTCGGGGACCCTGACGCTGGACGCCGCCACGGTGCCGAACATTGACAATATGTTCATCACTATCAAATGGGGTGTCGGCGGAGCGGATGGCGGCAGGCAAAGCATGACAACCGCCAACCTGGTGGGCAACAATGTGTTCGATATTTCGGCGGGCAGCACCTACGTCGGTGCGCCAACCGGCGTGTTGCCAGCGGCATCAACGCCGATCACACAGATTTGGTTCGGATCAGGCGGATACCAGGAGCTGGACCTTGGCGTCAACTATACCGCCACCAAGGTGCATAACTATTCCTGGACGGCATTGGGCGGGGCGACCATGCAAGACCCCACCACCGACACCCTCCCGGATTCCCTGGCCTACGCCGCGCAGCCGGACTGGTGGTTGACAACTGCCACCGGATTCACCGGAGCGTGGCCACCCGTGGACCCGGACTCCCCGGTGTTCAGCGATGCCCCAAATTACAGCGCGGAACTGATCCCCGCTGGCTCCCGCTATATCTACGGGGAGGAAGGCCCACCACCGCCGCCGCCCCTCGCCACCGCCGTGGCCATCACCTGCGGGACGCTGCTAATCGGCTAGTCCCCCCTCTGAACCCTGAAAACTGAACCCTTACCCCCATGACCACCCTCCTCCCATCCACCCGCCCGCGCCTCACCCGTGAGGATGCCCTCGCGCGGCTGAATGCGCAGCGAGTGCGGGATGGCGCGCCGCTCTATGGGGCCGCCGGGCCGGAGGTGGCGGTGCTGGGGCTGCGTGGATACTATCAGGACCGGTCCTCTGACAACCGGCGCGGGATCTATGACGACGCCCTGGTGATCATCGGGCCGGACCACTACAGCACCTACAACGGGAATGTGGATCCCAGCGTCTTCCGCAAAGGCATTGCCCGGCTGGCCAATGGCACCTGGCTCTACAAGCGCGGCATACACGGCCTGAGCCGACCGAAGGCCCAACGCTACAAGGCATGGGTGCAGGCCGGGGAGGTGCTGGTCTTCCGGGATAACATCGCGGCGTCGGGGCGCGGCTACTTCGGCATCAACATCCACCGCGGCGGCCAGGCCGGCACCAGCTCGCTAGGGTGCCAGACGCTGCCGGTAGCCCAGTGGACCGCCTTTGACTCCACCCTGCTCGACCAACTCCAACGCCACGGCCAGAAAGTCGTGCGCTACACCCTCACCGGATAGCCGAAACCGCCTGAAGGCGGGACTCCAACCCCTGTCTGACCGCTGACCCCTGACCGCTCCCACCAATGCCCCGCACCCCCCAATTCCCCGGCGACCAGCCCCTTTCCGTGGAGCTGGATACCGGCTTTGTGGGCGTGAATGACAAGGTGGACCCGGCGCTGCTGCGGAGCGGGAACATCACCTATCAGGACGGGCAGGGCGCGGCGGGGCTGTGTGCGGCGGCTACGAATAACCGGTTCATCGCCGGGCTGGCGCAGACGCGGCCGGGATCCCTCATGCCGGTGGCGTTCAATCCCACCTTTAACAACAGCCAACTGCTGGGCGCAGGGATCTACAGTGACCCGGACGGCCGCGAGTGGATGGCGCTGGCGCAGGATAACCAGGTGCGGTTTGTCAGCGATGGAGCCACGCCGGTGACGGTGCCGCTGGACGAGGAGGTGGACCTGAGCACGGACGTGGAATTCACCCAATGCTTTGGGGATCTTGTCTTGTGGCGCGGGCCGGAGGAGCCGCCGCTCTACTGGAACGGGGATCCCCGCCGCAGCTTCTTTGTGGTCACCCGGCCGCCGGCGGACCTGACCAATCCGGAGGCCCCGCGCTACCTCAAGGCCACGCCGCCGGGGAGTTATGGCATCGTGGCCGGGGACCGCCTCTGGGTGGTGACCGGGCGGGACACCGTGGCATGGTCTGATCTGTTGGATTACCGGGCCTTCGATCTGGCGCTGAATACGGCCCGGCTGAACAGCGGGGAAGATGACGCCATCGTGGCCCTGCATGAGTGGGAAAGCAGCATCCTTGTCTTCAAGGATCAAAGCATCTTCCGCCTGCTGGGGACCACGGGCGACCTGAGCACGCTGGCGGCGGAGCGGATCAACCGCGGCATCGGCTGCCTGGCCCGGCGCAGTGTGGCCCAGGTGGGGGCGGAGGTCTTCTGGCTGGCGCAGGGCGGGGTGTATAAAATCAGTCAGGCTTTTGAAAGCCGCCTGCAGGCCAACCCCATCCCGCTGAGTGACAGCATCGACAACACCATGCGCCGCATCAACTGGACGCATGCGCACCGGGCCTGCGGCATCGTGGTGGACCGCTATTATTATCTGGCCGTGCCCATGGACCAGAGCACGCGCAATAACGTCTTGCTGGTGCTGGATACCACCACCATGCAGTGGCAGGGGATGGATACCTTTGCGGATGGGCTGGACTGCCGGCAGCTCCTGCAGGCGGATCTCTTCGGGCGCAAGGTGCCCTTTGCCATTGACCACCAATTTCCCTACGACGGCCCATTCATCAGCCCCAGCTCACGGAGCGGCCGCATCATCGCCCTGGACCAGCCCGGCGACTACGACCACCGCATGGTGAATGTCTCGCCCAACCGCCAGCTCAATATCGAGTGGAGCCTGACCACCCGCGGCTACGCCCTGGGCGAGCTGGGCCTCAAGCGCATCCGCAGCGTGCGCGCCGCATGGGGCCAGCAGGGCGGAGAAAGCCGCATCTCCCTATTCGGCGAGGGCCCCGGCGAGGGCCGGGTGCTCAGCGACTGGCGCACCTACGACCGCACGAAATACACCCGCCACGGCTTCCCCGCCTACGATACCGCCAACGGCTCCGACACCTTCAGCCAACCCTACCGCGAAGACTACAGCTGGGTAGCCGGAGACGGCACCCAACCCCAAAGCGGCCTGCCCCTGCAAGCCCGCCAGCACTACGTCCAAGGCTGGCCCCTCCGCGCGGAAGTCCGCTGGATCGCCTTCACCTTCGAGAACCGCGCCGGCGGCTTCATCCTCAAATCCGTCTCCGCCGACGGGCTGGGCGAACGCAACGTCCTAACGCGCCGCAACTGAAAACTGAATAACTGAAAACTTTCCCCCATGATCACCCTCACCGTCACCCCCGGCCTGACCTGGACGAATTCCACCGTAGCCAATGCCACCGCGCTGAATGCGGCGGCCAATCCCACCGTGACCCTGGACCCGGCCGGGAACATCGGGCCGGAGTATCTGAACATGCCGCTGGTGATCGAAGCCGTGGGCACGGCCGCCCTGCGCAACTACATCCGCCGGGCGAACTTCAGCTTTGAAGACTGGCGCACCGGCGCGGGCGAGGCGGTGCCGGCGGGGGAGGTGAATAGCAACACAGCCGAGTGGTTTGCCCGGCCCGTGGGCGGCGCGGTGACGGTGCGGCGCGTGGCGGCCAGCCCTGACGACCTCACCAGCACTTGGGCCGCCGAGCTGGAAGCCGGGGCCGGCCTGACGGATCTGGCCTTCTACACCTGGGTGCCGCCCAGCACCGGCGGGGCCCTGCGGGATGGGGACATCACCTTCAGCCTCTGGGTGAATAACCAGCGCGCTGGGGATCTGAGCGTGCAGCCCTTCCTGGAGATCGCGGTGAATACCAACGACCGCACCACCCTGGCCGCCACCCTCACCGGCCCCGTGGTTTCCCTGCCGGCCGATGAATGGCGCAGGCTGGAACTCACCTTCGATGCGGGCGACTACGACCTGAGCCGCGGCTTCGCCCTGGGCGTGAAGACGGACCAAATGACCAGCTCCGGCGACCGCCTGCGCGTGGCCCAAGCCCAGCTGGAAGCCGGGGACGATGCCACCGCCTTCGCCCGCCCGCCCCTGCTCCCCGGGGAACAGGCCTATTTGCGCGAGATCGAGCCCAGCGAGGAAATCCTGGGCGCGCGCCTGGCCATCCAACTGGGCAGTGGCGAGCTGCGCCTGCTCCCCTCCCCTCCGGCCGCTATCTTCAATCCCATCCTGGGATTCAACCGCACCCTGGGCCTGCCGGAGTGGCTGGATGGAGACGGGGAACTGCTCTATCTCTACTACACCGGCGCGGACCAGCTCATCACCGTGCCCAGCGGGCTGGGCATCACGGCCATGGAAGTGAACTGCTGGGGGGGCGGCGCGGCTGCCTATGGCGACCGGCCGGGCGGCGTGGGCGGCTACACCCGGGGGCAGTTCCCCTGCACCGGCGGGGATCAATTCATGGCCGTGGTGGGGCGGGCGGGAGTCTTTGTCACGGGAAGCGGGCCGTTTTACAGCTTTGCCGGCGATGCCACGGCGGGCGGGCTCACGGGCATCTTCACCGGAGCCGCCGCAGTGGTGGCCACGGACAGCGCCCGGGCCCGCGTGGTGGCCGGCGGCGGCGGCATTTGCAATGGCACCTCCCCACCGTCCCCCGCGGTGGCCGGCGGGAATGGCAACGACCTCACCAGCAGCGGCGGGGAGGCCACCTTCGCCGGTGCGCCAGGCATCTCCGGCTCCCAGTCCGGCGGCGGCGGCGGCTTCTCCGGCGGCGGCTACGGCCCCAGTGCCAGCGGCAAGGCCGGCAGCGGCTACCTCCACACCGCCGGGGCCGCCCCGCTGGTGACTCTGGGCGTGCTGGAATACACCACCCGCTCCACCCCCGTGACCACGGGCCAGATCCTCCCCGTGCCTGGCGCCTCCTCCCCCTACTATCAGAATCAGGCCGGAGCCCCCGGCAAGCCCGGCCTCATGGTCATCAAGTGGATCATTTAACACAGTTGATGGTTGAGGGCTGATAGTTGATAGTAAAACACCAATTCATTTGCCTTCTCCATCAACCATCAACCCATCAACCATCAACCTTCCCCACCCCTATGGCCAGAGGAGCACCCGCCCCCAAGTCGTCCAGCAAGTCCTCCTCTTCCAAGTCGAAGAAGAAGAAGAAGAGCGAATATGAATTTGAAGCCCCGCAGGTGAATCTCCTGCAGCAGGGGCGCGAGGCCATCCAACTGGCCAGGGAGGCCTATCCGGCATTCCTGGGCTTGAACCGCACCTACGGCGCGGACTACGCGCGCAATGAGGTGGACGTGGCGGAGGCCCGCAGTGCGGCGGAGCAGCAGGCGATCGGCCGGCAGGGGCTGGGCTTGCGGCAGACCCTGCTAGGCGCGTCCCCGGAGATCACGGCCGCCAACCAGAGCGTGATGGACCGGCTGAAGGAAACCGGCCCCAGCGAGATCGAGGGCGAGCTGAAGAACCAGGCCCTCCGGGATCTGAAGCTGGAAGGCAGCCTGAGCCCGGAAGACATCCGCGCCGCTGTGCAGCAGAGCCGTTCCGCCTCCAGCGCCCGCGGCCTGGGCATGGGCAACAGTGCCGCGGTGGCCGAGGTGATGAACCGTCAGGCCTTCAGTGAGCAGCGCCGGGACCAGCGCCGCGGCTTCGCCAGCCAGATCGATGGCCAGGCCACCGGCCGCCGCGCCCAGGACGCCGCCATCTCCAACAATGCCTTCAACACCCTCGGCGCGTTCTGGGATCCGCAGCAGCGCATGTTCGGCCGCGGCGGCAGCCAGGTCACCGGCCAGACCACCGGCCCCAGCGCCTATCAACCCTACCTCGGCGGCGCCATCGACGTAGCGCAGGGGAATCAAAATGCCCAGATGCAGGCCGCCGCTCTGGGGCAGGATGCCTATCAATTCGACATCAACCGCGAGGACTCCAACTACTGGAGCGGAGTGAACCGCAAGGACGGCAACACCAACGCCGCCGCCCAACGCAAGAGCAGCACCGGGGCCGCCGTAGCCGGGGCCGCCGGCACCGCCCTCGGCCTCATGGCCCTGGCATTCCTGTGAGACCGGCCACTGAAAACTGAAAACTGAATAACTGAAAACTTCCCATGGCCTACAACCCCAATCCCAATCTCTACCGTCCCACCGTGGCACCGGATACCCAGGGCATGGGCCCGGGCATCACGGCGTTTTCGGATAACTTTGGCCGCTATGCGGCCCAGGGCATCCAGCAGAAGCGCAGTGATGAGCGCCGCACCCAGGACCGCGCCTGGCAGCAGGAAGACCAAGCCACCCTCTTCGGCCGGCAGGATGCGCGGGACCAAACCCTCTTCGCCCGGCAGGACCAACTGCAGGCCACCCTCCGCGAGCAGCAACTGGCGGACTACGGCATGCGGAAGGACGACGCCAAGGAAGCCAGGAAGGAAGAGCAGGAGCGCCAGCTGGGGCTCACCCTGGCCCAGTTCGGCACCACGGCCGCGCTCTATGCGAACCAGGGCTATGCCGACCCCGCCGCGCTGGAGTGGGCCTCCAATCTCCCACGCGAGAAGCAAGCCGCCGCGCTCGAGGCCATCGTGGGACAGGCCAGCTTCAAGGCCCAGGCGGATCTGAAACAGAAGATCGCTTCCCAAATGACGCCGGTGCCCCAGACGGATACCTATCAAATGACCGGCAACGGGATGATGATCCCGCCGAAGCCTACGGCCGCCCAGCAGTTCACCCCGGAGCAGCTGCAGCAGTTTGGCCTGCGTCCGGAGAGCGTGACCCAGGGCGGGGTAACCTACAAGGCCCCGGACGCACCCAAGCCCGTGCGCCTGGTGCCGAAGACGAATCAGGATGGATCCACCACATGGCATGATCCCTATACCGGCCAGCCCGCCGGAGCCGCCGCCAGCAAAACCGCCCAGCAATATTACCAGCCCTCCCGCTGATGCCTAACGCCACGCTCGAAGAGGTCCTGCAATACGGCCTGACCCAGAAACTGCCTCCGGAGCAGATCGCCGTCGCCGTGAAGTCGTGGCATGCCGATACCGTGGGGGAAGGCCGCGCTCTCGCCGCCCAGGATCCCTCCACTTACTGGCAGGGCACCCAGGCCGTTGATCAGGATGTGCAGCGCGCCATGGCGGGGATTTCCGGTTATGCGCAGGAGCAGAAGGCGCGGGAGTTCTTTCCGGATCCGGTGCAGCGGCAGCAATTTCTCAGCGTGCTGGAGAGCAGCTCATGGGATCCTGACAACATGGACGCCCCGCCGGAGTGGCAGGCTGCCGGCCGTGCCGTGGCAGATGCCGGTGCCCCCTACGATGCCAACCCGGCCCCTACCCAGGCTGGAACCATCGGCAGCGGACCTAACCAACTGGCCGCCTACGACATCCGCGCCAAGGAAGACGGCAGCGGCTACGAGGCCCTCATCCTCCCCGTGCCCCGCGATGGCCAGAAACCCACGCCGGTCATAGTCTCCCTCACCGGCGATCGCGAGGGCCTTAAAGCCCGCGCCGAAGCCGCCCGGCAGGATGCCTGGCAAAGCTACGCCCGCGCTTCCAACACCGCCGGCAGCGACATCGGCTTCCAGACCGACCGCCTCGAGGAACCAAAGAAACGCTTCGCCGCCGCCACCGCCCGGGTGGACCTCTACACCAATGGACCGCTCTCCCACCTGCTGCACGAAGAACTGGACCAGACCCTGCGCCAGACCCCGCAGTTTCTGCAGCAGTTGCCTAACGACTGGCTGCAGCAATTCACTACCCGCCCGCTGGCCAGCGTAGCCCGCAGCATGGCCCAGGCCACTGCTGGCGCCACTGGTCTTAACAAGGATGCCCTGACCGCCGGGGGACAAGCCGCCGTGGACTTGCAAACCCCCGGCATGTTGCGCAACCGCTACGAGGCTGGAGACGCCACACCCATCCTGGACCAGATCAGTCAGGGCATCGAGAGCGCGGTCACCCTCTTCGGCCCGGCGCTGGCCACCAAAGCCGTGGGCGCGGCCGGCGGACTGGCTGCGGCAGGCAGGGGCATGCAGGCCGCGGCCCGCGGAGCCGGCTGGGGCAGCCTCTACGGCACCGCCTACGGATCCAACCTCGGCGCGGCCCTGCAGGAAGCAGACACTCTGGAAGCCACGGATCCCGCCCGCGCCGCCCGCATCCGCCGCCTCGCCCAGTGGACCAGCCTCACCAAGGCAGGGATCGAGCTGGCCTCCGAGCGCGTGTTTCCTGACGAAGCCAAACTCCTCCGCGGCCAGAAGATGCCCGTGCGGGACATCGCCCTGATGCCGCTGAAGGAAGCTGTGGAAGAATACGTGGGAGCCCGCGCCAGCATGGTCGTCGATGCCGTCAGCGGCCAAACCCCGCAGGACCCCGCCCAGGCCGCCGTGGGCGGATTCTGGGGCAGCCTGCCCATGATGGGCGGGGCCGCTATCGCCCGCGCGCTGCCTGCCAATGTGGGCCAGCCCCCCACCACCGGCCCCGCCGCCAACTCTGAGACCGCCGACCTGCCCACTGGCCCCACCACGCCGGCGGATCCGTCCGCCCCCAATATCCTGCTGGATCCTGACGCTCCCCTGCCTCCGCCGGTGGGAATTAACAATTCGCCCCCGGATTATTCCCAAAATATTCCTGAGCCCAACCTCACCCTCGCTGACGTCGCCACCCGCGCCGGCACCGTGGACCAGCAGGAGCCCAATGCCGCTCTCTTCCCGGATCCCAGCCGCCCAGAGGACCAGACGCCCATCGATCCCCTGACGACCCCGCCCACGGCGCAAGACCCCGTAGGCACCGTGGCCGAGCCGCCGGAGACCCTCCTCGAGCAACGCACCCGCGTGGCCGCCGGCATCGAGCCAGCCATGACCGTGCCCGGAGCCACCGTGGCCCAGCTCCCCCCGGATCTGGCCCCCCAGCCCGGCGATGGCCTCACTGCGATCGACACGCCCGCCGGCGTGGCCATCCTGCCAGAAGCCAGCGTGCCGGAATTCACGGCGGCGGTGAACGAAGGCCGACTCGGCGAAGCTCTCGGCTACGGCATCCCCGCCCGCCCGGCCGCTCCCACCGGCGCCGTGGTGCTGCGCAATGCCGAGGGCGTGGAAGTCAAAGCCGTGGAAGTGGACGACACCACCCGCAACACCGTCAAAGCCGCCCTGCATAACAGAGCCCAGCCCGGCGATACCCTGACAGATGAAAGCATCCCGCAGGTGGCAGCGGCGCGGATGCCGGCCCAGCCGATGCCGGAGTCCGCAGTGATGGGGATGGAGGATGAGACGGCTGCTCCGGATCCGGCCCCCAGGCTGGCCGCTTCCGTGCCATTGCCTCCCGGCGTGCGGGGCCGAGATTTTCTTCCAGAAGCCGTGCTGCCACAGTATTTCACTCCGGGCCGCATCGTGCCAAGCTATAGCGGATTCGACCGGGTGATCAGTTATGATCCGCCTACCTCTGGAAACACCTGGTCAGTGACCGTCAGGGAGCAGCGGCAAAGGCCGGACGGCTCTTTTGCCGATGCCCCCGGTGCCCGGGACCGGACGCATTTTACCCATCCCACCTATGAGGCCGCGGCACGCGCCGGGGTTTCCATTTCCGCGCCGGCCGCCGCCGCCGTGAGATCCGGTCAGCCCCGCCCCGCCCGCACTCCCCTGCCCCGGCCCAGCACCCGGGCGCGTATCGCCGGCGTGTGGCAGGAGATCGCCCGGGAAACCACCCCGACCTATGGCTGGACGGATGCGGCAGATCCTGCGGCGATCGCCGCAGCCGTGTCCACGCCGGAATCACCGGTGACGATGTCCCCTCTGGCCAGCGGCATGCAGATCCAAACCCGCAGCGGTCCATTGGCTATTTCAAGAGTGAGGGATGGCGTTTATAGCATCTACAGTGCAACGATGACCGGCAGCGAGCGCGCCGGCCAGCGCGGCGCCGGCAGTCAGGCCTATCTGGCCGCCTTCCTCTGGGCCCGGAACAATGGCTACAAGTTCATTTCCAGCGGCCTGACGGCCATCAATACCACCCGCCGCACCAGCAACATGCTGAGCATGGCGCTGCGCCGGCTCGCGGCCGGAGATGTGGACTACACCAGCCACAGCGACCCGGCCACGGAGCAGGGCGTGCACTGGGCCGGAGGGCCTGCGGATAAATTAGTTGCCATGCTGGTCAGGGAGATGGATACTGTGCGCGCCGCTGTCCCCCAATTCGAGGACCTGAGCTATGACCGCCGCCGACGCCAATTTTCCTACCAAGGGCAACCCATCGACGAATCCGCACTCGCTGGGTTCCGCCGCAATGGAGTGGGATCCGCGTCGATCCGCCGCGCCGTTATCACCCAGTGGGCACTTGATCATCCCGTCCGTGCATCCCGATCCCGAAGTGGAAGCGGCACTGCAGCGGAGCCGTCAGGAGCTGGAAGACGGCTACCTGTAGGCCTGCAGGGCATGCTCTATTCCCAGGCGGCCCCCACCGGACCCCGCCTCAGCGAATCTGTCAGCAACCCCGCCAAGGTCGCACAGGAAGCGGTGACCGCCTTGTCAGGATCCATGCCCGGCCTGGTGACAGAGCGCGTCCACTTCGTAGCCAATGCGGCCGAGCTGGAGGCCAGCGGTTATGCTCCGGCCGGTTACTTCACTGCGGAAGAGCTGACCGCCCTGCAGTCCGCCGAGGGCTTCCACGATCCCCGCACCGGCCGCACCGTGGTCTTCACGGATCAGGTGACCCGCCCCCCCGGGGAAAGCCCGCGCAGCGCCGTGGCCCGCGTCATCCTGCATGAACGCATCGGCCACGATGGCGTGAACCAACTCCTCGCCACCAGCCCGGAGTTTGCCGCCCGCTGGGACCGCCTAGCCGCCCGGATCCCGGCCGCGGAGCTGGATGCCATCGCCCAGGAGGAAGGCTACGGCCACCTCACCGCCGACCGGCCGCAGCTGGCCCTCGAGTGGCTGGCCCGGCAGGTGGAAAAGATCGAGGGCGCACGCCAAGGCATGGCCATCGATGGACTCAGCGGCCTGCCCCGCCAGCTCTGGGAAACCCTCAAGGCCTGGCTGGCCAAAGCCTATCACAAATTCAGCCGCAGCCCGGTGACCGCCTTTGAAGTGCGCGAGATCATCGGCCGCGCCCGGGAGGCGGCCTTGTCAGGAAATGCCATCCCCACCAGCGCTGAGGCCCTGCAGTTTTCCCTGGGCGGCACTGCCATCCTGCACAAGGCCGGCGAGCCCTTCCGCGTCAATAATCTGACATGGCGCACCATCCTGACCGGATCCCCCCTGCCCCGCTCCATGGTGGAAACGGTGCGCGCCACAGAACGCGCCCGCAAAGCCGCCGACCAGGCCGCGGCCCAACTAGGCCGGGATCTGCAAACGGCGATCGAGGCCGTGACCGCGCGCACCACCCTGCCGCTGGCCACGGTGCACGGGCACCTCAATGACTACATGAACGGCCAGGCCGGCGCCGCCGCCACCCTGCAGGCGCTGGATCCCGTGCTGGCAGAACGCGCCCGCCGGACCCGGAACTATCTGGATGACCTCAGCACCGCCATCGCCCAAAGCCTGCCCACCGGGGGCCTGCGCAATGGCATCCTGCAAAACCTCGGCCAGTGGATGAAGCGGAGTTATGCCGCCTTCGATCCCGCGAGCGGCTGGAACTACGATGCCCTCATCGCCGCGGAGAAGACCGGACAGCCAGTCAATGGCGTGGACGCCGCGCGCATCATGCGGGACGCCCGCAATTTCCTGCGCACCCAACAGCCCGGCATCACCGCGCCGGAGCTCGAGGCTGACATGCGCGACCTGATGGACCGTAACATGATAGGCCACGCCCTCGCCGGCACCAGCCAAGTTCGCGCCAATGTGGGCAGCCTCATGGCCCGTCAAGTCATCCCGCCGGAGATCCGCGCCCTGATGGGCGAGGAAACCAACGCCCTGCACCGCTTCACCCAGTCCGCCAGCTTCCAGACCCAATTCCTCCAACGGCACGAGGGCCAGCGGGCTCTGCGCACCATCGGATTGGCTAACGGATTGTTCAGCACCCAGCGCGGCGGCGTTTTTGTGGAAGAGATCCCCGGCACCAATGGCGATAACCAACGATGGACCCCGCTGGCCGGTCTCTGGACCACCCCGCAACTGGCCCAGGCCCTGCGCGACAACGAGGGAGGCATGACCACCGGAACCGACATCGGAGGCAAGGCGGTGGAAGCCCTGAAGTGGCTGGGCAACGAGGCCAAACTCAACAAGGTGGCTCTCAACCCTGACAGCTGGGTGGTGAACATGCTGGGCAACGTGGTGGCCGTGGTAAATGGCGGCGATGTCTTCTATGGCAATGTGGCCCGCCGCATCGGTCAGGCCGTCACCCTGCTCCGCGCCGGCAAGGCCCGCCCGGGGGATGTCTTCAACGCTGCCACCGAAGCCGTAGCTGATGCCCACCGGCAAATGACCGCCCGCCTCACCGCCAGCGGCGTGCTGGGCGAGAGCTTCAACTTGCGGGATCTGGAATCCACCATCCCGCGCCAGCTCCTCCAGTGGGTGGCCAACGACGCCACCCGCGAGCGCGCCCTCGGTGCCGCCAAGGGGGCCATCATCGGCCAAGCTGCCCTCCGCGGTCTGGGCCCCGCCGGCCGCGCCGCCGGTGCCGTGGCCGGTGGACTGGCCGGTGGAGCCGCTGGTTATAACACCATCATCGGCTGGCAGCAGAAGGTGGCGGATTATGTGATGACCGGTCCGGATGCCCTGGGCCGCCTGACAGGTTTCATGGGCAACCTCGAAGCCGCCCACGCCTCCGGTCTCACCGGCAACGATGCCTTCACCTGGGCCGCCGAGCGCACCCGCAACACCTTCCCTGACTACGGCAAGCTGCCCCCGGTGATGAAGCAGCTCTCCAAACTGGGCGTCATGGGATCCTTCATCGGCTTCCAGTTCGAGGTCTACCGGAACTACGGCTGGAACGTCCGCTATTCCCTCCAGGAGATCGCGAGCAAAAACCCCGCGCTGCAGCGCCGTGGCGTGGCCCGGCTGCTGGGCACGGCCGCCGTGGGCAGTCTGGCCGCCGGAGGCCTCAGCGCGCTGCTGGGGAGCGTGGCAGGGGCCGGCGGCGATGACGAGCGAAGCCAGCGCTTCCGCCGCTGGCTTGCCGCCTCATGGGAGAAGAATGGCAACCTCGTCTTCACCCGCTTTGATAACCAGGGCGTCACCTATTTCAACACCAGCTACCTTCTGCCCCAGTCCACCATGACAGAACTGGTCAACGCTGGCCGTGCGGGCGATGACCCCGCCGATGCCGCCGGCCGCGTGGTAGGCCACCTCTGGGAGCAGTTCATGGGCGGATCCGTCAACCTCGATCCCATCCTCGCCGCGGTGACCAACAAGGACCGCACCGGCCGCCCCATCACTACCAAGGAAGGCCTCCCCGGAGTGGCTGCCCGGGCCGACTACGCCGGCGCCGTCATCCTCGAGCCCGGCTGGGCCCAGAAGCTCACCCGCCTCACCTACGCCCTCCGCGATGCCGAACGCAACGGCCGCACCTTCAGCCTCGAGGAAGAAGCCAAGCGCCTCATGGGCGTCCGCGCATTCAGCCGGAACTGGGACCAACTCATCGAGCGCGGCTACCGCAAGCTGCAGGCCGAAGGCGTCAACAGCATCGAAGAAGGCAACCGCATCCTCGGCGAAAACCTCCCCGGCGCGCAGCAGAAAGCCCTCCACCAAACCAACGAGGCCCTCGCCATAATGCGACAGAAGATCGCCACCTACGAGGCCGACATGCGTGCCCTCGGCGTGCCCCCCGGCACCCTTTACCAAGCCCGGAAAGCCGTCAGTCCCCCACGGTTCGCCCCCGTCATCCTCGCCCCGCCCCCCGCCCCCGGCAACCCCGCCCGACTTCAGACGGTGCGATAAATCCCGTGCCCCGCCAGTCTAGCGCCCAGTCTGACAGAGCGCGTTCAACGTGGAACATGTTGGTAATCAACTAGAACTCCGTAGAGTCCCATGGACTCATAATCGCTTGGTCACTGGTTCGATCCCAGTCCGGCCTATGCCCGGCCCGCCCCAGGCAGGCGGGAGCTTTGAGAATAGCCGTTTTCCGGGTTCAGCAGGACGAAGCCCTCCTGACGGAGCGAGGACTTGCAGCCCGCCCCGGAGCACCGGCGGGGAATCGGCAGGGTTGTTGACCGGACCACCCCGCAGCGGCGGCCTCTGCGGTGGTAAGGCCTTGGCCAGGGTTGCCGGGGCGGACTGCAATTCCGCGCTACGCCACCTCCATCCTCCAGCCCCGCTTTGCTATTGCAACAAACTCAACCGGAGGCCGGCTGCCGGAAATGGAAAGCGGGCTGAGCGCCGTCCGAATCCTTCACCCTCCGCATCTGCTCGCCGGAGCGGGAGGAGATGCTGCGCCCTGCTGGGAGCGCCGCCGTCCCGGGGGCCCCGGAGCCCCGGCCACCGCAACACTCTCATCGCTCGAATTCCCCCCGTCCCGCAGCATACTGGCGGCCGCCTTTCAGACCAGGGCGGCGGCGGCAACGGCGGTTTCCTTGTTGAAGATTTTTCCTGTCAGGGCGGGCTGGGTGTTGGCTTTGAGTTCGTCGCGGAATTTGGCGATGAAGCTCTCGGTCGGCCATGAACAGGCTTCGCCGAAGGCGCAGATGGTTTTGCCGTCGATTTGATAGGCGACGCTTTCGAGGGTGTCCACGTCCTCGGGGACGGCATTGCCGGCGGCGATGCGGTCGCTGATTTTTTTCATCCAGAGGCTGCCTTCACGGCAGGGGGTGCATTGGCCGCAGGACTCGTGGGCGTAGAAGTTATTCAGGTTGTTGAGCACCCACGCCATGCTGCGGGTGTCGTCCATGATGATGACGCCGCCGGAGCCGGCCATGGAGCCGCACTGGGCGATGGTGTCGAAGTCCATGGGAATGTCCCAGACCGTGAGTTCGCGGACGGAACCATCGGCGTTCTTGAGTTTGAAGACCTCGTCGGCGCGCAGGACTTTGGCGGAGGAGCCGCCCGGGATGATCGCCTTGAGGGAGCGCCCGGGTTTGAGACCGCCGCAGAGGTCGTTGATGACCTCGCCCATGGTGACTTTGCCCACCTGGACTTCGTAGTAGCCGGGTCGGACCACATCCCCACTGACACAAAGGATGCGGGTGCCGTTATTGCGGGGTGTGCCCAGCTTGGCATATTCCGCGCCGCCCAATTCGAGGATGTGTTTGACGTGGCAGAGGCTCTCCACGTTGTTCACGATCGTGGGGCACATGTAAAGGCCGAGGGCGGCCGGGAAATAAGGCGGCTTGATGCGCGGATAGGGACGCTTGCCTTCGAGGGATTCGATCAATCCGGTCTCTTCCCCGCAGATGTAGGCCCCGGCTCCGCGGTGCACAAAAATTTCCAGTTCAAAACCGCTGCCACAGACACTCTTGCCGAGAAACCCTTTCTGGTGGGCTTCCCAGATGGCGTATTCAAGGATTTTGGCGGCTTCGGGGAATTCCTCGCGGATATAAATGTAAGCCAGATGGGCTCCCACCGCATAACAGGAAATCGCCATGCCCTCGATGAGCTGGTGGGGATCCTGATGCATGATGTAGCGGTCCTTGAAGGTGCCGGGCTCGGATTCATCCGCATTGCAGATCAGGTAGACCGGTTTGGTATTGTTGGGCGGGATAAAGGTCCACTTCACGCCGGTGGGGAAGCCGGCACCGCCGCGGCCGCGCAGCCCGCTGGTCTTGACTTCCTCAATGATGGCCTTGGGTTCCATCGTGACCGCTTTTTTCAACTGCTCGTAGCCACCCTCGGCGAGGTAACGGTCCATGGAGGGATTCCAGTCCACCCGGTCCACATTGCGGAAGATCATGCGGTGCTCGCGGGGATGCGGTTCTTTGCCGGGCTTGTATTGGATGGCCATGGGATCGGAATTTGGGAGGATAGAAAGCTTCGGGAAAAAACGCGCGCCCCGCCGGAGGAGGACAGGGGAATTTCCGGTTCCCCGCCCGCGCGGCAAGCGGATTTGTGAAAAGTTTCACAAGCTCAGGGCGGCACCTCCTGCGGGGCCCTGCAGCGGGGCGACCGGCCGTTCTTGCCGCAGCGGGCCGGTTGGGCATTTCCAGAAACAACTGGATTCGTGGGCCGATCCGGTCACATTCCCTTTCAGTGATGGCCGAGACACCCTCCAACGAAGCTGAAACGGTTCTCGGGCTCGACCCCCGACGCCTGCTTGGCCACGTGGCGAGGGGAAGGACAGAGGTGAATCTGCGCCTGTGGACGGCGCCGCCACCGCAAGAGATTGCGGGGTGTTTTCCTCATTTTGAGATCCTTGAAATGATCGGGCGGGGCGGGATGGGGGCAGTTTACCGCGCCTCGCAGCCGGGGCTGGACCGGGTTGTGGCGCTGAAGCTGCTGCCGCAGGAGGCGGCCGTGAATGAGGCCTTTGCCCAGCGCTTCCGCACCGAGGCCCGGGCGCTGGCCAAGTTGCAGCATCCTCAGATCGTTGCCATCTACGACTCGGGCCAGACGGACCAGGGACATCTCTATTTTGTGATGGAGTATGTGGACGGCCATGATCTGGCTTGGCTGCTCAAGCAGGGTCCCCTCCCTGTGGCACGTGCCTTGAGCATCGCCCGCATGGTCTGCGAAGCATTGGATTACGCCCACATGCATGGCATTATCCACCGTGACATCAAACCCGCGAATGTCCTGCTCGGCAGCAACGGCAGCGTGAAGGTCGCTGACTTTGGCCTCGCCAGACTGGTGGCCGGGCCGGAGGAGGAAGTTCCGCACCTCACCATGACCGGATCCACCATGGGCACGCCAGCCTACATGTCGCCGGAACAACGGGCCGGAGGCCACGTGGACGGACGTTCGGATTTATTCAGTCTGGGGGTGATGTTGTATGAAATGCTGACCGGCCACCTGCCGGAAGGCGCATGGCAGCCGCCTTCCCGGAAATCTGGAGGCGGACATGGACTCGATGCCTTGGTGGAACAGTTGATGCAACGTGACCCCGCCCGCCGCCTCCGGTCGGCGGCAGAAGCCGGAGCAAGGCTGGAACGCCTGCAGGATCAGATGAGGCCGTCAGGCCACCAACGGTTCAGGCCCGGGTTGGCCGCAGCATTGGTGATAGGGGCAGGCGTCGCCGGCACCGCAGTCTGGTGGCTCCGTTCCCTCCCGCAGGATGGGGCGTCTTCCACTTCCCCGGATGCGGCCACCACGGCCACTACAGCCTCCCAGCCCGGCGCAACGCCGGCCGGCCCGGTCCTGTCTCCTCCTGGCAGGCTGACGCCCCTGACAAAACTCGATTTGAGCATCCATTCCAAAAATGGGAAATGGCATTGGCTGGATGGCCAGCAAGGTGGCACCCTGGCCATTCCGCAGTCCGAGGCCGGGGGGTCTCCCAAGACGGTGCTGCTTCCCGTGTATCCGGGTGGGCGCCCCTATGAATTGTCCTGTGAAGTGCTGCTCGAACAACTGGGCAGCAGCCTAACGGTCACGCTTCCGGCCGGCCGGGCGCGGGTGGCTTTGATGGTCGACCTGTATGATTATTCAGGTCTGGAGTTCATCCGCGGCCGCAACTGGAAAAACAACGACACCTCTATCCAGGCCAGAATGGAGACGGGCCGTTTTCTTCCCCTGAGCCTGAGCATACTCCCGGAAGGAGACCGTGTGCGGATCAACGCGGTCCTTGATGGCAAGCCATGGATGCAATGGGAGGGCCTGCAGGCAGACCTCTCCATCGGCCCCGATGATGTCATGCAATACCTGATCGACCGGCCGGATCCTGTCTTTGCCTTGTCCACTATCACCGGCCCGGTGCAGGTGCGGAATCTCATTGTTACGATCCCGCCATAACGGCATCGGACGTCATCGATTCGACACCGCAGAAACAGCTTTCCGCCGCCCTTCGCTTTACGGTGCTACTACGACTTTCGCGCGGAGAAATCCCCTTGGACCGGTTAACTGATTTGACCCGAGAGGCACCGTCACTTTCACCCGCCTGGTGATGCCGTTGCTGGAAAGCTCCTCCTCGGTAAATACCGCATTCGTCCAGCCACCGATTTCTTCTGACTTCTCGATGCCGAAGGTGGCATCCGTCGCCGTAATGGATCGTTCGTGGATCATTGTGATCGCCGATCCTTCGCGTTTCCATTCCTGGCCCGGCATGGAGAAGGCGCTGAGGGGGTCGGTTCCGCTGGCGTATTCCTGTAAGTTAGGCACCCCATCACCATCGGGGTCGGCGAGGTTGCCAGCAATGGCGGAGTCCAACGCATTGAGGCCAAAACGCAGATCACGCCAGATTCCAATGGCGGTTGGGCTGACCGTCCATGCGTGCGTGGCGGGCGTCGCGTCTTCATTGCCTGCCCCGTCCACAGCGAAGACTTCGAACGTGTGCCCCCCGGCACTCACGATGTAATGATGCGGACTGCTCAAGAGAGCAAACGGATTGGAATCAAGGCGTCCCCGGAACACCACGCCCGCTTCATTGGAGGCAAAGGCAAACGGGGCAAGGGCGCTCGGCGTGGCCGTCGCAGGGGCATTTGTGAGGGTGGTTTCCGGCGGCGTGGTGTCGATGGTGACGTTTGAAGCCATATCGCTGGCCGGCGGGGCCCCTGCCGTGTCCGCATAAGTCAGCGTCACCGTGTAGGTGCCATCCGCAATGGACGGACCGGCCGCGATTTCCGGCGAGGCCAGGGGGTTGGCAGGATTGAAGCTGAAGGCGTGCGCTCCTGCCGGCTCAAGGCCGGAGGAAAGCGTAAGGACATGGGGACCAAAGCCCAGCCTCACTGATCCGGGCATTGCTTCCTCCGGCAGCGTGAATGCCACCGCCACCGGACTGCGTGTTAGCTGAAAATCCCCTGGTTGGGTCAGGACCGGAGGGACCGTCACCGGTGGGCTGCCGATGAAAATCCCGTGCGAATACACGGTGGAAAGAAAGACCGTGCCGTCCGGCTTCACCGCAATGCCGTGAGGCTGGTAGAACATCGCCTCCGAACCGAGGCCACCCTGATTGCCAACGCTGGCAGGGCGTCCGCCCAGCGTCGTCACTACGCTGGTATTCCCGGGTCCAATGGCAATCTTGCGCACCAGTTGATTATAGCTGTCCGCCACATAAAGATTGCCCGCCCCATCGTGGGCGATGCCGCGCGGCAGGTAAAAGGCTGCGGTATTGCCCACGCCGTCGCTGTAGAACGTGTTGCCGGTGCCGGCCACGGTATCCACCACAAAGTCCCCACCGGCAGCGGGGGTCATCCGGCGGATCAGATTGTTGACCGTGTCTGACACATAAATGACTCCGGCCCCGTCCACCACCAGAGCGGTGGGACTATTGAACCGGGAAACTGCCCCTGGCCCGTCCGTCCGGTCCGGTGATCCCGGCGCTCCGCCGATCGTGGAAACCGTCCCGGTGGTCAGATCAATTTTCCGGATGGTATGATTGCCGGTATCCGCCAAGTAGATCATGCCATTCGCGGGGTCTTCCGCCACCCCCTCCGGATAGGCAAAACTCGCTCCAGGCAATGGCCCGTCCATGTTGGAGACAAGCCCCGGAGTTCCGATGAAGGCTGAACCGGGAAGTCCCCCGGGACCACCGCCGCCCATGCCATTGAACAGCACATCAGGAGTGCCGTTGGAAAGCAGCCTGACAATCCTGCTGTTGCCCGTGTCTGCGACAAGAATCCTACCTACGCCGTCGACCGCCACCGCCCCGGGATAGTTGTGTTCCGCAGCGGAAATTCCGACCTGCCCCACCGAGCCTGACAGAAGTCCCACGCTCCCAGCCGGAGCGATGCCACGGATGACATGGTTCCATGAATCGGCCACGATGAGCCGGCCAATGGCGTTTTCTTCCAGGGCGAGTCCGGCGGGATGGGAGAACCGGGCTCCACCTCCGCTGCCATGGGCGAAATCCGCTTCGGTAGCCCTGCCCGCCAAAGTGGTGACGCTGCCGGTGGCAGAGACCCGGCGGAGCGTATGGTTGAACGAATCGGCGATGATCAGGTTTCCGTCCGCTTCATAGGCCGCGCCGTTGGTACCCGCTGTTGCCGTATTGAAGGAAAAGCTGGCCTTGATGCCGAAGGCCAGATCGGCCGCGCTGGCATCCCTGCTGCCATTCGTCAGCGGTGTTCCCATTAGCGTAGTCACCTGCAGATTTGCCAGCAAAACAACTCTGACCAGCACATTCCCCGCATCCACCACCGCCAGCGCGTTGCCAGTTGGATCCAGCGCGAGGGCCGTCGGCATCCAGAACCGCGCCGCCGGCCCAATGCCGTCATCCATCCCGGACGACCCTGGCATGCCGGCCAGCGTCGTCACCGGAAAGTTCATTTCATCAAGCGTGACGGCCCGGATAGCATGGTTTGACGAATCCGAGACAAAGAGCGTGTTTTCATCGGCGGAGAGTGCGATCCCTGTGGGATTGAAAAACCGGGCCGCGGCTCCGAAACCGTTAGCGGAACCTGGCAAGCCGGCTCCCCCGGCAATCGTCTGGACGATGCCGGTGGCCACCGTGATCCGCCGGATGGTATGCATCCCGTAGTCAGCCATGTAGACTACTGTTCCATCCGCCTTCACGGCAAGGCCGGCGGGCGCGAAAAGCAGGGCCACGCCGGCTGCCGGACCGTCCACATGGCCAGGAATATTAGGCTGGCCTGCCAAAGGCTGCACCGATCCCAGGGCCAGGTCGATCTTGCGGACGGTCACGCTGTCTGAAAGATAGAGATTCCCCAATCCGTCCACCGCCAGTCCATTCGGTCCCACAAATCGTGCGTCGGCCAAGGGCCCGTTCGCATGCGCCATCACGCCCGCCCGCCCTGCCAGAGTCGTCACCACCCCGCCTGGCGTCACCCGGCGGACCGTGAAATTGGAATAGTCCGCTACAAAGAAGTTTCCGTCCGGAGCTCTCACCGTTCCGTTGGGGAGATAAAACCGGGCAGCGCTGCCTGCGGCATTGCGGTCTCCGGTTCCCCCGTTTGAGCCGGCGAAGTTTTCCCATTGGTAGGATTGACCATGGAGCGGTGTTGGCATCCACGAAAGGCACATCCCGAGCAGAATAATCTGCATCAGGCCCAATTGAAGAAAATGGAATCGTTTCATGGAGGAAATGTCAGGATGGATATCCCCTCTGCTAAGCCGCGCCGTCCGGAACGTTACAGCATGGCGACAATTTCCCCCGGCTGCCAGCCACGAGGCCTCCTCAGGCGGTATCCTCCCGGCGGGAACTCATCCCAACGCGCGGAAAAGAGCATCAATTTCCTATCCACCTCTGCTTCCGTGCGCGCGTCCATGCTGGCGGCGACTTCGGCAAGGAGCCGGGCGCGGTAACGGGCGCGCAGACGGCAGACGGCCACCCGCACCGCGCCGGCCGCCATGCCAAGCGTTTCCCCGGTCCGGTCCGCCGATTCCGCATCCGGATCTTCCGTCAGGGCGGGCTTGAGCGCGTCAAACAGGTCGGCCTTGCCCTGCTGCGCATAATCCTCGCGCAGGCCTGTGAGAGTGCGTTCGAGAAGTGTCAGGGCCCAGCGCCGGTGGTAAAGCGATTCGGGGGTATCCGCACTGGCCGGTTCCCGCGCATAACGGCCCTCGGCGGTGACTTCATCAATCGAAAGGGGATGGTGGCCGCAACCCCGTTTGTGACGCTGCTGTTTGCGCCAATCGTCGCGCAGAAACCGCTGCATGGCGGTCAGGAGCAGATTGCGCAGCCGGCCCCGCCCGGGATCGGCCCCCTCCAGCAGCCGATGCTCCATGAGATGAAGAAAGAATCCCTGGGTGAGGTCTGCGGCATCCTCCTGGGGATGACCGAGCCGGCGCACGTAGGCATAAAGCGGATACCAGTAGGCCTGGCAAAGGGATTCCATCGCTTTGCCGGCCCGCGGGGCATCGCCCGCACGCAAGGCCGCAATCAGGCTCCAGTGTGTGGGATGGAATGCTGCATCCTGCGCCATGTCCCGGATGGTGAAACAGGTCAGGCCCGCCGGCTACCCAAAAAACACGCCGGTGCGTTCAGGAATTCCAATAAGCCGCAAGGTATTTCCAGAACCATTCGCCTTTTTCCTGGTGGTGGCGGATGACCAAGCCGGTAAAAAAGGCAAAGGGCAGAACAAAGGCAAAAACCACCATGGTAAAACAACCGTCTTCCGGAGAACGGCCACTGCGCCGCCCGGTAGTGGAGGCGGGACGGGCAATCATTTGGGGGACTAACACCACGGGGGCGGCGCGGGAGGCCCCCGGTGCGGCTGCTGCTGATGCTGATGCTGATGCTGATGCTGATGCTGACACTGATGCCGCGGGGGCTTTTTCGTAGATCTGGGTTGGCTGATCCTCCATGTAGGGAGCCGTCCGGGGAATCTCTGATTGATAATCTGCGGCGATGTCGCCGAACAGGAGGGAATCCCCATCCCGCAACGGACTGGTCTGGACGGCCCGGCCGTTGACCTTGGTTTTGTTAGTAGACTCCAGATCGGTGACGGTGAAGTCGCCGGACTCATTCATCTTCAGCACCGCATGGTGGCTGGACGCGGCTCCAGCCGGCAGGATGATGTCATTCCCGGCCGCCCGGCCGATGGTGAAGGAAGAGCCATTGAGGCCGTATTTGGCGGAGGTGCCATCGGGATGATGAATAATGATTTTGGGCATCGGCGGGATGGGATGGAAACGAAAACCAGAAAACCAGTGGGCTATAGCGGGGTCAGAGGGTTTCGACAAGAGGTGGTTTTAATCCTGAGTCGGGCGCAGCAAACACGGCTCGGGAAACCTAGCCGCTCCTGTTTGGTGGTGCCCATCCGGGTTTCCCCGATGCAGGGATGGGGGCAGGCTTGAGGGCGAACTGCCGGGCTCAGTCATTATGACCGCGATACAAACCTCAGAGCATAGGGGAAAAACAGGGGGCCAGGAGGCCAGGCCGCCTCAGGGGGCGTGCAGGGGACGTGCCTGCGTCCGCCTGCGGGGCCATGCCCGCCATGCCCACGGCAAGAGAAAGGCCGCCGAAAAAAGAGTGGCAAGGACGCCGACCATACAGCAGAGCCCCATGCTGATGAGGCCGGTGTTGCCGGAAAGCGCCAGCGAACCAAACCCCAGTCCGGTGCTGAGCCCGCAATAAGCCAGAGCCCGGCCCACCCCGTGAGTGCCGTCCCCGCCTTCCCGGTCGTGCCGGCGCAGGGCGTAAATCATGTGAATGGTGAAGTCCAGGCCAAGGCCCAGACTAAGCGGAATGGCGGCGATGTTGACAAAGTTCCATTCCATGTCCCGCCAACTCATGAAGGCCAGCAGGAAAAGGCCGCTGAAGGCCAGGGTGCCCACCGCCAGCAGAATCTCCCGCGATCCCCGGAACACGATAAATAAAAGCACCAAAAGCACGATCCCCGCCGGGATGCAGATGCGCTGGGCTTCCTCCCGGACTAGCGGCAGGATCTTGTGATTGAGATACCTCCAGCCCGCCGGATGCAGGTGCGGGATCTCTTCCAGAGCAGCGACCACAGGGTCGTCTCCGGGCACCCGCCCGGGCGGCAACTGGACAAACCCAAGGGCACTCACCTGCCCGGCACTGCGTTGCATCAAGTTGCCAAGGGTGCCTTCCAACAAGAGAGGATCCGGCCAGCGGAACCCGGCAGGCTCCGGCGTGGCGGCCCATTCCTGGATCCTGGCAAACACTGCCCGCGCCAGTTGGAAGGCCTCGGCTTCGAAACCGGCAGCCATGACCGCCGCCTCCAGACGGGCCTGCCCGGCGGCCATGGCCGCCAGCACCGGGATATTGGCCGCCTGATGGGCTGGATCAGGCCACAAGCGGTCCGGCTGATACCATGAAGTGACCGACCCGTCCTTCAAGGCAGGTTCCAGCACGGTGCGGGCAGCGCTCATGGCTTGTGCCACCACGCCTTCCTCCGGACCATTGGCGACGAGGGGCAGCCATTCACCCTGGGTTTCCGGGGGCTGCATCTTTTCCATCATGCGTTCAAAGGCACTGAAGGCCTCGCTGTCCACCGGCCGCAAAACGTTGGGGCCACGGTGCACCCCGGGCAGGCCTTTTGCCAGCAAAATGGCCACACACCCGGCCATGAGGAGCCCGCCGCACCAGCCGGGCAGCCGCTGACGGAAACGGGAAACCGGGGCAGCCGGACCCCCGGACGTGCGGATCCCTGCCTTGAGTTTCATGGCGAGGGGCAGAAACCCGAACAGCATGATGGCCGCTCCTATCAAAATGCCAATCGCCGTCAGGGTCCCCAGCTGGGCAATGCCGGGCAGCGCACTCAGGGAAAGCGATCCAAACACGAGGGCGATGGTGATGGCAGACCAGATGACACCCGGCAGGACCTGTCGGCAGACCCGCCGCCACGTCGCACCCTTCATGGCCTGCGCTTCATGCAGGGCCACCACCCCGAAGTCCTCGATCATGCCGGTCAGGATCGCGGCGAAGCCCATGGACATCACATTCAGCCCGCCATAGATCAGCCCCGCCACACCCAATGTTAGGAGATTGGTCATGAGCAAGGCCAGCATCAGCAACAGCAGCGGTTTGATGGTGCGGTGCAGCAGCCAGAAGAGAAACCCGACGATAAAGGTGATGCCCCCCACCGACTGGGACATGTCCTCCTGCATCCCGATGGAAATCTCGGACCGGAAGGCCGGTTCCCCGGTAAAGGCCACGGAGATTCCGGCAAACTCCGGATGGTTGGCCCGCCATGCGGCAATACCTTCGATCCGCATCCGTTCCAGCCACCGGGTCACTATCTGATAGTCCTCCGAAGGCTCCAGCGGTTCGGCAAACACAAGGTGAAAAGTGCCATCGCTGCTCCGGTAGCCGTTCCCGGCTCCAGTGGCTCCCAGCAGTTTGGGATCAGCGGCCTCAAACAAGGGACCGGTCAGGCCGAGCGGATCATAGGCCCCCGCGGCCATGACCTGGGCATCCTGCGAAGTCGCCAGTTCTTCCAGCATGGCGGCGGCGGTTTGTTGCGCACCTTCGCCGGCGAATTGCGCCTGCAGCCCCCGGATCCGTTCCGGAGGGGCATTGAGCAGGGCAAAAGCCACCATCCCGGACAGCTCCTTGCCTGCGGCCTCCCCGCCTTCGGCGTCCATGGGGGGACGGGCACTGACTTTGTGGCACAGCGCGGGCAGTCCACCAAGGTGGTCTGCAAGGGACAAGGCGGCCCTTTCCACCAGTTGCGGATCCGGGTCCTCCAGCGCGATCACCAGGCGGTTGGCCTTTTGAAAAGTGTCCCGCATTACCCGGGTGCCTTCCAAACCGGCCATCTGCTGCGGCAACAGATCAAGCACATCCACGTTGTAATTTAGCCGCGACAGCCCAAACCAGCCCATGGCTGCGGTGAGCAGAATCAATAACACGTAATACCAACGGTGCATTCAGGAGGGAATGGAAGGGGGCTTCAGGATGCGGGGCCCGCCGGGGCCGGTGGCGCGGAACCACGGACGGACTCCTGCATTCCACAAGCGCCAGCTTCACTCCATCGGCCCGGCCCCGGACCCGCCGCAAAAAATAAAAATTTTCTACCCAACCGGCCCGTTTGCTCTATCCATCTCCAACTCCTGCACCCCCCCCCCGCAGCTTCCTCCCGGCCCTTTCCCATGCTTTCCGTCGATGCCCTCACCTTTACCATCCCGGACCGTGATCCTGACATTTCCGGCCACCTCCTTGAGGACGTCTCCTTTTTGCTGCCCCCACGGCACTTCATGGCCATCGTCGGTCCCTCCGGCTGCGGCAAGACGACCCTGCTGAAAATCATCGCCGGTCTTCTCACAGAAACGTCCGGCCGCCTGCTCTGGCGCGGCCAGGACCTTGCCGAAGATGGCGATCTTCCGGCTGCGGATCTCGGTTATGTCCCGCAGTTCAGCATCGCCCACGGCCCGCTCACCGTGGAGGAATGTGTGGAAAATGCGGTCCGCCTCCGGACCATCCTTGGAGGAGCGGACCTTGAGTCAGCGGTCACCCAGGCGCTGGACGTCACCGGCCTTGATTTGCTGCGCAGCCAACGCGTTTCCGTGCTCTCGGGCGGACAAAAACGCCGTCTCGGGCTGGCCATGGAGTGGGTGAGCCAGCCGGCCCTTTTGCTGTGCGACGAAGTCACCTCCGGCCTCGACCCCCGCAGTGCTTCGGAGATCGTGCACCTGCTGCACCATCTTTCCCGTCAGGGCACCCGCTCCGTGGTCAATGTCACCCACAGCCTTGAGGATCTTGCCCTCTATGACAGCGTGCTGGTCCTCACGGGCGGACGCGTCGCCTATCATGGGCCGCCGGAAGCCCTCGCCCATTATTTCAGTGTGGAGGAACCCGGAGCGGTCTACCCCCGGCTGGCCCAGCGCCCCGCCGGCGACTGGCACGAATCCTGGCAGAAGCGCCGGGCCTATTACTATCAAACCATGGGCATTTCCAATCCGGGCCATGGCCAGCCGGAACCTGTGTCCTTCCCTGCGCCGTCTCCCTCCGGCACCCTGCTGGACGGGCCTGCCGGAGGCCCGGCTGCTAGCCCCGACATGACCGATCCTTCGCTGCTATCCCCGGCCTCCTCCTCCCGCTTCAAAGACTTTGAGGCAGCCTCTGAACCCCGGCTGCCCGGCCCCTTCCGGCAATTCTCGGTCCTGCTCTCGCGCCGCCTGACTCTTTTCGTGAGGGACCGCACCCAGCTCTTCCTGCACCTTGCCCTTCTCTTCGGATTTCCCCTGCTGGTAGTGCTGTTTGCTCCTGACGGCATTGGGGCCATGCCGGAAAGCCCCGGGCACAGTGACCTTGACGAGCTGGCATCCATGCCGATCCAGATCCGGGCGGTGGAAGGTCAATCCCGTCTCGGCGGGCTGATCTCCGGCCTCGTGATGTTTCAGGTAATCCTGCTCACCCTGATGGGAGCCAACAATTCGTCCCGGGAGATAGCGGGCGAGCGGCTCATCTACGAAAAGGAACGTCTGGCCGGCCTGCGGCCAGGGGCCTATCTGTTCAGCAAAGCCGTCTTCCTTGCCGCGCTGGTCTGCGCCCAGTCGCTCTGGATGGCCATTTTTGTCGACCACTTTGCCCAGCTTCCCGGTTCCTTCACCGACCGCGCCCTGCTCCTCCTGCTGGTCAACGGGGCCATGACCGCCATCTGTCTGGCCATCAGCGCCCTGCTCAAATCGGCGGATCAGGCTTCCCTCCTCAGCATCTACCTTGTCGGATTCCAGCTCCCCTTGTCAGGCGCGGTGCTCGCGCTTCCGTCCTCCCTCGAAAAATTCATCCAACCCTTCATCGCGGCTTACTGGTCGTGGTCCGGACAATTGGCAGCCATGCGGCCCACGGATTATTTCGTGGCCCTCAACCGCGCCGTCCCCACGGCCGTGATCACCGACCCGGCGCTGCCTCTCACCATCCTCGGATTCCATCTGGCGGCCGGTCTGATCTTCGCGTGGATCGGCTGCCTGCGCCACCAGTGGGACTAGCCGCTCTCCCTCCGGCCTTGACTTGCATGAAGCGGCTGCCCACTCCAGAATCGGCCGATGGACCAATACACCGTCGTTGATGCCAACCGCCAGCAGATCGGCCCCCTGACAGAAGCCGCCGTGAGGCAGATGCTGCTGGAAGGCAGGATCCAGCTGGAAAGTCTTGCCTGGAGGCCGGGCATGGCCGATTGGCAGCCCCTGCGGTGGTTTACCGAATTCATTGACGTCCCCAACCCGCCCGCCGGGCTGCCGGCAGCTTCACCCGCAGGCTTCAATCCATATGCTCCACCGGGTGCTGCTCCACTGCTGCCCCTGACGGAAAGCGGGATTGATTTGAATATTCCTTCCGCCGTGCGGGCCCGGGCCCTTGCTGACGAAGTGCTGCGGCGGGACTATCAACTCGATATCTTCCATTGCCTCGGGCGCGGCTGGAAACTCGTTTTCAGCGGCGACTTCTGGGCCATCGTCGGTGTGCATACCGTCAACTACCTGACCCGGCTGGTCGCCTCGGGATGTTATGTCTCCATTGTGGTGGATGGGCCCCTGTCGGGCGGAGTGGACCTTTATTTCCTGAAGAAAATCCGGGGGCAGCAGGCCGATCTGACTACCGCCTTCTCCGGATTCAGCATTGCTTTCTCCCAACTCTTTTTGGTCTATCTGGTCTCGCTGCTGCTGGCGGGGCTGGGCTTTCTCTTTTGTGTTATCCCGGGCATCTACCTCGCCGTCGCCTGGATCTTTGCCAAAACCCTCGTGATTGACCAGCGCCTCGATTTTTGGGACGCCATGGAATGCAGCCGCCGCGTTGTCAGCCGGCATTGGTTTGCGGTGCTGGGCCTGCTTGTAGTGAGTGGCCTCGTCATGATGATGGGTTTGCTCGCGCTGGTGGTGGGGATCTTCATCACCATGCCGGTTTTTTATGCCAGTCTGATGTATGCCTATGAAGACATCTTCCGTCCCAAATCCGGCCCTGCCCAGCCATGACTGAAAACCCCCGGATCCCTGCCATGACCGCCAGCCGCTATGGTCTGCCGGCGGCCTTGGTGCAGGCACGTGGCTTCACCTGGGCCTGCGCCGGAGTCACCGCAGGGCTGGTCGGGACCCATCTGGCCGGTGTCTCCCTCTGGACCTGTCCCTTCCTCAGCCTGACCGGCCTGCCCTGCCCTGGCTGCGGCCTGACCCGGAGCTGTGGTTGCCTGCTACGCGGCGATCTGGCACAAAGCTTTTCATGGCATGCCTTTGGCCCGCTGATTTTCCTGATAGGCCTGACTGGCTTTGCCGGCAGTCTGCTCCCGGATGTCCCGCGCCGGCGCTTCGCGGCCATGCTCCAGCATTGGGACACCCGCCTCCGCTTCACCCCGCTGCTTTTTGCGGGCCTCGTCATTTATACATTGACCCGTTGGTTTCTGCCCCGATAGCTCCTCAGGCAGGCGGTTCCTCACCGATCAAAAAGCCGGGCACCCCGCGGTGCCCGGCTTTATTGTTGAATGGAGCTGGGCAGTCAGGGACCCGGTCTATTTATAGCTCCGGGTGGAGAAGTGGACTTCCTCGTATTCAAGCCACTCTTTGTTGAGTTTGGGTTTGGCGAGGTCGCCACTGTATTCCCATGCGGCGACATAGGAGAAGTGACCGTCGTCGCGTTTGGCTTCTCCTTCGATTTGGTGTTCCTCCCGGAAATGGCCGCCGCAGGATTCTTCCCGCTCAAGGGCATCACGGCACATCAACTCGCCGAATTCGAGGAAATCGGCCACCCGGCCGGCCTTTTCCAATTCCTGGTTGAAGGTATCACCGCTCCCCGGCACGCGGAGATTGCTCCAGAATTCCTCGCGGAGCACTGGCAGGCGCTGAAGGGCATGGACCAGTCCGTCGCGGTTGCGGCCCATGCCGCATTTGTCCCAGATGAGCAGCCCCAGTTCCCGGTGGAAGCTGGCCACAGAACGTTTGCCATTGATGGATAGCAGTTTGCTGGTCCGGGCGCGGGCGGCTTCCTCGACGGCTTTGAACTCAGGACCGTCGTCCTTGTAGAGTCCCGGCTTCTGGTCAGCCAAATAATTGGGCAGAGTAGCCGGGATGATAAAATAGCCATCGGCCAGGCCCTGCATCAGGGCACTGGCTCCAAGGCGGTTGGCCCCATGGTCGGAGAAATTGGCTTCGCCCAGAACGTGCAGGCCCGGGACATTGCTCATAAGATTGTAGTCCACCCAGAGTCCTCCCATGGTGTAATGGACGGCCGGGTAAATGCGCATCGGCTGCTGGTAGGCATTTTCGCCGGTGATCTGCGCATACATGTCAAACAGGTTGCCATAACGCTCCCGGATGGTGTCTTCGCCGACGCGTTTGATGGCATCAGCAAAATCCAGATAAACTCCCAGCCCGCCCGGCCCGACACCGCGGCCCTCATCACACTGTTCCTTGGCCGCGCGGCTGGCGATGTCGCGCGGGGCAAGGTTGCCGAAGCTGGGATATTTGCGTTCCAGATAATAATCGCGGTCTTCCTCCGGGATGCTGGAGGCAGGTTTGCCGCAGTCCTCTTTCCGTTTCGGCACCCAGCAGCGGCCGTCATTGCGCAGGCTCTCCGACATCAGGGTCAGTTTGCTTTGATAGTCCCCGCTGACCGGAATGCAGGTCGGATGAATCTGGGTATAGCAGGGATTGGCAAACCACGCCCCGCGCTTGTGGGCCCTCCATGTGGCCGTGACGTTGCAGCCGGTGGCATTGGTCGACAGGTAAAAGACGTTGCTGTATCCGCCAGTGCAGAGCAGCACGGCATCCCCGGCATGCGAGGAGATTTTCCCCGTGACCATGTCCCGCACCACGATGCCCTTGGCGTGTCCGTCCACCACCACCAGATCCAGCATTTCCGTGCGGGGATACATTTTAACCAGTCCCCGGCTGATCTCCTTGCTCAGGGCCGCGTAGGCTCCGAGCAGCAATTGCTGCCCGGTCTGGCCGGCCGCATAAAACGTCCGGGAAACCTGGGTGCCGCCGAAGGACCGGTTCGCCAGCAAACCACCGTATTCCCGGGCAAAAGGCACACCCTGGGCCACACACTGGTCGATGATCTGGACGCTGACCTCGGCGAGGCGGTGGACATTCGACTCCCGGGCGCGGAAGTCACCGCCCTTGATAGTGTCGTAAAAAAGGCGGTAGGTGCTGTCACCGTCGTTTTGATAGTTCTTGGCGGCATTGATTCCCCCCTGGGCCGCGATGCTGTGGGCGCGCCGGGCGCTGTCCTGATAGCAAAAACACTTCACGTTGTAACCCTGTTCCGACAGGGTGGCCGCTGCCGCAGAGCCGGCCAGACCGCTGCCCACCACAATAATATTGTATTTGCGGCGGTTGGTCGGATTGATCAGCCTTGAGGTCGCCTTGTGCCGGGTCCATTTTTCCGCAAGAGGAACCCGTGGCGAGCCTTCGGGCGGGGTGTCGCTGACACGGTTGGGATGGGTCGCCGGGGTGTCGTGGATTTCGCTGATCATGGCTGGGAAGGCTGGAAAATTTCAGGAAACAAGGCCGGTGAGGACGGCGAGGGGGATGGAAAGATTGGCAAAAAACCAGCCCCAGGCGAAGAGTTTGCCGCCGACATCAATGGGGCGTCGGGTGCGGGTGGTGGCCAGTCCAAGGGTCTGGAAGACACTGGCAAAACCATGGCTCAGGTGGCTGGTGAGGAGAAGCAGGGAGATGATATAAAAGGCCGACACATACCAGACCCGGAAGCCGTCAATCACCATGTTATACACGTTGTGAACCCCCGGCTCCACCCAATAGCGCAGGTTGGAAGGGTCCCGGTAATCATTGCCGAGGGCCCAGGTGAAGTGGGCGAGATGATAAAGGATAAAGGCCAGCACCGTGAGTCCGCTCCAGATCATGATGCGTGAGGAAAGACTGGCCTGGCGCACGGTATCGATGGCATATTTCCCGGGCCGGGCCGCCCGGTTGATGCGGACCAACTGTATGGTGCAGAGAATATGCAGCACCACCGTGGCGAGCAGCGCTCCGCGGACCACGTAAAGCAGAGGTCCCAGGTCATGCAGCTTTTTGGCGTAGGTGTTGATGGCTTCCGGACCGGCAAAAATCAGCAGATTTCCCAGCAGATGCCCCGCAAGAAATCCGATCATGGCAAGGCCGGTGACGGCCACAATGATTTTCTTCCCAATGGAAGAGTGATAAAAGCGGACAAGGGACTGAACAATGGGAGGCATGACTGGGTTTCCTAGAATTTACGACCGGCGAATGCAAGAGGATGAAGGCCAAGACGGGCTATATTCAGGGGCTACTGGCGGTAAACCGCCGCGGCATCATACGCTTTGGAGGCATACACCGGCACAAGCCCTGCCGATTGGGTGCCGTCAGCCGCCGGGCCGGCCACCGCCACCCGCCGGAAAAAACAACTGCGGTATCCGGTGTGGCAGGCCCCGGCACCGCGCTGCCGGACGCGCAGCACGAGGGCATCCTGGTCACAGTCCGCGAGGACTTCCACCACCTCCTGAGTGTGTCCGCTGGTCTTGCCTTTGTGCCAGATCTCCTGGCGGCTGCGGCTAAAATAGACCGCTTCCCCAAGCGCGAGGGTCTGCCGCAGGGACTCCTCATTCATGTAGGCCACCATCAGGACGGTGCCGTCATCGGCATCCACCGCGACGGCTGTGATCAACCCTGACGAATCGAACTTTGGGGCAAATCCCGGGCCGTTTTCCACCATTTTGGAATCGGTGCGGGGGCTGAACTGGATTTTGCCGGGAGAGACTTCACTCATCGGATTACCCTGCGTGCTGGGAAGACAGGAGCAAGCCGGGAAAAGTGGCTGGCCCCGCAGAGGGAATCACCCCGGGGGGAATTTACTCTTTTTACATGGGATGTCCGCACAAATTTCGTTTCACCGGCAGATGAAACCACCTTCCCTGCTGCTTTCCCTGCTGCCCCTGACTCTGGCGATTCCCCCGCTGCATGCGGCCGATCCGGTGGCCCTGGAGGAACTGGTGATCCTTGGCAAAGCGGAAGATCTGCTGGGGACCGCACCTTCCGCTACCATGGGTCAGGCCAGCCGGGAGGAACTGGTGGACCGTCCCCTGCTGCGGCGTGGGGAATTGCTGGAAGCGGTGCCTGGCGTGATCATCACCCAGCACTCCGGCGGCGGGAAGGCCAACCAGTATTTTCTGCGCGGCTTCAATCTGGATCACGGCACGGACTTCGGCGTCTATCTCGATGACATGCAGGTAAACCTCCGCACCCATGCTCACGGTCAGGGTTATGCCGATATCAATTTTATCATCCCCGAACTGATCGGCAGACTGGACTACCGGAAAGGCCCCTACTTTGCCGACCTCGGGGATTTGTCATCCGCCGGGGAAGCCAACTATCGTCTGGTGGACAGCCTGGAACAGGGCATCGCCAGCATCACCATTGGTGAGGACAACTATTACCGCGGCTTCTTTGGGGACAGCTTCCCCCTTGGTGAGGGCATCCTGACACTCGGAACGGAATATTCCCATGAAGACGGACCATGGGAAACCGGCGACAACTTCCGCCGCTTCAATGCGGTGGCGAAATACCATGAAGGCACCGCCACCGACTTCTTCAGCGTCACCGGGATGGTTTATGACGGGCGCTGGGACGCCTCCGACCAGGTGGCCCGGCGGGCGGTCCGCGACGGCACCATCGGCCGCTTCGGGCGGCTCAGCGATGAAGAAGGAGGGGAAACGTCCCGGGGCAGCCTGCAATTCATCCGGCAGTGGAAAGAGGACAACGCCACCACCAGAGTCAGTGCCTACGCCGGGTATTATGATCTCAATCTCTTTTCCAACTTCACTTACTTCCTCGACGACCCGGTGCGCGGCGACCAGTTTGAACAGCTGGATCACCGCTGGTTTGCCGGACTGAAAGCCACCCGCACCTGGGACTACAAAATCGGTGCCCGCCACGCCTCGTCCACCCTTGGTTTCGATACCCGCCACGACTGGATGGATGGCATCGGCCTGTATAAAACCGAGGCCAAACGCCGGTTCCGCACGGTGCGTGAGGATGACGTATATCAATCTTCTGCGGCCCTGTCCGCCGAACACAGCGTGCAGGTCGCTGACAAAATCCGCGTCACGGGCGGAGCGCGGGCCGACCTCTTCCGCTTTGATGTGACCAGCAGCAATCCCGACAACACCGGAGACAAGTGGGATGGGATCGTCAGCCCCAAGCTGGGGCTGGTTTTCGGTCCATGGGCCGAAACGGAGATCTATCTGAATGGCGGTTTTGGCTTTCATAGCAACGACGCCCGCGGGGTGACCATCACCACCGATCCCAACACCGGTGAACCCGTGGATCCCGCAGATGCCCTGATCCGCACCAGAGGTGCGGAAATCGGGGTGCGCACCCAGGCCGTGCCGGACCTCACCACCACCCTCGGCCTGTGGTATCTGGAAAGTGACAGCGAACTGGTTTATGTGGGCGACGCGGGCACTTCCGAGGCCGGCCCCGGCAGCCGCCGCTACGGGGTGGAACTCGCCACTTATTACCGCCCGGCCCCATTGTTCACCCTGGATAGTGAATTGGCCCTCAGCCATGCCCGTTTCAAGGAGGCGGGCGACGACGACCACATCCCCGGCAGCATCGACACCATGTGGTCCGGCGGCATTACGGTGGGGGAAGCGGAAGGCTGGTTCGGCAGCCTGCGCGGCCGCTTCTTTGCCCCGCGCCCCCTCGAGGAAAGTGGAGCTATCAAATCCAAATCCTCTTTTACCCTCAATGCCCGGGCCGGTTACCGCCGCAAAAACTGGGAAGTGGCCGTCGATGTCCTCAACCTGCTGGACCGCGATAACAATGATATCGAATACTACTACGAAAGCCAGCTCCGGGGCGAAACCGCCCCGGTGGCAGATGTGCATCTGCATCCCGCAGAACCCCGGACGGTGCGCATGAGTCTGACTTACCGGTGGTAAGTGATTGGCCGCCGGCGAATAACGGAACCGGATCAAATCTGGAGCCATGCCGGTGGTGGCTGCGGGTGGGAGGTTTCGTCTCCACCTGTCGGGGTCATCCGGGCCGATGGCCAGTTCCCGGCCGATGGCGGGGGGGCAGACGCCGTTTTCCATGAAAGTGGTCCCGTCCGCTGACAGGGGGAGGAACGTTCCCTTCCTGAATACCATCCCGTTTCACATCCCCAACTCACATCCATTGCCATGAAACCGACCTTATCCATTGTGTTATTCGCCGCATGGTTTGCCATCACAGGGGTTGTGGCCGCCGAAAAGGCCGGCCGGCAGACCGCGGTCCATCTGAAGTTTGATGGGGATGCTTCAGAACCGGAATGGAGAGCCCAGAACGACGATGTCATGGGGGGCGTCTCCAAAGGAGGAGCCGAAATCAAAGATGGGATCCTGCATTTTTCGGGATTTCTTTCCCTGGAAAACAATGGCGGTTTTGCCCAGGTCCGGATCGTGGGTTTGGGGTATGATCTGAGCGGTAAAACCAACATGAAACTCCGCGTAATGGGCGACGGACGGACCTATGAACTGCGGCTGGCCACCAATGCACGCCACCGGGGATCCCGCATTGCTTACAGTGTCCCCTTTACGACCAAGGCAGGCGAGTGGTCCGAGGTGGCCGTGGCTTTTGCCGGTCTCCAACCCAGCCATCATGGGCAAGCGCTCAAGGGACCTCCCGCCGACTTGTCCCAGGTGGAGGAAATGAGTCTGCTCATCGGTGACAAACGCCAGGGGCCATTCAACCTGAAAGTGGATTGGATAAGGGCGGAATAAGCCCGCAACTTCCCTAACCATGCGGTCGTGATGAAAGGCGTCAAAAAGCAGGATCTTCCCACCAGGACATGCCGCGTCTGCGGACAGCCATTTACCTGGCGCAAAAAATGGGAGCGTGTCTGGGAAAAGGTTATGTTCTGCAGCGGGCGGTGCCGCCGCCACAAAAATCCCCTGGGCCCGCCCCGGGAAAATACTCCTCACCGTAGTTAGGGCAAATGACCCGGGCATGGGTCAGCCCGGAGGCGTTCGTCGGAAAAACGCGTCCCTTTCTGCCTCCGGACCCTCGCCGGGCGGGATCAAACCGATGCGGACCCGCCGCTTCCCCTTGCTGCGGGGGATTTCCCGTCTCTGTCTGGATCATGAAAATTGCTCTTGATGCCATGGGTGGCGACTTTGCCCCGCGCCACATGCTGGCGGGTGCCCGGATGGCGCTGGCGGAGTATCCGTCGATCACCACACTCTATCTGGTAGGGGATGCGGCCCGGTTGAAGGCGGAGATGGACGGCATGGGGTTTTCGGATTCGCGGGCGGTGATTGTGCATGCCTCCGAGGTGGTGGAGATGACGGATAGTGCGGTGAAGTCGCTGCGCCAGAAAAAAGACAGCAGCATCGCGGTGGCCACGGATCTGGTAAAACGCGGCGATGCCCAGGCGGTAGTGAGTGCCGGGCACACCGGTGCGGCGGTGGCTGCGGCCACGGTGAAACTCCGCACCCTCGAAGGAGTGGAGCGTGCGGGGATTCTCTCGCCTTTCCCCAATCTGCATGGGACCTGCGGTCTGATCGACGCCGGAGCGAATGTGGACAGCAAGCCGGTCCATCTGGTCCAGCATGCCATCATGGGCCACGTTTTTTCCAAAGCCATCAACAAGGTGGCCAGCCCCATCGTCGGTCTGATGAGCAATGGGGAGGAGGAAGGCAAAGGCAGCGAACTCAGCAAGGCCGCCTTTGATCTGCTCAAGGAGGTGTCCTTTCTCAACTTCAAAGGCAATGTCGAAGGCCGGGACATTCTCAACATGCAGCTGCAGGTGGCGGTTTGTGATGGTTTTGTCGGCAACATCCTGCTGAAGGGTTGCGAGGGCACCGCCAAGGCTTTTCTGTCAGTGCTCAAGGACCAACTCACCGCCTCCCTGCCCCGCAAAGCCCTCGCAGGGATGCTCAAACCGGCCTTCAAGGCCGCAGCCGCCCGCATGTCCTACGAAAGTTATGGCGGCAGCCCGCTCCTTGGGGTGAATGGCGTGGTGATTATCGCCCACGGCTCGTCATCCCCCCTCGCCATGAAAAACGCCCTGCGGGTGGCCACGGAAATGATCCAGCATTCCGTAAATCCGGTTATCGAGGAACTGGTGGCCAAAGCGAAACGTTAGGCGGCCATCCGGGGCCCGTCCGCGTCCATGGCAGGTCCATTCCGCCCCTTGTGCCCTGCCCGGCCCGTGCTACGTCCCGTCCCTCCCCGATCTTCTCCTTCCCACCTCCCATCCTACAGAATATGAAAAGTCCGATTCGAGTCGCCGTCACCGGAGCTGCCGGTCAAATTGGTTATTCCCTGCTCTTCCGCATTGCCTCCGGGGCGATGTTCGGGCCGGACCAGCCGGTTATCCTGCACCTCATTGAAATCGAACCCGCCCTGCCCGCTCTCCATGGCGTGGTGATGGAACTGGACGACTGCGCCTTCCCGCTGCTTCAGGGCACCGTGCCCACCGCCGATCTGAATGTCGGCTTCAAGGACGTGAACTGGGCCCTGCTGGTGGGCAGCGTCCCCCGCAAGGCCGGCATGGAGCGCGGCGACCTCCTTAACATCAATGGCAAAATCTTCATCGGTCAGGGTCAGGCCATCGCGGAAAACGCCGCGCCCGATGTGCGCATCCTCGTGGTGGGCAACCCCTGCAACACCAACTGCCTGATCGCGCTGAACAACGCCAGGGGCATCCCTGCCAACCGTTGGTTCGCCATGACGCGCCTGGATGAAAACCGCGCCAAGTCCCAGCTCGCCGCCAAGGCCGGCGTTCCCGTCTCCGCCGTGACCAATACCGTGATCTGGGGCAACCACTCCGCCACCCAGTTCCCTGACTTCTCCAATGCCAAAATCAACGGACAGCCCGCCACCGACGTCATCAGTGATCATGCCTGGCTGGAAGGCGACTTCATCAGCACCGTGCAAAAGCGCGGGGCCGCGATCATCAACGCCCGCGGGAGTTCTTCCGCCGCCAGCGCCGCCAATGCCGTGGTCGATACCGTCCGCAGTCTGACCACCCCCACTCCAGCCGGCGACTGGACCAGCGTCTGTGTGGTCTCCGACGGCAGCTATGGCATCGAAAAAGGCATCGTCTCCGGCTTCCCTATCCGCACCGACGGCACCACCTGGGAAATCGTCCAGGGCCTCCCTGTCAGCGCTTTCGCCCAGGCCAGGATCGATGTCACGATCAACGAACTCAAGGAAGAGCGCGACGCGGTGGCGGGGCTGCTGGGCTGAGCCTCCGGATCCTGTTCCACGCCTCCGTCACTTGGATTGGCCTTCGCAAGGACCAATGGAATAGGGTTGTATGAACTTGTTATCCAGTGATGGCAACTATCTGATTCCGCACTCACCCCGGGAACCCCAGAGTCATGAAGCCTGATCACAGCGAACTGTTAAGCGCCCTGCAACAGGACTCGTTCAATTATTTCGTCCACCAGACCAATCCCGACAACGGGCTGGTGCGGGATAAATCGCGGGAAGATTGGCCGGCGAGCATTGCCGCCGTCGGGCTGGCGCTCGCGGCTTATCCGGTGGGGATCGCACGGGGTTTCATGTCGCGCGCCGACGCGGTGCAACGGACCCTGGCGGCTCTGCGTTTCTTTGCCGGCGCGCCGCACGGTCCCGAGTCCGACGCCACGGGCCACATGGGATTCTACTATCACTTCCTCGACATGAAGAGCGGGCGGCGCGCGTGGGGATCCGAGTTGTCAAGCGTGGACAGCGCGTTCCTGCTCGCGGGCATGTTGGCCGCCGCCGCCTACTTTCAGGACCAGACGGCTGAGGAAGACGAAATCCGCCGGCTCGCGGACGCCCTCTATCGCAAAGCCGATTGGCAGTGGATGCAGAACGGGGCCGCCGCCGTGAGTCACGGCTGGACGCCCGAAAAGGGCTTTCTGCCTTACCGCTGGCACGGTTACGACGAAGCGCTGATCATCTATCTGCTCGGGCTGGGATCCCCGACGCACCCGCTGCCGCCCGAGAGCTATGGTGCCTGGGCTTCGACGTATATATGGAAAAAGATCTACGACATCGAGTTCCTCTACGCGGGACCGTTGTTCATCCATCAGTTGTCGCATGTGTGGATCGATTTCCGCGGCATCCGCGATGCGTTCATGCGCCAACGTGATCTGGACTATTTCGAGAACAGCCGCCGCGCCACTTTGGTGCAACAACAATACGCGATTCGCAATCCACGCGGTTTCGCGCACTACGACGAATATACCTGGGGCATCACCGCGAGCGACGGGCCAGGACCGATGACGCTCAAGGTGGACGGGGTCGAACGTGTGTTCCACGATTACATCGCGCGCGGCGTGCCTTTTGGTCCCGACGACGGCACGCTCGCTCCGTGGGCGGTGGTCGCGTCGCTGCCGTTCGCGCCGGAGATCGTCCTGCCCACGATCCAGAACTATGAGCGCATGGACCTTGAGGCGGCCCGGACGTATGGCTACAAAGCGAGTTTCAACCCCACGTTTCCCGTGCAACCGCCACATGAACACGGCTGGGTGTCGTCGTATAACTTCGGCCTCAACCAAGGGCCGATTGTGTTGATGATCGAGAACTATCGCTCCGATTTCCTGTGGTCGCTGATGCGGCAATGCCCGTATCTGGTCACGGGCCTGCGGCGGGCCGGCTTTGCCGGAGGCTGGTTGGAATGACGCGTTTGTGGATGCCCTGCCGGACCCGGAAGTGCCGGCGGTAGGGTTTTACCCTATAGCGAAGTTCACCGGCCTGCTGCAATCTGCCAGCGGACTCATCCAGTCCTCAGCGATAACACTCCACCAGTTCCCTGCGGACCGTGGCTTCGAACCATGAAATCAAACGCGGAAAAGCCATTCACCCTCAAGCAACCCCACGCGCTTCCCGGCGACGATGTGTTGCAGCAGTTAGACAGCACCTCCGCGGGACTGAGCGCGGACGAGGCGGCCACGCGGCTCGAAGCCATCGGCCCCAACTGCCTGCCCGCACCGCCCGGGGAAGGCCTGCTCAAACGCTTCTTCAAACACTTTCACGATCTGCTGATCTACATCCTCCTGGCAGCGGCAGGCGTTACGGCGGCCCTGGGGCACTGGGTCGACACCGGCGTGATACTTGGCGTGGTGGTCATCAACGCGATCATAGGATTCTTCCAGGAAGGCAAGGCGGAGCAGGCGCTGGCCGGCATACGGAAAATGCTGTCAGTCAATGCGCAGGCACGACGCGGAGGCGATTGGACGGAGATTGAAGCGGATAACCTTGTGCCTGGCGACATCGTGCGCCTGCGCTCCGGCGACCGGGTGCCTGCCGATGTGCGCCTCCTTGAAGCCGTGAATCTCCGCATCGAGGAATCCGCCCTGACCGGCGAATCCGTCCCGGCCGACAAGATGACCGAACCCACTCCCGCAGACGCAGGCATTGGCGACCGCTCCGGCATGGCTTACTCGGGCACCATGGTCGCTGCGGGCAGTGCCACCGGGGTGGTGACGGCCACGGGGCCCGCCACCGAACTCGGCCGCATCAACAGAATGATCTCGGAAGTGGAGACCCTGGCCACACCGCTAACCCGCCAGATGAACCGCTTCGGCAGAATCCTCTCCATTGTTATCGTGGGCCTGGCGGTGTTGATGTGGTTCACGGGCTGGTTGCTGCATGATTTCACCACCAGTGAATTGTTTCTGGCCGCCATCGGATTTGCCGTCGCCGCCATTCCGGAAGGACTGCCGGCCGTCCTCACCATCACGCTGGCGCTCGGGGTGCAACGCATGGCCCGGCGCCAAGCCATCACCCGCAAGCTCAATGCCGTCGAAACCCTCGGATCGGTCACGGTCGTCTGCTCCGATAAGACGGGCACCCTCACCCGCAACGAAATGACGGTCCGCCACGTCGTTACGAGCGCAGGCCGCTACGAGGTGTCGGGCACGGGTTACCAACCGGAAGGCCGGATCACCCACCGGAAGGAACCAGCGGCACTCGAACAGCATCCCGGTCTGCACGCGTTGATCGAGGTCATGGCGATGTGCAACGATTCGAACCTCGTGGAGGAGGACGGGCAATGGAAGGTCACGGGCGAGCCCACCGAAGGTGCCTTGCTCACCCTCGCCCGCAAAGCGGATTTCGAGGACAAGGATTACGAACGCGTCGCGGTGGTTCCATTCGAGTCCGAAAACAAGTTTATGGCCACGCTTCATCGCGGACCCGGCGGCAGCATGCGTATTTTTCTCAAAGGAGCGCCAGATCGCCTGCTGGAACGCTGTCTGATACAGAGTCAAGGCGGTGAAACAAGCGAACCCCTCGACCGCGCCTTCTGGGAACAACAAATCGGGGAACTCAGCAGCAAGGGACTGCGCGTGCTCGCCGCCGCCGTGCGCGGGGTGGAGGCCACCAAAGGGGACCTCGGGATGGACGATCTCAAATCCGACATGATGTTCCTCGGGTTGGTGGGCATCATCGATCCGCCGCGTCCCGAAGCCATCGAAGCCATCAAGGCTTGCCAGCAGGCCGGCATCCGCGTGAAGATGATCACTGGTGACCACGCGGGCACGGCCCAGTCGATTGGTTCGGAAATGGGCATCGGAGATGGAGGAGAGGCGCTCACCGGGAGCAAAATCGAGGCGGCCTCGGATGATGATTTGCGCCAACTGGTGCGCGACCACGATCTTTTCGCCAGGACGAGCCCCGAACACAAACTCCGCCTGGTGCAGGCACTCCAGGCCAACGGCGACGTCGTAGCCATGACCGGTGACGGCGTGAACGATGCCCCTGCCCTCAAACGCGCCGACGTGGGTGTGGCCATGGGCATCAAGGGCACGGAGGCCACCAAGGAGGCAGCGGAGATCGTGCTGGCCGACGACAACTTCGCCTCCATCGAACGCGCCATCAAAGAGGGGCGCACCATCTACGATAATTTGCGCAAGTCGATTTTGTTCATCCTGCCGACCAACGGCGGGGAGGCGCTGGTCATTCTGGTCGCCGTCGTCTTCGGTCTGGTGCTGCCTTTGACTCCGGTGCAGATCCTTTGGGTCAACATGGTTAGCGCCGTTACCCTCGCGATGGCGCTGGCCTTCGAGCCGGCGGAGCCCGACGTGATGAGCCGACCGCCCCGTGACCCGGGCGCTCCGATCCTCGGCGGGGTGTTTCTCTGGAGGATCGCTTTCGTTTCCGTGCTGATTGGCGGGGCGACCATCGCGGTGTTCCTCATCGAAATAGGCCAAGGCAAGCCGGTGGAACTCGCGCGGACAGTGGCGGTGAACACGCTCGTGTGCGCGCAGGCCTTCTATCTCTTCAACAGTCGTTTTCTGCGCGAATCGAGTTTGTCATTCGAACGCCTGTTCACCAATCGCATTGTTTGGCTGGCGGTCGGCGTCCTGGCGGTGCTGCAGCTGATATTTGTCTATGCGCCATTCATGCACCGGCTCTTTGGCTCCACCGCGTTGGAACTCCGCCACTGGTTCGTGCCGCTGGGCATCGGCCTCGGGGTCTTTCTGCTGGTTGAGGCCGAGAAAGCGGTCTTCCGCCGGTTTGGCGCAGCGGGGAAATGAAAGACACCGACCCCAACCGGGCACCTTCACCATCGCCGCCCTGACCGGATTGGGCGCTTCGCCCTCAGCACTGCGGAGCAGTCGGAAGCAGGCCCGGATTCGTTTCTGATGGCCGTGGCCATTGGCGCTTCGTGCGCCTTTCTCGCGCCCCTTGGACATCAGAACAGCACGCTTATTCTCGGACCTAGCGGATTTCACTTTGGTGGTTATTGGAAGCTCGGTCTGCCGCTGGAAATCCTCATCATTGCCATCAGCATTCCCATGTTGCTGCTGGTTTGGCCGTTGTAGCAGGAGACGCGGGAGCCGGGGGATCGGGACGTCAGGGCGTCCAGTGGAGGAGCACGACCTCTCCGGGAAGGCGGGTTGCTTTTTGCCGGTAACATGGCTTACGTCCGCTGTCCTTGGCCCCCCCACAAGATGCTCACGGTTCTTATCACGATCTTCGTTCTCGCCGCTGCTGGGCCGTTGCTGCATCGCGTCCTGCGTGGCGCGACGGGCTGGGCACTGGCGCTTCCAGTGATCGTGATTACGGGTTGGTTCGCCTCCCTCGTGCCGGCGGTCTCCGGAGGTGAGGTAATCATGGAGAGCCGGCCGTGGGTGCCCGCGCTCGATCTCGATCTCGCATTCCGCGTGGATGGCTGGAGCCTGCTATTCCTGCTGCTCATCGCCGGGATTGGCGCGCTCATTCTCATCTACGCAGGCGGATATCTGCACGGGCATCGCCATGAAGGACGGTTTTTTGGATTCCTCCTCCTTTTCATGGGCTCGATGCTGGGGCTCGTGGCGGCGGACAATCTTATCGTGATGTTCATCTTCTGGGAACTGACGAGTTTTTCGTCCTATCTGCTGATCGGATTCAATCACGAGGACAAAAAATCGCGCGCCGCAGCCTTGCAGGCGCTGCTCGTCACCGGGGGCGGGGGGCTGGCGCTGCTCGCGGGCATTATCCTCATCGGGCAGGCTGGCGGGACGTTTTCGTTTTCCGCGTTGCTGGAAAGTCCCGACGTCCTCCGCGGGCACGCGCTGTATCTGCCGATCCTGCTGCTCGTGCTCGCCGGCGCATTCACCAAATCCGCGCAGGTGCCTTTTCATTTTTGGTTGCCCGGCGCGATGGCCGCGCCCACGCCGGTCAGCGCCTATCTGCATTCCGCCACGATGGTCAAAGCAGGTATCTTTTTGCTCGGCCGCTTCTATCCGCTGCTCGGCGGTACCGGGGTGTGGCACACCGTCGTCACCGGCGTCGGCGCGGCGACGATGCTCACCGGTGCCCTGCTCGCCCTGCCGCAGACCGATCTCAAACGCCTGCTGGCCTACTCGACCGTGAGCGGGCTCGGCATCCTGACCATGTTGCTGGGCATCGGGACGGCGCTGGCGGTCAAAGCCGCAGCGGTTTTTCTCATCGTGCACTCGCTCTACAAAGGCGCACTTTTCATGGTCGCGGGCGCGGTCGATCACGAAGCCGGGACGCGCGATGTGCGCGCGCTCAGCGGCTTGTGCAAGGTGATGCCGATCACCGCGATGGCGGCCGGTGCGGCGGCGCTCTCGATGATCGGGTTTCCGCCCCTGCTAGGGTTCATCGGCAAAGAGCTGCTCTACGAAGCGAACCTCGCAGCACCCTTTGCCGCACCATACTACACCGCAGCAGCCGTCGGTGCCAATATCCTCATGGTCGCGGTGGCCATCATGGTCGGCTATCGTCCGTTCCACGGCCCGGCCCAACTTCCCGCGAAACCCCTGCACGAACCATCGCCCGCGCTTTGGCTCGGACCGTTGGTGCTGGCGGCGCTGGCCGTGGTCGCGGGTTTGTTTCCCAGCTTGGTGGACCGGCCGCTGGTCAGCGCCGCCGTCAGCGCCATCCGCGCCACCGAAACCACGGTGGAGCTGAAGCTCTGGCACGGGCCTAACCTTGTGCTGCTCCTCAGTGTGATCACGGTCCTCGCGGGCATGGTCGTGTATCGGCTGCGCGGGCGGCTCCGCACGCTGGCGGCGCAGATCGCGCCGCTCGCACGCTTCGGTCCGGAGTGCGCTTACGAGTTAGGATTGCGTGCGCTCACCGCTGTCGCGGACCGGCAGACGCGCTGGCTCCAACACGGTTATCTGCGGGGCTATGTGCTCACCGTGCTCGGTGTGGCGACGGTGTTGGCGGCATTCGCGCTGGTGCGCTTTGGTCCGGTACCGCTGTGGATCGGATTTGAAGATGTGCGCGCCCATGAAATTGCCATTGGCGTGCTTATTCTCTCCGCCGCGCTGGTTGCCGCGAATGCGCGATCGCGGATTGCCGCCGTCGTGGCGCTCGGCGTGGTTGGCTACAGTGTGGCTTTGGTTTACGGGCTTTACGGGGCACCGGATCTCGCCGTCACCCAAATCCTTGTCGAGACCCTGACGCTGGTGCTGTTTGTTCTTGTGGTGGTGCATCTGCCGCAATTCAGCGCGCTTTCCACTCCGCGACGGCGGCGCTGGGATGCCGTTATGGCGGGGGGGGCAGGCCTGGTCATCACGCTGCTCGTGCTCAAGGCACTGCATGTGGACAGCGGCGAGCGCGTGTCCCAATACTACGCCGAAAACGCCCTTCGCGCCCAGGGCCGCAACGTCGTCAATGTCATCCTCGTCGATTTCCGCGCGCTCGACACGCTCGGCGAACTCGCCGTGCTCAGCGTCGCCGCCATCGGCGTCTTTGCCCTGCTGCGGCTCAGGCCCGGCCCACGAAAGGAGGACCGGTAAATGGACTCCCTCATCCTGCGCACGGCGGCGCGACTCATCATGCCGCTGCAACTCGCCTTCTCCGTTCTCCTGCTCATCCGCGGGCACAATGAACCCGGCGGTGGGTTCATCGGCGGGTTGGTCGCGGCGTGCGGCATTGCGCTCCACGGCATTGCCTTCGGCATTCCCGCCGCGCGCCGGCTCCTGCGCGTGACGCCGCAGCGTCTCACCGGCATCGGCCTTTTCCTCGCGGCCCTGAGCGGAGTCCCCGGCCTTGTTCTGGGGCAGCCGTTCATGACCGGACTGTGGGGCGGCTCGGTGCCCACCCTGATCGCGGGCCAACTGAAATTCGGCACGCCGCTGCTTTTTGATGTCGGCGTTTATCTCGTCGTTGCCGGCATCGCCGTGCATCTCGTATTCACCATGGCGGAGGATCAATAACATGGAAACGACCCTGGCCATTGTTATCGGCGGACTTTACGCCATCTCGTTTTACCTTATCCTCCGGCGCAGCATGGTGAAGCTGATTCTGGGACTGATGCTCTTTTCGCAGGCGGTCAATCTGCTCATCTTCACCGCCGCCGGACTCACCCGCGGCCAGCCGCCCATCATCTCCGAAAGTGCCGACAGACTGCCCGAGCCGTTTGCCGATCCGCTGCCGCAGGCGCTCATCCTCACCGCGATTGTGATCAGCTTTGGGATGATCGCCTTTACCCTGGCGTTGACCCGCCGTGCGCACCGGTCGCTGGAGACCGACGACCTCGATCAACTTGGAAACAGCGAACAACGATGAAGTTGGCTCTCGTCCTCCCCCTCCTCATCCCGCTGCTCACCGCCGTGGCCTGCATCCTCGTCGGCGCGAGCCGCGGGGCTCAACGCGCGCTGAGCGTCCTCGGCTCGGGCGCATTGCTGGCCGCAGGCCTGTGGCTGCTGCGCCAAGTCAGTGCGGACGGCATCCAGGTGGTGCAAGCCGGCAACTGGCCCGCGCCCTTCGGCATCACTCTCGTCGCCGATCTGTTCAGCGCGATCATGATCGCAATCACCGGCTTCGTCGCGCTCTGCGTCTCCGTCTACGCGCTCGCGGATATGGACAAGGCGCGGGAGCGGTTCGGTTTTCATCCGCTCTACCACATGTTGCTGCTCGGCGTGTCCGGCACGTTTTTGACTGGAGATCTTTTTAATCTCTTCGTCTGGTTCGAGGTCATGCTGATGTCCTCGTTTGTCCTGCTCGCGCTCGGCGGCGAACGCCCGCAAATAGAAGCGGCCGTAAAATACCTGACGCTGAATTTCATCGCATCGGGTCTTTTCCTCACCGCGATCGGCATTCTCTACGGACAGTTCGGCACCCTGAACATGGCCGACCTTGCGGTGAAACTGCGCGACCAGCCAACGGGAGTGGCGCTCTCGTCGGCCATCCTGCTCTTTGTTTCGTTCGGCATCAAAGCCGGCGTCTTCCCGCTCTTTTTCTGGTTGCCCGCATCCTATCACACGCCGCCTGTCGCAGTGTCCGCGATCTTTGCCGGTCTCCTCACCAAGGTCGGCGTTTATGCGCTGATCCGCGTCTTCACCCTCATCTTCACCGCCGATCCCGCGGCCACGCACACCCTGATCATCGTCATCTCCGTGCTTACCATGATCACCGGCGTGCTCGGAGCGGCGGCGCAATTCGAGATCCGCCGCGTGCTCTCGTTCCACATCATCAGCCAAATCGGTTATATGACACTCGGCCTCGGCATCTTCACGCCTGCGGCCATCGCCGCGTCGATCTTCTATGTCGTCCATCACATCATCGTGAAAACGAATCTCTTCCTCATCGGCGGTGCCATCGGCCACGTGCGCGGCACCGGCGAACTCAAGCGCCTCGGGGGACTCTACCGCGACTACCCATGGCTCGCGCTCCTCTTCCTCATCCCCGCCATGTCGCTCGGCGGCATCCCGCCTCTCTCCGGGTTTTTCGCCAAATTCGCGCTGATCCAATCCGCGATCGAATTCCAGCATTACTGGCCGGTCGCTGCCGCGCTCGCGGTGGGCCTCCTCACTTTGTTTTCGATGACAAAAATCTGGGCCGAAGCCTTTTGGAAGGCAGAACCGGAAGGGGAGGCCGGCGGCACACGCGGACCCGTGCCCCTGCTTATGCTGGTGCCCATCACCGCCATGGCGCTGCTCACGGTGGGGATCGGCTTTTTCCCCGGGACCCTCCTCGACCTCGCCACCCGCGCCGCCGGGCAACTCATGAATCCAAACGGCTATATCGAAGCCGTGCTGGGGAAAACGCCATGAAACTTCTCCTCAAACTCCCGCGCCTCGCGCTTTTCATCGCCTTCTATCTGAAGGAACTCATCCGTGCCAGCATCCGCGTCGCCCACGATGCGCTCACGCCCATGCACCACATGCGGCCCGCCATGCTCGCCATCCCGCTCGACGCGAAGACGGACTTCGAGATCCTGCTCCTCGCCAACCTCATCAGCATGACGCCCGGCAGCGTGAGCATCGATGTCTCCACCGACCGCCGGGTGCTCTACGTCCACGCCATGTATGTCGACGACCCCGAAGCCGTCCGGCACGAAATCAAATCGACCCTCGAACGCCGCGTCCTCGCCCTCCTGCGCTAACACCATGCACACCGTCCTGACAATCGTTTTCATCCTGCTCGCCGGCGCGCTCCTGCTGTCCTTCGTGCGGCTCGCGCGGGGACCGAGCCTGCCGGACCGCATCATCGCGCTCGATCTGATGAGCATGATCATCGCCGGCATGATCGCTGCCTATGTCGTCTGGATGGGCCAGCCGGTGCTGCTCGATGCCGTCACCGTCATAGCGGTGATCAGTTTCTTCGGCACCGTCGCGCTGGCCCGATATTTGGAAAGGAGGCCCACCGATGAAGATTGAAGTGATTTCCGCAGTCTTCCTGCTCCTCGGCGCGGGATTCATGGTTATCGCCGCGCTCGGTCTGGTCCGTTTTCCCGACCTCTTCACCCGCATGCACGCTGCCTCCAAGGCCGGCAGCCTCGGCCTTGGTGCTATCCTGGCGGGCGTGGCGCTAGCCTATCCCACACCCATCGTCATCGCGAAATGCATGATGGTCCTGCTCTTCGTCTTCCTCACCACACCCATCGCCGCCCACATGCTGGGCCGCGCCGCGTATCTGCTGAAAGTGCCCTTCTGGAAAGGCACCGTGGCCGACGAACTGAAAGACCGCTACAGCGACGACCGCGAAACCCTCAGCAGTGAATCCAAGTAGGGTCGAAGTTATTTGAAAAAGGCCGGGTGCGGGCTTAGGCTCGCTCATGACGAATCCCCCCCCCCTATCACCCATCGTCTGCGGCACGGACTTTTCCGAAAACGCCACCCTCGCCGCCACTGCTGCAGCCGTGCTTTCCAGGCTTTCAGGCAGGCCTCTGCTGCTCATGCATGCGGCGGATGAGTTTGATACGCTAGGCCATGATCCTGACGAATTGGCGGCCTTCCTGCAGCCTGTCCAAACGCAGCTTGACGAAGAAGCCGGGCGCCTCACGCTGATGGGTGCCACCGTCGCGACTCAGTTGCTCACCGGTGACCTCGCCCAGCGGGCCGTCCTGAAATCCGTGCAGGAGCAGCCGGTGTCCCTGGTGGTGGTTTCCACTGTTAACAAGACCGCCCTGGAGCGCTGGTCCATGGGCTCGACCGCTGAATATCTGGCCCGATCCGTCGCGGCGCCCACGTTGGTAGTTCGCTCTTCGGCCCCCTTTGAGGCATGGGGAAGAGGGGATAGACCGCTCAAGGTTCTGGTGGCGGTGAACCACGCCAATGTCTCCGCCGCAGCCCTCGAATGGGTGCACTGCCTCGGCATGCTCGGCCCCTGCGAGATCGTGGCCGCCTATCTGAATGATCCCGCCACGGATTGCGCATGTCTGGGGGTTGCCGTGCCTGCTTCCGGCAACCCGCCGGAAGTGCAACAGACACTGGAACGCGAGCTGGCGGAGATGGTTCATGCCCGGCTCGGCGGGCCGGGAGCACGTGTTATAGTTGCCCCTATGGCCGGTCCCGGCGATGCCCGTTTGATCCAACTGGCGGTTGAAGAGCATGCTGACCTGATCGTCGTTGGCACCCGGCAGCGTCAGGGCATCAACTGGCCGTGGACTGCCGCGTCCGTTTCATGTGGCATCCTGCGCCATGCACCAATGAGCATAGTCACGGTGCCGGCAGTCATCATTGATAACGAGATCGTGAGGATCCCTGTGATCCAACGCGTGCTGGTGGCCACCGATGGTTCTGCTGCGGGCAAGCACGCGGTGCGTTACGCCTGTGCCCTGCTGCCGCAGGGGGGCCACCTGATGCTCCTGCATGTCACCCAGCCCGCACTGCCTGTGGAAGGACATGATGCCAGTTCCCTGTTGGCCGAGCCCCCCCACCCTGCGGGGCTCATGGCCGAGTCATGGCGGACGCTGCTTCCGGATGATGCGGAAAAACGCGGCATCACCGCCGGGATCGAAATTCTCGAAGCCGCCGATGCCGCTGCGGCCATCTGCCAAACGGCGGAACGTTTCGGATCCGATGTGATCTGCCTCGGTTCGAATGGCAAAACCGGACTCTCCGCCATTCTGCTGGGTTCGGTTTCCAAGGCCGTGCTGGCACAATGTCCCCGCCCCGTGCTCATCGTGCGACCCCCGGCCGGATGATGCCGGAGGCCTGTGGCGCGGAGCCGCAGCGGCCCGGGGAAAAACATGCCATGGCTTGATGCATCAGACCGCCGCCGGAAAGCGGCGGAGGGCCGCCGCACTCCAAAAAACCCGGTTGCTGCCGTCTGTGACTACAGCCCGTGAAATTCCTGCAGGGTCTTGACTTCGAGCTTGTTCTTCTGGAGGGATCCGATCGCGTGGGCAGCGGCTCTGGCCCCGCGGAGGGTGGTTTGAATCGGCGTTCTGGTACTGACACTCGTGGAGCGGATCAGCACCTCGTCCTTGCGGGTTTCCTTCTCGCTCGGCGTATTGATGATCATGGCGATCTCGCCGTTTTTCATCATGTCGAGAATGTTGGGGCGGCGGCCTTCCGCTATTTTGTGAACGATGTCGCAGGGGACACCGGCTTCCTGAATGGCTTTGCGGGTGCCGTCGGTGGCGACGAGAGTGAAGCCGAGGTCGTGGTATTCCCTGGCGATGCTGCCGACCCGGTCTTTTTGGCGGTCAGTGACGCTGATGAAAACCTTGCCCTTCAGCGGCAGGCTGTTGCCAGCGGCCATTTGGCTCTTGGCGAAGGCCATGGCGTGGTCGGCGTCGATGCCCATCACTTCGCCGGTGCTCTTCATTTCCGGGCCCAGGGCGATGTCGGTGCCAGGGAATTTGGAGAACGGGAAGACGGCTTCTTTGACATTGAAATGCGTGGGGATGATCTCCGTGGTGAAGCCGAGCGACTTCAGGGAGACTGCCTCAATATCAGTTAGTCCCTGACGTTTCAAGCCATCGCTGGCCATGATTTTGGCGGCGTATTTCGCGAGCGGGCGGCCGATGGCTTTGCTGACAAACGGCACCGTGCGGCTGGCCCGAGGATTGACTTCGATGACGTATAGCATTTCGTCCTTCACCGCGAACTGGATGTTCATCAGGCCGATCACGTTGAGTGCTTTCGCCAGCTCCTTGGCCGCGCGCATGATCTCGGCTTTAATCGGCTCGCTGAGGCCGAAAGCCGGAATGACGCAGGCGCTGTCGCCGCTGTGCACGCCGGCTTGCTCGATGTGTTCCATGATGGCACCAACCACCGTGGTCTCGCCGTCGGAAATCACATCCACGTCCACCTCGGCGGCGTCTTCAAGGAAGCGGTCCACCAGCACCGGGCGCTCGGGCGAGGCCTGCACGGCATTGCGCATGTAGTGGCGGAGTTCGTCATCACTGTAAACGATCTGCATGGCACGCCCGCCGAGCACGAAGCTGGGGCGCACGAGGACCGGATAGTTGATCCGCTGGGCGATGGTGACGGCTTCGTCCTCATTCACGGCGGTGCCGCTCGGGGCCTGGTTCAGCTTCAGGTCATCGAGGAGTTTGGCGAAGAACTTCCGGTCTTCGGCCAGCTCGATGTTTTTCGGTGAGGTGCCGATGATGTGGCAGCCGGCTTCCTCCAGCTTGGCAGCTAGGTTCAGCGGCGTCTGCCCGCCGAGCTGCACGATGACGCCCCAGCACTGCTCGTTTTCGTAAATGTTCATCACGTCCTCAAACGTGAGCGGCTCGAAGTAAAGGCGGTCGCTGGTGTCGTAGTCGGTGGAAACGGTCTCGGGATTCGAGTTCACCATGATGGTCTCGAAGCCCATTTCCTTCAGCGCGAAGGCCGCATGAACGCAGCAATAGTCGAACTCAATGCCCTGCCCGATCCGGTTAGGCCCGCCACCGAGGATCATGACCTTCCGCTTGGTGGATGGGCGCGTTTCGTTTTCTTCGCCGTAGGTGGAGTAATAGTAAGGCGTGTAGGCCTCAAACTCCGCCGCACAGGTGTCAACGAGGCGGTAGGTGGGGATGATGCCATGTTGTTTCCGCATAGCCCGGATGACGTCCTCCTTCGCGCCGGAAAGCCACGCCAACTGCCGGTCTGAGAATCCCAGCCGCTTCCAGCGGCGCAGGTCCGCACCCGTGACACTGCCTTCCAGGCAGTGCGTCGCATGGGCTTCCAGCCCCTGCCCCCCTTGGCCATCCTGGCCAAGGCTGCCCACGAACGGCCAATTCCTCAACTCCACCTTCCCCGGATTATCCTTCACATAATGCCACTGCCGGGCAAAATCCTCCTGATCCCTCACCAGATGATCGTAATATTCCTCCATCCAAAACACACCCGAACGACCCAGAATTTTGTTCGCAGCGTTGGCCGAAAAGGATTTCCATGAATGCAGGATAGGCTCCAACTTATGTCCCGCCAGCGGCTCTACCAGAACGTGAACATGATTTGGCATGATGCACCACGCATACAGCGTGTAGCGCTCCCCATGGAAATACTTCAGCGCATTCTCCACCGCCGCGCCAACTTCGGGATGTTTCAGATGGCACTCGCCATGGCCGGCATCCAACCACTCCTCTACCTTTTCGGAGTAAAGTTCGTTCAGACGCTGTGTTTCCTTTGCCGTGAGTTCACCCTTTTTTTTCAGTTCTTCCTGAAGCGCCTCGCGCTCGGCGCGCCATGCTTTAAGAATAGGAGCGGGCAGCGAGTCGCCGAGGCGGAAGGTCACGGCATAGGTGGCTCCGTCCTGGGTCCAATGGGGGAGGTGGGACCCTGATTTTTTATCGATGGGGACGCCGGCGGTTATGTAGTGGCTGGGGACGGCGGGCTGGAAGCCCGCAGCGGAAACCGGCTGGAAGCCGGTTCGACTCACTGCCTGGAAGGCAGTGTCACGGATATGGCCTTCGGCCAGGGTTATCTCCTCAATCTGCCGCAGGAACCACCGGTCGATCTTCGTCAGCTCAAACACCTCCTCCACACTGTAGCCTTCGCGGAAGGCAACGCCGAGCCAGAAGATGCGTTCCGCGTTCGGAATGCTCAACTTCCTGACAATTTCTTCTTTAGGCGGATTCACGGGATCCTTGCCATCCGCGCCCAGCCCGGCGCGGCCGGTTTCCAGGCTTCTTAACGCTTTTTGAAGCGATTCCTTGAACGTCCGCCCGATAGCCATGGCTTCGCCCACGGACTTCATCTGGGTGGTTAGCGTGGCGTCGGCGGTGGGGAATTTCTCGAAGGTGAAGCGCGGGATCTTGGTGACGACGTAGTCGATGGTCGGCTCGAAACTGGCGGGGGTTTCGCGGGTGATGTCGTTTTTGACTTCATCAAGGGTGTAGCCCACGGCGAGTTTGGCGGCGATCTTGGCGATGGGGAATCCGGTGGCCTTGGAGGCCAGCGCGGAGGAGCGGCTGACACGCGGATTCATCTCGATCACGATCATGCGGCCGGTGTCGGGATGGGTGGCGAATTGGATATTGGAGCCACCCGTTTCGACGCCGATCTCGCGGATCACGGCGAAGCTGGCGTCGCGCATGATCTGGTATTCGCGGTCCGAGAGCGTTTGGATAGGTGCGACGGTGATGGAGTCGCCGGTGTGGACGCCCATGGGGTCGAGGTTTTCGATGGAACAGATGACCACGCAATTGTCAGCATGGTCGCGCATCACCTCCATTTCGTATTCCTTCCAGCCGAGCAGGCTTTCGTCGATGAGCACCTCGCTAACCGGCGAGAGATCGATCCCGCGGGCGCAGATGGTTTCGAATTCCTCACGGTTATACGCAATGCCGCCACCGGTGCCGCCGAGGGTGAACCCGGGGCGGATGATGAGCGGGAACGTGCCGATATCATCGGCCACCCGGCGCGCTTCCTCCATGGTGTGGGCGATGCCGCTCTTCGGCATGTCCAGCCCGATTTTGATCATGGCCTCTTTGAACTTCATGCGGTTTTCGCCCTTCTCGATGGCATCGGGTTTGGCCCCGATCATCCGCACATTATGCTTCGCCAGCACGCCGGTGTGGTGCAGGGTCATGGAAAGATTCAGCGCGGTCTGGCCGCCGAGGGTAGGCAAAAGCGCGTCCGGTTTTTCGCGTTCGATGATTTTTTCGACCACCTCCGGCGTGAGCGGCTCGATGTAGGTGCGGGCGGCGAATTCCGGGTCCGTCATGATGGTGGCCGGATTGGAATTGACGAGGACGACGGTAAAGCCTTCCTCCTTCAGCGCCTTGCAGGCCTGCACGCCCGAGTAGTCGAATTCGCAGCCCTGCCCGATAACGATGGGGCCGGAGCCGATGACGAGGATTTTGCGGATGGAGGTGTCCTTGGGCATGGATTGGGGAAAAAAATGGGGAAATCGACCCGTTACTGGCACGCGGCGTGAGGGGTGGCAAGAGTGTTTAGGCCGGGAGCGCCTCCGCTGGGAGCGCCGTGCGTCCCGCCGGCCCCGGAGCCATGGCTTCCAAAACCCAAGGTTCTGAGGGAAATTTGAATTTGGAAAACCAGGCTTCCGTTTGATAGGAATTGCTGAGAGGTTACCGCGATGGATCGGAAAAGTGGACAGAACCATTGCTCCGGGGCCGGCGGGACGCACGGCGCTCCCAGGGACGATGCTTCGCATCGGCTTCCGCCCAGAATAGGCTGGCGGTCGCGGGGATATCTCCCGCATTTTGATGTCCCAGGTCTGATTCAAACGCTGACTTTCCGGCTGAACGACGCGCTTCCCGCAGCCGTTTTGAAAACACTGATGGCGGAACTCGCGGATCTGGAGAACGAAACGGCACGCGAAAAACGCCGCCGGCTCAAAATCGAAGAATATTTGGACGCCGGACATGGCTCGTGCCTGCTTCGGGATTCCTCAGCCGCCGGAATCGTGCAGAATGCCCTGCTCCATTTTGATAACGAACACTACCGGCTGATCGCATGGTGCATCATGCCGAATCATGTCCATGTCATTATCGAGTGCTTTCCCGACCGAACTTTGGCCAGCGTGCTGCACTCGTGGAAATCCTTCACCGCGCACGCCATCAATAAAGCCCTGAATTTGACCGGACCGGTCTGGCAAAAGGAATACCATGACCGGTTTATCCGGGACTCGGCCCATTTTCAAAAAGCCCTGCACTATCTGGAGCAAAATCCGGTGAAGGCCGGACTCGTGACAGACAAAACAGCGTGGCCATGGAGCAGTGCCTTTGCTGGGAGCGCCGTGCGTCCCGCCGGCCCCGCTGGGAGCGCCGTCCGTCCCGGCGGCCCCGGAGAATCGGCCCAGCAGCCTTTCTAAATTTCCCCTCATCCTCCGGGGAGCCAATGCTTTGAGCAGTCAATGCTCCGGGGCCGGCGGGACGCACGGCGCTCCCAGCGCCCGCTCCCCGCGCATTGGGACTTGCAGCGGGGCGGGCTGTTCGCTATGGCAAACGCTTCACTCCTTTTTCTTCAAAACCTACACAAAAATCCTTATGAACCGGAAAATTCGCATGGGCATGGTCGGCGGCGGACGCGGCGCTTTTATTGGGGGAGTCCACCGGATGGCGGCAGCCTTGGATGGCCAGGTCGAGCTGGTCTGCGGGGCGTTTTCCTCGGATCCCGCGCGGTCCAAAGCCTCTGGCGCGGACCTGTTCCTCCCTGCAGAGCGATGCTACGGCACCTTTGAGGAAATGATCCTCGCGGAAAAAGCTTTGCCGGTGGGCGATCGGATGGATTTTGTGGTGATCGTCACCCCGAATCACCGTCACTTTGCCCCGGCGAAGCTGGCCCTCGAAAATGGCTTCCATGTTCTGTCCGACAAGCCGGCGACCTTCAACCTCGCCGAGGCCAAGGAACTCGCGCAGATTGTCAAAACCAGCGGACGGCTTTATGGGATCACCTACAACTACACGGGATATCCGCTGATGAAGGAAGCCCGCCAGATGGTGGAACAGGGCAAGCTCGGCAAAATCCGCAAGGTGGTGGTCGAATATCCGCAGGGCTGGTTGGCCACCCTGCTGGAAAGCACCGGCCAGAAGCAGGCCGCCTGGCGTACGGACCCCGCCATCTGCGGCGCTTCCGGGTGCATGGGCGACATCGGCACCCACGCCATCAACCTCGCGGAATATGTCAGCGGATTGCACATCAAGGAGCTGGCCGCCGACCTCACCATTTTTGTGGAAGGCCGTCAGTTGGAGGACGACGGCAATGTGCTGCTGCGCTTCGATAACGGTGCCAAAGGCGTGCTCCACTCCAGCCAGATCAGCGTGGGCTGTGAGAACAATCTGCACCTGCGGGTCTATGGGGAAAAGGGCGGTATTGAGTGGAGCCAACTGGATCCTAACACCATGATCGTAACCTCCCTCGAGCACCCGAAACAGATTTACCGCACCGGCATGGGCTATCTTGGCAGCGCCGCAGCCGCCGCCACCCGCACCCCGGCCGGACACGTGGAAGGATATCTCGAAGCCTTCGCCAATATCTACAAAAACTTCATCAACCACATCCGCGCCGTGGCCACCGGGGCTACACCGGATCCCCTCACCACCGACTACCCAACGATCGAAGAAGGCCTTGCCGGCATGGCCTTCATCGACGCCGTGGTAAAATCCTCGGCCAATAACGCAGCGTGGACCCCGCTGGACTATACCCCCACACCCCGTGCCGGTTATGGCGATGCGGCAGTTAAAATCGACCGGGGCGGATTGGCGTAATGTTTGGCCTCATGAGCCGACAGGCGGATAGTCTTCACCTGTCCGCGGTTTCCTTGAGAATCCGGGATGGCAATGAAGTTTTTGCCAGATAACCTCAGCCGCGCGTGTCCGAATTCTTGCCCAATTCCACGAAATCACTATCTTTAGCAAAAGTAGAGCGGTGGCAATCCAACCGCCCAAAACAACCGTGCATACCGCGGGCCCTAACCGAAGATTTGCTACTCCACCATGCAAACCACGGCCTGATATGGATCGGACAATGTCCATTGCTATCGGCGACAACGACGCCAGACCGACGACCAAGCCCAGAATCACACTCCAACCTCTGCCCCTTCCAATAAGTGCCGCAATTAAACTATGGGCATACCAAGCCCCAAATGAGCAAATTACCAACTGGAGCATCCCAATTAGCAAGTTTGGTCTTGTGAAGAGTTGAAAAAAGAAAACAGCGGCGGTCCAGATCACTATTCCTGAGACGAGAATTGCCAAAAAAACTACTGGAACTGCAAGGAAAACCGCCACCAGAGCGGAAAACCGGTCAATTGGCTCACCGTCCGGCGGGCTGCTTTGAACAGGGTTAACGGTCATTGCTGAACATGCTAACGAATATCTGTCCGTCAAACAGAAAATCTCCCAGCCCGGGAAGACAACTCCAACGGCAATTTTCCCACGGGGAACCCCGGACAGAGCAGATTTCTGTCCGGGATTTTGGTGGAGTCCTGATGCAAACCTCAAATCGACACCGGTTTGCCGGTCGCCGCAGAAGCGTAGATGGCATCAATCACCTGCATCAGGCGCAGAGCCTGTTCCGGGGTGTTGAGCGGTTCCGCTTTGCCTTCGAGGGCTTCGATGAAGTTGGTGGCAGAGCCGATGCGGCCCATGTCCTCACATGGCATTACGGTGATGGTGCGGTCCACGCTCAGACCATTTTCCTGCACGTAGAGTTCGCAAGAATCAAAGGCCGTTTCATCCAGTCCATCAATCCGGAAGAGACGCTGGACTTTGCCGCCCGCCTTGGTGCCCTGGAAGGTGACGGAGACTTCCTCCCGCTTGATCATTTCTGCCCATGAAACCTGGAGCGAAAGCACTTGTCCTGTTTTGAAGGTCACAAAACCGTGGGCGGCGTTTTCCACATCGGTGGTGCCGCCGACGCGGTCGGGAATGCCCCACGGGCCTTTGAAATTCTTATCAGTGATGAAATCCGAGAAAGTCTGGCCCAGCACGTGTGCCGGTTCGGGATACCCCATGAAATACATCGCCAAATCCACCATATGGAGAAGATCAATCAAGGCTCCTCCACCGGCCATATCCTTGCTGGTGAACCAGCCGCCAAAGCCGGGAATGCCGGTGCGGCGGATCCACTTGGCCTGGGCGGAATTGATGGTGCCGGCAAGGCCCTGGTCAATATAGGACTTCATGGCCCGGGATTCCGGACGGGCGCGGTTGTTGAAATTGAACAGGACCTGCTTTCCGGCTTTTTGGGCGGCATCAATGATCTCCTGCACTTCTGCTGCATTCAACGCCGGCGGTTTTTCCGAAAAGACGTGTTTGCCGGCCTCGAGGCACTGGATGGTCAGGGGCTTGTGGAATTTGTTGGGGACGATCACGCTGACGGCTTCGATTTCCGGATGGGTGGCCAGCATGGCCTCTGCGGATTCGTAGGCTTTGGCGATACCCCATTTTTCGGCGGCCCTTGCGGCAGCCCCCGGAGCGGCATCGGCCACCGCCACAATTTCCGCGCCCGCCAGGCGGAAGCCCGCCGCGTGATACTGCAACATGCCGCCGGCTCCGATGACTCCTACTTTCGTTGACATAAAGGTGATTCTTTTTGGTGGTTGGTGGATGAAAATCCGGTCGCGAAACTGTCCGCCTGGGGCCGGGGTGTCAAGACTTGATACCGCAGGGTCTACGGGAAAACGCGGGCCGCCGAAGGCACGCTTTTATTGGTAAATTCGGATGAAACTGGTATCGGCGGGCCTGCCAGGACGGGGAAATTCACCCGCGTTTTCCAAGCTTCGTCCGTTAATTTCATGCTTCCGGCCTCCTGCTATCGACGCATCGCCTCCAGCATTTCCTGCACCGCCCCCCGCAGGCCAAGAGTAACGGCACGGCTGATGAGATGGTGGCCAATGTTCAGTTCGTGGAGATGGGGAATGGCGAGGAGTGGCGGCAGATTGCCGGTGGTGATGCCATGGCCGGCGTTCACCTGCAGGCCCAGAACTCCGGCCTGACTGCCGGCGGCGATCAGACGATGCAATTCGGCATCGCGCGCCGTGCTGCCCGGCGCGGCATTGGCATAGGCCCCGGTGTGCAATTCGACCATATCCGCTTTCACCCGTGCCGAAGCCTCAACCTGGGCAGGCTCGGGATCGATGAACAGACTGACCCGGATGCCGTGCTGCTGCAGAAGGGCCGTGCTGGCCGCGATGGCGGCTTCGTGGGCCACCACATCCAACCCCCCCTCAGTAGTGACTTCCTGACGGTTTTCCGGCACCATGCATACGCTGTCCGGCCGAGTCCGGCAGGCGATCCCGATGATCTCCGGCGTGTTGCCAACTTCGAGATTCAGCCGCACCCCTGACAAGGCGCGGATGGCGGTCACATCGGCATCCTGAATGTGCCGCCGGTCCTCCCGGAGGTGGATGGTGATGCCATGGGCTCCGCCAGCGAGGCATTCCGCGACGGCATCCAGCAGGCTGGGTTCCACATTGTGGGCCTGCGGCGTCTGCGCATAACGCGCCTGACGCAGCGTAGCCACGTGATCAATATTGACACCCAGTTCCAACATATTGCCAAATTTGTTAATTCGGGTTTTCCCCATAAAGCTCCACTCCGGAGGCGAAGCGCTGCTGCATATCAAACTGGCCGGAAACCTTGCCCGCACAGGCGGTCAGCAGCAGGAAAGGAAACAGGAGGAAAAGGGTCAGGATCCGATGGATGCTCATGACAACTTACGATTGGAAACACGGCCGCACCGCAGGTCAATGCAGGAAGTGGCGGTAGCCGGTGAAGACCATGCTCATGCCACGTTCGTCGGCGGCGGCGATGACATCCGGATCTTTGACGGATCCCCCCGGTTGAATGGCGGCAGTGGCTCCGGCCTGGGCCGCGGCGATGAGTCCGTCCGGGAACGGGAACATGGCATCGCTGGCGACCACACTGCCTTCAAGGGAAAGTCCGGCTTCCTGTGCTTTCCAGACCGCTATACGGCAGGAATCCACGCGGCTCATCTGTCCGGCGCCGATGCCGAGAGTGCGGTCGTGGGTGCCGAAGACGATGGCGTTGCTCTTCACATGCTTGCAGACCTTCCATGCAAAGCGCATGGCTTCCAGCTCCTCCTTGCTGGGCGGGCGTTTGGTGACGGTCTTTTCCTCCAGATCCTGCAGACCCAAAGCGCGGACATCGCGGTCCATCACCATCAGGCCGCCCGGAGCACTGCGGATGACCGGGTTGCTTTCCTGCCATTGGCTGAAGGCTTCCAGATTCACCTGCATCAGACGCAGGTTCTTTTTCTTCTGCAGAATGGCCCGGGCATCAGCTTCAAAATCCGGGGCAATGATTACGTCCGTGAAAATCTCACTGATGACCCGGGCAAGCCGTTCGGTGAGGGGACGGTTGGTCACGATCACGCCGCCAAAAGGAGCCTGGCGGTCGGTTTCAAAAGCCTTGTCCCATGCGGCGCGGAGATCGTCGTCATCACAGCCCACCCCGCAGGGGTTGGTGTGTTTGAGGATGGCTACTGTGGGCCGCTTGAATTCCAAGGCAAGGGACACCGCAGCTTCAATGTCAAGGACATTGGTATAGCTGAGTTCCTTGCCCTGCAATTTTTCGAAGTAGTCGCCGAAGTTGCCGTAGAGACTGGCGTGCTGGTGCGGGTTGTCGCCATTGCGCAAGGATTGAAAGAACGTCGTGTTGACGCTGAAGCAACCCTCGGTCGACTGCTCCTGGGCGAGGTAGTTGGCGATGGCGGTGTCGTAAGCTGCGGTGCGCTGGAAAACTTTGATGGCCAGCCGTTCGCGGGTCTTGAGATGGGTGGATCCGCCATTGGCCTGCATTTCTTCCAGCACCGGGGCGTAGTCTTCGGGATCCGTGACCACCGTGACACTGGCGTGATTTTTGCAGGCCCCGCGCAGCATGGCCGGGCCGCCGATGTCGATGTTTTCCACCGCATCCTCAAAGGTGACGCCGGGTTTGGCGATGGTTTGTTCGAAAGGATACAAATTCACGATCAGAAGGTCAATGGGCGGCACTTCCAATTCTGCAGCGCGGGCCACGTGATCCGGATTTCCGCGTTGATAGAGAAACCCGCCGTGCACCTTCGGATGCAGGGTCTTCACCCGGCCATCAAAACATTCGGGATACCCGGTGTAATCCGAGACTTCCACCACCGGCAGACCGATTCCCCGGAGGTAGGCCGCGCTGCCGCCGGTCGAGAGCAGCTCCACGCCAAGGTCGTGCAGACCCCGGGCGAAGGCATCAAGGCCGGATTTGTCAGAAACGGAGATCAGGGCACGGGTGATTTTCATGAGTTGAGGTAGGCGAGCATGAGACGCCGCTCCCTGAGCCGCAACTGGAAATGCGGCCCATGGGCGCGGCGGCATCAGCCGGGGGTGTCCTATCGTTCAGGCCGGTTTTCCGGAGCGTGAGGTTCCTGCGCGGCCTGTTCCAGTTCTGCCAACATCCTTTCGAGGCGCGAGGCGAAGTTTTCCGTGGTCAGGCTGGATGACAGCATATCGGCCCAAAGGGGGAAGGCCATGGGCGTGAGCCGTTTCGTAAAGACTTTGACGAGGGTGCGTTGTCCGAGGCTGGCGAGGGTAGCCTCGAGACGGGTCAACTCGAGCTGCTGGTCCAGGATTTCGCGTTGGGCCTGGGCGATCAACAGATTGTCAGGATCGTATTTGGAAAAGACATCGAAGAGCAGGCCGGAGGAGATTTGGAGCGATTTGGTGGTTTTCGGATTGCCGGGAAAACCCTGGAGGACCAGACCGGCCACACGGGCGATGCCGCGGAACTGGCGCTTCGCCAGTTCTGCCGTGTTCATGCAGGCCAGCAGGTCAACTGTCAGGTTTTCCGGAGACAACAATTCCCGCCAGGTGGTTTCGTCTGCAGACAAGTCATCGCGGCTGAAAAGCTCGAAGCCATAATCGTTGAACGAAACCGTAATGCTGACACTGCGGTGGCGGGCCATACGCCATGCCACAAGGGTGCCCAGACCTTCATGCACCACACGTCCCGCAAACGGATAGGCATAAACATGATTGCCCTCCCGGCTGGTGGTTTCCTCAATCAGCAACTGGTCGCTGCGGGGCACCACACTCCATGCCTGCTGCAAGGCGAGGACCGGGGCAAACAATTGAATCTCCGGATCACTCAAATCTCCGGCTCCGGCCGCTTCCAGTTTGCGGCTGACGGCGGCAGCCAGTTCGGTGGAAAGCGGGCTCTTGCCGCCCTGCCATGATGGGATCTGGCCAGAGGCGGCTTTTTTTCCGGCATCCCGCACCACTGCCTTGAGATCCTTGTAGCGGATCAGTTCCAGCCGTCTTCCCGTAAAGATGAACTGTCCGCCTGGTTTGATGCGCGAGATGAAACCCTCCTCAACCGTGCCCAGTTTCCGTCCCGAGGCATACTGCACGGCAATCACCGTGTCGCTGGTAATGGTGCCGATGGTGAGACGGTGCATCCGGGCGGTGCGCTCTTCTGCCATGAGATAACGGCCGGCGCATTCCGTCACTTTGGCAAATTCCGGATAGGCGCGCAACGCCTTGCCTCCAGAAGTGATGAATGTTAGCAACCACTCCCACGAAGCTTCGTCCAACTCTGCAAAAGCATGAGTGGCAGTGACCTCCCGGCGCATGGCCCCGGCTTCAAAGCCACCACCCGCAGCCACCGTCAACAAATGCTGGGCAAGGACATCCAGCGTCCGTCGCAACGGTTTTCTGGACTCTACCCGGCGTTCAGCCAAGGCTCCGCGGGCGGCGGCGAATTCCACCAGTTCAAAGGCATTGGTGGGCACGCCATAAACGCGGCTGACGGCACCCGGGCGGTGTCCGCTGCGGCCGGCCCGCTGCATCAGCCGCGCCATGCCCTTGGGACTGCCAATTTGAATGACTTGATCCACCGGAGAAAAGTCCACGCCCAGATCAAGGCTGCTGGTGCAGACGACGCACTTGATCGTGCCGGCCCGGAGCCGGTCCTCGGCGGCGGTGCGGTCCGCTTTTTCCACCGATCCGTGGTGGATCGCGAGGTCCGGAGCCCATTCCGGCCGGAAATCCAACAAGGCCTGAAACCATTGTTCAGTCTGGGAACGGGTGTTGGTGAATAACAAAGTGGTGCCAGCCTGTTCAATTTGCCGGACCACGGCGGGGATCATGCGCAGGCCAAGGTGGCCACTCCACGGAAAACGGTCGATTTCGTCAGGAAGCAGCGTCTTGATAGATACCTCCTTGGAGGACTCACCGGTGATGATCACCCCTTCCTCCCAGTGATTGCCCAACAGCACCTGCAGGGCTTCGGGGAGATTCCCGATGGTGGCAGAGAGTCCCCAGGTGCGGAGCGCGGGATTCCATGCCCGGAGCCGGGCGAGACACAGTTCCGTCTGCACGCCCCGTTTGCTGGACAACAATTCGTGCCATTCATCCACGATCACAGCTTCCAGCCCCGCCATGCGTTCGGCGGCGTCAGGATAACTCAGCATAACGGACAGACTCTCGGGGGTCGTGACGAGGGCCTCGGGCCACTGCTTCTTGAGTTGATTGCGGATTTTCTGGCTGGTGTCGCCGGTGCGCATTTCAACCTTCCATGTGGATCCGAGACCCTCCAGCGGCTCGCGGAGCGATTGGGTGGTATCCACCGCCAGGGCCCGCAAAGGTGTGATCCATAACACCTTCAGTCCAGGCTCTGCGGCAGGCCTGGCAAGACCTGAAACCACCGGCCCGAGCCATGCTGCGAGGGTTTTCCCCAAGCCCGTGGGCGCATGGATCAGCCCGCTTTTCCCTGCGGCATAGGCGGCCCAGACCTCCTGCTGGAAACGGAAAGGCGTCCAGTTGCGGGCGGCAAACCAGGTTTCGGCGGGGGACATCGGAATAACTTACGGGTGCTGGCAGTTCATGGCCATAGCAAAGGATGACGGCACCACCCGTGGAAACGGCGGACCACTTCCGGGAGGAGGGAGCCCTGAGGAGAGCGGACATCCTGTCCGCCCCGGTCAACAGCTCGCTTAACCGCCTGAGGCGGCATTTGAAAAAAACGGTCCGCCCACCCATCGGTGCGGCAGGCTTCTGGCCAGCGTGGCACTTGCGGCTCAGGCAACGAATTGGAGCATCCGGCATTGCTTTGCAGCACTTCCAATTGCGCTTCCAAAGAAAGGCATCCGAAATCAACAGGACCTGCTGGTTGGAGCGCTTCCAGGTTCATCGTCAGCTCCTTCGGCAGACCGGGTCGAAGCTGGGCCCAACGTTCCTCCATCCGGGTGCATTCCCTGGCGGCATCGAATGATCCCGGTGCCACGGGAAGCTGGTCGTAAGTGGCGGGGAGGGAGCACCCAAGGGCGGCGAAATTGGCGATGACGTCCATCAGAGTGCGGGCGAGGAGTGGTTTTCCAAAATAGGCGGCTTCAAGATAGGGGAGGCCGAAACCTTCCTGCAGAGAAGGCATGACGATGGTGTCAGCCGCCATCAGGAGAGCTGCAATGGAGGGAGGACCGGAGAGGCCGGAGCGCCGGGGCGGACGGCAGGTCCGCGCTCCAGGGTCGAGCACCGATGGAATGAAAGGCCAGCCTTGCCGGGCAGCGGTTTGGCAAAGGGTTTCCCAGCCCGCAACTTCGGCAGGGGAGCTGGGACCGCCAGTGGTGACCACGCAGGTGGGTTGATCCTGCTGGTGGGCAAGGAAGATGGCTTCCGCCAGATTTTTGCGGCGCAAGGCCCTGACAGGAGCCAGCCACACCCGGCGGCCCTGGGTGAGCCCATGCAGCCATGCCATGGCATCCTCAATTCCGGATTTGTCAGGAATAATCCAGTCCGGCATAGGATTGCCAACCCATTGCGCATCATTTCCAGCCCGGAGTTGCAGCCACGGAAGGTCGGCCCGATTGACGCACCAATGACGGATGTGGCAGCCGGTCGGAACGGACCTCTCCAGCGCTTCCGCAAGGTCGGTGACACCTGACGCCTGCCAGTCCGCCCAGCGCGCCAATCGGCCGTCCCACCACCAATCGTGGTGATGCAGCCAGAGCTTGGCCCCGGCCGCCGCGCACCATTGCGGCAGATACTTCAGCAGCGGCACATTGCGCCCCACACTCAGATTGTGCGCCCAGACCAGCACGTCCTGTCCTGCCAATTCCCCAATCACGAGAGCCTTCGCTTCCGTGCCTATTTCCTGGGGCGATCCGCTCAAATAACCAAGGTTGGGGTGCGACTCCACGCGCAGTGGAATTCCCGCCAGCGACGCCGCCAATTCCCGCCCCCATCCCGGATCCGTCAGCTCCCCCAGCAGCAACACCACTTCGGCCACACTGCCCAGCCGCCGCACCAACTGCGGCAACCCACGGGCAATCACTTGCCGCACCCCTCCAGGCCGGTCATGATAGTGAAAAACCACCAGGCGCACGGAGGCTTCATCCAATGGCCCACCCCCGGCGTCAAGCCGGGCATGCCACGCACCCGGACTTTCCATGGTCGAGTCGCCCCGCACCGGCCGACACCATCCCCACTTTGGAAAATCCGGACTGCGTTTCTGGAAAGCCAGCCTGCGTTTTGCGCGCCGCTTCCGCCTGAAGGGGGACTCCAACGCCACATGGCATTGGTCATTGGTCATTTGGCATTTGTCATTTGTCATTTCCCCAACCCCTGCCCTGTTGCCCCACGTTTTTCCCTGATGAGTTCCTTTACCCACCCCGCCGGCATTACTACCCTGCACCGGCTTGCTCCGGATTCGTGGCCGGCGATGGAGTCAACCCTGGGCCAGTTGGTGGCGGATTGCCCGGTTACCCTGATTTTGCCCTGCCACGTCAGGGAACTCGGCAGCGATGCTCTCACCGGAATGGTGCAGGAACTGCGATCCGCCGCCTGGGTGGAGCGTATCGTCGTGGGCCTCGACGGGGCGTCGCCCGCCGACGTGCAGGTGGCCCGGAAAATCTTCGCCAGCCTGCCCCAGGAGGTGCTTTTGTTGTGGTCCTCGGATCCTGCCGTGCTGGCGCTGGAGAGCGCCCTGAAAGATGCCGGGCTCACCACGGCGGCCGCCGGCAAAGGCCGCAATGTCTGGCTGTGCGCCGGCCTCGCCCTCGCCCATTCCGGAGAAAATCAAGCTGCCGTGATAGCCGTGCACGACTGCGATATCAAAAACTACAGCCGCGAGCTGCCTGGCCGGCTTTGCCAACCCCTGCTGGAACGCCGCTGGGGCTTCCGATTCAACAAGGGATTTTATTCCCGCCACAGCGACCGCCTGCATGGGCGGCTGCAACGGCTGCTGGTACGGCCGCTCCTGCGCGCCATGGAACTGACGGCTGGCCCGGTCTCCATTCTCCAGTTCCTTTCCGCCTTCCGATATCCGTTGGCGGGTGAATCCGCCATGGACAGCACCCTGCTGCGCCGGCTCAACTTTCCTGCCACCTGGGGGCTGGAAATCGGTCTCCTCGAGGAGGTCAGGCGCCAACTGCGCCCGGGACTGGTTTGTCAGACAGAACTCTGCGCCGCCTTTGATCACAAACACCACGACCTCTGCCCTGACGATCCTTCCAGCGGGTTGCACCGCATGGCGCGTGAAGTCTCCGGAACCCTGCTGGCAACCGTTTCCGGCGGCACCTATCCTTGGCGCGAACAAATCGTGGAAACCTGGCAGGAACTGACCGCCGATGCCCTGCGTCATGGCGGGGCTGAGTCCGTCCTCAACGGGCTGGATCACGATCCGGTGCAGGAATCGCTAGCCGTCCTGACATTTGGCAAGGCCCTGCAGGCTGCGGTGGAGGAGCCGGCCCCACCAACGCTGCTGCCCTCATGGGAAGCAGCAGAACGCGCGGTGCCCGGGATCATGGCACGGCTGAAGAAGGTGGTTCCTGCCTTGCTTGAATAGTATCATAACCGGCCGGCAGGCCAACTTGCCTGAAACCGGAGTAACCGTAAGTTCCACGCGGCAGCCGCCGTATTTCCCACGATTTTATGTTCCGTTCCCTTGTCACTGCCGGGGCCGCATTCTCAATGCTGGCCGTCACCGCTCCCGCCCAAACCCCTGCTCTGCCTCCGGCGGCACCCACCATGGAAATGCTCTCCGGCATCACCGGCTGGGTCAGCCTGTTCGACGGAAAATCCCTCGCCGGCTGGGTGGGCGATGGTTATGAAGTCAAAGACGGGGCCATCACCTGCACCCCCAAGGGCAGCTTCCTGCGCACGGAGAAGGAATACGCCGATTTTGTGCTGGAACTGGAATTCCAGCTCCAGCCGGGCTCCAACAACGGCATTGGCGTGCGCTACCCCGGCAAGGGTGATGCGGCCTACGAGGGTATGGAAATCCAGGTGCTGGATGACCGGCATCCCAAGTATCATAACGAAAAATTCAAATTGGCGGACTGGCAATATCATGGATCCGTGTATGGCATCGCGCCTTCCATCCAATCGAAGAAGAATCTGCTCAAACCGGTGGGCGAATGGAACAAACAGACCCTGTTGGTGATCGGGGATCACATCAAAGTGATCCTGAACGGGGAAACCATCACCGATGCCTATGTCGGAAATTTGAAACCGGTCCACGAAAAGGAAATTCCCGGCCAGAAGCGCCCTTCCGGTTATATCGCCTTCTGCGGGCACGGCGATTTTGTGGCCTACAAAAACATCCGGGTGAAGGATTTTTCTCCGCCCCCGCCCCTGCCCGGCACTCCGCCGAATACCCCTCCAGACGGCTTCACGGCCTTGTTCAACGGCAAGGACCTGACAGGATGGAAGGGTCTGCTGGCTTCACCTCACGACAATCCTTTCAACCGCGCGGAACTTGCCCCGGAGGCCCTTGCCGCAGCCCAGGCCAAGGCTGATGAAGTCATGAAAGCCCACTGGAAAGTGGAAGATGGTGCCCTCGTTTTTGATGGCAAGGGAGCGAATCTTGCCACCGCCAAGGCATACGGCGACTTTGATTTTTATGTCGAATGGAAAATTCCCGCCACTGCGGACAGCGGCCTCTACCTGCGGGGCACCCCGCAAATCCAGATCTGGGATCCCACAAACCCTGCCCAGTTCAAGCACGGCAATCAAAAAGGGTCGGGCGGCATGTGGAATAACAAGGGAGCCGGCAAGGACCCCCTGGTGCTGGCAGACAAGCCCATTGGGGAATGGAACACCTTCCATATCCGCATGGTCGGCGAGACCGTCACCATTCATCTCAACGGTCAGAAGGTGATCGATCGTGCCCCGCTGGACAACTACTGGGCTCCCGGCACACCCCTGCCCCGGGCCGAACAGATTGAACTGCAGAACCATGGCAACAACCTTTGGTTCCGCAGCCTTTACCTGCGCGAATTGCCCTACTAACCAAGGAGGGGCGATCTCTGAATCGCCCTGTCTCTGGCTTAAAAACCACCCCTCCCAAAAGAAAAAGGCTGCCTCCCCGACAGGGAGTCAGCCTTTTTTCGGTGATAGCCCGATCTGATTTATGGCATCGGGAAAAGTGCGGCGGGTTTTGCCTGCGGCTAACCCGCTGGATAGCTGATCCGCAGATGCTTTTCACCTTGGAATGCGGGTTAGCCGGAGGCAAAACCCACAGCACCCTGGTAAAATCACGAAGCGGAACTAACAGACCACATCCGCTGCGCCGGAGCCGGCGGGACGCCGGCACTCCCAGCAGGCTAGTGAAGAGTGTCCGGCACCATATCCACAATCTTTTTGATGGCATCGGCACAATGTTTGTCGGCGATGAGGAGGGCATCGGCGGTCTGCACCACGATCAGATCCTGCACGCAGAGCAGAGACACATTTTGTCCGGCCGTGCTGAACACGATATTGCCGCTGGAATCCATTTGGGTCAGGGGCTGATTGGCGGCATTGCCGTCCTTGTCGGTGGGCAGATACTTGCCCACGCTGATCCATGAGCCGACATCGTCCCAATCGAAGGTGGCTTCCAAATTGAGGACGCGGCCGGCTTTTTCCATCAGGGCATAATCGATGGAAATCTGGGGCAGGGTTCCGAACTGGGCGTCGATCGTGGCCTTCAGGTCCTTGGTCTGCCGGATCTCGGCCACAAACTTGGCCAGTTCCGGACGGTGCCGGCTGAGTTCCGCAATCACGGCGGAAACGCTCCAGATGAACATGCCGGCATTCCATGAGAAATTACCCTGACGCAAAAAGTCCTCGGCCAGATCCGGATTCGGCTTCTCGCGGAAACGGGAAACTTCGTAGACCACGGTTTGGTCAGCCCCTGAGATCTGGGCGCGGCGGCCCCGCTCGATGTAACCATAACTGGGACAGGCCCAGGTGGGTTTGATGCCGATGGTGACAAGGGCCTGGGAGTGATGGGCCACATTGATGGCGTCGGTCATGCAGTGGCGGAAGGCAGCCTCATCCTGAATCAACTGGTCCGCCGGCAATACCAGCATCACCGCATTGACATCTCTTGCCGCCACCCAGCCTATTCCAAGGGCGATGGCGGGAGCGGTATCGCGTTTGGCAGGTTCTGCGACAATGTTTCCGGCTGGCAGGGCGTCGCCGAGAATCCGGCGCACTTCAGACTCCTGCTCCCGGTTGGTCAGAATCAGAATATTCTCCCGGAGCACGAGACCTTCCAGCCGATGCAAAGCATGTTCCAGTAACGTCTTGCCTCCAAACAGCTGCAATAGCTGCTTGGGGCGGGTGTCACGGCTGAGCGGCCAGAAGCGGCGCCCGCTGCCTCCGGCGAGGATCACGGCGTAGGTAGATGGGGTAGGCATGGAGTGGGATGGTGCTGACTGTTCGGTGCATGGCGTGAAGCTGGTTTGCAATGCTGAAATCGACGGGCCGGGGGGGGAGGGACGGCCCGTGGGGGGAGAGCCATTATGCGGGCACCGGGTGCGGGGCCCGGGTTATGGCCTTCCGGTTGGTTTTCCGGCCAGCGAATACCAAATGAACAAACTGTTATACTTGAGATAACGCTTGAATAGCCGCCGGGGCTCCGTCACCAGGCGGAACGCCCATTCCATCCCGATGCGCTGCAGGAAAGCAGGAGCCTGTTTTATTTGTCCGGCATGGAAGGCAAACGCCGCGCCGATCCCGAAATACACGCCAGGCGGAAGCTGGCCCTTGTTCCGGGCGATCCATGCTTCCTGCTTGGGACAGCCGAGGCCCACCCAGATCAGGTTGGCCCCGCTTTTCCTGATCATCCGGAATATTTTTTCGTTTTCTTCCTCCGGCCAGACTCCGAAGGGTGGCGAATAGGTTCCGGCAATGGACACTCCCGGAAAGCGCCGGGTCATGTTATCCTGCAGTTTGGTCAGGACTTCAGGGGCTCCACCCAGCAGAAAATGGCGCAGATCGGGCACGCCCTGCGAGGCCGCAATGGTCTCCAGCATGAGATCCGGGCCATAGACCCGGTCCTTGAGCTGCTGGTCCGGCGGCAACTGGCGGTTGAGCGTCCACACCAGAGGCATGCCATCGGGGAGAATGAGATCAAACTGCTCCATCATCCGGCCAAACCCGGGCTCATGGCGGGCTTTGGTCACTACCATGGTATTGGCCGCTTCCACCGCCCAGCTCCGGGAGCGGTCACGGGCCATCTCAAAAATCCTGACGATGGTACTTTGATAGGTGGCTACCGCCACCGGGAGGTTGAAAATGGGACGCGTGTCCATAAGGGGTATGGGAAACAAAATCACAAGGCGTCCGCTTCTGCGGCCTGGCCACTGCCCCCTGCCGGGGATCAAGGGCAAGGCCTTGGGAAATTGGACTCCGTTCGGGCAAGCCCGCACCTTGGGCAATGCTCATGGCTCTGTCCACCCTCAGTTTGACTCCAGGAAAAATCTGCCGCGCGATCCGTGCATGGTTTGGCCTGACGCCGGCGGTTCCCGCTTTCCCCCGGACGATATCAGCGCTTCATGCCACATGGGCAAACTCTGGCCATCCCTTAAAAACCATGCCAACCTGCTGTGGAAGACCTTTGCGCAGATGGCCGGGGTGCGCGCGCTGTGGCGGTTTCTCGATGCCTTCAGCGATGCGTGGTCGGACGACCGCCTGCCCCGGCAGAGTGCGGCCATCGCGTATTTTGCGCTCTTTTCCATGGCTCCCCTGCTCTGGCTGGCCACCAGCATTGTCAGCCAGACCCTCGGGCAACAAGCGGTCACCGGCGAACTCCATAACCAATTATCGGGATTCATGGGCGAGCGCGCGGCCGCTTCGCTCGAAGCCCTTGTGAAGGATGTCAATCTCTCCCGCGGCCCGACCACTGCCGCTGCCGTGGTGGGCGCAGCCACTCTGTTGTATGGGGCCACCGGGGTTTTTGTGGAACTCAAGGACTCCCTCAATCTCATCTGGGGGCTGCGGCGGCGGGAGGGAAAAAGCATCATCCTTTTCCTCAAGGACCGCCTGCTCTCCTTCGGCATGGTGCTGGTCAGCGGGGCCTTGCTGCTGGCCTCAGTCCTTGTTTCCGGCACCTTTGCTTTCATCAGGACCTGGATCTCCTCGGAATTCACGGTGCCCGTGGAAGCCTGGGCTTTGATTGCCTTCTTTGTGGCCTTTGCCATCGAAACTCTGCTGTTTGCCATCATCTTCAAAGTTCTGCCTGATATCAAGTTTCCATGGAAGGATGTCTGGATGGGAGCCCTCGTGACGGCGATGTTGTTCGAGGCCGGCAAGTTCGGGCTTGCCTGGTATCTGGGGCGCACTACTACGCTCAGCGCCTTCGGGGCGGCCGGCTCGGTGGTGCTTCTGCTCATCTGGGTGTATTATTCGTCCATGATCGTCCTGACCGGGGCCGAATTCATCGAGATTTCCCAGCGCCTCCGGGGAACTCCCCACGGCCGCAAGCCTTCCCTGGCAGAGGACGGGAAGGAGGAGGAAACCAACATCCAACGCATCGACGGGCTTTCCAGTTGAGTTAAGAGCGCGGCCTGACTGCGATTAAAGCGAAGAAATCGAAGAAATCGAATGCCAGCGGTGGGCGGCTGGACGCAATCCTCACCAACTGCGGAACGCATGCGACTGACACCAAATCAGGGAGATCATCCCGAAAACGCACCGTCGGGAAAAATCGGCTCGAGGACTGCGACGATACGGACCGTTAGCCGGTCTCCGATCGTCGAGGCCAACTGTTACCCACCTACCTCACATCACGCAGGGCATACAATCCCCGCAGCGCCGGCTGCCCGAGGCTTTTCGCCCCGCGTTTCCGCTCCGTGCGGCTGCGGCCTTGGACGATCTGGCGGTTGGACTCAAACCATCGGTCGATCATGTCCCGGCTCCCAAAAATCACCCCATGGGTAAAGTGCCGCACCCGCCTGGTCAGGACCTCCGTGGCGAGCCTCCTCTCATTCGCAGTGGTGAGCCGTTCCCTCACTTTTTCCGACAGGCCGCGACGGACCACCGTGCCATCCTCACGTTTCCGTTCCGCCCCCTGCCCTCCCAGGATCGCCCGGTAAAAAACCAGGGCCCGCGTCTCCACGCTCTTCGGAAACGCTTCCCATCCCCAAGGTTTCGCCTCCACCGCCGTCTGCGGCTCGTCTGAACCCTCAACCCTGAACCCTGAACCCTTGCCCCTCGGCCAAGCCATCTGCCCAATGATCCGCACCAGTCCCCGCCTCGCCCGTGCCTTCCCTGCCATGGCTTCGGCATAGCCGCTCCACCGGTAGTCGGCGGGATCACTCACCATGCCGGCCCGCACGGGATTCAGGTCTATATAGGCCGCTATGGTCCGCAGGGCCCGTTCTTCTTCCTCCACGATGACAGAGGTGAACCGGCTTTCCCACAGGGGCCCTTTGCGGCCGGTTTTCCGGTTATACCAGCGGGTAAAACGCATCTTCACGCACTTCACAAACTCACTGAGGCTGAACATGCGGGCTATCTGCTTTTGCCGCCAT
>JBBQWG010000009.1:0-149575 GCA_038210825.1 Verrucomicrobiales bacterium
CCCCCCGGCCGCGACTATCAGTTATGGGTGATTGACCCGAATCTCAAGACTCCGGTCAGTGCGGGGGTCTTCAAGGTCGATGCGGCAGGCAGGGTGCGGCTCGAATTCAAACCGGCCCGCCCGGTCCAGAGTGCCTTCAAGTTCGCGGTCACCGTGGAGCAGGAAGGGGGCTCGGAATTGCCCACGATGGACCAGATGGTGGTGATTGGCGGGTAAAGTCCGGAGCCTGACCCATCAAAGCGGAAAGTGCCGCACGGAGCGGCTGTCCCCTACCAACGTTCCCGGGGCGGCAGGGTCAGCGTCTGCCCTTCCGCTTCCACGGTGCGGCGCAGTGCCCGGCGGAGACGGTCCGCCGCCCGCGGCGCAAGGGCGTCAGGCACGATCAATCCGAGGCTGAAAGTGCCGTGACGGGTCGCGGTATCAATCACACACAACCGCCGCTCGTCCTGGAGGTCGAGGTAGATGGCTCCTTCTGCGGCGGCAGGCAGATGGGGGGCAGCCCGGCGCGCGGCTTCCGCCAGCAGCACCACCCCGGCTACAATTTCGCCCGGCGCTTCGCGGTCGCTCACCGGACAACCCTGGGCGTCGATGATAAAAATATCCGCCGCATCAATCTGCCGGCGGATCCAATCGGTCAGAGCCCGCAGCCGGGTGGTCAGCGGACCTAACGGCACTTCAAAATGCGGCACATGACGGCGGGGGGGCAGCCCTGGCGCGGGAAATCCGCCTGCAGGACCAGGACCGGCCGGGTCAGGACTCGCCCAGGGCGGGACCGGGACCGGGACTGTTCCCCCCGGAACCGGGGGATTCATCTCCCATGGAGGCGGTCCGGCAGGCTGGAGCGGAGCGGCGGGAACCGGAACCGGCTCCGAACGCGGGATCAGCCCGGATTGCTCGGCTTTGTGGCGGATCGTATCAAGGAAGTGCCTGACCTTGGCCCGTTCCGGGGCGGCCATAGCCGCTGGCGGATCCGGAAAAGGAACTGAAGCAAAATGCTCGGGCAACTGGAAGTCGTCGGCCATCAGCCGGGTGACCGGCGTCGCGGCATCGGCAAACCATGGCATCGCACTTCCCAGGGCGGGGGGAGCGATGTCATGGGCGATGCCGCTGAAGGCGTCCTGATCAATCCATGAGCCGAGTGTATTCATTGGCAGAATCAGGAGGGTTGAGGTGGAGGCGCGGTTCCAGTTCGGCGGCGAGCTGGTCAAAGACATGGGCCGCAGCCGGGGGCTGGCGGTAGAGCAAGCCCAAGGGGACCCCCGCAGCCGAAGCTTTGAGGAAAACCGGATCCCGCGGGATGGTGGTCTGGCACAATAGCTGTGAGGGGACGAGGGCCCGGAGTTCGCGGACCACTTCCGTGCTCTCCTTCTGGTCGGCTTGGACCATGGTCATCAGGATGCCGGCCACTTCCAGCTTGGAGCCGTGATTGCGCAGGAATTGAATGGCCTGAAGCATTTGGGGAATGCTGCGGATGCCGAGGGGTTCGGCCTGCTGGGGAATCAGCACGCTGTCCGCCAGACGCAACACATCCCCGGAGCTGCCGCTGAGCCCGGCCGGGGTGTCGAAAATGACCAAATCAAAGGGGCAGGTGGACAGTTCCCCCACGATCCGCCGCAAAGCCGCGAGGGTGTCCATGGAATCATTGGCGGCCCCGAAAAAATGATGGGTTTGCCCGGCCGTCAAGAGGTTCAGTTCCGGCAGCCGGGTCGACAGGATGAGGGGCAGCACGCTGGCTCCGGTATTCACCGCATCGTAGAACCCTTGGCATTTCCGGGCTTTTTCCGAGAGGGAAAGTCCAACCGATCCCTGCGGATCCGTATCCACCAAAAGGGTATTCCAGCCCCGCCGGGCAAGGGAATAGGCAAGGTTCACCGAAACGGTGGTTTTCCCCACCCCGCCTTTCTGACTGGAAATCGCTAGTAGTCTCACGTGACGGGGAGGTTAATGGCTCCGGGCCGGGTTTCATGCGGAATTTGCGGGTAAATTCGCGTAATTTCAGGGATTGCTCTGCTCCGCATGATCGGGAATGAGCCGGCAACGGCTGCTCCGAGGCCAATTCGCCGGAGCCAATGCCCGGTTTGACTGGCGGGGTGCCTGTTGGAGGACGGGGGGCGCGTAGGCACCCCCAACTACCCTCCGTTGGCGGCGGCCCGGTAAAGTTTTTCAAAAACCGCCGCATCGACCGGGGCCGGGTTGAACTGGGCAGTCCATTGCCCGGCTGCTTCCCCCGCCAGCACGGGAAGTTCCCCGGCAGTGATCCGGCCCGGTGCCAGAGCCACGGGCAAACCGGCTTCCTTGAGCAGGCCGGACAGCCACCCTGGCAACGCTTCTCCTGTCAATCCCAGCGGTCCGGCCAGATGGCAATACTCTTCCCATGCGTCAGGTTCGGTGAGATTATGCCGCATCACATGCGGCAACATCAGGCCCACGGCTTCGCCATGCACGATCCCGTAATGCGCCGTCAGGGGATTGGCCGAAGAATGGGCCGCCCCCAGCATGGAGTTTTCAATGGCCGTGCCCGCAAAAGCCGCTCCCAGCAACATGCCCGCCCGCGCCTCCAATTGGTCCGGCTCCCGGAGAGCGGTCAGGTAATAATGGCTCAGCAGGGCGAACGCGGCGCGGCTGTAAGCAATGGAGATCTCATTGCGCTTTTTGCTTACCGCGCTTTCCAAGGCGTGGGCAATGGCATCAATGCCCGTGACCCGGGTCACCCGGGCCGGTTGGGTGAGGGTCAGGTCAGGATCAAGGATGGCGATTCTGGCGGCGGCTTTTTTGTCCCCGCAGGCCATTTTGGCATGAGTCACGGCATCGGAAATCAGGGCATACGATTGGCACTCGCTGCCGGTCCCCGCCGTGGTGGGGATGGCGATCAGCGGTAGCATCGCTTTGGTGGCCTTGCCGGTGCCGTGGTAGTCGCTCATGCGGCCGCCATTGGTCAGGATAAAGTTGCAGCCTTTCGCGGTATCCATGCTGCTGCCGCCGCCCAGGCCGATCAGAAGGTCCGCCTGGTGCTCCCGCGCCGCAGCCACACAGGCATCCACCGTGTCAGTGGTAGGATTTTCTTCCACTCCCATGAAAGCACTCCATTCCAGTCCGGCCGCACTCAGGCTCTGCAGGACGTGATCCAAATGACCGGCATCGGCAATGCCCCGGTCGGTCACCACCATGGCCCGCTGGGCTCCAAGGTTGCGGGCAAAAACTCCCGTCCGCTGGACTGAGCCGCTGCCAAAAACGACGCGGGTGCCGGGGGCATGGGAAAAATCAGCGACAAAGTCGGGAAAAGGTCCGCCGGGAACGGCAGCCAGCAGTTGTTGGATCAGGTTGGAATCAGGCATGTCGGGGGATCCTGCACCCAACGTGCCGAAGCGCGGAATTCAAACAGTTTTCCATCCCGTCGGGGAATTACCGCTCCTGCACCACTTCCTATCCCGCCAAGCCCGAAAGGACGCACCACGGGGCGCAAAGGACTTGTGAGGATTTACCGCTTCTCATTATTGATTAATCATCATCCTGCGTTTCTGTAAAAGGAGCCCGGCGGTTTCTTTTCGAACTCAACATCCGGTTTCCAGATGGCACGCATCGGCCGTAACGTGAGTCCCCGCTTCAATGAAATTGCTGGTCTTTGTCTCCTTGGCTGTTTTCTGCCGGGCTACGCCCGGTATTGCCCAGACATTGTCTGACGCCTTGGACAGCCCTGCGATGACTTGGGTCACAGGAGGTGACTTGACGTGGAGACCGGAACCTTCAGGAACGGGTAAAGCAGGTGATTCCCTGGCTTCCAGCGGCCCCTATGGCTTCCCCGGCCCGAATGATTTTGCGCCCGAAGCGGCATGGATGGAAACCGGTATCAATGGGCCGGGCACTTTCCGTATTTTCGTAAGATCCAACGGCAATCCCTACCTCACCGCCTCGCTGGCAGTGGACGGAGTGCCGATGGATCATTGGTCCTACCAAACGGAAACGAGAGTCCTCCTGACTCCCACGCTTTGGAAGCCACTCTCGGTCCCTTTGGGAAGCGGTTACCACACCATCCGACTCACAGGGGCCTTTGGAGCGAAGGGCTTTGGAGAACAGCAAACCAATCAACCAACGCTACAGGCGGATGCTGCGTCGCTGATTCCTCCGTTCACGATGGCCGGAGATGCCCTTGAAGCCACAGGCCAGGAATGGTGGTCTGGAGGGGATCCCGGGTTTATTCCTGTCAATGACGTGACTCACGATGGAGTCGATGCGCTCTCGGCTCCCGCCCAGGTTGGGAGTGCGTGGCTGGAAACCAAAGTAACGGGGCCGGCCACGGTCTCATGGTGGAGGAAAGGAGCCGCGCAAGTGTCGGTGGGTGGCCTTTCCTTCTCCACGGTGCTCTGGGAAGATTGGACTTGGGAAAAAGCTTTCGTGCCTGCCGGAGATCAGGTCATCCGATGGACCCGGTCCGGCACCAATGCTCAGGGGCTTTGGCTTGATGGGTTCACTGTCATGCCGGGGGTGCCCGCGTCGTTGGCTCAAGCCCTGGATAATCCCAGCCTCAGTTTCATTTCCAATAATTGGCAGGCTCACTCCAGTTCCGCCGCGCCTGACGGGGAAGATTTGGCGTGGGCGGATGTGACGACTTCTACGGATGCATGGCTGGAAACCGTCATCCCGGGTCCGGCCTTGGTTGAGTTCAAGGTTTGCGTGCGTGGCATCCGCCCTCGTTTGGAGGTATTGGCGGATGGCGTAAGTCTGGTCACAAATGGCGGCTCCTATGGCGATGACTGGGATGATCAGTCGATCCTGCTGGGTGAGGGTAATCATATCGTCCGCTGGCAGAGTCAGCGCGATGGACTTATACCGCCCCGGCGGGCGCTGCTGATGTTGGATCAACTGCGGGTCACTGCCACCGCAGTAAACACCATCCAGCAAGCGGCCGATGATGAAAATCTCAATTGGACCAGCCCTGGAGCGGTTCCCTGGCTGGCTACCGTCAGCACGGTAGCCCATGACGGCATCGATACCACATTCAGTCCTCCCTTGAGCGCGGGACAAACCGCAGTTCTGGAAACTACTGTGACGGGGCCGGGCACCTTCTCGTTCTGGTCCCAGTCGAAAATCCAGGGAGGTCCCTCCCGCTTTTCGGTGAACGGGTTCGCGACTCAAAACAAGCAGGCCTATTCAGGCCCAACCCCCTGGCAAAGCCAAGTGGTGGAAGTCCCTTCCGGCATTCATACCTTCCGCTGGGAAGTCAGCGGCCCGTGCGGAGCGGGAGCACTCCTCGTGGACCAGGTCAAATGGAAACCGGAATCCCCCACTCCCATCTCTTCGGCACTGGATCTGCCGGAGATGGTCTTCTATGCATCCAGCCGCGACATAACCAAAGACAGCGCGGTGCATGATGACGGAGTAGATTCCCTGAAGTTGGATGGCACCTCCTCACAATACCCGGATTTGACTGCGTTATGGTTTTGGGTGACCGGTCCCGCCATACTGAATTTTAAGACGCGTAGCATAAATGGCTATTTAACAGCCACGCCGGAAGGCGGCGCGGGAACAACTTTCAGTGGGACCGAATGGTCTTCCGGTTCCCTCCTGATCCTTCCCGGGCGGCGGCAAGTGCTTTTCACCCATGATCGACTCTACACCTCCGGCTCTGCCCCATCAGCGTCGTGGATCGATTCCCTTACTGTCACCTCCACGGCCGTAAGCCTTGGAGCCGGACTGTCGGCCCCTGGCTTCAACTGGCGCACCAACCCCGCAAATCCATGGGTTGGCGTCGCCACTCCATATCTCCATGCCAGTCCCGGCCTGCTTTCATCGGTAGACCTCTCGTGGCTTGAAACCGACGTCGCAGGCCCTGCCGTGGTCGAGTTCAAAGCCTCTTCGCGCCTCGATTTGTATCTGGATGGAAATCTTCAAAGCAAGCTGAATTATCCCAGTGCTCAGGCGACGTCCAGTCTCATTTTCCTTCAACCAGGAACACACAGACTTCGCTGGATCCCTGCCGAAAATTACTACGGTCAAAACCCTGCTCTGGCCTCATTCTCCGTCGCCACGATGTCCGGACTCCCCTCCTTGAAATTCGAAAACCGCGAATGGATTTACCATGTGCCCCGCCCCGAGGGTTTTACCGACGAGCGCATCGTCCTGGAGGCAACTACGCCACCACATGATTTATACTTTACCCGGATATTTAATCCTTCCGTCGCAAACAGCACACCGCAGGTGCTAAGATACAGAATTTCCGCGCCGGATGGTTCAGGAGCAAGGCAGTTTTTGAGAACTAGATTTATGCCAAAGAATTTTTAGCAAATACCCAGGCAGGGACAGCCGCCGTCCCCATCACACCTCCTGAGGAAGCCCGAGGCTCCGGCAGCGGCAGAGGAATTCGAAGAGGTTGCCTTCCTGCGTCTGGTCCCACTGAATGTGGTTGGGGGGAGTGGAGCCGATGTTGAGGCGGTCGATGTAGGGGAAGACGAGGAAGTCTTCTAACCAGTCCTGGTCTTCCGTGATGGCAATAACAACGAGGCCGGGACCGCTTTGATCCAGCATGCCGGCCTGGGGGACTTCGGTGACGCTGGCGTACCCCATGATGGGGTTGAATTGGAACTGGGCCAGGGGCGTTTTTGCTTCCAGGCGTTTCGTTAAAGAACAAGTTTTTTGATAGTAGAAGACCCAAAAAATCCGCCCTTCCGTGTTGTGGGGAGGAAGCGGGATTTTCTTCCCGGTGAAGCGACGGCCGGGAGCATGACCCCCATTCCAGAAAACCTAACTCCTGAGCCGGGCACGGGCCTGGGGGGTTAGGCGGTATTTCTGGAGGCGGCTGGTGGGTTTGTCAGGCAAGGTGCGGGTGATGAGGCCGGCGGCGAGGGCGGGTTGAAGGTAGGTGTAAAGAAAGGTGGGACGGTGCACGAGGCCAAGGGCCTGCATGAGGGTTCCGGCGGATTGCTCCGTTTCTCCCACCACCGTGAGGAGCCTTCCGACTTGTTCGGTGACTGGTTCGGTATCTTGTTCGGTGCCCGAGGCTTCGCGGAAGGCAGTGAGGATGGCGGAGAGCATGAATTCCACAAAGGCGGAGGAGTTCCCTGCCTTGTCGCAGGCGGCGAGCACCTGGTAATATTCCGCCTGACGGTCGCGGACGACGGATTCGACCGGAAGCCAGGCGAACAAGGGATTCCAGCGGCCAAGCACGAGGGACTGCCAGAGACGGCCGAAGCGGCCATTGCCATCGGCGAAGGGGTGGATGAATTCCAACTCGGTGTGGAAGACGCAGCCGGAGATGAGGGGATGGGCATCCGTGCGGCGGAGCCAGCCGAGGAGGTCCTTCATCAGACCGGGGACCCGTTCCGCAGGCGGAGCGAGGTGGACAATTCGCTGGCCCTGGGCAATGCCGACGGCACGGGAACGGAATTTACCGGCATCCGGGATTAGGCCGCCCATAAGCAGACGGTGGGCCGTCAGGAGGTCCTTGGAAGAGAAGGGTGACCATGAGTCCATCGCTTCATAGGCGGCGAAAGCATTCCGCACTTCCTCAACCTCACGGGGAGGGCCAAGCACCCGTTTCCCGGCGATCACAGCCGTAACCTGCTCCAGGCTCAGCGTATTGTTTTCAATGGCGAGAGAGGAATGGATGGAGCGGATGCGGTTATTGCGGCGCAGCCGGGGAACCTTGCCGGCCGTGGTTAACTCCGCCAGGCGCCCAGTGATGGCGGCGATCTCGGCGACCCGCGTGAGCATGGTGGAAGAGAGGGTAAAGGGCGGATGATAGGGGGCGGGCATGGAGGGAAGCCGCCAGGAAGAATCCGGGCAGGATGGAAAAGAGATAAGACCGGGGCCGGTAAAGGACAAGGTGCCCGCAGTGGCCGAGCCAAAAAAAATCCGCCCCTCCGCGTGGGAGGGGTGGACGCCAACAACCACGAAGACATGGCCGCCATCGGCACGTGGACAAAAGACACCACGCTGGTGCTATTTCCGTGGCACGCTGGTGCTGGTGCTATTTCCGTGGGAAGTTGGTGCTATTTCCACGCTGGTGCTATTTCCGTGGGAAGTTGATGCTCTGGTGCTATTTCCGTGGGAAGTTGGTGCTATTTCCACGCTGGTGCTATTTCCGTGGGAAGTTGATGCTGTGGGAAGTTGGTGCTCGTGCCCGCCTAACCATCTCATGAAAGAGCCTGATTTCACCATCGACCCCACCGGGTTCCAGGGAAAACGCGTGCTTGTCTGAATTCCATGCGGCTGGAATCCTGAGTTCAAGCCTTGGGCTTCTGCCCTATCCCAGGAAAGCTGGTGTTAGACCATACGACGATGGGGGGCGTCTTCAAGGTGTCGCTCTTGTCGCAGCCGGCGAGCACCTGGTAATATTCCGCCTGACGGTTGCGGATGACGGATTCGACCGGAAGCCAGGCGAACAAGGGATTCCAGCGGCCAAGCACGAGGGACTGCCAGAGACGGCCGATGCGGCCATTGCCATCGATGAAGGGGTGTAGAGGAATTCGAACGGAAGAGGCATGCGGCATGATACCGCAAGCCTTCGCAGACCGTGCCGTGGCCTCCTTGGGTAGAGTGGCGGCTTACATCCGGGCGCCGAGAGGAGTGGGGGCGGGAGTGACCTGCTGTGTCAGGTTGATCGTCTGGTATGAGGTGCGCAGGACGCAGGCCGCATTGGGGTCGATGCGCGGATCGGCGGCGAAGGCCGGCGAGGCGTCGGAACGCAGGACCCAGTTGTCGACCTGGGTGCGGGCGGGGGTGACATCGACGATGGAGAATCCGTGGAAGTCGAGGTTCACGTCCTTGATCCAGCCGTTGAAGGCGCGGATCAACTGCTCGAAGGGCGCGGTGGCGGGATTCGGAATATAGCCGCCCAGTCCGTCCGGGATCCGCTCTGGTTGGCCGACAATCTCGTTCACGTTGTCCGAGGTGATCGAGGTGGTGACGAACTCGGTGGCGAGGGAAACCGGGCTGGCACTGTAGCTGGCGGGGTTGGCGGGAATTTCGCAGGCATAGCTGGAATGGATGTCGCCGGTGAGGAAAACGCAATTCGGCACCGGGCGGCCGGTGGCCCCGGCGATCAGGCCGAGGATGGCGATGCGGCTGGCATTGTAGCCGTCCCACGAGTCGACGTTGAGCGGCACTGGTGTCGCAAGACCGGCCGGAACGCCAAAAAATGCCTGGAGCAGCGCCTGGGTCTGGGGAGGGAGGAAGGCGGGAATGACGATGATCGGCGCGATTTGGACGGAGTTGCCCAGCAGGCGCCATTTCGCGGTGGAGCCAAGCAGGTTCGCCTGCAGCCACTGCGTCTGCTGCGGTCCAAGGATGGTGCCAGCCGGGTCGTTGATGCCGGCGACGTCGGCCGGGGAGGCGGGCTGCACGCTGCGATACTGGCGGAGGTCGAGCATAAGCAGATCGACAAGGTCGCCAAAGGCGAAACGGCGGTAGATAGGGAGCACCTCGCCGGTAGAGCCGGTCCCGGCGGGTGGGCGGACAGGCATCCATTCGAAGTAGGCTTTGATGGCTTGGGATTTCCGCACCGACCAGAGCCCTTCTGCGAGCTCGGTGTGGTTCTCCGCACCGTCGCGCCACGCGTTGTTGGCGGATTCATGGTCGTCCCAAGTAGCGATGAAGGGGTGGGCGGCGTGGAGTTGGCGGAGGTCGCCGTCGGCCTTGTAGCAGGCGTGGCGGCGGCGGTAGTCAGCCAAGGTGATGATTTCCGTGGCCGGATCGTGGGCGCGGGTCACGCCGGCAAAGCCATCCGGCCCGTATTCACCGTTGGCGTATTCGTAGATATAGTCGCCGAGGTGGAGGATGAAGTCGATGTCCTCGCGCTCCGCGAGGTGGCGGTAGGCGGTGAAGTAACCCGCCTCGAAGTTCGAGCAGGAGACCATGCCGAAGCGGACCGACTTGGGGGACGAGCCGGCTGGAGGGGCGGTCAGCGTGCGGCCGACGGGCGAAGTCGCACCCTTTGCATGGAACCGATAGAAATATTCCGTGAAGGGCCGCAACCCGTAGACGTCGATCTTGACGGTATGGTCTTGATCGGCGGTGGTTCGGAACGGGCCTTTGGCGACGACACGCCTGAACTTGGGATCAAGGGCGACTTCCCAAATACCGTTAACCGTGCCGCCGACACCGGAGCCGGGCGTGTCGTTCGGAGTAGCATTGACGCGGGTCCAGATGATCACGCGGTCGGGCAGCGGATCGCCGGAAGCCACACCATAGGTGAAGCGGGCGAAGCTCTTTCCGGGATTTCCGCCGGACTTTGCATCGGCGCGTCCGAGCTGGAAGGCGGCGAGGAAAGCGACGGTGGCGGAACCCTTGGCAAGGAATTCGCGGCGGCCGATGCCGGATCCGGTGGCATCGGGCGCGGTAATCGGTTCGGCGGTTTCGCGGGGGGCAAGAGAGGGGCGGAGGTGACGGCGTGTTGGTTTTCCCATGGCGACGCCCATTAAAGACGATCCGCGCGGGCAGGCGAAGCGGCTAATGGCAAATTAATCGTCACGCAGTGCTGTCACCACCCAGACATGACAGTCACCATCGTTCCAAACCAGATGGCATCGGTATCAAGTCGATTTGGAATTGGTCACGGGACCGACTACCAACGCGGCCGGTTCAATGGATCCATGGCGAAGCCGCCGGGACGGGCGGGGCTCCCAGCGGCGTCAGGCGGACTGCGGAATCCCAATGCTCCGGCGGCGGTAGAGAAATTCGAACAGGTTGCCTTCGTGCGGCTGGTCCCACTGGATGCGGTTGGTGGGGGTGGGGCCGATGTTAAGGCGGTCGATGTGAGGGCAGACGAGAAGGTCTTCAATCCAAGCCTGGTCTTCGGTGATGGCCGTGACAACGAGGCTGGGACCGATTTGATCCAACATGTCGGCTTGGGGGACTTCGGTAACGCTGGCGTAGGGGAAGAGGAATTCGCGGTTGGCGAGGGGATGGTTGAAATCCGGACAGGTGACGAGGGTGGGCAGGAGATAGTTCATGCCATCGCGGGTGACGGTGCGCGGGGTGCCGCCGCGCAGGGCGGCGCTGACATCCACCGCCCCCGGGGTTTCGAGGCCTTCGGTGATGGTGCTGTCGATCCACTCGGGCATGGCGGGATTGGCGAATCCTGACAAGCGGGCGGCTTCATCATCGGCCGCGCGCGGCACCATGTCCTTGAGTTCCGAGGCGATGGCTTCGGCGATTTCGCGGCCATACTTCGGGACGAGGATGGCGCTGGCATTGATGCAGGAGCGGCCGCTGTTGGCACTGACGCTTTCCACCATGACGGGGAGAAAGTCGCGCCAGTTTTCGATTTTGTCAGCGCCGATCAGGATCTTGCTGCGGCCGCTGCCATGGACTTCCACGCGCGGGTCGGCGGCGTATTGGGCCACGGTGGCATCATCGCCGAACATCATGACGCGGCCGGCCTTGCGGATCATGACCGCAGATCCATCGTGGCCGGTGGGAATGAAGCTGAAGGCTTCGCGGGGGAAGCCGGCTTTGACCATGGCTTCGATGATGCGCCACGGGGTCCACGGTTCCTCGCGGCCCGGCTTGAGGATCACCGGCACCCCGAGGGCCAGCGACGGAATCCATAGCGCATTCACCGCCGGGGAATTGCTGGGCAGGATCACGGCAAGATTGTCCGTGACGCAGCCAAAGCTGACCGGTGCCCCGCCCTGCGAGCCATAACCGCGGTCGAGCACGGTGAGATCCAGCCCCCGGGTCAGGCCGCGCAGAATGATTTCGATCTGGCCGAACACGGCGGCAAGCCGCTGCATGTTCATGCGGATCAGACTGAAGGGCAGTCCGCTGGTGGAGGACAGTTGCCTGACATAATCTTCCGGCGACTGCGTCTGGCCGTCAATCCCGATAGGCAGGGTATCGTTCAGAAATATTTCTCCGGCCCGTTTGATCATTTCCACCCGATCCAGGGTGGGGATCCGGGTCAGGCTCCGGCGGGGGGCCGCGGTCTGGAGGAATTCCCGGGCCACCAATCCGCTGTTGGCCTGACTGATCCGGATGACAGGGTGTCCGGTGGCCACATTGGGAATTTCAGCCACCTCAAGGCTGGTGTAGGGCTGGCCTTGGCGGAGGATGGGAAGTTCAGGAAGAGCAGACATGGGAAGGGAAATTAGGGGCGATCAGGTTACGCGCGGGGAGGGACTTCTGTTGCACGAGGTTTGGCGGGAGGGAAAGCGGACTCTGCCTCAACCGGATCCCCCAGAGGTTCCGTGACAATCGGTTCCTCGGGATGCCACGCCCCCTGTTTGAAGGCAAGCCGCCATGCCCGCAGGCTGCGGTCTTTGATCTCCACCATGAGCGGCTGGGCAAAGGTGACAAAAGCCCCGGTATTGATGAGAAGACGGCCACCCCGCCGCCAGATCCGGGCCCGGTGGGTGTGGCCGAACACCATGACCCGGCTGTTCGGACGGAACGTCCTGACAAATTCCAAGGCGAGCCCCGGCAGCATGGCATAGGCCTTGAAGATCTCCCATGGCCGGCGCGGGGGCCACATTTCGCGTAAAAAAAGTGCGGACCGGGATCCGGTGGAGCGGCTGTATAGGCCGGATTCCAAGGGGGGCATTGCCATCCGGCAACGTTGCAGCAGATCAAAGCGCTGACCCAGATCCAATTCTGCCACGGGGGGGTATTCTGCATAGATCGCCTCCAGCAGGGAACGGTATTGTGGCATGGCACGGCTCCAAGGCGAGATCAGCCTCAGCCACACATCCCCATGGGTCACCGTGACAAGGCCACCCCGGAGATCCACCATTTCCCATGGCCAGGCAGCAGGATCGTGATTGCCCCGCAAAAAGCCGGGCCGGACGCCTTCTTCGCGGCAAACCTCCTGCAGTTCCTCGACGAGGCTGAGGGAACGCGGCCGGAAAACGTCCGCCCGTTCCTGCAGGGTATCCCCATTAAAAATCACCTCATCGGCCCCCGCCAACAAGGGGCGCAGTTCCTCTGCCCGGCGGATCAACGACCGGTCGTGTCCGAGATGCAAATCGGATAGGATCCGCACCGTGCCCGGGGCAGGCAGGGAGGCAAATCGGGTCGGCATCCTCCAGGGAAAGCGTGCTGCCGGCATCAGGCCACCGCAGATTTCCCGACCGCGCGCCTGAGGTCATGCCGCGCCACCGGCTGCAGCCTCACGGCTTGGCGGGGCCGTTATTGGCCTTTCACGTTGCCGGAATAGCGCGGCACCTGGATCACCGAAGATTGGGGACGGACTACGGGCCGGGGGAATGCTCCACCTGGCAGGCCGTAACCGGGAATTCCATAGTAGCCCCGGTTTCCGTTATAGAGAATGGCGTCGACGCCATAATTGCCTTTGGGACGATAGTAGGAAGGATAACCGGTCCCAACGGGATAAAACCGGCGCCCGGGAACTCCGTAATAGCCGTAACCATAGCCGGAGGATCCCGGATAGTAGCCAGCGTAACCATCCGGACGGTAAGCAGAGGAGATGGCGGGACGTAGTTCCACTTTTCCACCACCCTGCGGCACCTGCTGAATCACCCTTGGATAGAGAATGCGGTTGTCCGACTGCCGGACGTATACCACACGGGCCTTGCCGTGGGCGTCCTTGACGAGGGTGCGGACCACCGGGGAATTCGCCGCCGCGTTTGACACCAAGGCAAGGCCTGCTAACAAACACGAGCTAACTCGGGAGATTGTTTTCATTGATTTTGGATTGAGGTATGGGGATTCTACAATCTGATTCTCAAGAAAGCAAATTTTTCCCACTATTGTGAAAAATATTTTCCTGGGCTTGAACCGCAATGAGACGGAACGGAAGATCACGCAGGCGGCGAGCCAAACAGGCTGCAGCATTGGAGTAAGGCCGGTCACTTCACGGGTGAGAGCGCGCCCGATGACGGCTTTTTACCCCATGCCATCCTTTGTTTCCTTAGCGGCCTTCTGTTCCAACCCCACTGTTCCCTGTTGCTCAAACGGCCGGAGTCAACTTCTCCCGGTTCAGGAGGGGCACACTGGCAGCGGCAGCGTCGCGGGCCTGGAAGTAGATGTTCAGCACGATGCCGAGAGCCGCGAGACAGGAGAACAGGTTGGAGCCTCCATAACTGATGAAGGGCAAGGGCATTCCTTTGTTAGGAAGACAGCCGGTGGTGACTCCAATGTTGATGGCGGCCTGCCCGAGAATCAGCGACATCAGCCCAAAACCGAGCAGCTTGCCAAACCGGTCCGGGGCATGCAGGGCAATCACGATTCCGGACAGCCCGCCCATGAGAAACAGCAGGATCACCCCAAGGGTGGCGGTGAGACCGCCCTCCTCCCCGACGATGGCAAACACCGAGTCGGTGTGGGGCAGCGGCAGGTAATAAAGTTTCTGGCGGCTCTCGCCCAGTCCCTGTCCGGTCAATCCGCCAGCCCCCAGGGCGATCATGGCCTGGATCTGCTGGTGATTCATGTCGGCGATATCGGCGGGCAGCTTGGAGATGTCAGGATCGTTGAGATGCAGGAAAGCGGTGATGCGCGCCATCCGGTTGGGGATTTGATGGATTGCACCCGCCAGCAGGGCGCCCCCGATGACCATCAAACCAACGACATAAATGATGCGGGTGCCGGCAATGAAAAGCATCCCGGTGCAGGCAAGGAAAATCAGGGAGGCCGTGCCGAGGTCCACTTCTGCTGCGATCAGGCCGACCGGCAGAGCCACCATCAGAAGGGGAAGGACAAAGCCCCGGAGGAATTCCTTGCGCTGGTCGCGGAAGCGGGCTGCCCATGCCGCAAGCGCAATCACGGTGATGATTTTTGCCAGCTCCGAAGGCTGCCCGGTAAAGGATCCCACTCCGGGAAGGTTCACCCCGATCCAGCGGCTGGCTCCTCCCACCCGGACTCCAATCCCGGGAACAAAACAGAGGGCCAGCAGGACCAGACTGATCCAGAACAACGGACCGGCCCAGCGGCGGAGCTGGTGATAGTCGGTCAGGGCAAGGAAGGTCGCCGCCGTCAGACCCAGGCCCAGCCAGATGCCCTGGCGGCGCACCCCGCTCATGGCATCCATCTGACCTTCCTGGCTGTAGGGAGCGGTGCTCAACAGCATGACAAACCCGAGGGCCGTCAGCAGCAGGAAGCTGATTACCAGAATATAGGCACTGCCGCGGCTCATGGGGAATGCAGAAACGAAGGAACCCGGGGGGCCGTCAGGTCAGCGTTTGACGGTGATTTTCAGCACCTGGCCCATCTGAAGTCGGGAGGGGTCACTGATGCCATTGGCACGGAGCACTTCATTGGGGGAAAGGCCATAGCGCCGGGCCACATTATAAATGGTATCCCCTTTTTTTACCACGTGGGTGCGGCTGCCCGTGGCCGGCTTGGGTTTGGCCGGCACTGCGGCGGCGGGGGCCGGTGTTGGTTTGCGGGGCTTGGCTGGTTGAACCGCCGCCACCGGTTCTTCGGCTGGGAGCCGCTCCTGGCGCACGGTCTCAACCGGCTGGGCTTTGACCTTGCGGACTACCGGAGCAGGTTCGGGAAGCTCCTCTTCCAATTCTTCAAGGGTGACCGGAGCGTAGGGATTCTCCGCCCCTTCCTTGAGCGCAAATTCCCGGTGTGGGACCTCGGCAGACGGCGTGGCCGCGATCAGGGCAATCGGTGGATTGAGGGGGGGAGCGGCATCGGCCACGGCACCGATCACGCGGGGCGGCTGCGGAATGATGAGGAGGTCGCCGGGCTGAAAGTCCTTGTCAGGATTGGCGTCCTCCAGCTGGCGGACCGTGATGTTGAATTTGGCAGCCACCAGCATCCGGGTTTCGCCTTCCTTGAACGAATGGGTGCGTTCCTTGCTGGCGGGTTCATCCACCACGATCTCGGCACGGGGCGCGGCCGGAGCCGGGGTCTGGGAAACGCTGGCAGGAGCCGGAGACGGTGGAGGCGGGCTGGCCTCGTGGGCATGCCGGGTGGCGAGATCTTCGGCTGCGCGGTCGTCCTTGCCGAACATATGGAAGGCAAACAAGCCGCCGACCGCCACCAGATGCAGGATCAGCATGACCGCAAAGGCCCGGGACATCCGGATCTGGGGTTCGTCTACTTCCCAGTCTTCCTCGCCGGTGACATTGGCGGAGAACCGGTGGGTCCTTTTGGCACCCCGGGGCCACAGCGCCTTGAGGTGCCGGGAGAACTTGCGGTCAGAGGAGCCGGATTCAATGGGGGATGATTTCATGTGGTTGGGATCAGTTGTTGGACAAGTTGACAAAAGACATCGCCCCGGTGCCCGTAGCCGGAGAACATGTCGAAGGATGAGGTGCCGGGAGCAAAGAGAACCGCCTGCCCGGGCACTGCGGCGGCATAGGCCTGGCGCACTGCGGATTCCAAATCCTGACAAGGCACCGCGCCAGGCCAGTTCCGGGCCAGGGCCGGCCCGATTTCCCCGATGGTAAAGACATGGGTGGTCTTTTCGCGGATCAGGGGCAGCAGGGGCGCGTAGTCGAGTCCCTTTTCCTTGCCGCCGGCGATCAGCACGACCGGCCGTTCCTGGCCGCGCAGGGCGCTCTCCATGGCATGGATGTTGGTGGCCTTGGAATCATTCAGAAACTCGCGGCCATCGACCGTGGCCACGATTTCGCAGCGGTGGCGCGGCGGAGTGAAGGTGGCCACTGCGGCGGCGGCTTCGGCCATGGGCAGGCCAAAGGCGGTGACCGCGGCCAGGGCGGCCATGATATTCTCGGCATTGTGGCGGCCGCGCAGCCGGGTGCCGGCCACCGGGAGGACCGGCTGGCCCAGATGGCAAATCATGCCTTCTGTCAGGGTCCAGATGGTATCGCCCCGCCAGGCACTGAAAGTGACCTGCCGTGCCGCCAGCGCCGGATAGGATTCCGCGCCGTTGAGCACGGCGGTGTCGGACGCGGTCTGATTCTCGAAAATCCGTTGTTTGGCCGCGAGATAGGCTTCGAGGGAAGGATGGCGGTCCAGGTGATCGGCGGCAAAATTCATCCACACCGCCACCGCCGGCCGGAAGGTCCGGATCAGTTCCAACTGAAAGGAACTGACCTCGACGGTGAGGACATCCAGCGGTTCCGCGGCCAGCACCACTTCTGCAAGCGGAGTGCCATAGTTGCCGCAGGGAACCGTGCGCCGGCCCGCCGCCGTGAGCAGATGGGCGATCAAACCGGTCGTGGTCGTCTTGCCATTGGTGCCGGTGATGGCAATCACCGGCACGGAAGTCTGTTGGAAGGCAAATTCGATTTCACTGATGCAGGGCACCCCCTTGCGGCTCACCGCTTGAGCGAGGGGCCATGAAGGATCGATCCCGGGACTGAAGATGGCGAGATCAAAGGAAGCAGTACAGTCCAGCGCTTCTCTTCCGGTCAGCACGGCAAACCCTTCTGCCGTGGCCGCCGCCGCCGCCGGAGCCGTTTTGTCAGGGGGGCCGTCGTCCAGCAGCAGCACGGACGCCCCGAGGTGGCGGGCGAGGCGGGCCGCCGCCATGCCGCTGGCCCCGATGCCAAGGATGGCATGGGTTTGACCGGCGTATCTGGTGGAGGCAGGCAGCATGGCACTAGCGGAGTTTGAGGGTGCCAAGGGCGATCATCGCGCAGAGCAGGCTGAGGATCCAGAAGCGGACGATGACCTGGCTTTCCTTCCAGCCCTTCAGTTCGAAATGGTGATGGATGGGGGTCATCTGGAACAACCGGCGCGGGGTGCCATACAGCCTGCGGCTGATCTTGAACCAGCCGACCTGCATCATCACGGACATCGCCTCCATCACAAAAACGCCCCCGGCGATAACCAGCACCACTTCCTGCTTGGAACAGATCGCCACCGCCGCAATGCAGCCGCCGATGGCCATGCTCCCGGTGTCGCCCATGAAGACCCGGGCAGGGAAACAATTGAACCAGAGAAACCCGGCCGCGGCCCCGATCAGGGCAAAACAGAGCGGGGTAAGTTCCCCCACCAGGGAATTGTGTTCGATATTCAGGTAGGTGGCGATCCGGTAGTTGCCGGTGACATAACAAAAGACCCCGTAGGCGAGGGCCGCACTGACGGTGCAGCCGGCAGCGAGTCCGTCCAGTCCGTCAGTCAGGTTCACCGCATTGGAGCAGCCCACAATAATCACTGCAAAAAAAACCACTGTTAACCACCCCATGTCGTTGACCTCGAAGATCTCCTTTTTGATGAAGGGAAGCTGGAGGTGGGCAAAATAGCCGGACTGGCCGGGCAAATTGTATAACACATAACCGGCCGCCAGGCCCACCGCCCACTGGACGGCCAGTTTGCCGCCACTGCTGACGCCCTTGGAGTTTTTCTTGCTGACCTTGAGCCAGTCATCAACAAAGCCGAGCGCCCCCAGGCCAAGGGTCACAAACAGACAAACCCAGAGGAAGGGGTTGTTCCAGCGGCTGCCCAGCAGCACTGCCAGGATGAGAGTGCCGATAATCAGGACACCGCCCATGGTAGGGGTTCCGGCCTTCTTGCCGTGGAGTTCGAACAACTGGTTGACCTCTTCCCTCGTCCGCACCGGCTGGCCCATCTTGAGGGAGATCAGCTTGCGGATGACCCAGTCACCGAACAGCACACTGACGGCAAAAGCGATCACGAGGGCCGCAATGGAGCGGAAAGTCTGGTATTGCAGAACGTTCGTCAGCTTGGCCATCAGGCCAGTGCCGCCGTCGAACTCTTGGTAAATCCAATAAAGCATGGGTCAGGCGGCCGGGGGTTCGATAACTTGTTCCATGGCGGCCGACCGGCTGCCTTTGACGAGAATGATGTCGGTGGCACCGGCGGTGGCCCGGAGATGGGCCGCGCAGTCCGCCTGGGTGGCGAAGGCGTGGTGTTTCGCGGGATGGCCGCCCGCTTCCGCATAACCGGCACTGATGAGTTCGGCATCGCCGGTTCCTACCACGCAAAGTTCATCCACCCCATATTGGTGCGCCGCGCTGCCCAGAGCGCGGTGTTCTGCTTCGGCGGTGCAGCCCAGCTCGCCCATGCGTCCCAGCACCGCGATGCGGCGGCCGCGGCAGGTGAAGCTCAGGAGGGTCTCAAGGGCGGCCCGCATGGAATCCGGATTGGCGTTATAGGAATCGTCCAGAAAGAGCAGGCCGTCCGAGGCGCGGATCTGCAGCCGGCCGTGCGTCAGGGCAGCACTTTCTAGGCCTTCCACGATCCGGTCCGCTCCCATGCCATAATGAAATCCAACTGCCGCCGCGAGGGCCGCATTGCCCGCCATATGGCGGCCGGGGACCGCGAGCTGCACCTGACTGCTGGACTGGTCAGGCAAATGCAGAAAAAACGTGCACCCGGCCCCGGAGCTGTGCACATCGGTCACCCTGACATCTCCGACGTCCATGCCCGCCGTCACCACGCGGGCCTGACAACGGGCCGCGATGGAAGGGGTGAAGGGGTCATTGGCATTGAGCACCACCAATCCGTCAGGATGCACCGCTTCGGCAAGCTGGCCTTTTTCCCGGGCGATGGCCTCGCGGGTTCCCATGTATTCAATGTGGGCCGTGCCAATGTTGGTGATGACCGCCACATCCGGACCGGCAATCGCGGCGAGGGGGGCGATCTCCCCGGGGTGATTCATGCCCATTTCGAAGATCCCATGCGTATCTGCTGCCTCTGCGGCCAGCACGCTGAGGGGCAACCCGATGTGGTTGTTCAGATTTCCCATCGTGGCGCAGACCCTGAACTGTCGGGAAAGCACCGCGCGGATGAAATCCTTGGTGGAAGTCTTGCCATTGCTGCCGGTCAGGCCGATCACCAGTCCGCCCCACTCGCGCCGGTAAACGGCGGCCAGATGCTGCAGCGCGGTCAGGGTGTCCTCGGCCAGCAGCACCCCGGAGCCTTCCGGCACCTGCACCTCCCGGCTCACCAGCACCGCCGCGGCACCATCAGCAAGGGCAGCGGCGGCAAAGTCGTGGGCATCAAAGCGGTCGCCGCGCAGGGCCACAAAAAGCGTGCCGGGCCGGATGTTCCGGGTATCCGTGCCCACTCCGGAAGCCATGGCATGCGGATTGCCCGACAAAAGCCGGGCACCGCTCCATTCGGCCAAAGTTGCCAGGGTTTGAGGGATCATGGGCGCTCGGGAAGGGTCCAGTGGTGGAGAATCTGGCGGGCCACCTGCACATCATCGAAAGGCGTCACCGTGCCCTTCGCAGTTTGGCCGGTCTCATGACCTTTGCCTGCGATCAGCACGATATCGCCGCCTCCGGCGAGGGAGATGGCGCGCTCAATGGCCGCGCGGCGGTCCGGGATCAATTCATGAGTTTCCCCTGACATGCCTGACTTGATGTCGGCCAGGATGGCTTCAGGCTCCTCGCTGCGCGGATTGTCGCTGGTTAGGATGGAATAATGGCTGCCGGCTTCGGCTACCGCTCCCATGCGGGGCCGTTTGCTGCGGTCGCGGTCGCCCCCGCAGCCAAAAACCGTGATGATGCGCCGCGGCCCGAGGTCCCGCAGGGTGCGCAGGGCATTTTCAAGAGCATCCGGAGTATGGGCGTAATCGACAAAGACCCGGAACGGCTTGTTCGCCGCCACGGACTCCATCCGGCCCGGCACCTGAGGGGATTCCTCCAAAGCCTTGACGGCCTGGCGGAGATTCAGGTCCATCGACCACACCGCCGCGAGAGCCCCGAGGGCATTGTAGACATTGAAGCGGCCGATCAGAGGCATCCGGACCAGAAAACTGCGGCCCCGGGCTTCGAGGGTGAAGCTGGTGCCCTTCATGGTGGCCGACATCTGGGAGGCCCGGAAATCGGCGTGGACATTCATGCCGTAGGTCACGAGGCGGAGTTTGCCTTCATATTCGCGGACCATGCGGCGGCCGGCGGCATCGTCGGTATTGACGATCAAAGCCGGCTTTTTACTGCCTCCCTGTTCCACCAGATGGGCCGGAAACAACGCCTTGGCGTCGTAATAGGCTTCCATCGTTTTATGATAGTCAAGATGGTCCTGGGTCAGATTGGTGAAGATGGCGGCATCAAAGCGGATGCCGTGGGTGCGCTGCTGGGTGAGGGCGTGGGAACTCACTTCCATGGACACCCCGGCACACTGGTTCTCCACCATGGTGCGGAGGAGCCGTTGCAGGGTAATGCTGTCAGGAGTGGTGTGGGACGCCGGTTCAGGGGTGGCACTGCCGGTCAGGTATTTCACGGTGCCGATCAGACCGCAGGGCCCCTTGGCTGATTCGATGAGATGTTGCAGCAGAAAGCCGGTGGTGGTCTTGCCGTTGGTGCCGGTCACGCCGGCCACCAGCAGGCGGTCCGAAGGCTTGCGGAAAAAGACGTCCGCGGTTTCGGCGAGGGCGGCCTTGCTGTCCTTCACCGTGAGCCAGGTGCCTTGGAAACCGACTGGGACATCGGTTTCCGCGAGGATGGCGGCGGCCCCATTGCTGATCGCCTGGGACACAAAGTCATGTCCGTCCGAGGTCTCCCCGCGCAGGGCGGCAAACAACATGCCCGGACCGGCGGTGCGGGAGTCTGCCGTGAGGCCGCGCACCTCCAGATCCAGCGGTCCGAAGGTGCGGACGCGGGTGAGATGGTCCAGCAAGGCGGTAAGTTTCATCAAAAACGGGGTCCTAGCGGGTAAAGGATTGGGCCGCGGCACGCACGGCGGTGCTGCGGGCCGCCTGGGGCAGCAGTTTGGTCTCCGGGGAAAATTGGGGAGGCACCTGATAATAGGCCATGGCCCGTTCTGCGATGCGGCGGAACAGCGGTGCCGCCATGCGGCCGCCATAGTGCGGAATGGTTTTGCTATTCGGGTTGTCCACAATGATCAGCCCGCCGAGCTTCGGTTTGTCGGCGGGCAGAAAACCGATGAAGGAGCAGATCACTTCCCCCTGGTAGACGCTGATCACCTTGCCGTTTTTCAGTTTGAGCGGGGTGGCCTTCCGGGCCGTTCCGGTTTTGCCCGCAATCTGGAAATACTCGCTGCGGGCCATTTTGCCGGTGCCGGATTCCACCACCTGCAGCATGGCCTGCCGCACTGCCTCGGCCGCCCCCGGCGTGATGATGCGGCGGGCTCCCGCCCGGACCACCTCGTCTCCCGCATGGCCATTTTCGTCCACCCATGCTTCAGCAAGGTGCAGAGGCTGGAACTGGCCGTCGTTGATGATGGCCCCCAACGCCCCGCACATCTGGGCCGGGGTCACGGCGATGGCATTGCCAAAGGCGACCCGGGACAAGGTTTGATAGGTCATCGGTCCTCCGAAGTAGCCGCGGCTTTCCTGCGGGGATTCAAAGCCCGTCCTTTGGCAGAAGCCGAAGTCGCGGAAGAGCTGCTCAAACCGACGGGTTCCCAGCATCCGGCCCAGTTTGTAGGCCCCGATGTTGCTGGAGTGAATGAGGATTTCCTCCACCGTGGCCGAGGCCATGGGCTTCTCGTCGTTGATAGGCTGGATATCCTCGTCGTCCCACCGCCCGCTGGCGGACAGCAGGATGCGGCTTTTTGGATGGACCTTGCCCGAGGAGAGCGCTCCTGCGACCGTGACGATTTTGATAGTGGAGCCGGGCTCGTAGAGCAGTTCCGTCACCGGATTGTTCAGCAACGGCTTATGGGGACCATGGATGCGGTCGCGGCAGCCGATGGCCCGCACTCCCATGGTGGCAGGATCGAAGAGCACCACAATCACACGTTCGGCCTCCAGATCCCTGACATAAACTTCGCCTTCGGCGGACCCGGTTTCATCAAGGGCCTTTTCCACGATGGCCTGCAGTCCCAGATCCACACTGAGCTGCACCCCGCGGCCGTTGCGGGGCGGAGTAATTTTGCCGCGGTAGGCCGGCACCTCATTGCCCCAGCCATCCACCTCCAGTTTGCGTTCTCCGGGCACGCCGGTGAGTTCGCTGTCGAAAAAGCGTTCGGCCCCGGCCACGCCCCGGGGCGGCAGGGGAGCCGCTCCCGGCAAGGGATCGGTCTCGCCAAAGAATCCCACGATGTGGGTCAGGGGAAGCTCCGCCGGATACCGGCGGGCAAACGCATTTTGAAACACCAGGCCACCCAAGGTGCCGCGGTTGCGGTTTTCCCGGTAGGTGCCCAGCCCGGCCGCTTCCATGTTTTCCCTCAGCCGCAGCGTCGCGCTCACGCTGAGATTGCGCGACAAGGCCACTTCACCGGTTTGGCGCTGGGCCAGCCGGGCGCGGATCCGGGATTCAAAATCGGCTTCACTCATCTCGAAGAAGGGAGCCGCGATCCGGGCGAGGTGGCGCAGGTAACGCTTCTGCAGATCATCAAGGCTGTAGACGTGGCGAAGGTCATGGGCCTTCATGCCCTCAACGGTCGACAAAGCCTTGGCCAGTGGGGCCCCGACCTTGAGAAAATCCAATTCGAACGAAACCTGCTGCACCGGCTCATCGGAGGCGAGAATCCTCCCGCGGGTATCCAGAATATCTCCCCGGGAGGCATTCAGGGAGTGCGTCCTTTGCTGGCGGCGTTCCTGCTGGGATCTCAGGTTGGCATGCTCCTCATACTGAAGGTGGATCAGCCTCCAGGAATAGAGGCTGAAGACCGTGACCACCCCACAGCACAACAGCCCCGCACGGAACCGCAGGCAGCGGTCCCCTGGCTCGGACCGGCAATGTTCTTGACGGGTTTTCATGGGTTCAGGGATCCGGCGGAAACAAGGTTCTGCGGCGGGAGGGAGATCCCCGCATCCGGGGCAGGCTCCGGCAGGCGGTAGAGGCGGCCCTTGGGACCAATATCAATCGGCTTCAATTCCAGCCCGGCCTTGTCAGTCCGGCTCTGCAGATGCTCCGGGGAGAGCTGGAGGTTGATCTGCATCTCCTTTTCCTTGGTGAGGTTTTCAATTTCACGGATTTCCCGGTGCATGCCGAGGATCTGGTCCGCCCGGTCCTTCTTTTTGGCCCCCAGCCACACATAACAAGCGCCGATTCCTGCCAGCAGAACACAGAACAGGATGCAGTTGATCATCCAGCCCGGGCGCAGGGAATCCTGCGCAGAGCGGTTTTTACGGCGTTTGGGGGAAGCGGACACGGAGAAGGAGAAGGAGAAGGAAAGAGATGAAATTTTGACTGGAAAGAAATCACCCAAGGCGCTCCGCCACCCGGAGAGTGGCGCTGCGGGAGCGGGGATTGCGGGCGGTTTCAGGGACTCCGGCAGTGATGCCCTTGCGGCTTGCCAAACGGTAATAACACTCCGGATTCGGGCGGGGAGCCGGCCACTCAGGGCGGTCAAGTTCAGGCGTGCTGTGCCGGCGGAAGAACTGCTTGACAAGGCGGTCCTCCAACGAGTGAAAAGAAATCACGGCCAGACGCCCCCCTGGTTTCAGCCAGCGGTGCGCGGATCCCAGCGCGGATTCCAGCACGGCCATCTCGTCATTGACAGCGATGCGCAGCCCTTGAAAAACCCGGGTCGCGGGCGAGGCGGGCCCCCGCTTGGGAATCACGGTGGCCACCACCGCCGCGAGGTCTCCCGTGGTTTCAAAACGCCGCTCATTGCGGCGCTGCACGATCGCCCGGGCCACCCGGCGGGAAGCATGTTCCCCTCCGTATTCGTAAAAAATCCGGGCCAGTTCTTCCTCCGGCCAGCCATTGATCAGATCGGCCGCGCAAACCGGGGCCTCCGGATCCATCCGCATATCCAGAGGGCCGTCCCTCATGAAGGAAAATCCCCGGGTCGCCAAATCGACCTGATGGCTGCTGATCCCAAGGTCAAGGAGGATCCCATCCAGCACCGGCCCCAGCCCCGCCTCTTCCAATATGTCAGGGAAAGTGGCGAAATTGGCCCGGATCGCGATCAATTGGTCGGACATCGCAGCCAGCCGCTCTGTAGCCCACTCAAGGGCCTCGGGATCCTGATCAAATGCCAGCACATTGGCTCCCTTGCCCAACAATTGCCGGGTATGCCCTCCCCCACCAAGGGTGCCATCCAAAATGAGTTTGCCCGGAGCCGGAGCAAGGGCCTCCACCACCTCGCGCTCCAAAACCGGAATATGATAACTCTCATCGGTTTCATCCCGGGGCCCGGTGCCATGGCCGGACGTAGCCACTCTCAGCCCCTCATACCCCCGGACTGGATCAAGATCCGGCCCACCCACCACCACTGGAAGGCCCGGCAGATGGGCCAAGTGGGCCAATTGCCATGGCCACGCCGGTGTCCCCCACTCGGGTGCGGGGTCGGAAAGGGGTGACCGCCTCACCACCAAGCGGTTGCAGGGCGGAGGAAAGATCAATTTTGGAAAAAAAGTCATCATGGCTGACCCGAAGTAGCCGACTTTGTGACCCTCTCTGAACTGCCCAAGTGGCCGCTCCCCTTCCGTGTTTCCCACGGAAAAAGAAGGCGCTGGCCACCGGCAGTTTTGAGGCTCATCTTGTCAAATTTGAAAATTCCAGCGATTGTTAAATTTATCCGGATGATTAACCACAGGCATTAGTTGAGGTCAATTAAATTTCGTGGTTTAAGCAGAATTTAGGCCGTTTTTACGTAGTTATCATAATTACCAATTTCCGGCTTGACCCAGCCAACTTCCGGCTGGGGGAGCCCAAGGGAACGGGGAAGAAGCTAAAGTCCGGTGAAAAACCAACCGTTTCCAAGTTGCAATCCTGCTGGTCATCTGGCACGGAATCAGATTGTCTGGAGGGACAGCGTTGCTCTCCCCATCTCTTCACCTCCTTTCTCCCGGCCCCATGAATCGCGCTCCTTCCCGTCTCCTGCTCTTCTCCCTCACCTCCGCTGTGGTCGTCGCGGCGGCCAGTCCGGTTTCCGCAATCCCCAATCCATTCAAGCGCAAAGGCCTTGAGAGCGCCCCGGCTGCGACCGAACTCCGGGTGGCGGAGATGGAAGCGGGGAATTTGTTGCGCCAGGCCCAGGATCAGGAAGCTGGCGGGAAAAGCGGAGCCGCCGCCTCCACCTACAAGCGGATCGTTGACCGCTATCCGCTGACCAGCTTTGCGCCCATGGCCCAATTCCGTCTCGCCACCACCTACGAACGTGATGGCAAATTCACCAAAGCTTTTGAGACCTACCAGGAGTTGGTGGATACCTACAAACAAAGCGCCCAATTCAGCGAGGCCATTGACCGCCAGGTGGCGATTGCCACCCAGGCCCGCAGCGAAAAGCTGGGATCCTTTCTAGGCATTCCCAAAAAACTGGACCCGACCCAGCAGATTGAAATGTTCGAAAAGGTGATCTCGAACGCTCCCCGCGGGCGCCGGGCTGCCGAAGCCCAGTTTGAGATCGGCCGCATTCATGAGGAGACCAACGCCCCGGACCTTGCCATTGCCGCCTACAAAAAAGTGGTGGAAGATTACCCCTCCAGCCCGCTGGCGGCAGACGCCCAGGCGAAAGTGAGCAAAGGTTACCTCGGCAAGGTGGAAGGCGGCAGCCGCGATGCTTCCAACGTGGAAAAAGCCCGCCTCGCCGCCGACCAGGCCGCCGGCCTGTTCCCGGACATGACCGCGCCGGACCTCAGCGACACCCGGGCCCAAGTCGACGAAATCGCGGCGGAAAATGCATGGAAAACCGGCCGTTTCTACGAGAAACAAGGGAACTACCGCGCCGCCCTGATCTACTACAGCGATGTCCTGCGCTCGCCGGGCAACCCCCATTTTTCTGAGGCCCGCGAGCGCATCAACGCCATGACCAGCAAGGACCCGAGCCTGATCGAATCGGTTCCTGCGGTTGCCGTGACCGCCCGGGACCTGGCCGTCCCGGCCACCGTGGACATCAAGAGCAAGCCGGGTTACTTCGGCCCTCCTCCTCCTCCTGCCAGGATCGCCAGCCTGCTCCGCAAACCCAAAATGCGCACCGGCGGGGACCAAATCCCGATCACGCCGCTGGAAGAACCTGACCTGCCGACCGGAACGGACCGCATGCTGAGACCGGATGACAGCTTGTTGAATCCAAGCGAAATCCCGGCCCCTTCGGCGGGAGACCTTGTTCCCGGGGATCCCCTGCCCCCGGCGGGCACGCCCTCGCTGGAACCCCCGTCCCTCCCTGCCCCCGGCGACATGCCTGTCCTGCCTGCTCCGGAGGAACCCGGTCTGGCTCCCCCTTCGGAACCAGTCGTTCCCGCAGATCCCGCCGGGCCTGAAAACTAATTCCTGCGGCTTCCTGACTTTGCTTCCGGCTTTTCCTTTTCTCCCATGCAACTGTTCTCCCTGTTGATCCGTCCCTCCTTTTTTGCCGCCGCCGCTGCCCTGATGCTCACCAGTTGTGCCGGATACCACGCCGGATCCGACAAACCGGGACGCATGGAAAATGTCACCAGCATCGCTGTGCCGACCTTTAAAAATCTGACTCTCGAACCCCGCTCGGCCGTGCTGGTCACCAACAATGTGGTCCGCCAGTTCCAAATCGACGGCACCTATCAGATCAAGGACGCCCAGTATGCCGATGCCATCCTCCGGGGCACCATCCGCGACTTCACCCGCCGTCAACTCCGCAGTGCCCGCAATAACAACCTGCGCACCCGTGAGCTTGAACTGATCATGGATGTGGACTTTACCGTCGAAGAACCCGTCACCGGCAACCTCCTCGCCAAAGGCACCGTCCGCGGTGCCACCTCCATCTTCCTCGACCCCAACTTCCAGCTCAGCGAACGCCAGGCGTTGGATGATGCCTCCCGCAAGATGGCCGAGGAACTCGTCAGCCGCCTGACCGAAGGCTGGGGCACCTCCGAATTTCCCATCACGGAGGCCCGCCCGGCTGATCCCCGCTCCCTGCGTCCGGCCGGCGGCAACCGCATGATCCCGGACATCCTCCGCTGAAATAATTGCCGGTCCCCCGAAAACCGGTTGCACCTTGTCCCGTCCAATCTAGGATTCCCGCCCGCAGCCGATGCGGACCAGCCAAGCGCGGTTAGCTCAGTGGTAGAGCACCTCCCTGACACGGAGGGGGTCACAAGTTCGAACCTTGTATCGCGCACCATTTTCGTTTCCGGCGAAAGTCCCGGAATCCTGATTTAGCTGATGGAATTTAAGGGATGGATATCCGCCAATTTTTCACGGCACTCCACCAAAGAGGTTAGCTGTATCCTCGAGCCCCCAGGCTATGAGCACTCCAGAGCCGCTCCCTCCTTATTCAGAGGTTGTGCTGGGCACGGCCCCGTGGTGCTTGGAGGCCGGCAAGGTGTTTCACGACAAAACGGCTGATAAGGTTTTTGAAATGTTCTTCAGGGGCGGCGGAGGTTTTTGGGAGATTGACAGTCTTGCCTGGGTAGGCGCTCCCGCCTTTCGATACTATATCAGGCCGGTCATCCGTTACTGCCTTACTCTGGGCCATGTCCACGATCCGCAGGACGGCGAAACGGAGGACCCGGACTCCATCGATGCGGTGGCCGGCATTTTAAGCTATGGCTGAAACACGACCCAGCCGGACTTGCTCCCTGCGCGGGGGAACTGGCTAATTTCTGCCGGCAGGTTCATGCGGATTTTGACCGATTCAGTACCGATCCGGATATTTATGTGGCCTTCAGACGCAGTTTTCCGCCTTGGAAAGCGATTTGCGCCAACTGGCTGTCGGTTAAGTTGGCCGAATCCTCCCCGAAGGTGGTCTAATCGCCAAAAGAACTTTGGAGAAGTTGAAAAAACCACTTGGCAGCGGTCCGGAACAGGGTATGGGAATCGTCCGGCCGCACAACGCCCGGGATTTGGGGTCTTAGCTCAGTTGGTAGAGCACTTGCATGGCATGCAAGGGGTCAGCGGTTCGAATCCGCTAGGCTCCACCAAATCCCGTCAAGCCATCCATTCGTTCTGCCGGTTTTTCCAAAACGACATAGTTCGTCCTGCGCGCCCCATGATGAGCGTGTGCGCAAAAATTTTGTCCCGGCACAGCTTGACGGGCGGAAGTTTTGGATTTATAGCCGTGCTGAACCTTGAGAAACGGGAAGTCCTCCCGTTTTTTTTATTTTTAGCGAACTGCCGTTATGACCAGCGAACTTCTCGCCGTCTTTGAATACTACGAAAAAGAAAAAGGAATCAGCCGAGACAAGATGATCGAGGCTCTCTCCTCCGCTATTCTGACGGCCTCGAAAAAGAGCATTGGTCCGGCCCGCGAACTGCGCATCGACATCGATCCTGTCAAGGGAGGCATCAAGGCCAAAGCCAAGCTCATGGTGGTGGAAACCGTCACCGCTCCCTTTGATGAACTGGCGCTTTCGACGGCGCGCAAGATCAAAAAGAATGCTGAAATCGGCGACGAAATCGAGGTGGATGTGACCCCCAAGGACATGGGCCGCATCGCCGCCCAGACTGCCCGGCAAGCCATGATGCAGCGCATCCGGCAGGAGGAAAAACTGCTGATTTACGAGGAATTCAAGGACCGCGCCGGAGAAATCGTCAACGGCACCGTGCGCCGCTTCGAGAAATCCGACGTCATCATGGACCTCGGCAAATTCGAGGGCATCATGCCGAAGAAGGAACGCGTGGCCACCGAAGACTATAACATCGGGGACCGCATCCGCGTTTATGTGGTAGCGGTGGAGAACGGCATCCGCGGCCCGGAAATCATTCTCAGCCGCAGCCATCCGAATTTTGTGAAACGCCTCTTCGAAAGTGAAGTCAGCGAAATCGCCGACCGCACGGTGGAGATCCGTTCCATCGCCCGGGAAGCCGGCTACCGCACCAAGATCGCCGTTTGGAGTGCCGATTCCAAAGTGGATCCGGTGGGGGCCTGTGTCGGCATGCGCGGAGCCCGCGTCAAAAACATCGTCCGCGAACTCAACAACGAAAAAGTCGACATCATCAAATGGAGCGACAATCCGAAGGAGTTTCTCAAGGATGCCCTCAAACCCGCCACCATTGCCGATGACAAAATCATCGTCGACCCGGTCAACAAACGCATTTTCGCCAAGGTCCGCGAGGACGAACTTTCCAAAGCCATCGGCCGTCATGGTCAGAATGTCCGCCTGACCAACCGCCTGATGGGCTGGGATGTCCAGGTGGAGCGCGATGAAAGCGCCCATGAAAAATTCGTCGGCCGCGTCCACAATGCCGCCTCCGAACTGGCCTCCCACCTCGGCATCGAAGTCGAACTGGCGGAAGCCCTCGTGACGACCGGCATGAACAGTATCGAAGTCATTTCCACCCTGGAAGCCTCCGATATTGTGGATGTGCTCGGCATCCCGCTTGAGGAAGCCGCCGCCATTGTTGCCAAAGCCCAGACGCAGTCTTCTGCCGCGTCCGCCTAATAACCGGGGTTGCAATCCCCTCCGTCTGACGCCATGAAGGCGGCCCTACTATCGCATGCCCGGCAAATCCAAATCCACGAGCACCTCAGGTTCCGAATCCGCTGCCTCCCCGGCGCGCAAATCCACGCGTCCTGCCGCCTCTTCTGAATCCGAATCCCCCGTGGACGCTCCCGTCCGCAAGGTGCCCTCTGTGACCCCGGGCGACACGCTTGATCTGATCGGCGACAAGCCGAAACGGACCCGCGTCAAGCCGGGCACCGTCCAGGCCCCGTTGGCTACCCCGCCTTCTGTCCCGGTTTCTGTTCCCGTGCCGAAAAAGGAAGTGCTGTCCCTGATTGATGATGCCAAGCCCAGGATCCGCCGCGCGCCCGGACTCACTCCCTTGACGCCCCTAACGGGTATTGTGGCACCCGTTCCGGTTGTTGACGAACCTGAAGTGGTGGCTCCTCCCGTCGGTCCACCTCCGGGGGAAACCATCCAGAGCGAGAGTGAGGACGAACCTGACGATCCCAAGGTCATCTCCATCAAGCCGCCCATCATCGTCCGTGACCTCGCGGAAAAAATGGGCGTCAAGGTATTCGTCCTGATCAAGGACCTGATGGAACTCGACATCTTTGCCAACCCGGGCGTCTCCATCGAACCGGATGTCGCCGCAAGGGTTTGCGAAAAGCATGGCCTGACTTTCGAACGCGAAAAACGCGAAAAAGGCAGCGGTATCCACAAAGTCGAAGAAGTCATCAAGGAGCCCGTCGCTCCGGTGGCGGAACCGGAAGAAGCCCTCAAACCCCGCGCTCCAATTATCACCTTCATGGGCCACGTGGACCATGGCAAGACCAGCCTGATTGATGCGATCCGTTCCTCCCGTGTCACGGCAGGCGAAGCCGGGGGTATTACCCAGGGCGTCTCTGCTTACAGCGTGGAACACAAGGGTGGCCACATTACGATTTTGGACACACCCGGTCACGCGGCCTTTACTGCCATGCGCGCCCGCGGTGCCATGGTTACCGACATCGTGGTGCTGGTGATCGCTTCAGACGATGGGGTGATGCCTCAAACCAAGGAGGCCATCGCCCACGCCAAAGCCGCCGGCGTCAAAATCGTGGTCGCCATGAACAAGTGCGACCTTGCTTCCGCTGACTTTGACAAGGTGAAACGACAACTCCAGGAAAATGACCTCACCCCGGAAGACTGGGGCGGCGACATCATTACCGTTCCCGTTTCCGCTACCAAGAAAATCGGCATCGAGGAATTGCTTGAAAGCACCATGCTGGAGGCGGAAATCCTCGAACTCCGCGCCAACCCCAAGGCCGCCTGCCGCGCCATGGTGATCGAATCCCGCGTGGAACCAGGCAAAGGTCCTACCGCCACTATCATTCCGCAAAGCGGCACTCTCCGCGTCGGCACCGCCTTCATCTGCGGCCCTCACTATGGCAAGGTGAAAAGCATGCTGGACGACCGCGGCCGTTCCGTCAAGGAAGCCGGACCCGCCATGCCGGTGGAAGTCACCGGCTTCTCCGCAATTCCTAACGTAGGTGACGAACTGGTGGAAATGGACAGCGAACGCGATGCCAAAAAGCTCAGCGAGGAACGCACCAGTGAGGAACGTGCCGGCAAACTCGCCGCTCCAAAACGCGCTTCCCTCGAAAGCCTCTTCGCGGACATGAAGGGCTCGGAACGCAAGTCATTGCGCCTGATCCTCAAAACCGATGCCCAGGGCTCGCTGGAAGCCATTGTCGCCCAGCTTAAGGAAATCAAATCCGACAAGGTCGGCATCGATTTTGTTCTCAGCGCGGTAGGCCCGATTACGGAAAGCGATGTCCTCCTTTCATCCGCGTCCAACGCCGTCATCGTCGGCTTCAACACCAAAGTCGAAGCCAAAGCCGTCAAGGCGATCAAAGCTGAAGGCATCCAGGTCAAGCTTTACTCCATCATCTACGAACTGCTCGATCAGATGGAAGAGGCGATGCTCGGACTGTTGGATCCATTGACCCGCGAAAAAGTCATTGGCCATGCCCAGGTCAAACAGGTCTTCAAGATCCAGCGCGGCCGCGCCGGAGGGTGTGTGGTCACCGACGGCAAACTCGTCCGCAATGCCCGGGCCCGCGTCCTCCGTGGCAAGGTGGCTGTCTACGACGGCGGCTTCCAAACCCTGCGCCGCTTCACCGAGGACGTGGCCGAAGTCCGCAACGGCATGGAATGCGGCGTCCGCCTCGGCGATTTCAACGAATACGAAATCAACGATGTCATCGAGTGCTACGAACTCGAAAAGATCGCCCAGACTCTGTAACCAGCAGAGTAACGGGCCACGGATGGCACGGATATAACGGATGGCAAAGATTTTTAACAAGGCCTTGTCGCCCTTGGATCAACGAAGCTCCCCTTTCCCCTTTTCCTCTATTCCCCGGTCCATGGCGGACCTTCTGTTGCAATCTCCCGTGGCATCCGTGCTATCTTTTTTATCCGTGCCATCCGTGGCCCGCCCCCCTTCCCTCCCATGACCAACCGAAAAGCCAGAGTCACCGAATTGATCCAGCGGGAGCTGTCCAGCATCCTGGCGCGCGACCATGCCTTCCCCGACGTTCTGGTGACCGTCACCGGTGTTGATCTCACGCCTGACTTCAAAAACGCCCACATCTTCATCGGAGTCATTGGCCCTGACAGCCGGCAACAGGCCGTGGTCGATAAACTCAACACCCAACGTGGCCTGCTTTCCTCCCGCGTCGCCAAACGAGTGGTCCTTAAAAACAGCCCGCATTTCTTCTTCAAGCTCGACCACAGCGTGGAACGCGGGGTCCGGGTCACGGCCCTCATGGAGGAAATCGATCAACAACTGAACGAGTCCGCCAGGCTGAATCCGGAGCCGGAGCCGGAAGCGGAGCCGGAAGTGGTTGTTGGAGAAAATGACCAAAATGACCAAAAGGACGTAAAGGACACAAAGGACCTCCCTGTCCCCCCCGCCAAAGACCGCCCTCTCCGCCGACGAAACCTCTGATCGGCGAAAAATAGGTCCTATACGTCCTATCGGTCCTATCAAACCATCCCCGCTCCGCCCCGTGAGCCTGAAAACCAACACTTCTTTCCCGGATCTCGCCGCCCTCTTCCGCAGCGCGTCGTCCTTTGCCGTGCTCGCGCACCAGCGGCCGGACGGCGATGCCATCGGCTCCACTCTCGCCCTCGGTCTCGCGCTGAAAAACCTCGGCAAACCGGTCCGTCTCCTCAATGACGATGGCCTTCCCGCCAACCTCGCCTTCCTTCCCGGCTCGGAACTCATCGAAAAACCTGTCCCAGGCCAGACCATTGATGCCGAAGTCGCCATCGCCGTGGACTGCGCCAACCGCGAACGCCTCGGTCCTGACGCCCTTGCTGCCCTCGCCGGTGTCAAAACCTGGGTCAACCTCGACCATCACGTCTCCAATGAAGGTTACGGTGACCTCCACTATATCAATTCCGGGGCTCCTGCCGCCGGTGAAATCATTTACGATCTTCTCACCGCCACCGGGTTTCCAATCACTCCGGAAATTGCCAGCAACCTCTACGTCGCCATCTCCACCGACACCGGCTCCTTCCAATATCAAAGCACCACCGCCCACACTTACGAGATTGGGGCCGCCCTGATCCGCGCCGGCATCAATGTGAGCAAGCTTTGTCAGGATACCTACGAATCCTATCCACTCCGCCGCGTGGAACTGCTGCGCCATCTGCTCAATGCCATGCAGATTTCCCACGGCGGCAAAGTCGCCTCATGGGCCCTGACCCGCCAGTTTGCCGATTCCATCAACATGCAGCCGGACGACAACGAAGGCCTGATGGACAATCTCCGTTCCATCCAGGGCGTCGTCGTCGCCGCTGCCTTCGAGGAACTTCCCGGCCCTGACGGAAAAATCCGTCTTAGCCTCCGCTCCAAAGACCCTGCCATCGACGTCGGTGCCATCTGCGCCGGCTTCGGCGGGGGCGGACACCGCCTCGCCGCCGGCGCCCGGCTCCCCGGCCCCCTTTCCGATGCCCAATCCCGCGTATTCCAAGCCCTCCATGAAACGTTCTCCTGATCCAGAAATCGACGGCGTCCTGCTGATCGACAAAGGCCAGGACATGACTTCCCACGATGTCGTCGCCGTCGCCCGGCGCGCCCTCGGCACCAAAAAAATAGGCCACTGCGGCACCCTCGATCCCAACGCCACCGGCCTGCTCATCCTCGTGGTCGGCCGCGCCACCAAGATCCAGGACCTGCTCATGGCCGAAGAGAAGGAATACGAAGGCATCCTCCGCCTCGGTTCCTCCACCACCACCCAGGATGCGTGGGGAGAACCCATTGCCACAGCCGAAGTGCCCGCCTACACCTTGGAGCAACTGGAAGCGGCCTTCTCCCAGTTCCGGGGGGATTTCTATCAACTTCCCCCCATGGTCAGCGCCATCAAAAAGGATGGCGTCGCCCTCTACAAACTCGCGCGCCAGGGGATTGAGATCGAACGCGAAAAACGCCTCGTGACCGTTTTCCATCACCAGATCAAAGGCGTCCATCTCCCTGACATCGAATTCCGCGTCATTTGCAGCAAAGGCTTTTACGTCCGCACCTACTGCCACGACCTCGGCGAAGCCCTCGGCAACCACGGCCATATGGCTGCCCTCCGCCGCACCCGCAGCGGAAAATTCGACCTCACCAAATCCACCACCTTCGAGGAACTCAAAACCCTCCCCCGCAAGGAACTCCTCGCCCGCCTCCTCTCCCTCCGCGACGTCAGCCGCCTCCGGGGCGTCTAACCGTTGGAGTCCCGCCTTCAGGCGGTTCCCGGCAAACTTGTTTCTTAACATCCCTACCGCCTGAAGGCGGGACTCCAACGCATTTTCCGTGCAAACCATCCACTCCATCGCCGGTCTCACCGCCCTGCCCGGACCGGTGCATCTGGCAATGGGATTCTTTGACGGAGTGCATGCCGGGCATCAGGAGGTCATCCGCCGCGCCCAGGCGGCGGCAGAGGCCGGGGGTGGCACTGCGGTGATTGCGACCTTCGATCCCCACCCCATGAAGTTGCTGCGCCCTGACACCGCGCCGCGTCTGCTCACTTCCACCCTGCATAAAAGTCTCATCCTTGCCCAACTGGGAGTCACCCATCTGCTCATTATTCCCTTTGACCTGACGCTCGCGGCCCTCTCTCCGGAATCCTTTATCCGCACCTTCACGGACGCCGCCCGTCCCCTTGGCAGCATCACCGTAGGCTACAACTGGGCCTTCGGTCAGGGCCGCAGCGGCAACCTGGAAACCCTCACCGGTCTGGGAAACCTGCTTGGTTTCGAGGCCCATGGCATCGCGCCCGTCGTCGTCAATGGCGAACCCGTTAGCAGCACCCGCGTCCGGCTGGCGGTCGAACGGGGCGACTTCCCTGCCGCCGCCCGTCTGCTCGGGCGCGACTACTCCATCCACGGCACCATCGTTCAAGGCCGCCAGCTTGCCAGGAAACTCGGCTTTCCCACCGCCAATCTCGCCCTCGAAGCGGAGCAACTCCCCCCCATCGGCGTCTATGCGGTCAAGGCTACCGTCGCGGGCCAATCCCTCAAAGGCGTCGCCAATCTCGGTCTGCGTCCCACCGTCGAAGAAGATGGCCGCGCCAAACGCCAACTGGAAGTTCACCTCTTCGACCACACCGGCGACCTCTACGGCCAGGGTATCGAAGTCCGCTTCATCCAGCGCCTCCGCGATGAAATGAAAATGGACTCCCTCGATGCCCTCAAATCCCAGATCGCCCTCGACGCCGCCCAGGCGCGGAGCGTGCTTTCCTGAGGAGGGCGGACATTCTGTCCGCCAGTGCCCAACCCGATTAAATTTGACAGGTCGACAGAATGTCGACCCTCCTCAGAGCTCACATGCATTGGGTGGCTCCCTCTCCTCCCACAGGGTATATTCATCTTCCCTCAGGCCCGCCTTGAGAGGATTATTGAGCACATACCGCCACGCATTTCCGAAATGCCGGGCATCGCGGATCAAAGTGTCCCGATAATTCCGCTGCCAAACCGACTTTTTTCCCAGTAAGCGGGCCGAAGAGGCCTTCCATCCCTGCACCAGTTTTGCCACCGGCACCACAGGAATGAACAACACATGGACAGGATTTGGCATGATGACCCACGCATGGTGCCTTACCCGGTTTCCATGGAACTGCATCAGAGTCCGGGAAAGGATGACCCGGGCCTCCTCCTTGCGGAATAGACAACTTCCCATGCCTTCATCCAGCCAGTCCTCCAATTTGGACGAAAAAAGTTTGTGATATTCCCGCTCCGATTTCTCCGACCACGGTTCAGGATCCCGCCAACCAGATGCGGAGGTCTTCCTGCCACTGCCTCAGCCTGGAAAGCGGCATCGCATCTCCCAGCCGGAATGTCACAAATTGCGTCCCCAGTTCCTGCTGCCAATGCGGCAGCCGGTCCCCGTGCCGTTGAATCTCCTTCTCCCAGGAAAGGAACATCCGCATTGGTAGCGCCGCCCTGAGGAGCGTCAACATTCTGTTGACCCGTTTTTTGGAAAAAGGGAGCGGACTGCTGGGAACTGTTTCACTCCTTCCAGTCATCCCAAAAACTTAACCGGTCGGCAGAATGTCAATCCTCCTCAAAACCTGCCCAGCCCCCCGACTCCCTCCTTGAGGAGGGCGGACATTCTGTCCGCGCGTTTCCCGTCCAGCGACGACCCAAAATGAACGGTCTCATCTCCCCGCCATGCCCAGTCTGAAAAACCGCTAGCAATAAACTTGCCACAGACCCCGGAACGGCCCAGACTCGCCCCATGGCAGAAAATCCCAATGGAACGGGGGGTGCGGACCCTGCTGGATGACGGGGACTTTCAGCGGCCCGCCACCAGATAACCAGTGAAGAAAATGACCTCGCGGGCGAGGAAGCCTGCCTTGGCGGTCCACGAAGTGAATGCGCTGGTTTTGGTAGGGGAGGAAAAGCAGGGAAGTCCGGCGCGGCGGAACATCAGCACCCCGCGGCGCATATGCAGGGGATCACTGACGAGCAGGCAGGACTTAAGCTGATTCTCCCGCATCACGCGGGCGGCTTCCTGCACATTGCCGTGAGTGGAATGGGAGGCCTTTTCTATCAAAATATCCTTTATGGGAATGCCGTGGGCGATGGCATAATTCCGCGCCACCTCGCTCTCGGCCATGACCGCCTTTTCGCCGAAGCCACCGGTGAAGATGAGCTTGCGGACCTGGCCTGAGTGATAGAGCTTCAGGGCATGGTTCAGGCGTTCCTGCAGCACGGGCGAGGGTTTCTGATGCCATGCCGCGGCCCCCAGAACCACTGCGGCATCGGCCTGGCGGGTTTCATCGCGGCCTGCGTATACCTGGATGTAAACAGCTACGCCCGCCAGCCAGAGCAGCATCACCAGCAGCAGCCGGGAGGACCATTTGAAAATAGGGCGCATCGGTCAGGGAACAGACAGGTAAACAAATCGGTCCTCACACGTCAATCACTTCATCGGGCTTGCGGCGCGGGGACTCGCCATCGCCCCCCTCGAGGAACCGGGCCGCCCGGGCCTGCCGCGGCAGGGCGATGCGGACGGTAGTGCCCTGCCCTTCCCCGCTCTGCACCGACAGCTCGCCGCCATGCTCCCTGACAATACGCCGCACAATGAGCATGCCGAGGCCGGTGCCGGTTTTTTTGGTAGTGAACCACGCCTGATGCATCTGGGCCACGGTCTCCGGGCTCATGCCTTTGCCGGAGTCCTCCACCCTGATGACCACCTCGTAATCCGTCAATTCCGTGGCGAGTTGCAGGGTCCCGCCAGTGCCCATGGCCTGGGAGGCATTTTTGATGAGGTTATACAACGCCTGTTTCATCTGGGCCGCATCCAGCCGGACCAGAGGCAAACCTTCATGCAACAGCAGCCGGGTGGTGATCCGCCGGTCCTTCAACTCCGGGGCGAGGAAGGTGGCGGCTTCCTCCACCACCCGGTTCAGATCTGTCAGTTCAAACCGGGGGGGCACCGGGCGCATCGCCCCGAGGAACTGTTCAATGATAAAGTCGAGGCGTTTAATCTCGGCCCGGGCCACTTCCACCTGCCCGCGCACCCCTTCATAAACAGCCGCATCCAGCCGCTTCAGTTTCTTTTCCAAAATCTGGAGGTGAATGTTCAGGGAATTCAGCGGATTCCCGATCTCGTGGGCCACGCCGGCGGCCAGCACGGTCAGGGCATTGAGCCGTTCGCTTTCGATCTGCTCCTCGGTGACCCGCCGGGTCTGGGTGATATCCCGCACCAGCATCACATACCCAAGGGGTGCAGCCCCGGGCTCCCCATCATCAATCGGGCGGAAGTAAAAATTCAGATAGCGGTTCTCCGGATAAAACACTTCCATGTCCCGCGATACCACCTCCCGCCGTTTGGTCAGGACCTGCCATGAAACACCGCGCACCAGCTCTTCCAGCGGCTTGCCTGCGGAAGTCTCGGGATCCATCCCGTAAAACCCGCAGGCAGCCCGGTTCACAAAGGTGACGACGCCCTGGGGATCACAAATAATAACACCTTCCTCCAGCACTTCGAACACCTGCTCGAAGAAACCCTTTTCCCGCACCAGCTTCATGAGGAAACCCTGCACTTCACTCGGGTCCACCCGGTCGAGACGGGCGATCAGTTTGTCGAGGAATCCGGCTTTCATTGCCGCATCCTGCCACGCTGGCGGCCCCGGGCAAGCGCTGCCGGGGATTTTGGAGTGCTCGGCTACGTATCCAACACCACCGCCGTTCCCCGCGAACCTTAAGTTATTTTGCGCCCGAAACCCGGGAATCGTTCTCGAGGTGATTTCGCGCGAAACGTCGGGAGCTACCAAGTCGCGAGAATTTCATCCGCCAAAGACACTGCTGCGGAGGGACCAAATTTGAGTTTCTCTCTCCCCGTTTTGTAATCTTTAAGCCAATGTTTTTTGAATTCGGCGTAAAGATTCTTTTCGGATGGATCCGTCAAATTTGAGCGAACGCGGCCCGGAACCCACCGTTTATCGTTGCCTTTTTCCCACCGGCCTCCCGCCTCGACCATGATCCAGCCAGTGCTCCCACGGTAATCGAACTCCCATCGTTGCTTTCTGTCTGTGCCTTTCATCTCCCGCATTATTACCATTTCAGGAGACCGCAGCACAAAAAACGTCAAACCCGTCCGGCAAAGTTCCGAATATTCTGAGAGGTCGCCTGAGGGCGTGGGGTGGGGAGTGTCCCAGCTCTTATGTTCCAAGAACACAACAGCCATCGCCGCACGCACCGCACTAACAGAGCATCGAGCGTCGCTTTCATCAGCTATAAACAAGGCTTCGGCCATGCTATTGAGGGCTAGAGCATCGAGGCAGGGCAAAAAAGATCAAGCCAATCAGAAATGGTTGGACGTTGAACACGGGAATAATGAGAAAAACTGCAGGAAGGGACGGGTGGTTGGTTCGAAATGCATACGCCAGGGCCAGCCGTTTTTCAGCATTAATTGCGGTCTCCCCGGGCACTCAGGCCCGCACCCGCCGGGCCGCCATCCATCGGGTAAAGGCTTCATCGGCGATGACCCCCGCGAGGATGAACACGCCGATGACAAATTCCTTCCATTCATCCCCAGCGACAAAAAACACCGCCTGGCGGACTTCCGCCACCATGATGCTGCCCAGCACCACCCCTGCCACGGCGCATTGTCCGCCCCGCAGGCTGCAGCCACCCAGCACGGCTCCCGCGATGGCCCAGAGTTCGTAGGAATTTCCGAACGACGAGCCCAGTGCCGAACGGCTATCCAACAAAAACAAAACCCCGGCCAGCCCCGCCAGCAGGGAACAAATCACAAACGCCAGGATACGCAGCCGGCTGGTCCCGATGCCGCAAAACCGTGCGGCCTGTTCATTCCGTCCCGTCGCCAGCAACCGGCGGCCGGTGACGGTGAGATTCAGAAAAATGGCCGCCACGACTGCCAAGCCCAGCATCAACAGAAATACTGCGGGCACCGGCCAGCCCGCCAGCGGCCGCCCGAGCACCAGGGCATCCCGAAGCCAATCCTGATCGGAGGGCAAAATCTGTTCCCGCCCCCCCCCGGCCACCCTCGCCAGACCCCGGTAAATGAACAAGCCGCACAAGGTCACCAAAAAGGCCTGCAAATTCAATTTTGTCACCAGCAGCCCATGCAGCAGTCCTGCCAACACGGAAAGACCCGCTATCACCAAGGCCGCCTCCCCCACGTTCATTCCCTCTTTTAACAAAACCGGAAACAGCACGGCACAGAGACCCACCCATGACCCAATCGACAAATCGATCCCACCGGTCAGGATCACAAAGCTGACGCCAAGGGCAATCACCCCAAAGAGGCCCGCATACTTCAAGACCGCCCCCAGACTGTCGCGCGACAAAAACCGGGGTTCCAGCCAGCCACACACCAGGGTCAGCACGATCAGCAGCGCCAGAATCAGCAGGGTTTTCGAATGATTGGTCAGAAGGTTCTTCATACAGCATTGGTTCCGGTGGCGAGGTGCATCACCGCTTCTTCACTCAGGTCCTCCCGGGCCACCTCCCCCGCGAGCCGGCCCTCATGCATCACCAGCACCCGGTCGGACAGTCGGAGGATTTCCTCAAGGTCACTGGATATCATCAGCACCGCAGCGCCGGAAGCAGCGAGGGACTCGATCACCTGGTAAATCTCCGCCTTGGCTCCCACATCCACCCCGCGGGTCGGCTCATCCAACAAAAACAACTTTGGATTCAAGGCCAGCCATTTGGCCAGGACCACCTTTTGCTGATTTCCTCCTGACAGAAGACCCGCCGGTTTTTCAAGGTGGGTGGTGCGGATTCCCAGCAGCCCGCGCATCTGCTCCGCCTGGGCGGTGACCTGCGCCTGCCTCACAAAACCAAACCGCTGCTGCCCGCCCAGACCGGGCAGGGCAATGTTTTCCCTGATGGACATTTCCAGAAATAGCCCCTGCTCCTTGCGGTCCTCCGGGGCCAGGGCCACTCCGGCCTGCAGAGCCCCCGCCACCCTGCCCGGCCGCAGGGGAATCCCGTCCACTTTCACCGATCCTGACAATCCCCGGTCCACCCCGGCCACTACCCGGGCCAGTTCGGTGCGGCCCGCTCCCACCAGTCCGGCCATGCCCACGATTTCCCCTGCCCTGACTGAAAAGGACACCGCCTCGTCCGGCCACGCCCGGGTGCGCAACTGCGCCACCTCCAAGCGGACTGGACCGGGAATCACTTCCATGGGACGACGACGCGACGGGTCCAGTTCCCGGCCCACCATCAATTGCACCATGCGTTCCGGAGACATTTCATATTTGGTCAGGCTGCCGCTGTTCCGTCCGTCCTTCAGCACCATGACCCGGTCGGCCACCGCCATGACCTCCGCCAGCCGGTGGGAGATAAACACCACGCCCAGTCCCCGGGACTTCAGATCATGCACCACCTCAAAAAGCCGGGCACTTTCCCGGGCGGTCAGGCTGCTGGTGGGTTCGTCCATGATCACCAGTTTGGCGTCGCGGGCCAGGGCCCGGGCAATTTCCACCAACTGCCGCTGGCCAATCGAAAGCCGCTCCACTTCCGTGTCCGGGCTAACCGTCAGACCGACCCGGTCCAGCAAGGTCAGGGTGCGCTGCTTCATGGTGCGCCGGTCCACCAGGCACCCGGCAAAGCGGGGCTCCCGCCCGAGAAAAACATTCTCGGCCACCGTCAGGTTTTCGCAGAGGTTGAGTTCCTGATGAATAAAAGCAATCCCGAGGGCCTCGGCCTGAGCCACCCCCGGAATCCTGACAGGGTTTCCTTCCCAGCGGATTTCCCCGGCATCGGGCGGATGCACTCCGGCGAGCGCCTTCATCAGGGTGCTTTTGCCCGCGCCGTTTTCCCCCAGCACCGCCACCACCTCACCCGCATGAAAGGCCGCACTAACCTCTGCCAGCGCCTGCACTCCGGGGAATCGTTTGGACAGACCCCGGGCTTCCAGGAGCGGAATGTCGGCAGCAGCGGCGGTCATGGGGTAACTCGTAACAGAGGATTTGAACAGAAGGGCACCAAGGACACGGCAGAGTCAAATGCGTGGGATGAGCGGATAGAGATGACACACCGGAGCGTAAGATCTGTGATCCTAAAAAGGACGCTGACGGGCCATGGATATCACGGATTGAACTGATAACCACGAATTTATGATGAACACGGCATTCCCTTCTGAATGAATCTCATTGTTTTGCAATATCAGTGAGTATCAGTATCATCCGTAATATCCGTGGCCCGTCATTTTCCCAAGCAGGGTGATGAGTCACAGGCCTGTTCTCCGTGACCTTTGCGCCCTTCTGTTCAAATTCATTCCGGGGCTTCCATGTGCAGGGATCAGGGCGCGCTGAGTTCATCCACCAGGCCGCGCTGGCGGTCCACCGCATTGCTGGCATCCACACTGCCGACAAAAATCATCAGCTTGCCGCCATCCGGCAGCCTGGCTTTGACCAGCTTGCCGAGGGCCCGGCCGGCTTCATAATTGTTGGTGCCGAGATAAACCTTGCGCGGGCTCCTGGGGGCATCGCTGTCGTGGGTTACAAGGGGCATCTTTTCCGCCACCTTGGCGAGGAGGTCTCCTTGGCTTTCCGGGGAAATCACGGAAATGGCCATGCCTTTGATTTCACCTTTCTGCATCAGGCTTTCGAGAATCCGGTTCTGCTCGGCGGCCTCCTGGAGGTTGGGCATCTGGAAATCGACGGACAATCCCAGTTCCGCCTCTGCCTTGAGACAACCGGCCCGGGCTTCCTCCCAGAAGGAACTTTGGTTATTGGAGACAAAGGCAAACCGGGGCCGGTCCGCTCCCCCGGAGGCCGTGGGGGCCGCTTTGGAGGATTCCAGCAGGGTTTTCAACTGGGCCCGGTAGTCGGCCACATTGTCCGCTGTTACCACCTGGACCGGAATATCCAGAATCCCGTCCTTGCCCGGAACCGGCTGCCCTTCCGACAAGGCCTTGAGCACTTTCATGGATTGATAGCCAAACTCGAAGGGCTGCTGCACCACCGTGCCTTCCAAGTGCCCTGCCTCAATGGCCTGGAGCGATTCCTCCAGTCCATCAAAACCGAAAACCTTGACCTTGCCGAGGACGTCCCGGCCATTTTTCTGAGCCTCGCGCAGGGCCTCCACATTCTTCGGCCCGTTGTAGCCGTAAATCCCGATCATGCCCGCCAGATCCGGATGCAGTTGCAGGGTGTTTTCCGCATTCTGCTTGGCCACGGAGAAATCGGCATTGTCCGTGCGGGTGCCCAGAATCGTGAACTTGCCCGCCTGAATTGCTCCCGTGGCCGACGCTCCAGGTTCGGATTTCCGGCAAGCCACCGGACCCAAGGTCACCAGCGCCAGTCCAGCCACGCCGCATTTCAGAAAAATTCGGATATTCATCCCTCCCGCATATCCGCCCGCACCGGGCGCGACAAGCTGTTTTCAATCAGATTTCGCTGCCTTTCCGTCCTACTCCCGCAGGACAGGCACGGCGCGCATCATCAGAAAATAATAACCAACCGCCGCCAGCAGGGCCAGCACCAGCCACGTGATGAGCCGGCCGGTCCAACGCGGGCCATCTGCCATTTTCTCCGTGGGATTGATGAAGGGGGTGACGAGGACGAGGAGGAACAGCACGAGGGCCGGGATGATGATGACGGGAAAAAACCAAAAGAAGGGAACGACAAAAAACACCGCCCCAAAGGCAACCAGCATCATCATGAGACACCCCATATCTGCCTTGTCACGGTCCTGCAGAGGCGCGGGGCGCGGGGGAGGAGCCTCCGGTGTATTGTTTTCACCATCGGCGGATTCGGGGGCAGGTTCATCCGGCATGGGGGACTCATGCCGACCTGCCGCCAAAGTGCAAACCGGGAAACCCGGACGGCGGCAGGAAGAATCGGCTCTGCCAGCCTACTCGACGGGCGGCAGCGGCAGGCTCCTGTCCCGCAAATCAACCGTGCTGGCATCCGGCAGAGTGGCCTGCATTTCGGAATACTGCCATGCTCCCCCGGCTGCCTTGGAGGCTTTCACCCGGAGGGTGGCCTTGCCATGAGGGCCCTGCAGCGGGATGGTGAAATCCGCATTGCCGACGCCATTTTCGGTGTTCATCGATCCCTGCAGCATCCAGCCGGTTTCCACCGGGGTGCCGATGGCCCCTTGGACTTCCGGGGAGTTTTGCGCGCGCCTGACCGACTCCACATAAACGTCGGACTTTTTGAGGGCTCCGAAGACAAAAGAGACAATGGCCGCTACGGCGCCACCGCCGAGGAGCAAAAGCCCAAGGCATCCCCCGCACCCTAGCAACACCCACTTGCCGGCCCCGCCTTTGGCCGGGGCGGGAGGGATCGATGGGGGAATGGGAATCGGCGGGATCGCAGGCGGATTGGTCATGACGCGGGTATTGGATTTGTCGGTAATTTGGCCACGTATTAGCTTCCGTGCAAGCTTGCGGTGGCCGGAGAAGTGTGAGGGTGCGGGCAGATGAAAATTGCCAGGCCGTCAACCAATTCCATGAAAAACCATGGCTGCGAAGCCGGCGGGACGCGCGGCGCTCCCAGGTCCCGGGCCGGGACCCGCGCGATTCTTCCGTTTGACACCGGCCCGCCGCCGCATGACAGCGCTGAGGGTATAAGGCCACGCCAACCGGGCCGAATTACCTTTATGACAGATGCCATCCCTCTCGGACTCAGCTTTGACGATGTGCTGCTGGTTCCCCAACTGACGGAGATCCTGCCCGCTGAGGCGGACCTGAGAACGAAGCTGGCTCCTGGCCTTGCCCTGAACGTTCCGGTGATTTCCTCGGCCATGGATACGGTGACAGAGGCGGAATTGGCTATCGCCCTTGCCCGTGAAGGCGGGTTGGGAGTGATTCACCGCAATATGCCGATTTCCCAGCAGGCCGACCAGGTGCGCCGGGTGAAGCGCTCGGAGAATACGGTGATCGACCAGCCGTTCACGGTCAGCCCGGATCTGACCCTTGCGGAATTGACTCTGATCATGAACCAGCGGGGGGTGGCCGGTTTCCCGGTGGTGGATGATGATGGCAATCTTGTCGGCATGGTCACGAGCCGCGATGTCTGGTATATCAGGGATGCGAAAGCCATGGTGCGTGATGTGATGACGCCGCGCGACCGCCTCGTCACCGCCCCGGCCAGCACCACCTCGGAGGAAGCGCGGGGCATCCTCTTCGACCACCGCATTGAAAAACTCCCCCTCGTGGATGCCTCCGGCAAGCTGGCCGGGATGATCACCACCCAGGATATCAAAAAGCGGGAAATGTTTACCAATACCGCCAAAGACCAACGCGGCCGCCTCCTCGTGGCCGCTGCCGTCGGCGTGGGCGGGGACTGTTTTGAACGCGCCGCCTCCCTCGTGGAAGCGGGCACCGATGCTCTTTTCATCGACGCCGCCACCGGCCACACTTCCCGCGTCATGGAAGTCGTCAGGCAATTCAAACAAACCTACGGTGACCTCCCCGTCGTCGCCGGCAATGTGGTGACGGAACAAGGGGCAAAAGATTTGATCGATGCCGGGGTCAGTGCCGTCAAGGTCGGGGTGGGACCGGGATCCATCTGCACTACCCGGGTCATCAGCGGCGTGGGCGTGCCCCAGTTTACGGCAATCCAGAACGTCGCTGCCTACGCCCGCGGCAAAGGGGTTGCGGTAATCGCCGACGGCGGGATCCGCTATTCCGGGGATATTGTGAAAGCGCTCGCGGGCGGAGCCGATCTGGTGATGCTGGGCTCGCTGCTCGCCGGCACATCGGAAAGTCCCGGCAACATGGTCAACTACCAGGGCCGCACCTTCAAGGAGTATCGCGGCATGGGCAGCCTCAAGGCGATGCGAGCCGGCAGTAGTGACCGCTACGGCCAGAATGCCAGCGGCAAGCTGGTGGCGGAAGGCGTGGAAGGCCGCGTTCCCTACAAGGGCCGCCTCCGCGAAGTCGTCTTCCAGCTCATGGGCGGGCTGCGCTCCGGCATGGGTTATTTGGGAGCCGCCAATCTTGCCGAACTCCGCGCCCGCGCCCATTTTGTCCGCATCACCGCCGGCGGTCTCCGCGAAAGCCACACCCATGACATCGTGGTCACCGAGGAACCGGTGAACTATCAAAGTCTGTAAAGCCCGGGGAGAACAGGCGTCCCGCCTGTCCCGCCCGGCGTCCCGCCGGGTGCCCAAGTCCTGACATTTTTACCCCACTGCCATTTTTTGTATTTCCTAAGCCCTCTTTCATCCGCACCAAACAAGAACCGATGCTCAGGCACCGGGTGGGACACCCGGCGGCACAGGCGGGACGCCTGTTCTCCCCGCCCCTGAAACCTGAACCCTGAACCCTTTCCCCTTCTTCCGCCCATGGATTCCCAACACATTGCCGTTATTGATTTCGGCTCGCAATACACCCAGCTGATTGTCCGCCGCATCCGCGAGCAGGGATTTTTTTCCAAGCTCTATCAACCGCATGAGCTGAAACAGACCGGCACCCCCGCCGCCGTGATCCTGAGCGGCGGACCGCGCAGCGTCACAGAAGAAGGCGCGCCGGATATCGATCTCGACTACCTGCTCGGCCTCGACATCCCGGTGCTCGGGGTTTGTTATGGGATGCAACTTCTCTCCAAAAAGCTCGGCGGGCACGTCGCCCCCGGCAATACCCGGGAGTATGGACCGGCGCAGTTGGTGCCCTGTATCGACAATTCCCTCTTCGCCGGCCTCAGCCCGTCCGCGCAAATCTGGATGAGCCACAGCGACACCGTGAAGGAACCGCCGCCCGGGGCCGCAATCCTCGGGAAAAACCAGCATGGCGTGCCCGTGGCCCTGCAGTTTGGGCCGGAACTTTTCGGCATCCAGTTTCACCCGGAGGTCAGCCATACCCACGAGGGCCCGGTCATTCTCAAAAATTTCCTGTCCCTCGCCACGGACGCCAAACCCTTCCGCATCGAGGATTTCAAACAGGAACTCATCGCCATGATCCGCCAGAAATGTACCGGCCACGAAGTGGTTTGCGGGGTTTCCGGCGGGGTGGACAGCACGGTGCTGGCGGTCCTGTTGAAGGAAGCCGGGGTGCCCCACCGGGCCATCTTTGTTAACAACGGCCTGCTGCGACTGAATGAAGTGGAGGAAGTGCAGAAGCAGTTTAAACAGCTGGGGGTAAACCTCGAGACCATTGATGCTGCGGACCGTTTCCTATCTGCTCTCGCCGGGGAAGCCGATCCCGAGAAGAAGCGGACCATCATCGGCAATAACTTCCTCGATGTTTTCTGGGAAGCCGCCGCCAATGTGGACATTCTCGCCCAGGGCACGCTGTATCCTGACGTCATCGAAAGCGCCACCAGCGGATCCATAGCCAGCAAAATCAAAACGCACCACAACCGGGTGGACCGCGTGATGGCCCTCCACAGGGAAGGCCGCGTGCTGGAACCGCTGGCGGAACTCTTCAAGGATGAAGTCCGCGCCCTCGGTGCCAACATGGGGATTCCTTACGACATCCTGCACCGCCATCCCTTTCCCGGTCCCGGCCTCGCGGTCCGGTGCCCCGGCGAAGTCACCGAAGAAAAGCTGCGCATCATCCGCGAGGGCGATGCCATCTTCATGCGGATGCTCAAGGACCACGGCCACTACGACAAAGTCTGGCAGGCCTACTGCGGCCTGATCCCGGTGAAAACCGTCGGCGTCAAAGGCGACGAACGCAGTTATGAATTCGCCGTCACCCTGCGCGCCGTCACCAGCGAAGACGCCATGACCGCCGACTTCGCCAAACTCCCGTGGGAATTCCTTGGACTTGTCAGCAATGCCATCCTCAACGGCGTCAAAGGCATCAACCGGGTGCTATACGACATCTCGACCAAGCCACCGGCCAGCATTGAGTGGGAATAACCATAGTCCACCCCGCCTTTCTTCATGCAACACCGGGTGGTCACCCTAACAGCAACGCTGATGCTGGTGATTGGCGTGGGGACGGTGGTGAAGTGCCGTTCCGGCAGGACCCCGGGTCCCTTGGCCGATCCTCCAACCGTGGCTCTGGAAGTCCAAATCAAAAGCATCGAGGTCCGGCCCACCGGCGATTTTGCCCAACTGATTCTGAAAGCCGTGTTCCACCAAAATGGACAGACGCCCCTCCGGCTGGAGCCACCGTTGGTGTCCCTGATCACCGCCAGCCAAGCCCCGGCCGCACGCTACCTCGGGCCCATGCTGCCGGAACCGGTTCTGTCAGGCCCCGGTCCTGCCGAGGTGACGTTGCACTATTGGTTGCCGGTGTCGGATCTGAAAGCGCCCCTTAACCTTGTGGTTTCCGGACGAAGCCACCCGGTGGAACTGCCCGGCTCCTGACACCGATACGCCGGCCCCCGGCAAGGGCCAGGCAAGACACATCGCTTTAAACCACGCCGGTTACTCCGCTGCAGGCACGCGGCGCAGGGTGTAAGCAAGTCGCGGATTAAGCAAGGCTTCCCCCTCATGGCTGCGCAGGGCCCGGAAATCAAAGTCGTGCACCATGCCAGTTTTCATTTCCGGAAGCGTCAGGGTGACGATCGTGCCGGTAGGGTCGAGGCTCACGGCGGCGGGCGTCAGCGCCGTTTTGTCCAGTTCCGGGGAGCCGTAGTCTGCATGATAGGCATAACGGTAGCGCTGGATCTTCCAAAGGGCGGGATCCCTGGCCGCCGGGTCGATCCGCCGCGTAAATGTCAGGCGGAATCCCCCGGGCGTAACCTTGATGTCCAGCGGATCAAAGGGAGCGCGACCAGCCGGCACCACGCTGCTGATTCCTTCGTCTCCGGCCCAGGCGAGGTGGATCCTCCCAACCCATAATGTATCCCCGGCAAAAACCATGCGGTTGAGGCCACGTTTGAGTCTGGGAGTGTCAAGGAAAGGAATGACCGCCCCCTGCCAGATGCCATCGGTCTCCTCCAGCCGCAGGCGGAAAAGGCGTGGCACATTCATTTCGCCAATCAGGGTATGTCCACCATAAGGTCCCCATGCGGGGGTCGCAGGGATGACGACCGGCTGCCCGGGAGCATTGGCATAGGTGTTATGAGGAAACCAGACAGCAGCAGGAGTGCGGAGATCCTCCAGCTTTTCCAGCGGAAGTTTGGCAGGATCGCCGTCCTTCCATTCCTCCTTCCAAACCAGACTTGCAGGGTGACCGTAAAATCCGCCTTGTGTGACGACGTGAAGTTCGCTGGAGCCGCGCCAGTCGCCCTGGTTGTCGGCGATGAGCAGATTTCCGGCGGCATCAAAGCCAATTCCATCCGGCGAGCGGAATCCACTGGCCCAGGGAATGCCCACCCCGGTGGCCGGATCGAGCTGCATGACCCAGCCGCGCCATGGCACCCGGGAATACATGCGTCCCGCTTGGTGGCGGTGCTTTGTCCAGTCGGTGTAAAATTTTTCGCGGGGGAGCCCATGCTCCGACCATTCGCCCCGGATTTCCCGGGCGATGGAGGCCCCACTGGAGGCGCAGTTCAAAGCCACATAGAGTTTCCCGTCCGGTCCCCGGGCGGGTCCGAAGGCAAACTCGTGATAGTTTCCAGTCATGCCGAAGCCGTCCCAGACCGTTTGATAGTCATCGGCCAGTCCGTCGGAATCGGTGTCCCGAAGGCGGGTCAGTTCGGCGCGCTGCATGACGAGCAGAGAGCCATCTTTTTCTGCCAGCACGCCGAGGGGCAGATGCAGGCCTTCGGCAAAGGGCTGCCACGCGGCTGATGCCGGATCATAGAGCTGGATTTCGCCCCGGTGGAAGGCCACCGCGAGCCGGCCATCCTCCATCACGTCCATCCCGCCAATCTGGGCGTCCACTCCAGCCGGGCAAGGCACGTGCGTGATTTGATAGTAATTCCCCGCATCCGGAGACGCGGCGGCGATGGGGGAAGCCATGCCCAGGGCCATCATGAGCATCAACCACACGGATCTCATGGCGGCCTCCTTTCCAGCAGAAGGCTGCCTTTTCGGCTCCCGTCAGCAGTGACCGTAAGAACCAGCCCTGACGGGTCGGCGGATGCAGAAATGGTCTCGGTAATTTCCGTGGATCCGATCCGATAGCGGAATACGGGTCCTTCCGGAGTCGTCCGGTATCCAAGGAAACGCGGGATACCTTCTGGCATCCCGGGCCATGCCTTGCGGGCCGGATTCTCCAAGGCTTCCGCCTGCCACCATGGTTTGCCATCAAGCACTGCCAACTCTGCTCCCTTGCCGGCCCAATGCGCTCCGGCGTCAATGAAGGCTCCCTGCCAGATATATCGCAGGCGGCATGTTCCTGCATCCCAACAGAAATTCCATGAGCCCGGCAGAGCGACCGCGATGGCCGCCGGCCCGGCGTCCGGGAGGAACATCCTCTGGACAAAAGGACGTTTCCCGCCGCCCGCGAGCCCGGACTGTGAGGCATAGGCCGGCAGGTGGGGATCCTTGTTCAAGGCAGGCATCGGCACGCCCGCGTAGATGGCTCCGAACATCACCGCCGCGTGGCCGGGAAAGGTGCAGACATACGGATAGACGCCGGGCTGGTCCGGCAGGCGGAAGCGCAGCACCGCCGACTTTTCCGCATCCAGCAAGGGGCTGGATGCCAGCACCTCCGGCACCGGTGGCACAAAAGCCAGCGCGATGGCTTTATCGCCCAAAGTCAGGGCGGCTTGCGCAACCTTGTCCCGGCTCCCGGGTTGGACCACTATCAGATTGTGCTGCTGGTGGGTGCTGTCGGCATTTTCGAGGGAAAGGATGAGTTCCTGCCCGGGCTTGGCTTCGAACCGGGGCGGATCAAAGCGCAGGCCTTCCCGCATGGTCAGATTCACCGCCCTGGGTTTGGCGGCGGGCTGGGCCCCGGCAGGCCCTGCCATGACGGACAGCAGAATGAGAACAAAGTGAAAGCGCATGCAGGAAAGTCATTCCAGGTCAGCATGAAGCAGCGGAGTGATCCCCCATTTGTCAGGAAGACGGCAATGCCGGAGGGTCCGCCTGGGCAAATGCGGAAGGCACTCCAAAATGATTGATGTGGGCCAGACTGAAGCCCGCGACGACCTGGCGCTGGCCGTCCTTGAGCCGGTAGAAGACGACGGCTCCGTCGCGGCAGTCCGCTTCGTCCGCCGCGACCCACATGATTTTGCCGCTGGTGAGTTTGACGCCGTAGGATTCCATGAAGTGCGGTTGAGGGGATTGGTTCAGGGATGAAGCTTGCGGGGGAAAACGAAACCGCCTGAATCCGTCTATCAAGTCAGGCCCGTTTGGCTTTCTGCCCTTCCTCGATCAGTTTCCAGAAGTTTTTGGATTTGGCCAGCAGTTCGTCCTCGGCTCCATCCTGTTTGCTGCCGTTGCGGAAGAGGAAATCCTTGAGGGAGTTTTTATGGAGCACCCGGTGCACCCGGACCCCGGCATCCACAACTTCGAAATAAATCCGGTAACCCTTGGCACGGTATCGGTAAAGGGGTTTGCCATCACGCTCAATCTGCCCGAAACGGACGCCGTCAGGCTGGTGCAGGTCATCCGGCACCACCTTGAATTCCGTCAGAAGCTCAAGCTGGAGCATGGTATCCAGCTGTGAGATTTCGGCGGCACTGATCTCATTGAAAATCACTTGAAACACCCCGCACCATTCCTGCCTGACCCCAATTTGCAACCGGGACCCTGGCAGGCCTTCATGGCAGGATCCGGCTCTCACTCCGTCATCGCCGGCTCGCCCCGGGCAAAGGCCAGATACCATTCCAACCACTCGGGCCCCGTGAAAAGCCAGATCACCGCTCCGGTGGCCAGATAAGGTCCAAAGGGGATACGGGCCGCCCATTCGCGCCGCCCGATCAGAATCATCATCAAAGAAACGAAGGCCCCCAGGATGGATCCGCCGAAGATGGCAAAAAGCACCGCCTTCCACCCCAGAAAAGCCCCCACACAGGCCATCCAGTTGGCATCACCCAGGCCCATGGCCTCGCGGGGCTGCTCGAGGGCGGTGCAGGTCCCGCTCATTTGGGGAATGTTCTCGAGGGGAATGTTGACAGATTCTCCACCCTCTGGCGTCAGGGTCACGGAGTCTTCGGAAATTTTCAGCAGGCAAGGGCCATAGGTCTGGTCGCCCAAGTTGGCGGAGGCCGCCTTGATGAGCAGGCGGTCGCTGGCCCGGCTGAAAATTTCGGACCATCGCTCTTCGGCATTGGCTACTTTGAGAATGGGTTCCAGGCTGCCTTCCGGCTGGCTCACGGACCATGGCTCGGGCTGATCGAAGGTGAGTTTCAGTTTTCCGAAGGCCAGCTTGCCCAACTGGATAACCACCCAGATCAGGGCATAACCAAGGGCGGCACTGCCCAGGGCATAACCCAGGTTCTGCCACCAGACGCCGTCGAAGCCATGGAGGGGCTGGGGAATGAGGACGCTGGCGAGCAGCCCGGCTGCGGCCCCGCCCCATGTGATTTCGTGAGGCAGAATCTGGTGGTCGATGTCGATGTAACTGCCCGCCACACAGAGGGCCAGAAAGGCGAAGGCCGCGAGGACCTTCCAGTCAGCACCATAACGCAGCATGGCGGCCGCAAAGAGCACGCCGGTGATCAGTTCCACGAGGGGATAACGGATGGAGATCGGGCTTCGGCAGTTGTTGCACTTTCCCTGCAGCATCAGCCATGAGAGCACCGGGATATTATGATAGAAGGGAATGGCGTATTTGCAGAGCGGGCAGAAGGAGCGCTTGGGATTGTGGGTGGCCATGCCGAGCGGAAGCCGGTAGATCACCACATTCAGATAGGATCCCACACAGCAGCCAAAAACGAAGGCCCCCGTCAGCAGAATCCAAAAGACCCGCGGATCATAATTATACAGGGACACCGGATGATAAGCCATGGTCGAACTAGAATGGATTCTGGAACCTTGCAAGGAGGCTCAAGGCGTCCATGGACAGGGCTCGAAGGAATCCGGCACCGTGGCCCGGAGCTGGAGGAAAACACCACGCCCAGGGGCAAAGTGGGGCACCTCATTCTGATTCCCCAGCAGCGCATCACTCTTGTCTGCCCAGTATTGCCATGGAGGACCGGCTTCCAGCAGGAAAAAGCTGCGCAGAGCCTGCTGCCCGCCCGGGGCATCGCCCCTCCAAGTCTGGAAATTGTCCGCCAGCACCGGGTTGGTGTTGCCGGTGAAGCCGTCTGCCAGACGCAGACCCCAAGAAACCGGACTGCCCGGCAGGGGCCAGCCACTGGTGACGAGGGTGGTCCCTGCAGTCAGGACGCGGGCCATGCGGTGGGAGCGGACTTCACCCACATCCAGCACTGTCAGACTGTCGGCCCGGCGGTCCACAAAAAAACCTTCGCCGGGAGGAATGATGCGGCCGCCGGCATCAGCGAGGGTGGCATCGTCGGTGCGGACCCAGCGTTGGCTGCCATTGTCATTCAGCAACCACCACGACTGGAAAGAAGGACGTGGATAACAAAGGATCTGGTCCGCCGTGGCCGGATTGGAGGTGCCCTGGAATTGATCCGGAGGATACAAACCGGCAAGGGTCCAGTGCGGCCGCACCACCAGTCCCGCCCCAGTCAGGTCTGGCAGGGCAGCAAGGGTGTTGAGAGGATGGGTGGCCACCAGCTGCAATACCGCACCGGCTGTCGCGGCTTCATCAATCTCAAATCGGTGGCCCATGGCCGATCCGCTGGTGATTTCAGCATAATAAACCGACCCGGGACCAAAGAGGGTTTCCAGATTGCCGGCTCCCACGGACGTGCCCAGCGACAAGGCCCCGCCTGCGGCACTGCCCACCGTGCCACTGAACATGGCCGGATGGAGGAAGGCAGATCCACTGGTGGCCAATCCCGTCTGGTGGGACCGGTCGCGCCACCCCAGGACGGCGGTAGGGAAGTGGTGGTCCGGCACATCATCGCCGTCAGTATCCAAGGCGGCCAGAGCCCTGACAAAACCGGTGCCGTTCTCCAGACCTGGGATGGATTCCAAATCGGACCAGCGGCGCTCTACCCTGCCATCCGGCAGCGGGGTGTCAGAGGGCGTCAGGGTGCTGACCGGAGTCCATGGCCCCGCAGAGTTCGCAAGTTCCGGCCGGTATTGCAGAACCACCTGACTGTCGGTCGTCAGTGGATTGAGGACCAGCACGGCATCAATGCTGCCGGTCTGGGGGTCCGGCACCAGGCTGAGGGCTTGCTGGGGGGTGACCCCGCCTGCCGGAGGCAAATGGAATAAATACTCCAAGCCGTTGGAAAGGCCATCTCCATCGGCGTCCTGAGCCGGGGCATTGGCCCCGGCGGGAAGATAGCGCTGCCGCCAGATTGCATACGTGGTGGGCAGACCCGGGACAAAACCGAAGTCCACCGTCAGCATGCCAAAATTGTCAGCGGTATCATCCAAGGTGCTGCCGGCTCCGGTTTCGCCGGAAGCCGCGGTGGGGGCATTCCCCGGGCTGAGCGGGAAAACCCGGGAAGAAATGCCTGTGAGGTGCGGATCGGGGGAATCGATTCCATTTTCGTCGACATCGTCATCTGCATCCGCGCTGAGACCGGCCCCGGCGATGGACAGGTGGCCCGCCAAGGGCTGCCCGGGCTGGAAATTGGAGGCCGGCAAATGGACAAAATAGGATCCTCCGGCAAATCCCTCAAAGAGGTAAAAGCCGCCCCCGGCTGTCAGAGTGCTGGCAATGGGCGGAGTGGATCCTGGCGTAGCACCCGAGGCAAAAAGCTGGACCGTGACACCATCGGTTCCCTCTCCGTTGTTATACCGGCCATTGCCGCTTTCATCCGCGAATACCAGATTGCCCAAGGTCATCCCGCGGGTGAATCCAAAGTCCACTGTCAGATCCACGTTAGGGTCATCGGCATCATCAATGGTGGCGGCGCGCCCGTTTTCCGAAAACCCCACCCCGGTGCGGGGTTCGTTCCCCGTGGTCAGGGTGATTGTATGGCTGCGCACCCCCCGGCCCGCCGGCCATACCGGATCATCCCCGTTGTCGGAGTTCGCCGCATTGTCGTCGACACCGTTGTCCGATCCCGCTCCCGGCAGCGAAATCAAGCCGGCCAGCGGACCTCCGGACTGGAAATTGAGGGCCGGGATCAGCACAAAATATTGGCCGGGCGAAAGGTTGTTGAACAAATAGATTCCGTCGAAATCGGTCAGGACGGTTTGCCGCGGTGCCTGCACTGCGGGATTGTCCCCGGTGTGGTAAAGATGCAATTGCACCCCGCCCACGCCTTCCCCGTTGTTGAAGATGCCGTTGCCGTTGGCATCCCAGTAAACCCCGTTGCCGATCCCCAGGCGGACATTTCGGTAGCCGGCATCATACACTGTTTGCTCCCCGTTTTCCGGCACCACGGGCGGCGTCAATCCATCCGAAGCCGAAGCATCGCTGTCCACCAGGTCATCCCCTCCCACATTGGCCGTCGTGATTTGATAGCGCTGGCCGGCCCCCGTATACAGGGGAAACCGGACCTGCCATGGGATGGCAATCAGATTCGAAAATTGATAGCGTCCGGAGGCATCGGTGACGGTGCTTTCCACCACAAAACCGAAGTCTGCATCCATCAGATCCACCGGCACTCCGGGCAGCACCGGTTCTCCGGGATCACGCACCCCGTCGGCATCCACATCATGCCATACCGTGCCCTTGATGGCCGCCGGCGGCGCATGGTAGCCGGCGTCCCACGATTCGTCATCCTGCCCAGCCACCGCAGTGAAAACCGGGGTGCGGCCCGTGACCGGATCCGCATCACTGTCGGTAATGTCATCAAAGGCATTGTCTGCCACCGACAGAACCAAACCTGCCGCCGTTTCCACCGGAAACTGCAGGTAATAACTGCCGGGGTCCACCGATACAAACCGGTAATAGCCGGAGGCATTGCTGACGGTGCTGCCGGCCAGCGCGCCAGCCGCGGTGTAGAGTTCCACCGTGACTCCGGCAAGGCCTGCTTCGCCGGCGTCCTGCACTCCATTGGCATTCAGATCATGGAAAATGTAGTCTCCGATATCCGGACGATCCACCACATACCCCGCATCCTTGAGGTTTTTATTCTCGAGGTTAGCCAGAGTGAATATCGGAGTTAGTCCGGTGGAGACACTGGCATCACTGTCCAGCAGGTCAGCGGGATCCTGCTCCGCCTTGGTCAGGACGTAGGGGAACAAGGTAGTCGGAAAATGCAGATAGTAGGATCCGGCAGGAAGCCCGGTGAAAGCAAAAAATCCATCGGCCGCCGTCGTGGTGTTGCCCAAAAAGTTGTTGTTGTTTCCGTCGAACAACTGCACCGGCACCCCGCCAAGTCCCGGCTCCCCCGGATCCTGCAGTCCATCGCGGTTGGTGTCCAGCCAGACAAAATCGCCGATCCTCGTGATAAAGGTTTCAAAACCGAAATCAATCGTCAGGTCCGTGTCCGCATCGGCGGCATCATCTTCATGGCTGCCTTCTCCTGTCTCGGTTCCCTCTGAAACCGGTGCCGTCCCCGCCCGCAGGACCACAATTCCGGACCGGATTCCCGTCTCCCGCGGCTGGGCGGAATCAATGCCGTTTTCGCCAACATCATCATCGGAATCCGGGGGTCCGGGGGTGCCCGTGACCGAACGGGTATTCACCAAGGCACCTCCCGATGTAAAATTGGTCGGGGGGATAAAGACAAAGTAATTTCCGTCGGCGAGCCCGGTGAACAAATACCGGCCGTTAGCGTCCGTAAACATGAACTGCAGGGGAACGTCGGTGCCTGGTATCATCCCTTCCGCGTAAAGATGCATCAGAACTCCGGCCATCGGCGTGTCCCCGGGATCAAAGAACCGGTTCAAGTTGTTATCCCGGAACACCAGATTTCCAATGCCTCCGGCCAAGGCCTCGCCCAGCAGCATCCCGGCCGCGCCCCATCCGAGTACCCAGCGCTTCCATGACCGGCTGGCTAATGCCGCTATGGTCAGGCGGATTTCACCTCCCCGTTGAGATTCAGCAGCAGATACGGAAGTGGCAGCAGGCAGGAAGGACATGGCAAGACTTAAGCAAAGCTAAACGTCAACTTTGTCAGTGTAATTCAAATCCACCATATTTTCCATCTTTTTTATTAAGAATTCTCTTGGTTTACTTTGACAAACCCGTCTGGACTTCCAACCAAGGCCCACGGAAGCGCCAATCCGTTGGAACCGTGGTGTTTCCCTATTTTCCCCTTTCATGAACCCCCGCCGGGCAAACGCTACCGCTTGAAGGATGCCCCAGCCGGATTTGCAGCAGACCGCCCCTCCGGTTGACGCCTCCCCTGCCCCGAGTGGATAGAGTCGGCCGCATGGAAATCACCAAGGCCCTCATCACCGCCGCCGGAAAAAATCAGCGCACGCTGCCCCTGCAGTCCCTCGTCGACCGCGACGGCACCAGCAAGACCGCCCTCGCGATCATCATTGAGGAAATTCTGCGCGCCGGGATTGAACGCATCGGTATCGTCATCAGCCCGGGAGATGAAGCCGCCTACCGCACGGCCGCCGGCCCCCATGCCGGACGGCTCACCTTCATTGAGCAGGCAGAACCCCTGGGTTATGCCCATGCCATCCACTGTGCCGCCGTTTTTTGCGGGGACGACGCCTTTCTGCTTCTGGTGGGAGACCATCTTTATCTCAGCACCACTGAAAAAGGCTGTGCCCAGCAATTGGTCGAAACGGCCCGCACCGAGAATTGTTCCGTCTCCGCCGTCCAATCCACCCACGAGAGCAAATTGCCTTATTACGGAGCGGTGGGCGGTCAACTGGTGCATGCGGCCCGCCGTCTCTATCAGGTTGAAGCCGTGCTGGAAAAACCCACGCCCACCGAAGCCGAGCAAAAGCTCGTCGTGCCCGGGCTCCGGGCCGGCTATTACCTCTGTTTTTTTGGCATGCACGTCCTGACTCCGGCAGTGCACAAGCACCTCGCCGCCCTCTTCCTGGCCGGCGGCACTGTCAACTTCCGCAATGCCCTCGCTGCCCTCGCCGGTCAGGAACGCTACCTCGCCAGCGAACTGGAAGGCCGCCGTTATGACTTCGGCGTCAAATACGGCCTGCTCAATGCCCAACTCGCCCTCTCCCTCGCCGGCACCGACCGCGACGAAGTCCTCCGCAACATCGTGGAACTCCTGGCCACGAGGGGGAAATGAGGGGAAATGACAAATGACAAATGACAAATGACCAATGACCAATGACAAATGACCAATGACTTTGACAGTGGTAGTGATGAGCCTGCAGAATACGGGCCGCCGGTTTTTGATCTCAAAAAGCGCACGAAAGCGTTTTCGCTTCGGATCATCAAGCTTTACGGAAAGCTTCCTAACGAGACGGTTGCTCAGATTATCGGCAAGCAAGTCCTGCGTTCCGGAATGTCCATTGGCGCCAATTACCGTGAAGAAGACCAAGGCCGCTCCCGTGCCGAGTTCATTTCCAAAATGGGGGACTCGCTGCGTGAAATTGAAGAAACTGAATACTGGTTTGAGCTGCTGGTTGAAGCCGAAATCATCAAACCCGAACTTATGACCGCACTGCTCTCCGAGGTTCAGGAATTAAAACTCATCTTCGCCACCATCATCCGCAGATCCAAAAACAGCGGAAAATGACAAATGAGCCATGAGCCATGAGCCCGACTCAGGCAGTGATTTTCCAACCCGGTTTTTTGTCATTTGTCATTTGTCATTAGTCATTTCCCTTTTCTCCATGTCCCTGTTAGAACTGATCACCTCTCCTGACATTTCTGTCCGCAATCAGGCGTTGGACGCCCTTTGTGGGAGCCTGACCCTTGACCAGCTTTTGGAGGAAGCGGCGGTGCTGGACCACTTCCGCCGCGACAGCGACAACCTCTACGACCGGGTGCGGGCTTTGTTTTTCCTTGCTTCCATCCACCGCTTCCACCTGCCCTCCCGTCCGGAACTGAAGGCCGGGGGACACATTCCCTTCCATGGCTACGAACAATTGCTGCACCGCCGCTTTGAGGAAGCCATCGACACCTTTCTCACCGCCCAGTCCGGACAGGGCCCCAGCGATGCCCTGAGCAGTTCCCTCGCGGCCGCCTATCACCGGCTCGCCTTCCAGACCCTTGCCGACCAGGTGCGGCGCAGTGTGCGCACCGTGCGGGGCAATCAGTGGATGTTCCGCATGGGACATCCCAAGGACCAGCCGCTGCGGGTGCGGCCCGAACTCCTGACACCTGCGGCCGATGGTTCCCTGCCCATCCTGCGGGAACGCACGCCGGTGCGCATGGACCTGACGCATTCTGCATGGAGTGATATCTTTTTCCTCGGCATGGACTTCCCGGAAGGGGCCCGGGTCCTGAACGTGTCCGTGGATCTCGGAGTCCACGGCCGCGACAGCACTCCAGCGCCTCCGGTCAGTGCCTGGCTCCGGGTGATTGAGGAGCCCGTCCTGCGTTTGGTTAGCGTGGACCTCGGAGCCCGTGCGGATATCACCCATTTGGCGGAGGTGTTTGACTTTGCCAAAGACTACCTCGGCCTGCTCAAGGCCGCCGTGATTGCCTCCGGTCTGGTGCCTCCCGGCCTTGAAGGTTCCGGGGCTTCCCTCGCAGATCTGTTAGCGGAAATGCTGGGCCCCCATCGCGGACTCGAGCTGGTCTCCAGCGTCAACGACATCCCCAAAGGTTCCCGCCTCGCCGTATCCACCAATTTGCTGGCTGCCCTGATTGGCGTGTGCATGCGGGCCACCGGCCAGGCAGAATCCCTGACGGGTCCGCTCCAGGAAAGTGAGCGCCGGCTTGTCCTCGCCCGCGCCCTGCTGGGCGAGTGGATCGGCGGCTCCGGCGGCGGCTGGCAGGACAGTGGGGGCGTGTGGCCGGGCATCAAGCTGATTGAGGGCACTCCCGCCCAGCCGGGTGATCCTGAGCACGGCATTTCGCGCGGCCGCCTCATGCCCAGGCACCATGTCTTTACGCGCAGCGAAATTCCTGACAGCGCCCGCCGCCAACTGCAGGACTCGCTGGTGCTCGTCCATGGCGGCATGGCCCAAAACGTGGGGCCCATCCTTGAGATGGTCACCGAAAAATATCTGCTCAGATCCGGTGCTGAATGGACCGCCCGTCAGGAAGCCCTCGGATTCCTTGACGAAATCGTCGGAGCCCTCGGGAAAGGGGACATTGCCAAAGTCGGTGCCATCACTACACGCAATTTTGAAGGCCCGATCCAGACGATCATTCCCTGGGCCAGCACCCACTATACGGAACGGCTCATTGAGCAGGTCCGCACGGAGTTTGGTGAGGATTTTCTGGGATTCTGGATGCTGGGCGGAATGTCAGGCGGCGGCATGGGATTCATGTTTGCCCCGCCACGCAAAGCAGAAGCCCAGCAACGACTCCAAGCGATCATGTCTGCCACCAAGCGTGACCTCCAGCATGCCCTGCCCTTTGCCATGGAGCCGGTCGTCTATGATTTTGCCATCAATGAAAATGGTTCTTTTGCCGACCTCCTGACGGGTCAGGATGGCCTGATGCCCTCCGGCTATTTTGCCCTCACCATCCCGGAAATGGTCCGTCAGGACCGGCGCACCCTGAGTGGGCAACGGCGGGCAGAGCTGGACAAATTCGGCGCGGCCTGCCGCACCCGGCCGGAATTGCGCGGCATGGTGCAGACCCTTTTTGATGCCTTGCTGCCCCGTGGCAAAGCCGATCTCGCTGCCGAAGCCACCCTGACTGCCCTGCTGGAAGAAAATGGCTTTGATGCCACCCAGCACGAGCAAATCCGCACCGATCTCCGCGATGGACGCATTGGCCTGGCTCAAAACCGCCTCCCTGCCAATGCCACCATCGAAGACGTGCAGGATGGTGACGTCACCGACGCTACCGATCTCAAATCTCAGATCCCAGATCTCAAATCCCATGGTGAGGCCGCGTTGCAGGCAGGGAGCGTGGCTGTCGTAACGCTCGCGGCGGGAGCCGGGTCCCGCTGGACCCAGGGAGCGGGTGTCTGCAAAGCGCTGCACCCTTTTGCCAAGTTCGACGGGCGGCACCGCACTTTTCTGGAGTCGCACCTCGCCAAAAGCCGCCGCCTTTCGCGGCAGTCAGGCACTCCCATCCCCCACCTCTTTACCACCAGTTTTCTGACCCATGAGCCCACGGCGGATTTTCTGAACCAGCGCTCCCACTATCACTATCCGGGACCCCTCCTGCTCAGCCCTGGCAAAAGCGTTGGCCTGCGCATGGTCCCCACCGAACGCGATCTCCGCTTTGCATGGGAGGAAATGCCCCAGCAGATGCTCGATGAGCAACAGCAGAAAGTCCGCGACAGCCTGCGCACTGCCCTGATCGGCTGGGCCACCGGGACCGGCGAAGCCAGTGACTACACCGATAACCTCCCCCTCCAGTGCCTCCATCCCGTCGGCCATTGGTATGAAGTCGCCAACCTCCTGCGCAACGGCACCCTGACAAAACTGCTCACCCTGCGCCCGCACCTGAAAACCCTCATGCTGCATAACATTGACACCCTGGGAGCCGATGTGGATCCGGTCCTGCTCGGACAGCACCTTGCCAGCGGAGCGGCCCTGACGTTTGAGGTCATTACCCGCCGCCTCGAGGACCGCGGCGGCGGCCTCGCCCGCGTCAACGGCCGGCCCCGCCTTGTGGAAGGACTTGCCATGCCCCGGGAGGAAGCGGAATTCGCCCTGACGTATTACAACACCCTCACCACCTGGATTGATCTCGACCAGCTCCTGACCGCCTTTGGACTGAACCGTGATGACTTCGCCCCGGACGCGGAAAGCGACGAAAAAATCACCACCGCCATCCGCACCCTTGCTGCCCGGATGCCGACTTACATCACCCTGAAGGAAGTCAAAAAGCGCTGGGGGCACGGCCAGGAAGACGTCTATCCGGTGACCCAGTTTGAAAAGCTCTGGGGCGACATGTCAGCCCTGCCGGAACTGGATACCCGGTATCTCGTCGTCCCCCGCGCCCGCGGCCAACAACTCAAAGACCAGGCCCAACTCGACGGCTGGCTCCGCGACGGCTCAGCCGCGCATGTGGCATCGCTTTGTGAGTGGAGTTGATCTATTCCGGCAGGAGGCGGACGATACGGCCGATGAACAATGGGACGGAAGCAGGGATTTCGCCGCCGCCGGGGACGCGGAAGGGGCCTGACAAAATCCCGTCCTTGAGAGGATCTCCTCCCAGCGCGGCGACCAGGGCATTCATGGAGGTGAGGTTGCCTTTGCGCTGCTGGCCGCGGCCATCGCGGCGGCGGAATTCATAGAAAACGAGAACGGCGACAGCGGCCTTCTCGCCTTCGGCGGCCCGCAGGGCGGCGGCGGCGCGGTGAACCATGCCGCCCCGCAGGGTCCCGCATGACGCCGCCGGTTTTCCAAAAAGGGCCTGACAAAGCTGGCCGATGCGCTGGACCCATTGCGAACCCGGACGGCTGCGCTTCAATTGATCGGAAATGACCGGACCGAAGCCGCCATCACACCATGCTTCGATGATGACCGCACTGCGGCCTTCCCGGCCGGTGGCGACCCCGAGAAGATCGCAGCGTTGGGAGCCGCCGGGCTGGTGATCCAGCCGGACTTGATAGCCGGGGATGCCCTGCACGAGCTTCAGCGGGCCAAGGCCGGGGTGGGAGCCGAGGAGCGATTTCAATTCGTCAGGAACGGTGGCGGCCCCGGATTTGGAAAAGAGCGCGCTGGCCAGTTCAAATTCCGGCTGGCCTGATGCCCAACCCTCCGGACCCTCTGCGGGTGGGGCTTCCAAAAGCCACTCGCCTGGCGACCCAAGGGTTTTGCCCGCTTTCCTGATCGTAAAGTCATTCACAGCTTTAGTTAATCATGCCGCCGGCCCATGGCACAAGAGGAGATCAGGCCGGACGGATTTCCGGGGCTCCAAACCATGGCTGGAGTGCCGCCGGAATGGCGATGGAGCCATCGGGCTGCTGATACGTTTCCACCAAGGCCACAAACAAACGGGCCAAGGCAGTGCCGGAACCGTTCAGGGTATGTGGAAAAAGGTTCTTTTTGGTCCCGGCATCCTTGTAGCGGAGCTTCATGCGGCGGGATTGATAGTCGCCGAAATTCGAGCAACTGCTCACCTCGAGGTAACTGCCCTGCCCCGGAGCCCAGACTTCGATGTCATAAGTTTTGGCCGAACCGAATCCGATGTCACCGGTGCACAGTTCGATCACGCGGTAGTGGAGGCCCAACAGTTGCAGGACCTTCTCTGCATGGGCCGTGAGCTTCTCCAGCTCATCCATGCTGTCCTGCGGCAGGCAGATCCTGACCAGTTCCACCTTGTCGAACTGGTGCATCCGGATCAAACCCCGGGTGCCCAGGCCGGCACTGCCGGCTTCGCGCCGGAAGCAGGGGGTGTAGGCAGCATAACAAATCGGCAGACCCGCCGGATCCACGATTTCATCGCGGTGGAGGTTTGTTACCGGCACTTCGGCGGTGGGCACCAGATACAGTCCATCGCGCTCGCAGGCATACAACTGGTCCTCAAACTTGGGCAGTTGGCCGGTGCCGGTGAGGGCTTCCGGTTTCACCAGCAGCGGCGGGGCAATCTCGGTATAACCATGCTGCGTGGTGTGGAGGTCGAGCAGGAAATTGATCAGAGCCCGCTCCAACCGCGCCCCGGCCCCGAGGTAAACCACAAAGGCGCTGCCGGAGATTTTGACCCCGGCTTCAAAGTCCAGCATTTTCAGATCGGTGCCCAGCGCCACATGGTCTTTGGGCTCGAAGGCCATGACCGGCTTGGTGCCCCACACCCGGACTTCGGGATTTTCTTCCGCACTTGCTCCGGCCGGACAGGCTTCATGGGGCAGGTTGGGGATGCTCATCAGCAGGGCCTCCTGACGGCTGTCAAGGTCAGCCGTTTCCTTGTTCAGGGCGTCAATGCGGTCCCCGAATCCCCGCATCTCCGCCTCAATCGCCGAAGTATCCTGACCCTGTTTCCTGGAGATGCCGATCTCCTTGCTGACATGATTGCGTTGGCTTTGCAGGTTTTGTTTTTCGGTCTCGGCCTTGCGGCGGGATTCATCAAGGGAAAGCACCTCGTCCACCAATGTCCACACGTCGCCACCCCGTTGGCGCAGTCTGGTGCGCACGGTTTCCGTCTGTTCCCGGATGAGTCTGATGTCCAGCATATGGCGGCGAAACTGCCGCCCGGGCAGGGGCACGGCAAGGCGGTTTTTCGTGGACGCCACTTCCTTGCAGCCCCGTGATTCCCAGGACCAGTGCCATGGCTTGGGAATGCGGAAACACCTGGAGACGTTGCTCTGGGGCCGCCGGGACGGGCGGCGCTCCCAGGCTATTCGCGCCGGATGCCGGTTTCCGGCTGCAACCAGTAGAGCACGGCCATGCGCGCGGCGATGCCGTTTTCGACCTGCTGGTTGATCAGGGTCCTCTCGTAGGTCATAACCCCGTCCACCAGTTCCACCCCTCGGTTCACCGGACCGGGATGCATCACGTAGATGCCTTTGTTCCGGATCAGGTTCAGGCGCTCGTCGGTCACCCCGTAAAGCCGGTGGTATTCGTGCAGGCTGGGGAAAAACTGTTCCTTTTGCCGCTCCATTTGGATGCGCAGCAGGTAAATGACTTCGGGCTGCCAGTCGAAGACCTCGTCAAAGGTGCGGAAGCTGATCATGTCAGGATGACGGTCATCCGGAATCAGAGGGCCAGGGCCAAAGACTCCGACCTGCGCTCCCAGCTTGCGCAGGATCATGCTGGTGCTGCGGGCGACGCGGCTGTGCTGGATGTCTCCAATGATGACTACCCGGCGGCCTGCCAGAGGGCCCAGCACTTCCTTCATGGTGAAGGCATCCAGCAGGCCTTGGGTGGGATGGGCGTGATGCCCGTCGCCGGCATTGATGACACTGGCTTTGGTATGCTTGGCAATCAGATTGGGCACCCCGGCGGCGGAATGGCGCACAATGATGTAATCCACCTGCATGGCCTGCAGGGTATCAATGGTGTCGATAATGCTTTCTCCCTTCACTACGGAGGAAGTGGACACCGTGAAATTGGTGACATCTGCGCTGAGCCGCTTGGCCGCGATCTCGAAGGAGGATCGGGTGCGGGTGCTGGGTTCATAAAACAAGGTCAGGACATGGCGTCCCCGCAGGGGAGGCATTTTTTTAACTGATTGCCGGATCAGGTTTTTGAAGGGGCCGGCGGTGTCGAGGAGATAATTGATCTCGTCCACCGCGAGCGCTTCGATGTCGAGCAGGTCTTTGCGTCCTTTCATGATGCGTCGTGCTTGTTATCCACCAGAAAAAGGCCGTCATGTCCATCCTGTTCCCGCAGACGGACCCGAAGATAGGATTCCTTGCCCAGGGGCTGCCGCAGGCCGCAGTAGTCCGGCTGAATCGGCAGTTCGCGGCCGCCCCGGTCCACCAGCACGGCCAGTTCGATTTTGGACGGACGGCCGTATTCAAACAGGGCATCAATCGCGGCACGGATGGTGCGGCCGGTGTATAACACATCATCCACCAGAATCACAAGGACGCCCTTGAGGTCATTGGGCAGGCGGGTGTGCCCGAAGTCCGGGGAAAAGGTGGCCTGGTCCGGATCATCACGGTAGAGCGTGATATCCAGCATGCCGGTCTGCACTCCTGGGCGTTCTTCTTCAAGCACCTTGGCAAGGCGCTGGGCCAGGGGCACACCCCGGCGGTGAATCCCCACGAGGACAAAGGCCTCCCTGGGATGGCGTTCGAGGATTTCATAGGCCAGCCGGTGGATCTTGGTATCAATCTCGCGCGGGTTGAGCAGTTGTTGTCCGGTGGTGTCCACAGTGTCAGGAAAAATGCAGGGTGGCGATATCAGAGCGGCGCTGGCTGCCCGGGAAGTCGACTTTGGCGGCTTCGGCGTAGACCTTGTCGCGCGCCGCTTCCCGGGTGGCCGCCTGGGCAACGATGGCCAGCACCCGGCCCCCATTGGTTTCAAACTGCCCCGACGCATGACGCCGGGTGCCGCAGTGATAGACGCGGACCCCTTCCACATTGTCCAGGCCGGTGATCACGTCGCCGCTGCGGCTGGATTCCGGATACCCGGCGCTCGCGAGAATGAGACAGACACTCCAGCCCGGCCGGGGTTCCAGCAGATTTGGAGTGAGGGTGCCCTGGGACGCCGCATTGAGATAGGCGGCCAGATCCCCGCCAAACAGCGGCATCACCGCTTCACATTCCGGATCCCCAAACCGGCAATTGTATTCGATCACCTTGGGTCCCTGAGGGGTCAGCATCAGTCCAAAGTAAAGAAATCCGCGGTAGGGCAGCCCGTCTGCCTGCAGTCCGGCTACGGTGGGTTTCACAATAGATTGTTCAATTTCGGCCATCACCTCTGCGGGAACCAACGCCGGAGCGGCCACGGCCCCCATGCCGCCCGTGTTAGGACCAGCGTCATGGTCGCGGATCCGCTTGTAGTCCCGCGCCGGGGTGAGAATTTGATAGTCCCCGTCCACAATGGAGCAGAAGACCGACAACTCCGGACCGGTGAGGCATTCCTCCACCACCATGCGCCCGGGACCGAACTGGCGTTTGACGAGCACAACATCAAGGAACGCTTCCGCTTCTTCCCGGGTGGTGCAGACCGCCACTCCCTTCCCGGCCGCAAGCCCATCGAACTTCAGCACTACCGGCAGCGTGGTCACGGCGGCCCGGGCTTCCTCCATGGTTTCCACGGCGGTGTAGCCGGCCGTGGGAATGCCGTGACGGACCAGGAATTGTTTGGCAAATTCCTTGCTGGCTTCGAGCTGGGCGGATTCCTTCGGCGGCCCCCAGCAGGGGATGCCGGCCGCCTGACAAAGATTGGCCAGCCCCTGATCTGACACCAGCAGGCTTTCCTCGCCGGCCACGCAGAGGTCGATGCCTTCCTCCAGCATGAATCCTATCAAGCTGGGCAGATCCGTGGCGGTGGTGCGCTGTGCCAATTCAAAAATGGCATCACTGCCCGGCCAGCAGTAGAGCTGGGGCCGCGACGGCGATTCCGCCAGCGCAGTGAGCAACGCGTGCTCCCGACCTCCTTTTCCTGTAACCAGTATCTTCATATCTTCATGGCAAAATGGGCATGTGGCCGTCGGGTTGGCCCGTGGGGCGCAGGACGGCCCGTTTCCCATCCGCCGGATGCCCCCTGGTGCAAGTGAACTTTAGCCAAGAGGGGAATGCCATCCCGGGAAGGATGCATTTTAATGTATTTTGGGACATGACGGCGGCAGGGGAATCGGGCAAAGTCCCTCCGTCCTCCCCCCATGGATCCCTGCCCTGCATTTTCCCATTTCCCAAACCGGTGCCGCCGGCTTCTGGCCTTGATAGCACCCGGAGTGCTTATGGCGGTTCACTCCTCCCTTGCTTCCCAACCTTGGATCATGGGCCCGGATGACACTCCCCTGCCGGACCTGCCCTACCAACAAACCCCGGACTCTACGGTGGAGGAAGCGGCCCATCCGCCGGTCCCCGCTGGCCCGGTCCCCACTGCCCAGGGTTTCGGCGTCACCACACCCGCGATGCGCCAGCCGTCAGGGGCCCTGAGCGGAAAAATTGTCTTTACCAATGGCGGCCACGGCTGGACGGCCGACTCCCGGTTCACAGGGGGCTGGCGTTTGCAGCGGGGCCTGACCTTTGGCATCAACGAAGACTACGGCAACAGCGACCAGTTCAATCTCTTTGCCCTGTATTGCTTCAACGCGGGAGCCGTGGTGGTGCCCATGCGGCCTATCGGCCACCAGACAAATGAAGTGGTTATGGACCAGGACAGCCCCGGAGTCACCTTCAGCGGAGCCTGGACCAACAGCGTGGACACTGTCTTCTTCGGCTCGGCCGGCGATGTGCCCTACCGCTTTGCCGCATTTGCCGGGACTGAAACTGCCACGGCCACCTACCGCCCCACCATTCCCGCCTCCGGATACTATCCGGTTTACTCATGGGTCCGTCATGGGGACAACCGCGGAGACCAGCTCTACCGTATCCGCCACACCGGAGGGGAAACCGAAATCCGCCTGCCCCATCACCGGGTCGGCAATGGCTGGGTCTACCTTGGCCAATATCATTTTGCGGCGGGTGCCAGTGCGGCGGCCGGGTCAGTGATGATCAGCAATCTGCGCAGCACGGCCCACGGCAGTGTGGTCATTGCCGATGCCATCCGCTTCGGCAACGGCATGGGCAGCGTGGACCGGGGCAATGGCGTTTCCGGTTATCCAAGGGAAGACGAAAGCTGCCGCTATTGGGTCGAAGCCGGTCTCGGCCAGGGTCAAAGCAGCACCCTGTATGATACCTCCGGCAACGATGAGCAGGATTCGTGGTATGTCCCTCCCCGGCTTTCCGTGGAGATGAACCGGCAGCAACCCGGCTTTGCCAATCACAGTATCCACATCAGCTTTCACTCCAATGCCGGCGGCGGACGCGGCGTATTGGGACTCATCACCGGAACCCCTACCCCGAATCAGGCTGCTCTCGCACAACTGTGCGGCCAGGAGGTCAACAACGATTTGGTTGCCCTTGGCGTGCCCCCGCTCGAACTGGCATGGAACGACCGCAACAATGTGACCTACACCGGCGGTTATACCGAAATCACCAATGCCGAATTTCAGGGCGAAATGGACGCCACCATCATCGAAGTGGGCTTTCATGACAGTGAGTCTGATGCCAAACTGCTGCGCGACCCCAAAGTGCGCCTCGCCATTGCCAAAGCTTCGATGCAGGCGGTGGTGCGCTACATGAATCTTTATGCTGGAGGCCCTCTGGTGTTCCCCCCGGATTCTCCGGCCAGGCTGCGCGCCAGAGGCAATCCCGGCAGCTCTGCCACCCTGACATGGGCTCCTCCGGTGTCCACCGGCGGCAGCGGCGCTCCCACCGGGTATGTGTTATACCGCTCCACCGACGGCAAAGGGTTCGGCCAGCCGGTCAATCTCGGCACCGGCACCAGCTACACCCTGTCGGGCCTCACTCCGGGCAGCACGTGGTTCTTCCGGATCGCCGCCACCAATTCCGGAGGAGAATCCTTTCCTTCGGCCGTGGCCGCCTGCCGCATCCCGCTTCCCGGACAAAGCACCCGCGTCCTCCTGGTGAATGGATTCGACCGCTTTGACCGCAGCACCAACCTCAAACAAACCCTGACCGCCAAAGCCTGGCAGCCACCGGGCCCTGCCGGCACTGCCGAACGGGTCCTGCCCCTGCGCAGCAATGCCTTTGATTATCTGGTGCCCCACGGCCAGGCCGTGAGCGCGCATGGATTCGCGTTTGACAGTGTCCCCCACCAATCGGTCGCCGACGGATCCGCCGGCCTGGGCAACTATCCGATTCTGATCTGGGCTTCCGGGCAGGAATCCACCGCCGGTGAAACCTTCAGTGCAACGGAGCAAAGCCGCCTCGCCGCCTACCGGAATGCCGGTGGCCATTTGATGGTCAGCGGGTCTGAAATCGGCTGGGACCTCGACCGGGACAGTGGCCCCACCGCCGCCGACCGCAGCTTTTACAACACCCACCTCAAAGCCGCATTGAACGGCAATGCCAACGACGATTCCAAAAGTTATACCGCCATCCCGGCGGCGGGAGGAATTTTCGCCGGGCGGACTGCCGCAGCCTTTGATAACGGTTCCCTCGGCATTTACCGGGTGCAGACCCCTGACATCCTGACACCGTTCGGTGCAGGCACTGGCGTGGCCCTGCGCTACCAGGGCGTGCCCGCCGGAGCCGCCGCCATCCAATACGACGGCAGCGCGGGAGGAGGCCGCGTGGTCAATTTCGGATTCCCCTTCGAAACGATCGGCAACGCCACCCGCCGCAACGAATACATGGCCGATATCCTGACATGGTTTACCGCCGATGCCGATACTGCCGATCCGGACCTCGACCAATGGACCAATCTGATGGAATACGCCACCGGCAGCGACCCCCTCGTCCGCGACTTCACCGCTCCCGTCACCCTAATCTCCGCCCCGGATAGCCTCACCGCTTCCTTCTTCCGCAATCCTCTGGCCATCGGTCTCACCCTCACTCTCCAAGCCGCTACCGATCCCGCCGCCCCCTGGACCGACATCGCCCGCAGCACTTCGGGCAGCGCCTTCACCATCCTCCAGCCTGGCTGGACCGGCCATGAAACCGGCAATGCCTCCCGCCCCCTCGTCCATCTGACAGAAGCGCCTGCCATGCCGCTGCGCCGCTTCCTGCGTCTCAGGGTGGAGCGGTTTTAAGGGGTTCCATCATTTTCCGGTAATCGCGGAGCCAGGCGGCCTCGTCCTCATCAAGCTCCGTTTGGGATTTCAGCCGGCCTACCTTCCGCGCCAGACCGGCAGTGATCAGCGGATACCGGGAAAAGACTTTCGCGGCAGTTCCATCCAGTGATGGAAGACTCAGGTTCAGTTCAAGTTCCATCAGAGCCTGGCTGGTCCAGACTTCCTTGAGCCACTCCGGCTCGCTCCCATCCATCGCTTCAAGGAGCTCAAAATAGGAGTTCCCATAGGCGTTCCCATAGGTATTTCGAAAAGGGTCCGGCGGCAGGAAATGAATCGCGGAGAAATCGGATTGCTGCCGGGCTGAGGCGAAAGCGATCCCCTCCCGCCACTGCTGATTGGCGAAATAGCGGTTCAATTGAAAGTTCCGGCTCACCGGCCCCTGCACGGGAAGCGCAATCAAAAGCCACCCCATCAGACAGACGGTTGCCGTCAGGATGATCCCTTTGTCTTCCCTCCCGGGTTCCCGCCAGAGCGGCTGTTTCGCCAATCCCCTTCGGCTGGCGGCATAAAAAATAATGCCCAGCAGGCTGGCTGTTCCCAGCCAGAAGGACCCCACCAACACAACGCCCGAGGCGTGTTTGAGAAACTCATGGTGGGGAGGAAGCCGCACGCCTCCCATGATCCCAACCAGCGAGAGCCCTTTGAAGAGACTGCCTATTCCCATTTCGATGCACGCGGGAAACAGCACAAAAGACAGGATGCGTCCCACGCCCGCCCCTGTCAGGACCGTCACCGACCGCACGATCAGCGCCACGCGCCAGGCCGCCACCACCATCAGAAAGGCAAAATTCCATTTTGTGGCCGGCACCAGATCCATGAAGCGCTCGACCGGAAATCCATACAGCCAGGCGCAGGGAGCCGTCAGCCAGAAAAGCGTCAGGAAAATCCGGAAGCTGGGGAGTTTGCCGCCATCGCCATCGCGGGAAATCTCCGCTCTCAAAACCAGCCAGATGAACCCGGCGGAGAAAAGGGACATTCCAAACGGCCCGTAAATCCATTCCGGCTGGGCCAGCAGAAACAGGTGATCGTAGTTCCGTGCGACACCGGCGCTGAGCACCAGCAAAGCCCCGGCCCACAAGGCGCGGCGGCTCGAGGCAATGCGCTCGATGGCACCCCGGTTTCCCAGGAGATATAGCAACAGGTCGGCGGGTTTCATGGTTCGTAAACTTCCGGCAATGGGTGGAAAGTGGTGAGGTTCGGGCCAGCCTAACCTGACGCATCCAGGATCGCGGACTGCCCGGAGGCAAAGCGCGCGCCACGCTGGCGGCGGAAGCGGCGGGTGCGCTGCCTGACAAACTCCGGCGCATAGAGCCGGGCCGTCAATAGGTGGAACCCATGGCGCAACTCATCCACGGTCATCCGGTCCGGGCGGAAATTGATATCAAAAAGCGAGCACCGCTCCACCGCTTCCTCGGAGAGGAGCCTTCCTTCCTCCGAAAGCCGCGCCCACAGCGGTGTGCCGGGAAAGGGGGTCAGGTAGGTGATCTGAACATCGTAGAGCCCGCTCCGTTCCACAAAATCAAAAACCTCCTCAAAAGCACCGGGCGTCTGCCCGTCCATCCCGAAGATGAAACAGCCATTCACCGTGATGCCCTGACTCTGGATGCGCTCCACGGCCCGCAGGTAGCGGTCGGTGCGGCGCGCTTTCCAATTGGCATTCCGCTCGACACCCTCGAGCGGTCCCGGCGTGGCACTTTCAAACCCGATCAAAACCTGATGACATCCCGCCTCCCGCATCAGGCGCAGCAGTTCAGGGTCTTCCGCCACCGAGACATCGGTTTCCGTGAACCACCGGATTCCTTCCGGAGCCAAGGCCCGCATCAGCGCTTTGCCATGGCGTTTGTCGGCGAAGGTATTGTCATCGGCAAATTCTATGAACGGACGGCGGTAAAGCCGCTTCAGCTCCCTGACATCCCGCACCACCAAGGCCACCGGCTTGGCGCGGAATCCCGGAGCCAGCCGGATGGAGGCGGCGCAGAAATCACAGGACCACGGACATCCCCGCTGCGTCTGCACGGTGAACCGGGGATACCGCCCAGGCGCCAGCAGATCGTAGCGCGGCAGTGGCGACTGCCCCAGATCAAAAGCCCCCCGGCTCCGCGCGTCATAGACCGGCTGAAGCCGCCCTGCCAACAAATCCCGCAGCAGATCCGGCCACACCGGCTCGCCTTCGCCGATCACAAGGGAGTCGGCATGACGTCCCGCCTCCTCCGGACACAACGCGGCATGCAGCCCGCCCAGAATCACCGGAATCCCTGCTGCACGGAACCTCGCGGCCAGTGCGTAGGCTTCCCGGCTGGTGGCGCTCAGCGTGGACAGGGCGACCACATCAAAATGGTCAGGGATTTCCTCAAAATCCCGGACCTCGAGGTATTCACACTCAAAGGGCGGAGGGGTCATCCCGGCGAGCGTGAGCAGCCCCAGAGAAGGCAGTGCCTCGATTTCCCGCGCCCGCCGCGCCACCGCCGGGAAGGAAAAGCCCAGTTCCAACAACCGCGTGTCACAGAGTCGCAGACCACTGAGGGCGATAAATCCAATTTTCAACGGAGTGGGGATGAGATGGGCGTCGGGAACCTGCGATGCGGCGTTGCGTTCCGGAGGTGGCACCACCTATAGCAGAACCGGCCGGCACACAATAATTCCCCACAGAAAAAAAACCCCCGTTTTTTATGGATCGCTGAAGGTCCATGGGGAGCTGGCGGAGGAAACGAAGTTCCAGTTGCCGCCACGGCGGGAACCGGCAGAATCCCGGCAGCAACCTCAACTCCGACAAACGAAACTATGGGCGCACAATGGAAACAGAAATGGCGGGAGCTGACCTCCAACAAAAAGGGACAGGTGGTCGGGAAACTGGTGCGTGAAATCCAGGTGGCAGTGCAGCAGGGCGGCGTGGAACCGGACATGAATCCCCGCCTCTACGCGGCCCTTGAAAAGGCCCGCAGGAACTCGGTGACCCGTGAGACCATCGAACGCGCCATCAAGACCGGTTCCGGCCAGGGCGCGGACAAGGCCCAGTTGGAGACCGTCATTTACGAAGGTTTCACCCCTCACAAGATTCCCGTGATGGTGGAAGCCCTCACCGACAACCGGAACCGCACCGGTCCGGAAATCCGGACTCTGTTCAAGGCGGGTTCGCTGGGCACCCCCGGGAGTGTGGGCTTTTTCTTCGAACACATGGGCGTGGTCGAGGCGGTGCATCCGGAATCGGGCCGTGAGGCCGAGGATGATGCCATCGAAGCCGGGGCGCAGAATGTGGAAGAGCTGGATGCAGAGGAAATTCCGGAAGGGCACACCGGGGCCACCTTCCTGACGGATCCAAAGGAATTGGCAGCGGTCTCAAAAGCGCTGGCAGCCCTGGGCTGGAAACTCCAGGCAAGCGAGCTGCGCTATCTTGCCAAATCCTTCCCGGAACTGACTGAGGAACAGCAGGAGGAAGTGGGAGCCTTTTTGTCAGCCCTGGATGACCACAGTGACGTGCACCGGGTTTATGCGGCGGTGAAATAGTGATCTATGCGGATGCCGTCCCGGGAATCACTTTTAGTGCTAGCAGACCACCGAGAAGGAGGAACCCCGCAATGAGATACATGCCCGTGTCAAGGCTGCCCTCAGTAGCATCTTTGATCCAACCCATCATATAGGGACCGGTGAAGCCTGCCAGACCGCCGATCGAATTGATCACAGCGATCCCGGCGGCGGCCCCCCCTGTCAGGGAAGAAGTGGTCATGGACCAGAATACCGGCAGCGCGGCGAGAATCCCGGCGGAGGCGAGGGAGAGGGAGGCAATCCCGCCGAAGGGTTGGGCTCCGTAGAGCACGCTGAGCAGCAGTCCTGCTCCACCGCAGCCGGCACTGAAGGCAAAATGCCAGCGGCGCTCCCCCCGGCGGTCGGAACTCCGGCTCAGCCACCACATCGCCGGGATGGAGCATAAATACGGCACGGCAGTGAGCAGGCCAATGTGCAGGGGATTGACGAATCCGGAATTTTTAACCAACTGCGGAAGCCAGAAACTCACCGCTCCGTAAAGGCCCATGCTGATGCAGAAATAGATCAGGCTCAGGCAAAGCAGCCGGGGATGAGCCAGCCACCGGGCCAGCGGCATCTGTTTCGTTGGCGGGACGGGCCCAACATCAAGGCGGGATTGCAGCAGGCGCTTCTCCTCCGGCGACAGCCACCCCGCCTCATTGATTCCATTCCGAAGAACGAACAGGACTGATATTCCAACAAACACCGAGGGCAGACCCTCCAGCAGAAATAGCCACTGCCATCCCGCCCAGCCGTTCAAGCCATGGAAGGCCTGCATGATCCAGCCTGACAGGGGGCTGCCGATCACCCCGGCGACGGGGATGGCGGTCATAAAGAGGGCAATGATCCGGCCCCGTCTTGCTGCGGGATACCAATACGTCAGGTAGAGGATGATGCCGGGAAAGAATCCAGCTTCCGCCACCCCGAGCAGGAAGCGCAGGAAATAAAACATCCCCGGTGTCCTGACAAACATCATGGCTGCGGAAATCAGCCCCCATGTAATCATGATCCGGGCTATCCATACCCGGGCTCCCAGTTTTTCGAGCAGCAGATTGCTGGGAACCTCGAACAGGAAGTAACCAATGAAAAAGATTCCGGCCCCAAGGCCATACATTGTGTCGCTGAATCCCAGGTCGGCCAGCATGTGCAGCTTGGCAAACCCCACATTCACCCGGTCCAGGAAGGCGAGCACGTAACACAAAAACAGAAACGGGATCAGCCTCCAGGTGACTTTGCGGTAAAGGGCATCCTCATGCGGGATGCTGGTTTCCAGGGGATTCATGGACCTGCAGTCAGATCCCCTTGCCGCTGGGCCCGCGGCGCAGCAGACGCAACTGGTCGAGGCTGAGCACTGGCTCGCCCAGCAGCGGCTTCAAGGTGGCGATGAGAGCTTCCAGCCGGGCGATTTCCTCCTCGCGGCGGGTGGTGGAGGGCAGGCGGCGCAACCGCTGGATATCTGCGGTGAACATGGCTTCCATCTGGTGGGAAGCCTTGCCGGCGAGTTCCCGCATCTTGATGGCGGCGCGCTGGGCGAGACTGCGCATCATGCTGGGGATAATATTATACAGAGGCCGGGCATTGTTGCGCAGCCACTCCCGGCGGCCATTGCGCACGATCTTGTTGACCATTTCACTGGTGTATTCCCCGCTCATGTCCTCGAAGTCGTGGCTGATCACCACGCGCACCGGAGTGGGTGGCATGTGGCGGGATGCCTGGAGGGCGGGGTCCGGAGCATTGGGCGTGGCAAGGAAGATGCCTTCGAGGAGCACAATCTGGGCGCGTTCATCCTCCCAGACCACATAAGCCGTGTTGCCGATGGCGGTGGCGAGAAGCCGGTCCGTGGCACGGAACACCAGCGGATGATCCCATGTCAGGAAGTCCGCATCCTCGCGCACCATGGCGGTGGTCCGGCTGTAACAAAGTTTCATGCCTTCCTTGGGAATCTCCTCAAGGCGGAAGGAGGCTTCCGGGTTGGGTTTTACCACCACGGTGCGGCCGCTCTTGGTTTCCACCAGAATCCCCAACTGCTCGAGGGTCCGGTTCATGAAGATATCAAGGGAATCATCGTCGTCCGTGGACTTCATGCGGGCTGCCGCCTGCTCGGCACCGTTTTTACGGCAGGAGACGGATTCCAGAAAATGATCGCGGTGTTTGTCGATGCGCTTGAGATGGGATTCGCAGGCAGCGGCGGTCTTTTTGGTGAGGGCTTTGAGTTCGTCGTCGAGCTTCGGGTTGTGCTTTACCCCGATGCGTTTGGCGAGATCGTGCACCGTTTTGGCAAATTCGGCGGCGGTCTCCGCCTGGGCCGGCGACCATGTGGAAAAGGCATGCAGACCATGTTCCAGCCAATGAGCGGTCATTTCCTGAGGCGTATCCTCCACGACCGGTATCATGATTTTGAGGGAATCCCGCCGTTTGGAGTTTTCTGCCACAAACAGCCGGTTAGTGGCTTCTTCAAGGGTCAGGGGGGTATCCCACAGCACCGTGATATCCATGCCCGGGAAACTGCGTCCAGTCATGTCCTCTTCGCCGACCACCACGACGCTGGGGGCAATGTCGTCGCTGCCCCGGATGTCGGGACCGACCAATTCCACCAAGCCCTGGACTTTTTTGGATAGCACTTTTTCCACCGCAAGGGCCCGGCTGCGGCTGGCACAGATCACCAAAGCGGTAGGCAGGGGGGCCGGAGGCTGGGGTTCCTCGGAAGGGACGGGCGGCACCGCAGGGGCGGCTGGAGGAGCCGGATTGACCAGCGTGGCCAGCCATGTGGCCAGCACGCTGTCGGCGGCTGATGCCTGGGCCTTGGCTTTGACTTTACCGGCTTCGGCCGGTTTGCCATGGTGTTTGAACTCCTCCTTCAAGCCTTCGCGGACTTCCGGTTTCAAGCTTTCCACCCGCACGATGGAAGCTTCGCGGACCGGAATGTTAAGGGCCGTCTGGCGGGTGTTGCGGAATACATACCGGCCCTGCTCCTGGCCATCCAGCAGGAAGTCGATCATCTGATCGCGGGCTTCCTCTCGTCCTTCTTTCCAAAGCTTGAGGGCTTCCTTCAGTTTGGGTTCGCCACTGGCGAGCGGCTTGATATGACCGTCGGCTTCACGGTCCCATGCCGGGGCGCTGAGCAGCTTGGTTACGGCCGCCTCCAATGCCTCATTATTCTTGCGGTGGGCCGCGTATTTGCGGGGCGAAGCAAAGGCTTCACTGTCCAGCAGATGAAGGCGGCCGAAGTGGCTCTTGGCGTCCTGCTCCGGGCCGGCGTCGCTCATCAGCACGAGGCTTTTGGTGGCGGCGGCGACCATTTCCACTGCCACCCACGCCGGGTTTCCACCTTCTTCGGTCCACTCGAGCGATTCCGCCCCCGCCACGATCACCACGTCCCATCCGGCTTCGGCAGCGGCGGCGGCACGCTTGCCGCGCCCACCGGCAAAGTCTTCAAGGCTGCAGGATTCCCATGGCCATTCATCCCCGTAAAAGGGGTTGGTGGATTCCTCCCCTTTTTTGCTGCTGCTTTTTTTGGCCGGTTTGGCGGTGACCGCAAAATCGTCCGCAGTGACCCTGGCAAAACTGAAGCCAAACCGGCGGGACAGGTCGAGTTCAAGGAAATCGATGTAGGCTTCAGGGGCGAGGAGGAGCACCCGTTCTGCACTGCCAAAGGTTTGCAGGCGTTGCAGGATCAGGCCGGCTTCGACGGTTTTCCCCATGCCGGGTTCGTCTGCCAGGAGGACGCGGGGATGGGCCTGGCGGGTGGCCTGCACGGCCACATGAAGCTGGTGCGGGCGCGGATTGAAGCGGCCATTGAAGAAACCACGCAAGGGAGCGCGGAGGGTCTTGAAGCGGCGGTAGAGCGCCCGGTGACGCAAATTGTAAACGGGTTTGTCGTCCACCTGGGCATTCAACAGGCGGTCAAATGGCTTGCTGAAAGTCAGGGAGTCGGACAAGCGGCTTTCCTCCACCTTCTTGCCTTTGTTGATGTAGGTGACGAGCCCGTCTTTCTCGATCAGATCCTCGACGGTGAATTCCTTGCCTTCCTGGGTTTTCAGGACATCGCCCACGGAGAAACTGACCCGGGTGAGGGGAGGATTTTCAATGGTGTAGACACGGGTGGTCTCGCTGGACGGAAACACAATATTCACCCTGTCCGGCTCTACCTTCAGCACCAATCCCAACCCCAACTCCGGCTCGGTCTGGCTCAACCAGCGCTGCCCTGCTACAAATCGATTCGCTACCATGTCCTATAAAATGTCAAATTGAAAACGAAGAGCTATAAGGAGGCAGGCGCTGCGGTCAAGAAGTTCCGCCTGAAATCATGCCATTGATCCCATAAACCCCTGATAAACAACAGTTTGAAAATTCATGGATCCTGACCCAAGTGCGACATAATTACCCACCATGCCGTCAGATTTCCTTTTGGGGAATTGACATTCAGTCATGATTTCCCCGGGAACCACCCCTTGGTCCGCAGGTGTCCACGGGGGCGTCACGCGGGAAATGCGTCTACTTCCTCCACCCGGCAGGTCAACATAGTATCGCCATCGAAATCGAAAAAGCCCATAAACTTCTGCCGCGCGAGGAGGTGATGAAACCATTCGCGGTCATCGGCCCACATTTGGTCGAATGGGATGGCATCGACGGGGGTCCAGTGGGGAATGGCTTCCTCCGTTTCCCGGGGTTCCCCAAGGCAGTCTTCGGCCCGGAAGACGTGGCAATACAACTTCAGACCATCCACAAATTGGAAGCAGAGGCGGCCCACTTCGGTGAGGCCGGTCGCGCGGACACAGAGTTCTTCTTCCGTTTCGCGCACCGCGCAGGCTTCCGGCGTTTCACCGGGATCCAGTTTGCCGCCGGGCCCATTGATTTTGCCTGCCCCGAGCCCCCGCTTCTTGCGGATCAGCAGCACCTCGCCGCCCCGGACCACAAACAGCAGGGTGGCGATCAGGCCCGGCTGCCAGCAGGACCAGTCGGCAGGGACAAATTCAGAAGGAGCAACAGACACAGGATCCCGACATGGGCGAGAAAATCCTTCACGGCAACGGACAACTTGTCCTGACAGAAGGGCGCGCCCTTCCGGGAAGGGGACGGTGTCCCTAACGCCATTTTCCCAGCGAAAATTCGCGGATGGAAAAGACCCAGACCACCACTTTGACATCCTTCAGATAGCCGGGATTGGCAAGAAGGCGCTGGTTGAGGATGCGGCGTGCCCCGGTGCCGCCGGAATTCTGGTTGGAAAGCTGGACGAGGGGAAATCCCAACAGGGCTTGGAGGTGATCCCGCAAACCTGCTCCCTGGCAATGCATGCCCAGCGAAGCCCCATCCGTGAAGACCATGGTATGGCTGTCGCCCATCAAGAAAACGGGACCCGCGGCGGAGGCGGGCACCGGAGCAGGTGCGCTGACGGCACCGGTGCCGGTTTTTGTCAGGGTCAGTTCCTCCCCGGGGGTGTCTTCCAGCCCGGGGGACGCCACCAGGTCACCCTTGATAGTCAATGTCAGGGGCGGGCTGGTGACGTAGGGGCCGGGCTTGGCCAAAGCCGCCAGGACCGGCGTGGCCGCAATGGCTTTGGCTGCCAGAACCACCCCCGCAGGGGACCAGTGGGAATCGGTGGCACAGAAGACCGGAGTTTTGCCGCTTTCAGTCCGGAAGAGGGTTTCGAGATCTACAATGGTGGCCCCGGTGCCTTTCAACTCCTCCAAAAACGGCCCGTGGGTCCCGGCGGCGTCCGGAGGCATGCCTGCAAAAAGTTTGTCAGGGTAAATCGCCGCCTTGGAGGGCACCGGGGCCAGTATCAACGTCACGCCGGCGGCCGCCAGGGTTTCCCGGAATTTGGCAATGACAGGAAGTGCGGGCGAAGGCCCCGGTTTCCAAAACGCGCCCTTGCCGGCATGGATCACATCATCCCGCAGAAAAAGCCAGCCCGGGGCGTCGCCCTTCAGGGCAAAACCGGGTGCCGCTTCTGCCCGCGCGGCGGCCGTGGCCGGAAAGGAGGCTGTCTCCGGCAGGGCCGGAACGGTCAGGAAAGCCAGGGCAGCGGCAACAGAAAAGAAGGAACGGTTCATGGAGGGGAACGGAGGGGACGGGAGAGGAAATAAAGCGGCAGTCCATTGGCTCCGGGTGCATGGGCCGCGGGGACGCCTTCCAGTTCCGGATGATCCTCCCACAATTCCAGCAGGAGATCAGCCGGTTGGCCCGGCTCAGGCAGAAATGGCGGCACCGTCTGGCCCTGGAGACGGCTCCAGTCGGCGACGGCGATGCGGCGGCTCTCGAGATTGCCCATCAGAACCTGCTGCACGTCCCAGACCCTGACATCCAGCAAGGTGTCAGGAAGCGGGGACGGCGGAACCGGAGCTTCCGCCGGAATGGCTTTGATTTTGTAACGGTTGGGGCGGGTGCGGGACGACATCCATTGCAGGGCGGTATCGGCGGCCTCACGGATTTCATCGTCGCCGAGGGCCCGGCTCCAGACCGCCACCCGGTCGAGGGTGCCGGACCAAACGGAGCCATAGGGCTGGGGATCCCCAAAGGTCAGGGACCCGGCAGTCCATGCGGAGAGGCCGCTGCTTTCCAACTGGAAGTCCTTGCGCATCTGGCCGTCCAGCCAGCAGGACAGCCGGTTGTTCCGCAGCGACAGCAAGAGGTGCACCGGTCGGTCGGCTTCGATCGCGAGATTGGTCAGGACGACAGGGTGCACCCGGGCCGCACGTTCCGGGGTGCCGCCCAGCAGGATGCGCAGCACCAGCTTGCGGTCCACCCGGTAGAGGGCAAAAGCCTCCCGTCCATCCGGCAGCATCAGGGCGGCAAGGCGCACACTGACCGGCGGAGCGGCAGGACGTTCCGTCAGGATGAGTTCCATGGACCAGGCCGAGGAAGCGGCGCTGGCCGCCGCCACTGCTGCCCCGGCCGCAGGATCGGCCTCAAACCAGCCATCTGACAGATCCATGCTGGAATACCGGCCCCAGCGGGCCAGACCCTGTGGAGTTAGGCGAGCGGGAGCTGCGGGCAGGGGAGCACTGCGCTTGGCGTGGTCCCATGCAAAAACGAGTTCGTCGACAGGGGATGGCCATGCCTTGGGTTCCGGTTTGGGCACCACCACCGGCTGCTGCGGCAGGTTAGAGACCGCGGAGGGCCCCCCTTCCACCCACAGGTCCGGCGAAAGTGCCTTCCGGCCTTCGGTCAGGCGGGCCACCTGCGCAATGCTGCGCAAATCCTCGCGGAAGCGGACGATGGACAGGTCTCCGGTGGTTTCTTCGGCTTGGTGAGGGCCGGTGAAGACCATCACTCCAGGATCGCTGCTCCAGCGGGGATGCAGCAGTCCGCCATCCTGCCATCCCGGGGCTCCCATGAAAGTGAGTTCCCAGCCGGGATCAAGGTTAGGGGCGAAAAAGCGGAGGCGGCGTCTGGAGCCATCCAACACCGCAGCGGCATAACTGTCATCACTGGCCCCGGCGGGCCAGGATCCCGCCGCAAGGGACGTGAAGGTCTGGTTAGTCAAATCGGCCAGCCCGGCCTTGGGAAAGGGAAACACCCCGGCCGCGCGGCGGCCGTCGCGCGACAACTGGAATTGTTCCGTGCCCAGCGTGGTGGCCGTCCAGATGATTTCGCGTTCATCCGGCTGGTCCGGATGGAAGCGCAGCAACTTCTCCCCGGTGAGCCGCTGGACTTGGCCCGGCAGCAGGGTTTCGACCGCGTAAATCCATGGTTTGCCGCTGACCGGATCCTTCCAGAAGGCCACGGCCATGCCCTTCCCGAGGGAGCGCGGAACCCCATCCCATGGCTGGAGCAGAATTTCCGGAGTATAGCTGAATTTGCCATCCTGGGCCGTGGCATGGAGCCGGGTGTAGACGACGGTGCTGCCGTCGACGGCGAAGAGGGGCCTGGCGTAATCTGCCGGCTGCGGGGTTAGGCTGCGGATGCCGAGGCCGTCCGCCGCATCATAACCAAACACCCGGCGGGCCAGTCCTTCCGGCTGGTCCTGTTCCAGCCAGACGAGGCGGGACTGCCTTGGACCGGTCACCTGCGTCAGGTCGCCCATCTTTCCGGCCGCCGCCGGGGGGATAGGACCAGCCGTTTCCGGGGCTTTGGAACAGGAGAGCACCGACCCTGCGAGGGTCAGCAGGAAAGCTAGGCGTAACGCCGGACGGAACATCATGGGGGGAATCTGGAACCGGACCGGCCACGGCGCAATCCGGCGCGGCAGGGTTCACTTCAGATTGTCGGGCAACCCGGCATCCTTCAGTTTGATGTCGGTTTTGGCCCCGGCATCAATCCACCATGTCAGGATTGCGAGTTCTTTTTCTGTCAGTTGATCCTTGTTGGAGGGAGGCATGTGTTCGTCCTCCTCCAGCGGCAGCAGGGCGCGTTTGATGATGAGGCTCTCCGCAGCCTTGCCGGGCACCACGCTGGGTTCACCGCTGTCGCCGTTCTTCATCAGTTCGGCGAACGTGTGCATCTTGAGCTTGCCCTTGGTTTTCTCCTCACCATGGCAATTGAGGCACTTGGCGGCAAAGATGGGCTGGATCAGGGTTTCATAGACCGGTTTTTCCGGATCGGCTGCGGCCGCTGCGGGGGCGGCCGGAGCCGGAGTGTTGGCCGCCACGGCCACCGGAAGGGCAGTTTTCACTTCCTGGTCCCAACCCAGGTTGATGACGAGATGGGGCAGCTTGGCGTGCAGCGCCTCCGCAGCGGGTTTGGTGGCCCCGGTCTGCCAGACAAACAGGCGCTTCAGGTTGGGCAGCTTTTCCAGTTTGGCCAGACCGGCATCCGTGATTTTGGTATTGAAAAGATTGAGATACTCCAAGTTAGTTAGGCCTAGCAGGGCATCAATCCCGGCGTCGGTGACAGCCGTGTTGGGCAGGTGCAGTTTTTTCAGGTTTTTCATCGCGCCCAGCTGGGCCAGGCCGGCGTCCGTGACTTTGCTCCGGCCGAGGTTCAGCTCCGACATCCGGTCCGCGATAGGAGCAAACTTGCCCAGCTCGGCATCCCCGAATTTGTCCGCGACATTGACGCAATTGAAAGACAGGGCCGGATCATTTTGCGCGAGAGGCAGAATGGCCACGCCCAGTTCCTTCTCGATGGCCTGCACGGGAGCCATGTCCGGCGCGGCGGCGGGAGCACCGGCCGGTCCTGCGGCTCCGGCTTCACCGTTGGCTCCGGCTGCAGCTGTGACCGCGGGGGTTTTCATCAGCGCAGTGATCTTTTCCCTCACATTGGCAGGAATGGACGGGTCGCCAAGGGTCATGTCAGGACTGGCCCCGGCCTCGTCGAGCCACCATTGCAGCACCGCCAGCTCATCTGAAGTTACCTGCGGTTTGCCGTCCGGTGGCATGTGGTCATCATGACCGGCATCCAGGAGCATGCGGACGATGGATTCACTCTCCGCCGACTTGCCCGGAATGAAGGAGGGTTTGCCGCTGTCGCCTGCCAGCAGCATGGCCGCATGGCTGTCGAGCTGGAGTTCCCCCTTCTGTTTTTCCGGGCCATGGCAGCTGATACATTTGCTTTCCATGATCCGGGCGATCACGGCGTCATACACGGTCAACCCGGAATCGTCCGGAGCCGGGGCGGGATCTGCAGGACGGTTCACGAGGCTTTTGACCTCCTTGAGGATGTCGCCATGGGTCATGGTGCCGCCGAAATGGCCGGCCACCATGATGGCCGCAGCAGTGGTGAAGAGCGGGGCACGGTAGAGGGATGAGGACATAAGTGGTTGTTTTTGCTGGTGGTGAAGCTTGGCGATGAGGGTGATAAAAGTCAAAACCGGAACCGAAATTCCGGACCAGAGGTGCCAGTCGAGCACCTCAGGGGCATACCCGCCCGGCACGGATAACAAATATCCGGCCAGCACGGCCTTCATGCTGCTGATCAGACCCAGCCACAACAGCAGGGTGACGGCGGCATCATGCCGGCGCAGCGGGCCATTGCAGATGTCCAGCAGGGCCGCGCCCAGGAGCAGGCCAATCGGGAAATGAAGCAGCAGCGGATGAAACTTTCCGGCCACCACCCATTCCGGCGGCAGAGGGGTCCCCCGGGGAAACTGCACAAACAAGGTCACAAGAGCCGCCGCAAAGAGCCCGAACAACACGGTGGCGATAGTTTTCTGGGTGGCGGGTCGAAGCAGTCGGGGAAGCATGGGAACCAGTGTTAAGAGGACGGGGGCGGGGTTCTTTCACGGCAACAGCCTCCTCAAGGTGCCCTCCTGATCCCCCGGATGGGGGATGAAGCAAGCCCCAAAACCGTGTCCCGGGATTCCAGTTGCGTCCCCGGAGGGCGGACCGTAACAGCCCCTCATGCCCAAGGACCTGCCTCTCCCTGACATTCTCGCTGCCTGCCGCACCCGGCGGGTTTTGGTCGTGGGCGATGTCATGCTGGACCGGTTTATCCGGGGCAATGTCAGCCGCATCTCGCCGGAAGCTCCGGTCCCTGTCGTCCATGTCACCCGCGAGGACGCCTATCCGGGCGGCGCGGCCAACGTAGCCCGCAACCTCGCTCCCTTTGCAGGCCATGTCCATGTCCTCGGAGTCACCGGCACCGGCCCCCTCACCACTCAACTGCATGATCTGCTGACTGCGCATGGCATCGATACTTCCGGACTGCTGGCGAGCGATGAACATGAAACCATCGTCAAGACCCGCGTGGTGGCCCGCGGCCAGCAGGTGGCCCGGATCGACCGCGAAACCATCAGGGCCCCCTCCCCTGCCCTGATTGCCCGTGCTCTCACCTGGCTGGAGGCCAAGCTGCCGGAGGTGGACGCGGTCATTATCGAAGACTATGCCAAAGGCTTCCTCACCCAGGCCTTTGTGGACGCCATCACGCAGCGCGTCACCGCCCGCGGCATTCCGGTCACGGTGGATCCCAACCCGGGCAATCCGCTGCACTGGCACCAGACCACCGCCATCAAACCCAACCGCAAGGAAGCCTTCGAAGCCGCCGGGGTGCCGGACCCCGGCGATGTCCCCCTAACCACTCTCCTCGCCGCCCTGCCCCCGCTCGCCGGACGCCTCCGCGAAAAGTGGGATACCCGGCAGCTCCTGATCACCCTCGGCGAACACGGCATGGCCCTGCTGGAGGAAGGACAACCGCTCTATCACACCCCAGCGCGGGCCCGCGAAGTTTTCGATGTGTCAGGAGCCGGCGACACCGCCATCGCCCTCTATACGCTGGCCCTCGCCGCCGGCTGCCCCGCCCCCCAGGCCGCCGAAATCTCCAATCTTGCCAGCGGCATCGTCGTCGCCAAAGCCGGCACCGCGACCCTGACGCCGGAGGAATTGCTGGAGGCGGCGGAGGGTTGACCGGAAAGTTTTTCCACTCCGCACGGGAAAGGAAGCTTTATGGGAAATAGGTTTGCGTCACCGGATCCGTGCCCGGACTTTCCCAACCTCATGCAAGGCCCTCACAAAAAACTTCGGCCCAGCGGCGGCTATCGGGGCACCGCCAGTTTCCAGACCGCCACGCTGATCTACGACGCCACAGTGTGGTTCTGCGAGAAGTTCCTCGATTCACGCTCCCGCACGGTGGACCAGATGGTTCAGGCGGCACGTTCCGGCCGCCTGAATATCGCCGAAGGCAGCCGGGCCTCAGCCGCGTCCTCACAGACCGAACTCCGCCTGGTCAATGTCGCGCGTGCCAGCCTCGAGGAACTGCTCCTCGATTATGAAGACTACCTTCGCCACCGCCGGCTTCCCCAATGGGCTCCCAGCGACCCGGACGCCAGTGCCGTGCGCGGTGTTGCATCGCGCTCCGGCCAAAATCAGTCTGATCAGTCCGATCTGACGGATCTGACTGATCTCAAACCGCCACCATGCCCCAACTGCGGAAGCCTGACTGCCTTGCGCACCGCGAAAGCGGGCAAGAGCCCCGGCAGCCAGTTTTGGGGCTGCTCACGTTTTCCCGACTGCAAAGGCGTTGTGCCGCTTTAAAAAGAGCAGGCCGGATCCGGCCCAGAAATGGGCAAACATAGATCGCTTTTTATCTGAGTTGCCGTATTCCCTGCACCACCGATGACACGACAAAGACCCCAGTCACGCGGGGAGTTCCCCCTGAAAACTGAAATACTGAAAACTGAAAACTTCTCCTACCCCCCATGCCCCTCCGTCTCCTCATTGGCCTTGGCAATCCCGGTCCGGAATATGAAAAGACCCGCCACAACGCGGGATTCATGATTTTGGACCGCATCGCTTCACGTCTGGGAGCGGAGTGGGTGAAGGAACGGAAGTTTGACGGCTGGTTTGCCCGGGCGGAGGGACTTTATCTGCTGAAACCAAAAACCTTTATGAATCTGAGCGGGAGGAGTGTCGCCGCAGTGTCCGGCTTTTTCAAGATTCCACCGTCGGACATGCTGGTGTTATACGATGATGTGGCCCTGCCCGAGGGGAAAATCCGGATCAAGCCCTCCGGCTCGGCGGGCGGGCACAATGGGATCAAATCCATGATTGCCAGCCTCGGGAGCGACCAGTTTCCGCGCCTGCGGTTTGGGGTCGGGGCGGCGGACCAGCGGTCTCTGGTGGGGCACGTGCTCGGGAAGTTTGATCCGGCTGCGGAGGAGGAACTGCACAAATCGCTTGAGAAAGCCGCAGATGCTGCCATTTTCGCCACCCTTCGCGGGCTGGAGTCTGCGATGAATCAGTTTAATACCACGGATCCGCCCCGTCCCAAACCCGCCCGGCCCCTGCCACCCGCGGAACCGGACCACGCGGCTCCCATCGCCCCTACCCACCTACCCGAATCCCCATGAAGCGCAAATACGAAGGACTCATCGTCCTCAACACCAAAGGCAAAGAGGAAACCGTCGATGCCATGGTCTCCAAACTCGGCCGCGAGTTCGAGCTTGAAGGCATCACCCTTGAACAAATCGACCACGTGGGCAAAAAGACCTTCCCCTACGGCAGCAAAAAGCTGACCGAAGGTTATTACGTTACCTATTATCTCCAGGCCGAGCCCGCCCACCTCGCATCCATCAAAGCCAAGCTGAAGCTGAATGCCGACGTGCATCAGCAGCACTATCAACGCCTGGCGTAATCACGCAGCCCGGCATGCCGATGTCGGGTTTGCAGCGGCCGGGGCTCCGGATCCCGACGTGGGATTGCCGGGCTGAAATCCAGTTTTTATCCTGTAGAAGGGCTTGCCGTGCGGCAAGCCCTTCGCTTTAGTGCCCATCCACTCCACAGCACCATGGCCTCTCTCAACAAAGTAATGCTCATCGGGAACCTCACCCGCGACCCGGAAGTCCGCTACACGCCCAAAGGCCAGGCCGTCACCGACATCGCCCTCGCCGTGAACCGCTCCTACCTCGTGGACGGCCAAAAGCGGGAAGAAGTGACCTACGTGGATGTCACCTTCTGGGGCAAAGCCGCAGAGATCATTGGACAATACATGAAAAAAGGCCGCCCCATGTATGTCGAAGGCCGGCTGCGGCTCGACACCTGGGACGACAAGACCACCGGCCAAAAACGCTCCCGCCTCACGGTCACCGGCGATGAATTCCAATTCCTTGGCAGCCGTGAAGGAACTGGCGGCAGCGGCGGTCAGGACCGTGACTACGGGGATGCCGAAGCCCCGCGCGGAGGAGGCGGAGGCTACAGCCAAAACCGGCCCCAAACGTCCCAACCGCAGTCCACCCCCAACCAGGATTACGAAGAAGGTCCGCCGCGGAACTCCGCTCCCCAACAACCGCGCCCGGATGCCTTCCCGCCTGGCTTGGATGATGACGAAATCCCATTTTAAGCAGTGTCGATGCCCGGTGTTTTTTTCCGCGTGGCAGGCTGAATCCGCCTGCGGTGCCCGTTCTGCCTGACTTTGATCCATCCCCAGCCGTGCCCTTTGTCAATTCCGTGCCTTTCATCTGCGACGGTCTCTGCGCCGCTCCCGCAGCAGGCCGTTCCTTTTGACTTTCCGCGCGCCGCCCTAACTGCCGCATGTCCGATCCCCCAAGCCCCCAGGAATCCGATCCTTCCCACCCTCCGGCAGCGGCCCCTGGCGCGCCGGCCGGTCCCGGCACCCCTCCGGTGGACCCGGCGGTGATGGCACTCAAACGCCGGCAGCATGGCCTGATTTTCCTGACAGTGCTGATTGACTTGATAGGGTTCGGCATTCTCATCCCGGTCATCCAGCCTATCGCGGAAGAGTTGGGGGCACCGGTCTGGATCGCCACGGTATTAATGGGGGTTTACAGCCTCATGCAGTTTATCTTCTCGCCGGTGCTGGGCCGTTTCAGCGACCGCATCGGCCGTGTGCCGGTGCTGGTGATGAGCCTCTGGGCGTCGGTGGGAGGTTATTTGATCATGTCCCTCGCCGTGAGCGGCTGGGTGCCGCCTCTGACCGGCATTGTGTTGTTATTCACGGCCCGCATCATCACCGGGATCGGCGGGGCCAGCATCAGCACCGCCCAGAGTTATCTGTCCGATATCACGGCTCCGGAAAAACGCGCCGGGGTCATGGGCATGATCGGAGCGGCCTTCGGGCTGGGATTCATGATTGGCCCGGTCATTGGGGGTGTGCTTTCCCATTATGGCGGACGACCCGCTCCATTCCTGTTCGCCGCCGGTCTCAGCGTCCTGAATGTCCTGCTGATGGCCCGCCGCCTGCCGGAGACGTTGCCGCCGGAAAAGCGCGGCGTTTCGCCCACATCCCCGTCGGTGTTCGCGGTAGCCCTTGCCACCCGGGGAACCGCGCTGCCCTCCATTCTCCTGGCCAATTTTCTGGTGATCGGAGCCTTCTCCACCATGACCGCCGCCTTTGTGCTGTTCCTGAAAAACCACGCTGCCTTCCAGTTCAATGAAATGCAGATTGGTTATTGTTTTGGGTTCATCGGCATCGTGGGCGTCATCATCCAGGGGGGCATCATCCGGAAGATTGCCAAAAACAACAACGAAGGCCGCCTTGCCCTGACCGGAGTTGGCCTGATGATTGCTGCCATGCTATGGCTGCCCTTCACCACGCCATGGCTCATCCTTGTGCTGAACATGTGGCTCATGGCCGCAGGCAACAGCCTCACCAGTCCCTGCCTTAACACCCTCGCCAGCCGCTGCGGCACCCTGCAGAACCAGGGCCTGACCATGGGAGCCATGGCCGGAGCGGGCAGCCTCGGCCGTTTCTTCGGTGCCCTCATCGCCGGCCCCCTGCTGCTGCTCAATGAACACGATGCCAGCCACTACGGCCGGTTTGCCTTCCTTGCCGCGGCTGCCATCATGGCCATGGCCGCCATCCCCTTGTGGAAAGCCACCACCGGGACAGCAACGATCCGTTAGGCAGTCCAAGCCATGGTGGCATGGGTGTGTCGCAGACCACCCGTGTGCAGAGCAGGAGCAGGAGTTGACACTTCCAACCCCGATGAGCGGAAATGAGCGCAGGATCAATGACCATCGGAACGCTGCCCACGGGTGGTCTGCGACACACGCATGCCACGGTCTCTGCCATCCCGGTCAACTTTCCAGGGATTGAGGCCCCGGCGGAAACGCAGTTTCCACGGCCGCCGCATCCGCATTCCCGTATGGGGAAATCCTGCCCGGGAAGTGTATGTCAGGTCTGCCATCGGCCACGCCATGGCCCGCTCCATGAAATCCATCTGCTCCCTTCTCCTGCTCTCCGCTTCGCTCGGTCTCATCCAGGCCCAACCTCCCGCGGCGGCCCCTGACAAGGCCGTGCCCGCCGCTCAGCCGGCCCCCAAACCAGCCCCCAAGGGCCCCGCCCCGACCCATGCCAATGTCGCTTATGGCAGCGATCCCCGCCAGATCCTCGACTTCTGGAGAGCCGGCACCAAAGACCCGGCTCCGCTGCTGTTTTTCATTCACGGGGGCGGCTGGAACAACGGCGACAAGAACTCGGTGTTCAACAATGGCCATGCCGCCTATCTGAAAGCAGGCATCTCGGTGGTTTCGATTCACTATCGTTTTGTCCCGGCCGCCCGGGCCGCCGGGATCGGGCCGCCCGTGTCATGGCCGCTCCAGGATGCCGCCCGCGCCCTGCAATTTGTCAGAAGCATGGCCGGAGAATGGGCTCTCGATAAAACCCGCATCGCCGCTTCGGGAGGTTCGGCCGGAGCCTGCTCCAGTCTCTGGCTGGCTTTCCATCCCGACATGGCGGATCCTGCCAGCGCCGATCCGGTGGCCCGCGAATCGACCCGGCTGACCTGTGCCGCCGTGGCCGGAGCCCAGACCACCCTTGACCCCCGCCAGATGAAGGATTGGATGCCTAACAGTCGTTATGGCGGGCATGCCTTTGGTTTTTCCGCCGGACCGGGCCAAAAAACGCAGTTCGACAACTTCCTCGAAGGCCGGGACCGCATCCTAACATGGATCAAGCAATACTCCCCCTACGAACTGGTCAGCAGCGACGACCCGCCGGTTTACCTTTATTATGCCAATGCACCCGCCATGGGACAGGAACAGAAAGACCCCACCCACAGTGCCAACTTCGGGGTGGGGCTCATGGAAAAGCTGAAGACCGCCGGGGTTTCCGGAGAGCTGCAATATCCCGGTGCCCCCGGGGTGACCCACCGCACCATGCAGGACTTTGTGATTGCCAAACTCGTCGGAAAAGCCCAACCCTGAGGCGTGGACGCATTCCGGGAATTCCCCGAGAAACGGCCCCGCCTCCCTCCGTATCCCCACCCATGAAAAAATTCATTCCATTTGCTGTCATGGCCGCTCTGGCCGCCACCCTCTGCACCGCCTGGGCCGATGCCGCCAAGGACGGCTGGCACTCCCTCTTCAACGGCAAGGACCTTACCGGCTGGAAAGTCAATGAGGAGAATCCCTCTGCCTTCCGGGTCACCGACGGCGCCCTGCACATCAAAGGCGGGCGTTCCCACATCTTCTATGCCGGGGAAGTGAATGACGCAAAATTCAAGAACTTCGAATTCAAAACCAAAGTTCTGACAAAGAAGAATGCCAACAGCGGCATCTACTTCGCCACGGAATATCAAAAAGACGGCTGGCCGTCCAAGGGTTACGAATGCCAGGTCAACAACTCCTTCGACAAGGATCCCCGCCGCACCGCCAGCCTCTACGCCGTGAAGGACGTCACGGAGAAGCTGGTCCCGGATGACACCTGGTTTGACTATCACATCAAGGTGCAGGACAAAAAAATCACCATCAGCATCAACGACAAGGTCATCACGGAATACACCGAGCAGGAAGGTGACAAACGCGGTGGCGGCATGGAGGGACGATGGATCAAGGACGGCGGCACCTTCGCCTTCCAGGCCCACGATCCCGGCTGTGAAGTCTTTTTCAAGGACATCATGGTCAAGCCCCTTCCCTGAACGGGCCCTCCGGGCATGAATCCCTCTTCCGGGCGGCGGCCAGGGTTGAAAGACCCGGCCGCCGCTTCCGTTTCCGCTCCTGTCCCCCTTTTCCTCCGCCCGGAAAACTGTAAGATCCTCACAGAAAGCTACCCCATGTTCCTCCGCATTTTCTTCTGCTCCGCTCTCCTCACCCTTTCTGCCGCCGCCCAGGAAGCCAAACCCCTCTTCAACGGGAAAGACCTGACCGGCTGGACCACAGGCGATGGGAAGCCGGTCACATCCGGCTGGGTCGTCCAGGAGGGCGGGGTCCTGCACCGTGCGGCCAAGGGTGGCGACATCTACACGGCGGAGGAATACACCAATTACGAACTCACCTGGGAATGGAAAATCTCCCCCGGCGGCAACAGCGGCCTAAAATACCGCGTTATGAAATTTCCCGGCAAAGGATTTCTCGGCTGCGAATACCAGATGCTCGACGATTCCAAACACCCCGATTCCAAAGTGGGCCCGCAACGACAGACCGCATCCCTCTACGATATCCTCCCACCTGCCGCGGATAAAATGCTCAAACCGGCGGGGGAGTGGAATGCCTCCAAAGTGATCGTCAATAATCACACCATCGAACACTGGCTCAATGGAACAAAAGTCCTCACGGTTGATCTGACCGGCGGGGCCTTCCAAGCCGGTCTCGCCAAAAGCAAATTCAAGGATGTCCCCGGTTTTGCCGAAAATGCCAAAGGCCGCATCATGCTCCAGGACCACAACGACGCCGTCTGGTTCCGGAATATTGCCCTGAAGCCGCTTTGACCAATCCGATACTGACCTCCATCCTTCTCCCGGAGACGGGAGCACCGTCACCACCGCCTCGCCTCAGGATAACTATGGTCCTGGATCAGCCCCGCCACTGTGGCGACGGGCCCGGAACGGTTTCACTGCGCCTTTCCGGGATGCGGCGCTACTTTCGCCTGCGCTGAGGATGCATTTCTCAAGACGGGGTGGACGCGGGCGTTCATTTCCCTTAACCTGCTGCGCCAGCATCACTTCCTCCCAGGCTGGCCTTCTGCATGAAACTCCGCCGGGCCCACATCATCCTCGTCGATATCAGCGGATACACCCAATTTATCCGCCTCCACCGCATGAGCGTGATCCATGCCGAGCGGATTATCACCGATTTGCTGGAAGCCGTCATTGATGCCGCGGGCCCACCCCTGGTGCTGAATAAACTCGAAGGCGACGCCGCTCTCTTCTACGCCCTTGCGGACGAAGATGATGAAGCACCCGCCCGGAGCGCTGCCGCCGTGCTTCATCAGATCCAACAGTTCTTTGAGGCCTTCCGCCGCCGGGAGCGGGAATTGGTCAGCGAATGCACCATCTGCCTGTGCGATGCCTGCACCCGGGCCGGGGAACTTAAACTCAAAGTGATCGCCCACACCGGGCAAATTCTCCTCAAGCAGGTGCGCCAGTTCGAGGAAATCGCCGGGGAAGATGTCATTCTCGCGCACCGCCTGCTGAAAAACTCCCTGACTGCCGGGGAGTATCTGCTGCTCACCGATGCGTTCCATTCCCTGTCCGGGAACCCGGATGGGATCACGCTAACCTCCCTGCACGAGGATTGTGACCTTCACGGCAGGGTCATCATTCATGTTCATCTGCCTGACAACCCCGCCACCCTACTCCCAGCTTCACCCACAAATCTATGGCGCAGGGTGAGGACTACTCTGCGGCTGGAGTCCCACCTCCTCAAACGGCTGCTCGGCGCACCCTCCGGAAAGTTCCACCATCTCCCGCCAGCCCGCCCTGACGGCGACCACTCCGCTTGAGAGGAATTTTTCCCCGTGGCCTCCTGTCCTTCTTTTTGCGCCGGTGTTTTCCCTGCGGCTCCTGCGACGGCAGTTTGCCCCTCCCTCTACTGCCTTGCAAAAGAACCTGGCCGCATTTCAGCATTCCCATGGAAGCAGGCTTATGGCATTCCGACAGGATGGCCGATGTTCCGCCCACCGCCCAACGTCCTGAAGGCTTCAAATGCAAGAAGCCAGCCGGCCTCACAGCAGGCTGCCGGTTCATTCTGTGCTGCTGTGCAGGTTTGGCTGCGCTGGCCGCCTATTCTGTTTACCCGGTGATAAACCAGCGAAACCACCAGGCGCGGAATCATGGAGCCCTGATAATGGCGATTGCCACGGCCCACGGCATTGAGCATTTCAGGGAGGAATACCATACCCTGCCCCTTCCCTCCACACCAGGTCCATCGGACAGTGACACCGACACGGACACTTCATCCGCCCATTCCCTGATCAGCATCCTGATGGCCAAGGAGCCTGAATGCGAGACTCCGCAGAACCACCGGTCCATCGACTTCCTCGAAGGCATCAAAGCCGCCAAAAAAGCCCTGCCCGATGAAGCTCCCCTGGTGTGGACCAATGGCCTTTTCCTCGACGAGGCTACACGCCACTACGGCCTCGTGGACACCTGGGGCACGCCCTACCGCATCCGCCTCGATACCAATAACGACAAAACGGTCCTCAATCCCAATCCGGACCAAGTGGCGGAAGGCCGGACTGCCATATCGAAATACGTCCTCGTCTGGTCCGCAGGAAGGGACCGCGACTGGCATACCTGGGACGACAACCCCATGAGCTGGGATTGAGTCCAAGCTGCCTGGCACACGTAGACTCAGTTAGACTTGATGGAAAAATGAGAGCCCACGGATGGCAGGATGATATAGATATTCACCGATTTTAAGAAAATAGAGGGTTCACGCGCATTGTTAAATAAATGCTTTTTAAAATCCGTGATAATCCGATCTATCTGTGCCATCCGTGGCCAGTAAGGGTCCTTTTCATCTTTAGTCTTCTACCATCGCCCGCACCTTGCCGGGGATCATCGGCTGGCTGGTCCGGGCGGAGGCGACGGCGGCGAAGCAGAGGGCAAGGCCGGGCAAGGCACTGGCGGCGCTGTTGGATGGTTCGCGGTCTTCCTCGATGGCGAGGAGAAGTTCCCCCATGGTGCCGCGGAAGGCGTCGTCGAACCAGGTTCCTTCCATGACCGGCCGGGCGACGCCATCGGCGGTGCACAGACTCACCTCGTGGGCGGCGCAGATAGGCCCCTCGGCCCGCAGGGTTCCCTGGGAGCCGGTGACGACGATGGATTCCCGGGGCCCATGACGCGAGTGGGCGTCAAAGTGCAGCGTGGCGATGCCGCTATCAAAAGTGACGAGCGCGCTGCCGATCAGGGGAGGCTGGATGCGCTGGGTGGCAGTCGCGGCATTCACGGCAAAAGCCGACCGCGCGGCGCGGCCCGCAAACAACTGGGCCGTCATGTCGAACCAATGGATCCCGAAATCGGAGAGGACAATGTCCTGCACTTCTTCAAAGGAGGTGCCTTCGATCCATGAATGATCCCAGTTCAGGGTCATCACCACTGACTGCACCACCCCGATGCATCCCGCACGGACGGCCTGGTGGAGAAAATTGAAATAGGGAGCCCAACGTCCGTTGTGATTAACCGCGAGCCTGCGTCCACAATCCCGTGCCAGGGATACCAGACGTTCGCCTTCGTCCAGATCCAGCACGAATGGCTTCTGGCTGAGCACATGTTTGCCGGCTTTGAGGGCAGCATCGATCACAGCCGCGCGGGGACCGGGATGCAGGGTAATGTCCACCACATCAATGTCCGGTTGGGCAAGGAGATCGTGATGGTCGGTGAACACGTTGGCTGCGGGATAAAATTCATCGCGCCGCGCTTCGGCGCTGGCGGCGGTCCGGCTGCAGAAGGCCACGACATCCCAGCCTTCCTTCTGATAGGCCCGCAGATGGGTGGGAGAAATCCCGCCGCACCCGATCATCCCGATCCTGGGCCGGTAATGAACAGGCCGGGGCAGGCCGCAGGGCAAGTCCGGGGCGGCGATGAGGGTTTCATTGCCTTTGGACTTGAGGGCATCACTGTGGTCGGGGACGGACATGGCTTTAGCCTAAAATGGACGCTGACGGGCCACCGATATCACAGATTGAACTGATAACCACGGATTTATGATGAACACGGCATTCGCCTTCTGAATGGATCTCATTGTTTTGCAATATCAGTGAGTATCCTTATCATCCGTCATATCCGTGGCCCGTCATTTTCCCAAGCAGGTTTTAGGTTGGATCAAGGAACCAGTTCTACGGTTTTTTTCAGGCGGGCACTGAGCATGGCGGAATCCACGATCTGTTGGCCAATCCTGCTGATGGCCGGTGAGAGCGGGCCCTCCGGCTCCTGGTCCCGGCGCAGACAGTGTGCAAAATACTGGATAGCATTCTGATAGGGTGGCGGCAACACGTCAGAAGCAACCATCTCGCCGTCGGGACAGGTGCGCGTCTGCACCCGCAGCGCCGGAGCATAGTCATCGCTGCGGATGGTGCCGTCGGTGCCTTTCAGAACAAACCCGCAGGCAGGTTGCGGAGGATGGGTCCAGGGATCCGTAAAGGTGCCCCAACGGGTTTCAAATTTCGACAGGCCGGAGGCATAACGTGCCACGGCGATGCAATGTTCATCCACTTCCAGCCCGTTAGGCCAATCCGTCACGGCGGTAACTTCGGTCGGTGACCGTCTCCCATGATACCAAGTGCCCAGGGTGGTGCCGTAGCCCAGATAGTCCTGCAGCGAGCCGCCACCCTGCGCCTCCCGGTAAAACCAGCTTTCGCGTTTCATCTCCGCTGTGGGGGTGATCTCCTCCTTGTGTGCCCCGTGATAGAGTGGCCCACGGTTGCCGTCGTAATAATGCACTTCCTGCAGTTCCCCGATCCGCCCTTCCTGGAGCAGGCGGTAGGCGGTGGCGTGGCTGGCGACCCAGCGCAGCGGCCAGTTGATCGCCAGCAGGACGCCAGCCTGCTGCGCGGCGGCCATCATGCGGTCGGCCTCCGCCACCGTTGACGCAAAGGGTTTTTCGACCAGCAGGTGAACTTTGTAAGGGGCCACCCGTTCGACATATTCCGCATGACGGGCGGTCGCCGGACAAAGGATCACAAAATCCGGCCGGGACCGTTCCAGACAGGCGTCGACCTCCGTGAACACCCGGTCTTCAGTGACCCCGAACCGGCGGATGGCGTCCTGCATCCTCGCCGGCTGGTCATCACACAGCCCCACAATCTCGATGTCAGGATGCTCCGCCGCCATCTGCAGCAGGTCTCCCATGTGGAAGTGGTCAAAGTTGATTCCAGCGACTCGGAGTTTCATGAAGCGGCGTGCAGATGGGTGGAAATGTCAGGAAGCAAGGGCTTCACAAGTCGAGGCCCTCTCCGTTTTGAAGGGTCCGGAAGGCTTGCCCTAGCCCTTGGCAGGCTTCCTCAAATTCATCGGGTGACGCGGTGTTGAATTCGAACAAATCAAAGTGGTGCGGAATTGCCAAACCGGCCCCGACAGTGTGCGAAAGCCATGCGGCTTCGTGGCCATTGAGATTCCCGGCGACACGCCGTTCCGGCCGGTTGCCATTGATCGGCACCATGGCCACCTCCGGCTGGAATGGCTTGATGGCAGGGGCCAGTCCGTCGTGCAACAGGGTGTCGCCACTGTGATAGAAGGTTTTCCCGGCGAGGCGGACGACAAACCCCAGAAACCGGCAACAGCCCATTTCATCCCGCTCCACGGTGTTGTGTGCCGCCGGAATGCCGTGGAGTTCCATGCGGGCTACGGTGATTGCTTCCCCGGCGTCGATCTCCACCAGGCGGCCGGCCACCTCCCCCAGCCGCTCAAGGACAAAGGCCCGGTTGGCCCGCGGGATCACCAGCTTGGCCTTGGGATTGGCAGCCAACAGGGGCAGCAGGGTATCCGCATCCAGATGGTCGGTGTGGTTGTGTGAGCTGGTGATTACATCAATGCCGGTCAGGAGTTCCGGGGCCATGACCCGCTCTGTGATCCGGACGTGCGGTTTGTCAGTGGCTGCGTATTTTTCTGTCAGGGAATCGGAGAGATAGGGATCAAACAGGATGGTTCCCTGCGGCGAGGATATCAGAAAGCCGCTTTGCCCCAGCCACCACAGCCGGGTGCGGCCGGCCGCCCGGGTGGAAGCGAGATCATCAAGGAAAGCCCGGTCTTTCTGGAAGGCGGATTTCATGTCAGGACGGCAGGCCCAGTTCGGTTTTTACAAGGCGGACTCCTTCCACCATGTGGGCCAGTTTCTGTTTGGCGGCCCAGCGCGCGGTCTGGCTCAAACCGCAGTCCGGAGCGAACACCAGGCGGTCCGCCGGAACGTGTTGCAGGCAGCGCCGCACCCGGTCCGCAATGTCCTGCGGGGTTTCGATGTAATAACTTTTCACATCCACAATCCCCACCGCCACGTCCATGCGTTTCGCGATTTGCGGAATGAGTTCCAGTTCGGCAAATTCGCGGCTGGCCATTTCCACATGCATCTCGTCGCATTTGAAGTCGAGAAAGGCGGGGAACATCGGAGCGAGATGCCGCAGCCCGACGGCGCGGGCCTTGTAGTTGCCAAAACAAAGGTGGGTGCAGACCCGGGTGCGGCCGGCCACGGTCTCCACGGTGCGGTTGAAGATATCCACAAAACGCCGGGGGTCCCCGAGGTGGGCATAACAACTCATGCTGGGCTCGTCCACACTGATCTCCGGGCAGCCGGCGGCCACCAGATCCTCCAACTCCTGACGAACCAGCGGCAACAGGGCTTCAGTCAGGGCCCAGCGGTCTGCATAATGCACCCCGGGTAGTAGACGCCCGCTCAGGGTATACGGTCCGGGCACACTGGCTTTCAGCGTGACCGCAGCCGCGCTTTTGCCGGCCTGAAACAGGCGCTGCAGCCGCTGGAATTCCTCCACCGCCCCCAGACCCCGCGGGGCGCGCAGCTCCCCGGTGACGAGGTGTTTGCCCCGTTGGTCATGCGCCGGCGGGCCAAACAGCCGCGGCGAGGACGATTCCAGCTCAATGCCTTCGATGTAGCCGTAAAAGGACAGGTTGAAGTCGAAGCGGGTCTGTTCGCCGTCGGTGACCACATCAAGGCCCGCTGCGAGCTGGTCATGCAGCGCGGCGATGACGGCATCGTCCTGGGCTTCGGCGCGGTCGGCCGAACCAAATTGTCCGAGGTGCTGCGTGGCAAACTCCAGCCATCCGGGAAACGGATAGCTGCCAATCACAGAGGTGCGCAGGGGGCAGGTGTTCATGTCAGGATAGGGTCAGGGATTTGGCAGTTCGGCAAGTGTCCCCCGGGAGTTAGGCCCCGAGGTTCTGGTAAAGTTTGGCGAGCCGCCGGCCGTGTTCGTCGTAGGCGGCTTCGAAGATTTCGGCCGCCCGGCTGGCTCCGACCACATTGGCGGCAGTCAGCACCCGGGGAGGCTGCCCGGCCTGAGTCAGACGCTCCGCGACCCCGGCCTTGATGGCATTCACCAGCAGGCACCCTCCTACGGTCGATCCCGGGGCCACCGGCGTGTCGAGGCCCTCCACTTTAACCATGGCATCGCCGACGGGAGCGCCGGTATCCAGGACCAGGTCCGAAAAATCCGTCAGTTTCCGGCCATCGGGCCGTTTGCTGGTGCTGGCCTCAAGGTGGGCGCGGCTGACAATCGAAACCACCCGCACGCCACGTCTTTGGAATTCTTCGGCCATTTCCACGGGAACAATATTGCAGCCGCCGGAAGAAATGACCAGCGCGGTGTCCTCTTCCGACAAATCAAAGTTGCGCAGGATGCGCGGGGCCAGACCACTGACGTTTTCGAGGAACATGGCCTGCCGCTGGCCGTTGGCCCCGACGACCAGATTGTGAAAGGACAAGGAAAGTTCGACAATGGGATTGAATCCCGGAAACGATCCATACCGGGGCCACATTTCCTCCACCATGATCCGGCTGTGGCCCGAGCCGAAGACGTGCACCATGCGCCCGGCAAGGATGGTTTTGGCAAACCAATTGGCGGCCGTTTCTATCTGCGGGAGCTGGCGCTCGACGGCATCCACGAGGGCGCGGGAAAGCTGAAGGTAGGTTTGGGCAGGGGATGTGTTATTCATGAATGAGTCATTTCGTCAACAAAAGAGCGTGATGAGCGGCACCGATGGCTCCGGCTTTGTCCCCCAGCAAGGCAGGCACGATGGAAAGGGGCTGGCTGGCAACCCGCCATTCCATGGCATGGACCCGTTCGCGGAGCGGGACAAACAGGGCATCTCCGGCCGCCGCAATGCCTCCGCCGATCACCACGATTCCAGGATCCAGAACATTGGTGAGGGAGACCACCCCCGCAGCCAGGGCCTGCACCGACTTCAGCCAAAAACCGGCCGCAGCTTCATCGCCCTCCCGCCATGCCTCCACGAGATCGTGGGTGGTGGCAAAACGGCCACCGGTACGTTCGGCGATGTTCCCATTGCCTATCGCCAGTTCAAGGCTGCCCGGCGTGCCGCAGATGTCAGGAGGACCGTCAGGGTCCAGGGAAATATGCCCGACATGGCCGGCCTTGCCGGAATGCCCCCGCAGGAGCCGGCCATCCACCATGGCTGCTCCACCCACGCCGGTGCCAAGGGTGAACATGAGAATATTCTGATGCCCCCGGGCCGCCCCGCGCCATGCTTCGCCCAGCAGGGCGGCATGGGCATCGTTCAGCACGGGAACGCGGACTTTGCTTTTCAGCCAGGTTTCCCAGTCGAGCCCTTCCATCCCTGGCAGGCGGTTAGGGAGCCGCGCCATGGACCGTTGATCCGCCGCCGCGAGACCCGGCGCACACAGGCCCAGCGCCATGGGCTCCCGGCCCTGCTGCCGGATCAGATCCTGCACCATCCCGCGGGCCGTTTCCGCAAAATGCATCGGCTGGACCGCGTCGAACGGCCGGGTCGTTTCCAACAAAAGCTTCCCGTCCTCAGCCAATGCCACGGCCTTCACGCCGGTGCCGCCGATATCCACGCCGATGGCATAAGGCTCACTCATGGGATTTGCCCTTCGCTGACCGTCCAGCCGCCATCGACGGCCAAGACTTGTCCGGTAATGAATTTTGCCGCATCCGACAGGAGGAACACCGCGGCCCCATCACAATCCGAAGGCTGCCCGATCCGCCCGCCGTCGAGAGGCTGTTTACTCCGGATAAACTGGCGGATGGCCTCGTCCCCGGCCGCCCGCCCCGCCATGGGGGTCTCCACAAGGGCGGGAGCCAGCACATTGACCCGGATGTTGTCAGCCGCATAGGCGGCCGCGATCGACTGGCTGAACCCCACGATTCCCGCTTTGGCTGCGGCATAAACGTGGGTGGAGAAATACCGGGGCGAAGGCGACCATCCCAGAACCGAGCCCATGTTCAGCACCACCCCGCCAGTCCCCTGGGCGAGAAACTGGCACACCGCAGCCCGGTTGGATAGGATGACAGAGTGGAGATTGAGTTCGAGGGTGGCGCTGATGCCCGCGTCCGTGACTTCGTGCAGCGGACCGTCCCCGAATTTCCGGCCACTTCCCCCGGCGACATGATAGAGTCCATCAAACCGGCCATACGCCTCAAGGCAAAGAGCGATGGCCCCGGTCGCATGGTCCGGATGACAGGCATCGCCAGTCAGAGCCCGGCATTGCCCGCCCATGGCCTGTGCGGCCGCCTGAGCATGCTCAGGATTCCGGCCGGTGATGACAATGCCCCGCGCTCCCGCCGCAAGGCAGGCCCGGGCTGCCGATTCTCCCAAACCCGTGGTGCCGCCAATGATCACGATTGCCTTGCCCCTCAAGGCGGGCCCTGCGCCTGGCCCGGGCGGGTTGGTGGAGGATAGCTGCGGCATGCTGTTGGTGTTCGTATCCGTCCCCGCGCCGGGGTCAACTCTAAACGCAGGGGGATTGCCCCCCGGGCCGGAATCCGCTACCGCACCAGCCACGCCAGCAGGTCGGCCAGTTCCTGGTCGCTCAGGCCTTCCTCCAGCCCGGCGGGCATGAGGGATGCCGCTTCCCGTTCAAGGCGGGCAATGTCATGGCGGGGGACCCTGAGGGTTTCGCCTGCCGGAAGGATCATCCTGACTTCCTCCGGACTTTCCAGCAGCGTGATGCCCGCGCTAACGGTGCCGTTTTTCAATGTCAGGGTGGTGCGGCCATACTGCGGGGCCACCTCGCGGTCCGGATCGAGAATGGCCAGCAGCAGCAGCGGTTTTCCCTTGTTGCGGAAACTGGCGCGGTCCGGGCCCGGGGCGCTACCAGGCCCTCCATCCAGATGGCACAGGGCGCAGCGCGTTTTGTAAATAACCTCTCCACGCGTGGCTTCCCCGGTCAGATTCAGCACCCCCTGGCGCCGCGCAATGACTTCTGTCCGGTCGCGCAGCGGAGGTGGCAGCAGGCTGGCCGCCAGAGCCTTGGTGGCCGGAGCCCCGCTGCGCCGCCACGCGTCGGCCAGGGCCGGTGGAATCTCGCCCGGACGAATCACGCCCTGACGGATTTTTTCCAACAGAAGGTCGGGCCCTCCTGACCGGGCAGCCAGCACCGCAATGACTTCGGCCCTCACTCCTCCTGACAGCCCGTCCCAGTGGTCCAGCAAGCCGGCTGCAGCTGCCGGGCGGAGCCGCAGGGCCAGAGTCCGAACGGCCTCCGGTTCCCTGGGATCGGCTGCGAGCGCGCCTACCTTGTCAGGTTCCCGGCGGCCCAAAATCGTCAGGGCGTCAACGCGGTCCGGCGCGGCACTGCCGGTTTGCGCCCACAATTTCAGAATCGTTTCCTCCAGTCCTTCCGGCGGCGGTATCTTCAAGCGGGCCGCCAGATCCAGCGAGGCCGCCAACGTCAGCTCTCCGGCACAACGGCGGTGGAATTCCCTCGCTTCAGCCTCGTTGCGCAGAGTGGCCAGCAGGGTGGCGGCAGCGCGTCCTGACGGATTTCCGGCTGCCTTCCACCAACGCGCCCAGGCCTCAGGCCGGGCGTCGTCCGGGGTTTCGAGGATCTCCTGAAGCAGGGGATGCGGGGCCGTCCGGGACTCCATGGAAGAGTCGCGTGGTTTGACCCGCCAGATCCGGCCGCGGTCATTGCCACTATTGAGGTCCATGCGGGCTTTCAGGTTGGTGGGGATGGAGTCCGGGTGCTCAATAAATTCGCGGTAGAAGTCAGCGATCAGGAGCGAGCCATCCGGCGCGGTGGTGAAAGCCACGGGACGGAACCAGGTGTCCGTGCTGGTTAGGAATTCGCGGTTCTTTTCCTCCGCCGGCCGCAGCGCCACCGGGCCGTCTACGGTTTCCCGGAAAGTCTTGCGGTGCACCAGGTTGCTCCCGCAGTCGGCCACGATGGCATCCTTCCGCCACAGGTGGATCCCGGAGGCCGAGGTAAAATACCCTGACGCTTTTCCCGCCCCCTCCACGATGCCCGGCACGAGGCCCGAAGCCCGCCAATTGGTGCGCAGGACGCGCCATGGTTCATCCGGACTGAGCCGGAAGACCGGGGCAGCGGGACCATCCTCGGCGATATCCACCAATTCCGCCGGCGCCGGCAGATAGCCGCCCTTCCTAACGGGAGCAATCCATTGGATGTGGTGGCTGTTGCTGCAGACAAACCGCCGTCCCCATCCATCAAAGGTCAGGCCGAACTGTCCCCCCCCGGGCTCGGCCCGGAAGTCCAGGGTGTCAGGATCAAAGGAAAAATCCCGTCCCCTGACGGATATACCGGAGCCGGCCGGCGCATCCGGGCGGCGGATCAGGCCTCCATTGGCTGCGGCGGCCCCATAAATCCGGCCATCCGGTCCCGGCGTCAGGCTGTTGAACAGCGCCTGAACATTCAGGCGGGCCGCGCCTTCGCCAAATCCCGTGAAGATGATTTCCCGCACTTCCGCCACGCCATCGCCATCGGCATCGCGCAAGCGCCACAAGTCAGGCGCAGCCGCCACATAAACAGAGCCCTTGTGCCAACATACCGAAGTCGCCCACGCGAGGCCCTCCATATAAGTGGACACCTCCTCAAAAACACCGTCCCCATCGCGGTCCACCAGTTTACGGATGCGCGACAGTTTTTCGGCCCGGCGCTCGGAGTAATCCCGCATCTCAGCAACAATCAGGGCACCCTTGTCATCAAAACTCAGCGACACCGGATCCACTACCAGGGGCTCCGCCGCCGCAAGGGACAGGGTAAAGCCAGGGGACATCCGGAAGGAAGCCTGAGCCTCCGCCGGAGTGAGGGCGGGCAAGCGGGGCAACGCCGCCACTGGCGGTCCATCAATGGCTGCCGCCACCGCACCGGTGAGGAAAAACAAGGGAATCCATCGCATCCTGCCCTGAACGGGGCTCACCGGGGCGGCTTGTCATGGTCTCAGGGCATTCTGTCAGGCCGCAGCGGAAGGTTTGACCCTGATTTCCGGAAGGACCCAGGGCGGTCCCGCGTTTCTGACCCATGCCCCGGTTTATTCTTGTCCTTGCCTTCAGCCTCTGCGGTTTTGCGGTTTCGCCCTCCGCCGCTGCCCCGCTGCGGGCCGCCGTTTTCGATTGCGACGTCACCCCGCCCCCCGGCAGTCCGCTGACCTACGATGTCATGAAGCGCGCCGGCGAACTGGGCCTGAGGTGCCGCGGCATCGTCCTGCTAGGCGATGAAGCGCCCGTGGTGCTGTGTGCCGTCGATTGGATCGGCATCGCCAACGATGGGTTCCAAGAATTCCGTCAGGCAATCGCCGATGCCGCCGGCACCAGTCCGCAGCGCGTCGCCCTGCATGCCCTGCACCAGCACGATGCCCCCATCTGCGACTTCACCACGGAAGCCATTCTGCGCGAATCCGGGGCGGATCCCGGTCCCTTCCGCGCCGAGGTGACGCGGCCCCTGATCCAACGGGTCGCGGCCACCATCCGCAAGGCGCTGCCCGGAGCCGTTAGCGTCAGCGCGGTGGGATGGGGTCAGGCGGAAGTGCATGAAGTGGCCAGCAACCGCCGCGTCTTTGATGAAAGCGGCAACTTCCTCGGCCAGCGTTTCACCGCCTGCAAGGACCCCAAACTCCGCGCCGCCCCGGAAGGCCTCACCGATCCTCTGGTCCGTGTCCTCAGCCTGTGGAATGGGGACCAGCCTGTGGCCGTGCTCAGTTATTACGCGATCCACCCGCAAAGTTATTACCGCACCGGCATTGCCAATCCTGACTTCCCCGGCATCGCCCGTTTCCTGCGCGGCCAGGCGGTGCCTGCAGCCCTGCATGTCCACTTCTGCGGCGCAGGCGGCAATATCGGGGCCGGAAAATATAATGATGGCTCGCCGGAAAACCGCACCGTTCTGGCCCAGCGCCTTGCCGACGGCATGGCCAGGGCCTTTGCCGCGACAGTCAAACAACCGGTCACTTCCTCCGACCTCGGCTGGCAATCGTTGCCGGTGAATCTGCCGGCCGCCGCACACCTCGAGGAAGGCCCGATGGAACTGGCCCTGCTGGCCGGAAAAGGGCGTCCCGACAGTATCCTCGGCACCGCCATGCAACTGGCATGGCTGCGCAACCGCCAGCCGGTCGACGTCAGTTGCCTGCGCCTCGGTTCCGTGCGGGTGCTGCATTTGCCAGGGGAATTGTTTGTGGAATATCAACTCGCCGCTGCCGCCTACCGGCCGGACCTTCATGTCGCCATGGCGGCGTATGGCGAGTATGGTCCTGCCTACATCGCCACCGCCAAGGCCTACGGCGAACCTGGGTATGAAGTCCAGCCCACCGCCTCATTCGTCGGCCCGGAAGCCGAAGGCCTCCTCACCACCGCCATTCACCAACTCCTCGGCAAGCCAACACGCTGAGACTTGGAGTGCGGTGGCCCTCCGCCGCTTTCCACCCCGCAGCCCTCTGCGGTGGTCAGGGCCCGCTAAGCAGCAGCACGGCCGGGAAGAAAATTTTCCGCAGGCGGATCTGATCCCAGTCATGACATGCAGCCCGGGACGAAAGCGGCGGAGGGCCGCCGCACTCCACGGAGTGTCCTCGCTTGAAAATCGAGATCTCTGATCCCCTTTTTGTTGCCATGGGTCAGGATCCGCACCGCGATACCCCATGGCCTCATGCCCCGGTGCACCGGCTGGGAACATCCGGAATCTATTTTGTCACCGGTGCCACCTATCAGAAAGCGCACCACTTCCGAGGACGGGAAAGAATCGCGGTGCTGCACCGGGGCCTGCTGAAACTGGCGGACCAGTATGGATGGATCCTGGAGGCGTGGGCGGTTTTTTCGAATCACTATCATTTCGTCGCCCGCTCTCCGGCCGACTCCGCGACGCTGCAGCCGATGCTCAGGACCCTCCACGTCCGCCTGGCCGGCTGGGTCAACAAATTGGACGGAACCCCCGCACGCAAGGTCTGGTATCAATACCGGGACACCCTGCTGACTTACGAAAAATCCTACCTGACCCGGCTGAATTATGTTCATCAGAATGCGGTGAGGCACCGCCTCGTATCCACCGCCAGCCAGTATCCGTGGTGCTCCGCCGGATGGCTGGAACGCACCGCCGATCCGGCGGCCATCAAGACCATCTACGGTTTCCAGACCGATTCCGTGAATGTCGAAGACGACTACGATCCCAGCCAGGAATGGTAAGCACTGTGGAGTGCGGTGGCCCTCCGCCGCTTTCCACCCCGCAGCCCTCTGCGGTGGTCAGTGCCCGGTCCGCAGCCGCAAGCCCGGCCGGGAAAATTTTCCGCAGGCGGGTATGATTCCCGATCGCGGCATGCAACCCGGGACGAAAGCGGCGGAGGGCCGCCGCACTCCATACCGTGCTGTGGCCCACCGGCTAAAAGTTTTGAATTCCCTCGCCGTTCCGCGTTGTATACGGTGCGACAGCCTGTTCCGATTCTCCCGGGCTTTGTCCGCCGCTGACCATCCACCTGACTCCTTCCCATGCGCCGCCTCATTCTTTCGTTGTTTGCTTGTTTTCCCGGGCTCGTCCTGCCGGCTGCTGCCCAGGAATACAATGGCCTGACGCCTCAGGAAGCCGTCAAAAAAATGACGGTCCCGCCGGGTTTCAGCGTGGACCTGATTGCCGCCGAGCCCGACATTGTCCAGCCCATCGCCTTCACTTTCGATGCCCGCGGCCGGATCTGGGTGGTGGAAGGCAATACCTATCCACAGCGCGCCGGCAATCCCCCGCCTGCCCGGCCGGCCACGGACGGCGACCTCACCAAACCCAACGACGCCCAGCAAAAGGATATCTTCGGCGGCAAGGACCGGGTGCTCATCTTTGAGGACAAGGACGGCGACGGTTCCTTTGAAACGCGCAAGGTTTTTATCGACAACCTCAATCTGGTCAGCGGGATCGAACTCGGCTTCGGCGGGGTTTATCTTGGTGCTGCTCCCTACCTGCTCCATGTGCCGGATGCGGATGGCGATGACAAACCTGACGGCCCGCCCACCATCCTCCTCGATGGCTGGGGCTGGCAGGACACCCACGAAACCCTGAACAGTTTTATCTGGGGACCCGACGGCTGGCTCTACGGCTGCCATGGTGTGTTCACCCACAGCAAGGTCGGGGCACCCGGCACCCCTGACAAGGAGCGCATCCCGCTCAACTGCGCCTACTGGCGGTTCCATCCCGTGCGGAAAACCTTTGAAGTCTTTGCCCACGGCACCTCGAATTCCTGGGGTTTTGACTACAACGAACACGGCGACTGGTTCAGCAGTGCCTGCGTCATTCCGCATTTCTGGCACATCATCCAGGGCGGTTATTACCTGCGTCAGAGCAATCCTCTTGGGCATTTTAATCCCTACGTTTATAACAACATCGAAACCATCGCCGACCACAAACATTACGTCGGTGACAATCCCCACGCCGGAAACAACAAATCGGAAGACCTCGGCGGCGGCCATGCCCACTGCGGACTGCTGATCTACAATGGCCACAACTTCCCGCCCGAATACCGCGGCCGCCCCATGTTCTTCAATATCCACGGCCGCGGCATCAATCAGGAAAACCTCGTCCCCCAAGGCTCCGGTTATGTCGCCAAACACCTCCCTGATTTCCTCAAGGCCAATGACCCTTGGTTCACCGGCGTCGCCCTCAAGGTCGGCCCGGACGGCTCCGTCTATTTCATCGACTGGTATGACCCCCAAAAATGCCACAAAACCGACCCGCTGGTCTGGGACCGCGGCAACGGGCGCATCTATCGGGTGAAGTATGATGCGACGTGGAAGCCCTGGAAGGGAGAGGTAAGATTCACCGGACGAATAGAACCCGATTTTACCGGAGTGTTGGATTCGAGCAATTCGTGGCACAATCGGATGGCAAGGCGTATCTGGGCAGAGCAAATTGCCACATCCAAAGCCGATGCTTTCGATCTCGAACTGGAGACTGTGCATGCCATTCTAAAGTCAGTTTCTGACAAGGGTTTGGCGACCGATGCGGTTTTGACTGCGATGTGCTACTCGACATTGCGCAATGCAATTCCGGCGGATTTCGCCAAGGCACTTAGTTCAATGCCTAAAGTATTCGCTAGCGGCATTGGCTCACAATTCCAGAGCGTTCAAATATTGACGATAAAGAATGCTTCATCCGAAGAATTACTTGGCGCAAAAAACCTACTGCTTGAGTTAGCCAAGCTGAGCGACCCGCCGAATCAGGACTTTGATCCAAGTCATAAAGAAACGACGGCCCAGCGCCCGCAACTCCGCCTCGCTCTCGCCTCCGCCCTCCAACGCCTCCCCCTAGCCGACCGCTGGGAAATCGCCGAAGCCCTGATCCAGCACGGTGAGGACGCAGCGGACCACAATCTGCCGCAGATGTATTGGTATGCGATTGAGCCCCTCGTCCCCTCCGACCCGACCCGGGCGCTGGCCTTGGCGGAGAAGTCCAAAATCCCGCTGGTGGCGCAGAATATTGCGCGGCGGGCTTCGGTGGTGGATGGCGGCACCGCCCACCTGGTCAAAGCGCTCGGCAAAGAAAAGACAGCGGCCGGAGCCATCTATCTGTTGAAGGCCGCCATCGAAGGCTGGCGGGGGCGCGACGGTTCGCCGGCCCCGGAGGGCTGGGATGCGGCTTTTGCCAACATTGACGACATCCTGACACGCCGCCCCGATGCCAAGGAACACACCGCCGAAATCCAGGACCTGCGCGAAGCCCTTGCCGTGTCCTTCGGGGACCGCCGGGCCTTCCCGCGCCTGCGGGAACTGGCGCGTGATAGCAAGTCCCCCGCCGACCGCCGCCAACGCGCCTTGCAGACGCTACTCCAGGGCAAGGACGCGGAAGCCCCTGCGCTTCTGACGGCTTTGTTGTCTGATCCCGCGATGCGACTCGGAGCCATCCGCGCCCTGCCCGGGCTGACGGCGGCCCCCGAGGCCCTAACTGCCCCGGCGGCGGCACTGCTCAGCCAGTATGCCACGCTGTCCACACAGGAAAAGCAGGCCACCATTGCGACGCTGGCCGCGCGCACCGACTGGGCGGGGCAATTGCTGGATGCCATTGCCGCCGGGAGCATTCCCCGTGCGGAACTGACTTCCTTTGCCGCACGTCAGATTGCCAATTTCAAGGACACCGCCCTGACGGAAAAGCTCACCAAAAACTGGGGTAGCATCGCCGCGGCCAGCGGAGACAGTGCCGCGGAGATCGCCAAATTCAAAACCGTCCTGACACCTGCCTTCCTGCGCACCGCCAATCTGCCCAATGGCCGGGCATTGTATGATGTCACCTGCGGCACCTGCCATGTGCTGTTCGGTCAGGGCAAACATCTCGGCCCCGACCTGACAGGCTCCAACCGCGCCGATCTCGATTACCTTCTGGAAAACATTGTCAATCCCAACGCCCTGATCGGGAAGGATTACGAACTGCATCTCATCACCCTCGCGGACGGCCGCAGCCTCGCGGGGATGCTGCGCGAAGAGACGGACACCACCCTGAGCGTGCAAAGTCTCACCGGCAGCGACACCGTGGCGAAAAAGGATATCACCAAACGGGAAAACCCCGGATTTTCCATGATGCCGCCCAGCCAACTGGCCGCCTTCACCCCGGAACAGCAGCGCGACCTCATTGCCTATCTGGCCTCACCCTCACAAGTTCCCCTGCCCGGCGAACCGGGCGCGGAAAAGTTTGTAATTGCCAACCGCATACCCGGCGCCTTGGAAGGCGAGGGCCTCATGGCCACCCCCACCGGCGGCAAAGCCGGCCCCCAGCCCATGGAGAGTTTTGTCAGAGGCAACTGGAACTGGAGCGGCGGCGCCCAGCTCTGGTGGACCGGGGGCAGACCCGGCGACCGTCTCGACCTCACCCTGCCCGTTCCGGTGGCCGGCACCTATGAAGTCCAGATCGTTCTGACCAAAGCCCCGGACTACGCCATGCTGAAGTTTCTGCTCGACGGCAAACCGCTCGACAAAACCTTCGACGGATTCAGCCCTCCCGGTGCCGGGGTGATCCACAGTCCGGTCCTCACCCTGACCAAAACCGAACTGGCCGCCGGCGACCACCGCCTCACGCTTGAAATCACCGGAGCCAATCCCGAAGCCACCAAGGCGTTCATGGCAGGGATTGATTATGTGTATTTGAACAGAGTGCCGTGAGCATGCCCTGCGGCCGGAAGTTCCCCTTCGGCCGTGAGCATGCCCTGCGGCCGGAGCGTGCCCTGCGGCCGGAGATGCCCTGCGGCCGGAGCGCGGACTTGAAGTCCGCCCCGGCGGCCGTGGTCTCCTGCGGCCCAGAGCCGATGCCTGCAGATGCTCTGCCGGGTGCTCTGCAGGGTGCTCTGCCGGTGCTCTGGGGCGGACTACAAGACCGCGCTCCCATCGTTGCCCTCGCACCGGTCCTTGTCCGCGCTCCGATGCCCTTCTGCTCAAAATACCTTTTTTCCCGTTAATGAGGACTGTGACGGGGCACAGGCGTTGTTGCATCGGGCTGCAGTTTGCCCGAAACAGGGTTTGTGAACGGATTTTCCTTACAGATGCAGTTGCCGGACCTCTGGCAGCAGGACGCGGTGCGCAGTATCAAGGCCGGGCGGGATGTCATTGTCGATGCCCCGACCGGAGCGGGCAAGACTTGGATTTTTGAGTTGCTGGTGGAGAGCGGGCATTTCAAGGGACAGGTGGTTTACACCGTGCCCACGCGCGCGTTGGCGAACGACAAACGGCTGGAGTGGCAACGGAAGGGCTGGCAGGTGGGGATCGTCACGGGGGAGATTTCGGAGCAGGCCAATGCGCCGGTGGTGGTGGCCACGTTGGAAACCCAGCGCGAACGTCTGCTGCGCGGCGATGGCCCCAGGCTGTTGGTAATCGATGAATATCAAATGCTGGCAGATCCGGTGCGCGGTATGGCTTACGAAATGGTAGTCGCCCTGGCTCCCCTGGAAACCCGGCTGCTCCTGCTGAGCGGCAGCGTGGCCAATGCCAGGGATGTCGCGGCGTGGCTGGAACGGTTGGGGAGGAAAGCGGAAGTCATCCGGACGCGCGAGCGGCCCGTGCCCTTGGAAGAAATGCCGGTGGAGATGCTGGAACGGCGCGCCCCCAAACAGCTCACGGGGTATTGGCCCCGGTTGGCGGCCGAGGTGCTGCTGAGCGGGCTGGGCCCCCTGTTGATTTTTGCTCCCCACCGCCGGGATGCGGAAAAAATCGCCCGCCAGATTGCGGGTGCCCTGCCGGTGCCGGACCGTCTGGCGCTGACCCGCGAACAGGAACAGGTGCTGGGCAAGGACTTTTCGGCTATGGTCAGCGCCCGGGTCGGCTTCCATCACAGCGGGTTGTCCTATCAACAACGCGCGGGCATTATCGAGCCTCTGGCCAAAGCCGGGCAGCTGCGGGTGGTGGTGGCGACCATGGGACTGGCGGCCGGCATCAATTTTTCGATGCGCTCGGTGATGGTGTCGGACACGCGGTATTTTGACGGGCAGATGGACCGCGACATTGCCCCGGACGAGTTGCTGCAGATGTTTGGCCGGGCGGGACGGCGGGGCATGGATGAAACCGGTTATGTAATCGTGAGCAACCGCAGTCCCCGCCTGATGGACGGCAGCCCGCGGCACCTCAAGCGTTCGAACCAGGTGGACTGGCCGACCCTGCTGCGGGTGATGGACCGGGCCGGCCTGCGGGGCGAGGTGCCTTTTGCCGCAGCTGAACGGTTTTGTCAGGCCCTGTTCTCGCGGCAGCGCATTGTGCTGGGATTCGAAGGAGAGCAGCCCGCCGAACCGGTAGCCATGGAAGACCAGCGGCCCGGACCCCGCCCCGGGCGGGCCATCGCGGAAACGGTGCGGCCCGACCAGCGGGCGCTGTTTGGCCTTGGTCCCACCCGCGTGGAGATCTATAACTCGCAGGGCGACTGGGAGGAAAAACGGCGCGACCGCCTCGGCGAAGCTCCGTTGAAGGAAGTGTGGATGCATTTTGAAAACCACCTCGAGCGCGCCCTTGATGTCTGGTATTTTGTCAGTGCGTCCTTCCTGATCGGTCGCGTCTGCAAACTGAAACCTGGACTCGATGGCAGGCCCGGCGGATACGGCCGGGAACTGGCCCTCGCCATGGAAAAGGAACCCCGGCGTTATGTCCTGACCAAACATGTCCGGGCCCTGACGGGACTGCCGGCCACCGAAAATTATTCCATGGATGAACTGGAAGCCCTCGTCCTGCCGGAACTGGGACCGCATCTCCTCGGCGGCCGGGTGGCGGGGCTGGTGCAGCGTCAGGACATTCTCTCCGTGCAGCTCGACTACTCCCGGCTGAACTGGCCGGTTTATGTGGACCAGCACGGAGTTCCGCTGATTGCGCCGGAAGAACGCACTGTAGCCCTGGAGCAGGACGGTCACTTCACCGATGCTTCCGGCAATCTGCAGGAAGCCGGCAGCCAGACCGCCGTCTATGCCTGGCGCAAGCTTGGCCTGATCGAAACGGATGGCACCCCAACGCGGCGCGGGGTGGTATTTTCCTGTTTTCAAGGAGGCGAGGGCCTGGCCATCGCCGCCGCTCTTGAGGACGAAAGCTATCACTTGGAGGAACTGGCGGTGCACCTCGCCAACCTGCGGGGAGGACACCGGTTTGCGGATGCGGACATCCAGGGCGGCAGCGAGCGCCTCGCTTCCAGTTGCCTGCAAACCTATGGTGCCGCCAACTATCCCGGCTATCTGGAGGCTGGTCTGCCCTCCGGTTATGGCGAGGGCACCGCCGAAATGCTGACCAGTCAATCCCGACATGGGGCCCCGGCCCCGCAGGTCGGCACCGGCGACCTGGAGCGGGCCCTGACTGAATGGCTGAGCCTGCTCCGGCAGGTCAAGCAGGCCCCGGATCTGGAGTGGGACCGTTGGTCGCGCTTCAAGGCCGTGTGTGCTGCCGAACTGGAAGCCCGTCTTCCCCAGTTGCCCTCCCGGGACCTCCCCCCCCTGCCCGCCGCCCAGCTAACCCATCAGACCGCCCATCATATCGTGGGATTCTGATTTTTGCCAGGACCGGCCCCCCTTCCTCCAGCCATGATTGAACCTGTGCCTGTCACCTGCCCGAGTTGTTTCGAGGAATTCGAAGTCATGCCTCCCGCCGCTGCGGAACTGCCCTGCGAATGGGACTACGACTGTGAAGTCTGCTGCCACCCCATGATGATCCGCTTTGAAAACGACGACGGCGAAGTGTTCGCCTCGGCGCGGGGACTCAGTGAGTGAATCCGGTGGGGGAAGTTGATGATGGGAGGCAGATGGTTGATGGTTGATGGTCGATGGTAGGGGATTAAGGATTGGGGACTTGTAAGCTGAGAATTGAGAATCGATGGATGGGAAAACTCAGCGGAAAAGTGTTGGCAAAAATGGTTCATGCGAAGGAAGATCGACGGCTGTTCCTTGTCCAAGGACCGGACATGGTGACCAGAGTCCCGCTTTTCCCGGAGGGAAAACAGCGATTAGCCGGGGGTTGAGCGAAGCGACACCCCCGGTTGCGGTGTGAAATTCCCGCATCCCGGGCAGGGATGCCAGAGAGCGCAACAGGTTGAAGAACGGAGTTCCAATCCGTAGGGGGACAATTCTGGTCTGTCACACCCTCCGGGGTGCCTGTTCCTAACTTTCTGTTTCCGGGGACGGCGGGATTGCTTTCAGTGCCTCCTCTTTTCCTGCCGCCGGCTCCTTGAGTCGCTCGATGGTTTCATGGGCCGCCTTGATTTCCTCCCGGAGGAAGGTAATAACGTTTTCCAACTCCGCCGTCCGGTTGCGGTCAGGCTCGGAGAGGGGCGGGGGTGCGGAGGCTGGGGCCTTGCGCATCAGGGCAAGGGATTCCTCAAGCCGGGCCGCCCGGCTGGCTGCTTCGGCGGCGAGGCTTTCGTGGGAGACCGCGACGCGGTGGGCGAGGCGGAGTTCCGCCAGTTCGCTGCGAAGCGCGGCATTTTCCTGCCGGCTGTGCCGCAGCCACCAGGCCTGCCCGAGGAGGAGCACGGTCATCAGGGCAGCAGGCATCAGCATGACTGCGGAAAAACGGGGGAGAGTGCGGTCAGAAGGATCAGGGGAGGTCATGCAGGGGTGCATGGCATGGTGGAGGGCGGCTGCGCCGGAGGCCAGCATTTTATTTGCTCCTGCCTCCGGGGCGGTTATGGATGAGCGACTTAATATGAAGATTCCCCCCCCGGTTGGTTCGCGTCTTTTTGCTGCTGTGGAGGCCGCCTTTGCCCGCATGGCGTGGGCCGGGCGCCGCGTGCCGGGGCGCGAAGTCATGGAAGCGGACTTCGAGGCGCATCACACCCGGCTGCGGGTGCATGTGCAGGCCTTCGCCGAAGTCAACGCCGTCAGTGTAGCCACCACGCTGGGCCATTCCGTGCCGGACAGCCGCACGGGTCTGGTGGGCGAAATGCTGATGCGGACCAATCTCCAGCTTACGGTGGGGGCCTTTGAACTGGACTACGATGCCGGGCGCGTCCTCTTCCGGGCCACCAATATCTTCCCACCCGAGGCACCGGACCTTCAAATCATCGCCAGCCTGGTGCACAGCGCCATCGCCGAAAGCGACCGCCTGACTCCCTTTCTGACCCTGCTGCTGCGGATGACGCCGGAGGAGCTGGGCCGGCTCAATCTGAAGCTCTTTTTGGAGCGCGAGGATCTGTTGCCCCCGGTGCCGGAAGCCCCTGACTCCCTCCTGCCGTGAGTGCCGAATATGTGATCATGCTTCCGGACGGCAGCATCGACGGCCCCTACACCGAGGAGGACCTGCTCGACATGGTGGATGCCGACGAACTGGGGGCGGGAACCATTTGTGAGGATCTGGCCACCCGCCGCCGCTGCCGGGTGCGGGATTTGTTCAAGGTGATTCCACCGGATGATTCCCCTCCTGACATTTCAAACCCGGACGGCAGGGAAGCCCCTGCCGCAGCGGGGAACGGTACCGAAAGGCCTGCCTTGGAGGAATCCCGCTCCCCGGCTCCGGTGCCGGTGCCGTCACCTGCGCCGGCGCGGTGGGTTCCGGCCCCGGTGCCCAAAGCCGGCCCGGTTTCTGAGGCTCCGGCTCCCCTGCCCCCCAGGACGTTGTATGCAGGTCACCCCAGCTTTTGGCACTATTGGCGCAGCCTTGGGATTTCCCTAACTTTGATGGTGGGGGGATGGTATGCCGGGCGGTGGGAATATGGGGCGTGGTGGCTGGCGGCGGGATGGGTCAGTGGAACCCTCTGGCTGGCCCTGACTTTGCTGCGCCGCTCCGCCGTGGAATACCGGGTGACCACCCGCCGCGTCGAAGTGCAGCGGGGTCTGATTTCGAAAAGCTCCCAGGAAATCCGTATTCCCGATATCCGGGCCATCAATGTCAGGAAATCAGGATTCGCCGGAGTGCTGGGCGTGGGTGATCTCAGTTTCTCGTCGGCCACAGGTGGGGAGGAAGATGTGGTGTTCCGCCAGACGCCGGGAGCGCACCGCCTGAAAAACCGGGTGCGGCTGCTCCAGGACCGCGGGGCCTGACCCCCCTTGCAGGCTCCGCGCGGCCTGCTTGAATGCGTGCGGGCGGCTCCCTTCACGTCCTGCCCTGACAAAACCATTCGAAGATTTTTCTGCATGACCCTAAACCGTCAAACTCTGTGTTCCGGCTGGGCGGCGCTGCGCCAGCGCCTTGTGCGGGCGGGTCTCCTGGAGGCTGCAGTGCTGGTCAGTCTGCTGATCATTGGCGGCAGCGTCTGGGGGTTCATGGAACTGACGACCATGGTCATGGAAGGGGGACGTCCCAAGTTTGATGAGACCCTGCTGCTGGCCCTGCGCGAGCCAGGCCGGCCTACCGTTCCCCTGGGACCAGTCTGGCTGCCACAGGTGATGCTGGACCTAACCGCTCTAGGCGGCGCGGCGGTGCTGACTCTGCTGTCTCTGAGTGTCACCGGTTTTCTCCTGTTGGAAGGCAAGGGGCGGATTGCCTTGCTGGTGGTGGCCTCCGTCGCCGGGGGGCTGCTGATTTCCAGTGTGCTGAAGCGTGGATTCCAACGCCCCCGGCCGGAGATTGTGCCCCATCTGACCCATGAAACCACCACCAGTTTTCCCAGCGGTCATTCCATGCTGTCGGCCGTGACCTATCTGACTTTGGGCACCCTGCTGGCGCGCCATTACCGCGATCACCGCCTGAAGATTTTTTTCCTGAGCGCCGCCGCGATCATCGCCTTCCTCGTCGGCCTCAGCCGTATTTATCTTGGCGTGCATTATCCTTCGGACGTGCTGGCAGGATGGTGTGCCGGCACGGCATGGGCTTTGTTCTGTGATTTGGTCGCCTGCTGGCTGCAGCGCCGCGGCAAGGTGGAACCAGAAGTGGTTTCCGCAGAGTAGAATCACACCACCCGCCCTTGGGAAAGGTTTGTCAGAAGGGCACAAAGACCTCCCGGCCCGCATACACACCTTGACGGAAGGCCCAGACTACACAGTAGGCTCCGGCTCCATCACCATTCCAATCGCTGGCAGGGGTGGTCCGGCAAGCCGTTTGTCGGGTCGCTGGTCGTCGGGTGTCGGGTAAGATTCCCGTCAAGTTTTGATGTGAGGACAAGACCTGATTCCGCGTAGATCAGCATATGCGCCTCGCCTTGACCTTACTATTGCTGACTTTTCCTCCTGCTACCCTCCCCGCCGCTGAAGTGGTCCCGCCAGCCACCCCACCGGCCACCGCTTTCCCCTCCCTGACTTCTCCCCGCATCGAGGGAGACCCCTTGTTCTTTGTGCAGGAAGCAGGCCAGAACACGGCCAAAGCCACCCTGCTGCAAATGCCGTCGGAGCTTCCCCTGATCCGGAGCGCCACCCTCGAAACCACCTTCGAGGCGGGCCGGGATTTCACATGGCAGCCCGGCAGCCGGGAGGTGGTGCTGACCGCAGGCTCGCGGATCCCCTTCACCACCGCCGCCGGTCTCCATCCTGCCCCGCGCTCGCCTCACAGTTATGACGGCAGCCGCGATGGCACTTCATGGATGCTTTTCGGCGAAGGCAGGTTTTTCCACGACCGCCAATGTGCGGCCTCCTATCCAACCGCCACCCGTTGGGATGCCCCGCTTCCCGCAGCGGCTCCGGAAAATCAACTGGGGCATCTGCGCCGTGCCCTGCGGTCCCGTTTTCCGCTTAAGCTAGTCACCCTCGGCGACAGCATCTCCACCGGGGCCAATGCCTCTGCCGCAGCGGGTGCTCCGCCCCTGCAACCTGGTTATCCCGACCTCGTCGCCCATGGCCTTGCCGGTCGCTTCGGAGTCCCCGTCGAACACCGGAATCTCTCGGTGGGGGGCATGGACTCCGTCTGGGGCCTGACACAAATCCCTGCGGTCCTGGCAGAAACGCCCGATCTTGTCCTGCTGGCTTTCGGCATGAACGACGCCTCGGCCCGCCGCACTCCGGCAGAATTCTCCGCCAAAATGCAGGAAATGGCCCAGCGCATCCAGACCGCCCGCCCGGTCTGTACCGTGATCCTTGTTTCACCCATGACCGCCAACCCTGGCTGGAACCGGGCCCAGCCCGAACTCTATCCCGCCTATGCCGCCTCCCTTGCCAAACTAACCGGCCCGCACCGTGCCCTTGCCGACGTCACCCAGGTCTGGACCCATGTGCTGGAACGGAAAACCTGGCTTTCGCTCTCCGGAAACGGCCTGAACCACCCGAATGACTTCGGCCACCGCCTTTATGCCGAAACCGTGCTCGCCGTGATCGGCAATTGAAGCGGGGCTTTGCCCTTCATACCCCGCCAAAGCGCCGCTGGCGTTTCTGATAGTCCCTGACACTTTGGTATAGGTCCTCCTTTCCGAACTCCGGCCAGAATTTTTGCAGAATCACAATTTCCGCGTAACTGCATTGCCAGAGCAGGAAGTTGGACAGCCGCATCTCGCCGGAGGTCCGGATCAGCAAATCCGGATCCGGGTAATACCGGGTGTAAAGATGTTTGCTGAACACATCCGGAGTGATCATGGCACTGTCGAGATGCCCTTCGCTGACATTGCGCACCAGACTGCGGATCCCGTCCACGATTTCCTCCCGGGAGCCGTAACTCAGGGCCAGAATCAGGGTGACCCCGGTGTTCCGGCTGGTGGCTTCAATGCAGCGGTGCAGTTCCTCCTGACAGGATTGCGGCAGGTCCGTGAGGCGCCCGATGGCCTGGAGCCGGAGGTTGTCCTTGACCATCTGGCCGGTGCGCTCCCTGAGAAAACGCTCCAACAGCGTCATCAGGCCCGCCACCTCCGTTCTCGGACGCTGCCAATTTTCCGTGGAGAAGGCGTAAAGCGTCAGGAATTCCACCCCAAGGTCATTGCAGGCTTCCACCGCCCGCGACACCGCATCCGCCCCGGCCCGGTGCCCCTTGATGCGCTGCCACCCCTGCGCCTTGGCCCAGCGTCCATTCCCATCCATGATGATGGCAATGTGCCGGGGAATGGCATCGGGACGGATATCGGGCGGCAGGGGCATAATCTGAGCCAGCAAGGCACGCCCCGGAAATCCATGCAACGGCCAAGCGGGGACGAAAGCCATGTGAACCAATTTTCCCGGCAACCTGGCTTTGCCCCTCCCATGCCTCCCGGAGAACCTGTTTGACCGATCCCGGCGGAGGCACTATGACTGGTTCCGTGATAACGGAAATCAATCCCGACGACCCTGCGGCCGCCCGCGTGGTGGGACGCCGGGTGAAACCGTCTCCGCTGAAGGTGGTCCCCGGCGAAATCGAACACGCCCGCGAATGGCGCAAGGCGTTCCCCACCCCTTTCGTGCCGAAGGGCCTTTATCGATTCAAATCCCATGAAGCCGCCGACGAATGGATGTGGAAGATGATCACCCGCCCGAAGAAGGCGTAGATGAAGCACGGCAGCCCACCCTGACCGGCTTGGTCTCCCTGTGCCGGGAACTCAACGACCGGAATGCGCTTCATGGGCAGTCCTCCCGCAATCCTCACATAAACCCAAATTGCCGCTTTTCCCAAGCTCTCCAAAAGCGTATCGGCTGAACCAGCCCCTAAAACGCCGGCCGGTCCTCTATATTGGTTCAAGGTGGAATTCCCCATGATTACCTCCCTTCATCGCTGCCTTTTCGCGGAATTCCCGAGCCGCATTGTCTGCCCCGCCCGGCTCCATTTCCATTTTTTCCGGATTTTGGCAGGGACCATCGCCTCGGCGGCAGTTTCCTGGTCCCAACCATTGACCAGTGCACCCAGAATCTTTTTGTTGAACAACGAGGCGGCTTCCGTCAACGCGGCCAATCTTGCGGCACCCCGGGCCTACCATACCGCCGTTCTTCTCCGCAATGGGAACGTTCTGGTCGCCGGTGGTTCCCATGTCCTGGGACCGGCAGTGGCCACCGCGGAACTCTACCATGCCGCTACCGGACAATGGAGTGCCACCGGCAGCCTCAACGCCAAACGCGATTCTCCCCGCGCCATTTTGCTTCCCAATGGACTGGTCCTTGTTGCAGGCGGAACGGAAAATGATCCGCTCAACAGCGCCGAACTTTATGATCCTTCGCTAGGATCATGGACTCCCACCGCAGCCATGGCCACGGAGCGCTATGGCCATACGATGACCTTGTTGACCGATGGCAAAGTGCTCGTGACAGGCGGACAGGTTAACAACGGTTACCTCGATACTGCGGAAATATACGATCCCGTGACGGCCACCTGGACCCCAACCGGCAGCCTCAGCGCTCCACGCTATCACCATACTGCCACGCTGTTGGCCAATGGCAAAGTGCTGGTGGCCGGGGGCGGAACCGGCAGCGGCCCCCTCAACGGCGCGGAACTCTATGACCCGGCGACCGGAACATGGTCGGCCACCGGCAGTCTGGCGGTGGCCTCCCGATTCCACACCGCGACCCTGTTGGCCAATGACAGGGTAATTGTTGCCGGCGGACAAGGCAGCAACGTTTATTTCAGCAGAACCGAAATTTACGACCCGGCCACCGGGATCTGGACTTCTGGAGGCAACCTTGCCCTCGCGCGCTCCAATCATACGGCTACACGCCTTGGCAATGGCATGGTCCTCGTCCAGGGAGGAACCGCCGGATACCTCCAGATCTTTGACAGTTCGGAACTTTATGACCCTGTGACTGGAATTTGGATGACTGCGGGGAATCTGGGTACCGGACGGAGCCGCCACTCGGCTACTGTTATGGCCGATGGCACGATTCTTTTTGCCGGGGGCACCAGTTCCTCGTCCAACAACTATCGCCACAGCACCGAGATCTACCATCCATCCAAGGCAGTAAACTCCTTTGCCGAAGGCATCCCATTGATGCAGGCAGGATATTTTTACGACGTTCAGGGGAATTCCACCGTGACTCTCTCCGCTTCCTCAGGCTCGATCTCGACGAACCATGGGGCGGGCACGTGGACCTGGACTGGCCCTGCCGGAGATGGTCCCGCTTTCAAAACCGTATTGCTGACAGCGAGGGATACTTCCGGGGGCGTCACTTCACTGACGTTTGGGGTCCAACTGACCAACCAGGCTCCGGTCACGGCCGTCGTCCTGCCCCAAAACGTCCCTGCCGGGCAGACCAGAAACTTCACCTTCACTGCCGTGGATCCCTCTCCCGCAGACCAGAGCGCTGGGTTTGCATGGACTATCGATTTTGGGGATGACAGCGTCCCGATCCAGACTCCGGCAGGCACTGCATCGCCCCTTGTCCTCAGCCATGCCTATGCAAACGGCGGCACCTTCGCTGTGCGGGCGACAGCGGCAGACAAAGACGGCGCCTTTGGTTCCGCCGCCGGCGTCCCGCTTTTCGTGGCAGGTCCCACCGCTCTGCAGGCTTGGCGACTCTTGAATTTCCCTGCTGGCGGCGGAGAGGATTTGGCGGATGCCGACCATGATGGGCTGGTCAATCTGATCGAGTTTGCTTTCGGGCTTGATCCAAATTCCGGCGCTTCCCTTCAACTGCCCCCCGCGCGCATGGAAGCAGACCAACTGGTAGTTACTTTTGACCAGCCAGCCGGCATAGGCGGGACTATCACCTATGGTGCGGAATGGAGCCCCAGTCTCCTTCCTGACAGTTGGACAACTATTCCCGACAGCGGTTCAGGGATCACCCATACCTTCAGCATTCCGGTCGCGGAACATCCCAGGATGTTTATCCGGCTTACCGTGGCCGTGCGATGATTGAAGAATAATGATTTTTCTGTATCGCTTCGCGGCAAGACCCGCTCCTGCCATGAAAAAAGCGTTCCTTCCTTCCAGCCCTGCCCTGATCATGAGATGCCGTTCTGCCTTCAGCCTGATTCTTTCAGCCACGGGTCTTATCGTGGCTGCGGCACCAATCCGGGCCCAGTCCCTTCATACGCCTGCGAGCCAGCATGTGACGTCAATCGGAGCCTCGCTGCTGGCCACCCTGGCCTCGGACGCCAGTGTGTCGATCACTGAATTGGGATTCCTTTACAGCCGCTCTGCCGTGAATTCCGATCCCATACTGGGCGGGAATGGCGTGGCCCGGATTTATACCATTGGCGGTACTGGTCATCCTTCGGGAGTATTTGGCCTGTTGGTTTCAAACCTGACCCCGGCATCGGCTTATTCTTTCCGAGCCTATGCCAACACTCCCCAAGGCACGATCTACAGCGGGGCGGAAGTGTTCACCACCACGGGAAACCAGCCTCCCCTCATCCTGACAAGTTCTCCGGATGATTCCCTGGATTATACTGGTGTGGCCAGCCTCGGAATCCCACGGTCCCACCATATGGCGGTGCTGCTGGGCATCGGAGAAGTTCTCGTTGCCGGAGGCAACGTTGCGCCCCAAAGCGAGACGGGATCCGCTGAACTTTACGACCCTGTCACCCGAAGCTGGAGTGCCACTGGTGATCTCAACACAGCCCGGGAGTCGGCCGTCGCGGTTCTCCTGCCCGATGGCAATGTTCTCGCGACCGGAGGTTATTCGGCAACATCCTATCTCGACAGTGCGGAAATTTACGACGTAGCCACGGAGCTCTGGAGCCACACTGCCCGGATGTCATTCGCCCGGACCGCCCACACTGCGACACGGATGGTGGATGGCAGGGTGTTAGTTGCCGGGGGGCGAAACAGCACGGGATATCCGGCGCCTGCGGAAATCTATGATCCGGAAACAGGAACCTGGACACTTACCGGCAGCCTGATTGCCCCGCGTTACGACCATTCTGCCACCTTGTTAAACGACGGGAAAATCCTCATTTCAGGAGGACAGAATGCCAATTCCTGGCAGGGCAGTGCAGAGATTTATGATCCCGCGTCCGGTATGTGGAGTGCCACCGGCCGTCTCCTGAATCCCCGCCGGAATCATCAACAAACCCTCTTGGGGGACGGGCGGGTGTTTGTCACTGGAGGCACAGGGAATACCCAAATGCTGGCCAACACGGAAATCTACCACCCTGCCTCCGGCACTTGGAGTCCCGGTGCCAGTCTGCAAATTGCGCGTCACCGCCACACTGCCACCACGCTTCCTGATGGCAGGCTTTTGGTGTGCGGCGGTGACAGTGCTTCGGCAACGGACAGTGCAGAAATCTATTCCCCGACGAATAATCAGTGGACATTCGCAGCCCGCCGTCCCACTGGCAGCATGGTCCACACGGCCACTTTATTGCCTGACGGGAAGGTTTTGATAGCTGGAGGCGTAATTCCGCGCACTTATCCAACCCCGCTGGCCAACGCCGGACTTTATGGTCCCGCCGCCCCCCATCCCGCAGCAGTGGAAGGAACGCCGGTGACCCGGTCAGGCTCCTACTTCGATCCGGAAGGGCGACACACTGCAACCATAGCCGCCTCACGGGGGACCATCACCCGCGACGCGCCGCCCGGCTCATGGGTTTGGAAAACCACCCCGACGGATGGTCCTGCCACCATGGACGTTTTGCTTACTGTCACCGACGATGCGGGCGCGCAAAGCACTACCAGTTTCGCCATTCCAGTCTTGAACCAGCCTCCGACGGTGACCATTGAATCGCCGGTCGCAGCAAAGATTGGTCAACTTGTCAGTTTCTCCTTTAAAGCTCTTGACCCCAGTGCCATGGACCAGCTTGCCGGATTTTCCTGGTCCATCGATTACGGCGACGGGACCACGACCGAATTAGTCCCCGCCGGCACCGCGTCCCCAGTTGTCCGCGCCCATACTTTTGAAAATTCCGGCACCTTCACGGTGAAGGTGTCGGCGACCGACAAGGATGGAGGACTCAGCCCGGCGGCGAATCAAATTGTGCGCATCCTGTCCCCACTGGAGGTCTGGCGTGAGTTTCATTTCGGCAGCCCTGACAATAACGGGATAGCGGCTAACATGGAGGATCCGGACTCTGATGGCATGGTTAATCTCATCGAATACGCTTTTGGGCTGAATCCGAAAACCGCATCCTCCGCGCCGCTTCCTCCCCTCCAGTTTGCTGGCACATCGTGCGTCATCAGTTTTACTGCACCCGAGGCTGTCAATGGCACTGTGATCTATGGAGCAGAGTGGAGCCCCAATCTCCTTCCTGACAGCTGGACGGCCATTCCCGACCGTGGCTCAGGAGTCACCCATACCTTCAGCGTTCCACGGGAGGGACATCAGCAAATGTATTTCCGGCTCACCGTAACGCCCCGATAATTCAGGCCATTTAAACTCTCAAATCGAACGCACGTGCAAGGGAGGTTTCCCTGCCTTGCTTTCAACGCCTTTGATCAAACCTCCAGCGTCTGCTCCCGGTCGGGGCCGACGCCGACGAGGGAGATGGGGGCTCCGGCGAGTTCGGCCATGCGGTCGAGGTAGGCGCGGGCGTTTTTGGGGAGGTCTTTGTATTTGCGGACGCCGCTGATATCGGTTTTCCAGCCGGGGAGGGTTTCGTAAACCGGCACGCAGCGCTCCAACTGCTCCACCGTGGGCGGGGGGACCATGAGTTTTTCCCCGTCGAGGGCATAACTGGTGCACACCTGGATTTCCTCCAGATCGTCGAGTCCGTCGAGGTTGGTGACGGCGAGGTCGTCGAAACCATTGATCATGGCCGCGTAGCGGACCAGGACCATGTCCAGCCAGCCGCAGCCGCGCGGGCGGCCGGTGGTGGCCCCGAATTCGCGGCCCATGTTATGGAGGCGGTCCTCCATGGCGTCGTTGCGGGTCACAAAAGGACCGGCCCCAACGCGGGTGGTGTAGGCTTTGGCCACGCCGACCACACGGTCGATCCTGCGCAGGGGGGCACCGCTGCCGGTGATGGCCCCGCCGGCGGTGGTGTTGGAACTGGTGACAAACGGATAGGTGCCGTGATCGATATCAAGGTAGGTGCCCTGGGCCCCTTCGAAGAGCAGGCTTTTCCCGGCCTTAATGGCATCCGCGATGGTGACTACGGTGTTGGTGCGGTGCGGGGCGAGACGCACGGCAGCGGCCATGAGGGCATCGCCCACCTGGTTGAGATCGAGCTTTTCCACGCCGGCCGCTTCAAAGAGGACATTGTATTCCTCCACGCGCTCCGCCAGTTTTTCGGCTAGAGCGGCGGGATCATCCAGATCGATGAACCGGAAGCCGCGCCGTTCCACCTTATCCCCGTAAGCCGGGCCGATGCCGCGGCCGGTGGTGCCTATCGCTTTTGAGCCAAGGAGTTTTTCCCGGCGCTGGTCCAGCTTCGGATGCCACGGCATGACGAGGTGGGCACGGTCGGAAATCTTGAGGTTCTGTTCGTTGATGGTGAGGCCCTGACCACGCAGCTTGTCGATCTCGGCCAGCAGGGCGATAGGATCCATGACGACCCCGTTGCCGATGACACACTGTTTGTCCTTCCAGAGGATGCCGGAGGGGATAAGGTGCAGGACGTATTTGGTGCCGCCCTGGATCACGGTGTGCCCGGCATTGTTGCCGCCGGCAGCCCGGACCACCAAATCGGCGTGTTCGGTAAGCACGTCCACGATTTTGCCTTTTCCTTCGTCGCCCCATTGGGCACCAGTCACGATCACATTTGCCATAGCTGAATAAATCAGGAGTTGCCTGAAAATGAAGCGGGGCAACGTGGTGTTGCCCCGGTTTGGATGGAATGAGCCGGCCCTTGCAGGCCGGCGCTGGAAAAAATTCAAAGAGTAAAGATCGCCATCACCACGGCGGCGAGGCAAAGCACGAGGCCGAGGATACCGGCAAATTTCAGCGCATTGCCCATGGGATCCTTGGGCTTCGCCTTCTTTTTAAACGGGGATTCATTGCCGAAGTCCGAGGGGGCTCCGGCACCTTGATCGAGGAGGGTAGTTTCTGCGCTCACAGGAGGGAGTTTTCGGGATGGGACGGGGGAAGTAAAGGGAAAAGGTTTCCGGTTTCAGGTTTCAGGTTTCGTCCGGTTTCCGAAAACCCGCCGGCCATTTCCCTGAACCCTGAAACCTGAAACCTTTTTCCTTTTCCCCGCTACCGCGTGATGATCCGGGCCCCGCGCCGCCAGGTGAAATACGAATACATCCACTGCAGGAAGACCGCGAGGCGGTTCCGGAAGCCGACGAGGAAGAGGAGGTGAATAAAGAGCCACATCAACCAGGCGGGAAATCCGCGGAACTTCATCCCGAAGGCGGTGGCCACCGCACTGCTGCGGCCGATGGTGGCCATGCTGCCCTTGTCGAGGTAGCCAAAAGCAGGCCGTTCCTGGGGACCGGCGTAAAGCTGCCGGTGGCGGATCTCCGCCCGGATGACATGGGCCACATGGCGGCCCAATTGGGAGGCAGCCGGAGCTACGCCGGGAACTTTAACGCCATTTTTGTCCGTGAGGCTGATCATGTCGCCCACGGCAAATACTTCGGGGAAGCCAGGCAGACTCCCATCCGGCTGCACCAGCAGACGGCCGGCGCGGTCCTGCGGCACCGGCAGCGATTTAGTCAGGGGATTGCCTTCCACCCCCGCCGCCCAGATGATGTTTTCGGCGGCGATCGTGCCGTCCCCCAACTCGACAAGCTGTGGCCCAATGTGTTTCACCATGGTATTGAGGCGGACCTGAACGCCCATCTTTTCCAGCCGCCGGCGCGCATACTCTGACAAGTCAGGAGCGAACATCGACAGCAGCCGGGGCCCGGCTTCAATGAGCACCACATGGGCTTCCGCCGGGCGGATGTGGCGGAAGTCCTCGGCCAGCACCTTGCGCGACAATTCGGCGAGGGCTCCCGCCATCTCCACGCCGGTGGGTCCCCCGCCCACCACGACCATGGTCATGAGCCTGGTGCGGGCCGCCTCCTCGGCGCCGGTTTCCGCCCGTTCAAAAGCGCGCAGCACCTGCGACCGGATCCGCGTGGCATCATCGAGACATTTCAGGCCGGGCGCATGCTCCGCCCATGCGTCATGTCCAAAATACCCGGTGCGGACGCCCATCGCCATAACCAGATAGTCATATTCCAGCACCTGCTGGTGCAGGGTCACGGTGCGGGACGCCAAATCAATGGCCACAGCCTCATCCATCAGCACCCTGACATTTTCCTGTCCCCGGACCAGCATGCGGATGGGCTGGGCGATCTCCGGTGCAGACAAGCCGGCGGTGGCGACCTGATACAGCAACGGCTGGAACAGGTGATGATTTTGCCGGTCCACCAAAGTGACCTCAAAATTGGCATCTTTAAGATGGCGGGCACACTCAAGGCCACCAAAACCTCCCCCGAGAATAACGACACGGAGCGGGCGCGGCGGCGGAGAAGCAGGTTTCATGCAGTGAACCAGTCCCAACCCCCACCTGTCTGCAAGGGCGGCATCCATTGACAGGACGACCTGGGCGAAAAATCCTCCGGCTTGTCAGGGTTGCACCGCCACTCTCAGCCGGTAGAACTGCGGAACGGCCGGAACCGGGAGAATCCACTGCATTTCCTCAAGGTCGGGGGAGAGGGGGTTGACCGTTGGCGGGCTGCCGGTGTCCTGCCAGCCCTGCAGGTGGCCCGCCGCTTCAAGGGTCCATGAGGTTTGAGTCAGCCCGGTCCGGCGACGGGCGCGCAGGGTCAGCGGATTGGAAGCGATGATTTCAAGGGGAGCGGTGTCCACCTTGCCGGCCATGCGGGGATCCGTGCCCATGACAAACTCCGCAAAGTTATTCAGTCCATCCCCGTCCGGGTCTGCAGCGGCCCCGGCCGCACTGCCTCCACCCGGAAAATATCGGGTTTGAAAGGTGGCAAAGGAGGTAACCCCGGAGCCACCATCATCCAGACTGGCCCGCCAGCTTCCAGGCTGGGAGGGATCGCCTCCGGTCAGGATGAGCGATTTCCCCGCATCCGCCTCCACCGGCCACGGCAGCGCGTTGTCGTAAGTGATGTCAGCAATCACGAGGCTGTCCCGGTCGACCAGCACAAGGTTTTCCCCGCCGTCATCAAGGGCACCGGAAAATTCCCCCAGAACCGGCCATGGACTGCCATAACGGAAACGGAAGGCGGCCGCATTTTCCACCACCACCGCGCTTTGCCCGGGGGCCAGCCGGCTGGCAATGCCCAGCGGCATGGTGAAGCGCACGCCGGCGGAAAAACGGATCCCCGTGAGATTGAGCGGCTCGGTTCCGCGATTGGTGAGGCGGATGAATTCGAAGTCGTTTGATTGGAGAAATCCGGCTGCCAGCTCTGCCGCCGAGGGAGGGGCGGGATGATAGTGAATTTCTGTCAGGGATAGGTTGCCGGCACGGGCCGGCACCGTCCCTGGCAGATACACAAAGCGCCGGGGAGCGCTCCAGCCCGTGCCGTTGGGAACGGTGCCGGTTCCGCCACCCGTTTTGGTCGGAGGATCACTGGGCAGCACCGGATTCAATGCCCGGGTGGTGATGACCACCGGGCCGTCGACCGGGATGGGGCTCTGATACAGCGCGGCCGATGGCGCGATCGGAGGCTGATAGGGCGGCGGCGGGGCCAACAGCACCAGCCTCGCCGCATACAGGGCATCATTGCTCGTCAGGCTGGAGTTCAGTCCGTGGATGGCGATCAGGTTGGTGCCCGCCTTGAGCAGGGAAGCAAAGTTGCTCACCGGATAACTGGTCCAAACAAGGGCATCGGCATCGGCCCGGACCGCCGTGGCCTTTTCATCCCATGTCAGGACGGCAGGGGCCCGGTCGCGCGCCACTTCTATCCCATTCAGAAACGCGACAAATCCATCATCGCTTCTGACCTGGAGTGTCAGAGTGGCTGGGGCCGCCACGGAAGCCACCTGGGCCGGCGTCAGATCAAAGGGCATGCGGAGATAACAACTGGTCCGGTTCCCCAGCATGGTGTTTTCGGGAGTGGCTGGAGCCACGGGATTCAAAGTGGTGTTGAGGCGCACCCCAATGGCGGGGAGAAAGTTGATCTGCCCCGCAGTGGTGGCATCATCAAACCCGACGCCATTGAGCGCCCCCGGGGCATTGCTCCGCCATGAAGAGTCATCAAAGTCATCCGCATGGTTATTGTTTTGATTCAGGTCCTCACCGCGCCACGCGGTTCCAATGTCGCTGGCCGGCACGATGGTGCGGACGGCGGAAGTCTCCGGCATGAGAGGGATGACCACCGGCACTCCACCCGCCGGATAGGGTTCCACGGCCGCCGGGCGCGGGTCGCTGCCATCAAGGGTATAATAAATTTGAACTCCCGGAGTGACCGTGCTGGGCGACGCGAGGCTGGCCAGGCTGCCCGCAACAACCACGCCGGGCGTGAGGTCGGTGGTCACCGGCCGGGTAAATTGGCCGTCCATAAAAGCGAGGCGCTGCGTCCACCATGATTTCAGCCATGCAATCTCACCGGCCCAGGTGCCATTGGTGCCCGGAGTGGCGGCACTGGTGGAACGCGGCAGCATGGCGGACCAGCGCTGGAAGTTCCGTCCTGCAGGGGTGCTGGCACCGCCCCTGGCCAGCGGAGCTGCCAGTTCGTCGATCACTTCCAGCACATGGGAAGTGGAGAGGGCAAATTCCCGCATGACATCCAGCCGGTCGACCCATTGCTGCCAGAAATTGGGATCGCGGAACATTTCGTTATACCATTTGTAGTGGAAAAAATCCGTGCCGAAATCCCCGCCGGCAGGGGCCGCTGCCCAGGTGAGGGGTCCGTTTTCCCTGACATCAGTGGAACCCATGGACCGGTCAAAGTCCCACAGCGGCCCCGCAGTCCATTTGCCAAACCGGGGTTTGTGCCAGTAGGCGCTCAGGCGCAGGGCATCCAGATTCCGCGCCGCCGTATTGAGAATGTGATTGTCCACGGTAGGCACCACATCAAGATATTTCGCATAACCATTCACGGGGTCCATGAAACCAGGGCCATTCATGGCGGCCCACATGGCATTGAGGTCATTGGTCACCCAGGTTTTCTGGGCCGCAGAAACCACCTGTTCCGGGATGGTGGAACTTTCCTTGGGGTCCACCCAGACAAGGCCTACCGTGCCCACCCCGTTGGTGTAGCCTCCGGCCGCGATTCCGGTATCGGTGCCCGTACGGTCCACCTTGAGCAGATACCCGCCCTGCACCGCAGGAACCGCATTATCCGTGGGCGTCAGCTTTTCAACATCCACCCGCTGGGCTCCGCGTTTGATGCGTTCCTGCAGACTGTAGATTCCAAAATAATCCTGACTGGTCACCGTTCCGTTGACCACGCCATCCAAAGTGCTGTGGAAGTGCTCCACAAAGCGGGTCCGGGGCGCATACCGCCCGGCATCGTTGCTCAGCCGGTAGATCAGGTCATTGTGCAGCAAACTCCGGTCGAATTCGTATGGAGCATGCAGCACCCAGTCGGAATCGGCCGGAAGGTCCAGCATGGGCAGGTCCCGGTCGTCATTGGACTCATCCCACAGTTCGAGGGTCATGGAGTGTTTGGGGGCGGAAGCGGTGGTGGAACCCCGCCTCTCCAGGGATACCGGAACGGCCAGCACCGGGAGATGGGTTAGCCGTGCCAGATTGTCAGGGGCAGCCGGGGCAAAAACCATGATATTGGCCGGTAGGGGCGTATCATTGGGCAGAGATCCGGCGCTGAAGGTATGTGTCAGGACAATCGGCAGGGAGGATGTGAAGGCCGCCGCTGCGGCATCGATCACGAGGAAAGCCTCACTCCCCACCGGCCCCGCCGGCCGTCCTGCCTCGAAGGCCCGGGCGCGGATCCTGGCGCTGGCCGATACCGTAATTGGACCGTTGTATACGGTGGAAGCGGCATTCGGTTCGGTTCGGTTGGTGGTAAATCGGATCGTAGCCGTGGGGGACAGGGTGCGCAACGTCAGGCTAAGCGGTGACCCGGTCAGGAAAGTCCGGCTGGTCAGGGAAAACTGCACCGCCTCCGCCGGAGCAGTCGAGGCGACATTGGCCATCCCGGGGGTCGGGGCCGGGAAATAGGCCAGTGTCACGTCAGGAGGCACCCCCAGCAGACCATAGGATACATCCGCCGACTGCGGCGGGTAAGCCGGCGCGTATTCGGACGCTGCCGGTCCGCCCGCTGGAGGAAAAAGCGCCAGATATTCCCCTCCGGCCGCCAGGCTGAAATTGGTATGCAGGGGCGCCCCGCTGATGGCCCGGTTTTTCCCACTGGCAAAAACGACCACGTATCCTCCTGCCTCCAGGGTGAAGGACGGGAAAACCCACCGGGCCGGGCGGTTGGGATCATCGGTCAGGCTCCAGCCCTGCAAATTCACCGGCGTGGCATCGGGATTGTGCAATTCGATCCAATCCGGCAGGGCTCCATCCTCATCCGTTAGGCCCGAGGCATTGGAGGCAAGGAACTCGGTAATCAAAGGCGCAGCCGCCAGCGGGGAGGCCGCCAGTCCTGACACTAATAGGGCGGCCAGCCGGAAAAATCGGGAACAAATCATCATCAGTGGGGGTTGGGGGGATCGCCGGGGGGCACAGGCGGTTCCCATCATTGCACATATCATACCGGGGCCCACCGTGGATATCCTGTCTGCTATGCAGAACCCGGCCAATCCTATGCAATTCCCGTTCCCTGCCCCGTAAACCAGATGACAGAGGGCCGTCCCTGAGCATCCTGACGCCATGAAATTCCGAACGCTGCTCTGCTGCCTGGCCATGCCTGCCCGGTCCGTCCCCCCGCTCCTCCAGGCGGCCATTCCCGATCTGGCCGCCGTAATGGAAGCAGCCGCGCCGGGGTTGAAACTGCGTGGCACCGTCATCGCCGTGGAAACCGCCCATGGCCAAACTTCCTTCCCCGCCTGGCACTATAAAAACGAACCGGATGCCACGGACTTTTGGCCCGCCAGCATCATCAAGCTCTACACCGCCATCGCCGCCCTGGAAAAGCTCCACGCCAAAGGCTTGCCCCTCGAGACGACCCTGACCTTTGAGCGCCGCGCCGGCGAAGAGCCATGGGTGCTGGACTGCGCCCGCTCCATGCCAGAAATGCTCAGTGAGATCTGGCGCCGTTCCTCCAATGAAGACTACACGCTGCTGCTTCGTTTCACGGGCTTCGATGAGATCAACAGTCAATTCCTGATCCCCGAACGCGGCTTTACCCGAAGCGCCCTGATGCGGGGATATTGGATCGCCCGTCCCTACACCTACAAAAAAGAGGAACGCCAGCGCATCACCCTGCGGGCCCAGGACGGGCGGATGGACTTTGCTGAACATTCATGGAGTGGCCGCTCGTGGTCAGAGGAACGCGGGGCGACCATCCTTGATGCCCGCACCGGCAATATGGCGAGCACCCGGGATCTGGCAGATTGCCTGCGCCGGCTGGTATTCCACGACCTCATCCCCGAATCCGAACGCTTTAAAATCAGCCCCGCCATGGTGGAGTTTCTCAAACATGGCGGCAATGGTTTTGTGGGTCTTGAAACCAAGGACCCGGACAGCGGTCCCCGGGCATGGGAGGGCGGGAAGGACCACTTCCCTCTGGCGCGTTATTACCACAAGGTTGGCCTCATCAGCAATGAAGTCCTCGAATTGGCCGTGGTGGACGACCGCGCCCAGTCCGGCCGGGCATGGGTCCTGTGCCTGCGTGCCGGCAGCGGCAAGGAGCAGGTCATGACCGATCTCTGCCGGGCAGTCCTTGGGGAACTGAAACGTTCCCTGCCCTGACATTGGGAGGGGCCGGGAGCACTCTTTTTATGCACGGGCACTGGTGGCTTGCATTGAGGGTGAGGCCGGAGAGATTGCGCGTTCTTTTCCCCCTCCATGCTTCAACTCAATAACATCAGCAAGGTCTACGCCGGCCGCGTGCTCTTCGATCAGGCTTCCCTCCAACTCATGCGCGGCGACCGCCTCGGTCTCGTGGGTCCCAACGGAGCGGGCAAGTCCACTCTCTTCCGCATCATCCTTGGCGAGGAATCCCCGGACTCCGGCAAAGTCCTCATCGAACGCGGCATCACCTTCGGATTCCTGCCCCAGGAAAGCGCTCCGGTCGGCGACGAAACGGTGCTGGAAATGGCCACCTCCCACATGAGCGATGCCCTCGGCTGGGAGGCCGAACCCAAGGCCAAACGCATTCTGCGCGGTCTCGCCTTCCGGGAATCCGATTTCAACCGCCCTGCCAAAACCCTCAGCGGGGGGTGGGTCATGCGCGCCCACCTCGCCCGCCTCCTCGTGCAGGAACCCGATTTGCTGCTGCTGGATGAACCGACCAACCACCTCGATCTCGAATCCCTCGGCTGGTTCCAGGAATACCTCAAAACCTATCCCGGCGGCATCCTGATGATTTCCCACGACCGCGAGTTTCTGAACACCCTCATCAAAAAAGTCGTCGAAATCGCCCACGAGCGCCTCAACTTCTACACGGGCAATTACGAATCCTACGTCCGCGAAAAAGTCGCCCGGGAAGAGCAGCATCTTGCGGCCTACGAAAACCAACAGCGCGAAATCAAAAAACTCCAGGACTTCGCCGACCGCTTCCGCGCCAAAGCCAGCAAGGCCGCACAGGCCCAGTCCAAGCTGAAGCAGATCGATGCCATGGAAAAGATCGCCGCGCCCATGGCCGCTGCTAAAACCGTGGCCTTCCGCTTCCCGCAGCCGCCCCGCAGCGGCATCCGCGCCATCACCCTCAAAGACGTGGAATTCTCCTATCCGGGCCTAAGAATCTATGAAGGCCTGAACTTCGAAGCAGAACGCGGGCAGCGCACCGTGCTGGTCGGCCCTAACGGATCCGGGAAATCCACCCTGCTGAAAATCCTCGCCGGCGTCCTCGTCCCCCAGGCCGGTGAACGCACTCCGGGCCACAATGTCAGGGTCGGCTACTTCGCCCAGAACCGTCAGGAAACCCTCCAGATGAACCGCACTGTTCTCGCGGAAGCCATGGACCTGGAAAACCATGTCCCCGAGCAGATGGTGCGCAATCTCCTTGGGAGCTTCCTCTTCAGCGGCGAGGATGTATTCAAGCCCGTGGGCGTCCTGAGCGGAGGCGAAAAGTCCCGCCTCTCCCTCTGCAAGCTGCTGCTCGATCCGCCCAATTTGCTGCTGATGGATGAGCCGACCACCCACCTCGACATGGCCAGCATCGACGCCCTCATCGGGGCCATGGAAGCCTTCACCGGCACCCTGATCTTCATCAGCCACGACGTTCACTTCATCCGCAAGCTCGCCACCACCGTGCTGCACATCAGCGCCGGCAAACTCACGCCTTATGCCGGCGACTATCAATATTACCTCGACAAATCCAACCAAACCTCCGGCCGCGCCTCCCTTGTCTCCGGAGAAACCCTGACCGATTCCCGCGCTGGCGAAACCGCCGCCCCCTCCCCCACGGCAGAGCCCGTCAAACTCTTCAAAACCCGCGAGGAAAAGAAGGCGGAAAACCAGCGCCGCGAAGCCGCCCTCGCCACGAGGCGTTTCCTCAAAAAATCCATCGCCGAGATGGAAAAGCTCATCACCGACCTTGAGAAAAAGCAGGCCGACCTTTCCCTCGAACTGGAACTCCCCGCCACCTACGACAAACCCCATGAAGCCATGCGCCTGAACCGCTCCCTCATGGACGTTCAGGACCTCCTGACCAAAACTACCGCCAACTGGGAAAAAGCTCTCGAAGACCTCTCGGCGATGGAAAATGCCCCTGCCGAATAGCCGCTCCAGCCTTCCAGAATTCCGGGAACCCCGGAAAGGGCTTGATTGCCCATGATTCAGGTTAATCTAATACGCACCCGTGGAGCGGTGCCGCTTCAGCCTGTTTCCTATCCAGCCACATGTCCAGCCTGCCGGATTCCCCTGCTCCTGCCGATGCGGTGCTGCGGCCCCGGCGATTTCGCTTCCGGGGCACATGTTTGCTCCCGGTGCTGGCCTTTGTTCCGGCTTTGGTCACCCTGCTCCTGATCCGGCTTCACGCCGTCAACGTTCCGTTTTGGGATGACTGGGAAAGGGTGCCCTACATCCGGATGTGGGAGGAAGGCACCCTGACCCTCAAGGCGCTGTATGCCCCTCACATTGATCACCGGATGTTCTTTCCCCGGCTGATCATGCTGGTGTGCAACAGCCTCAGCGGCGGCGACCTCCGGGTGGAAATGGCGGTCAATTTTCTCATCGTCCTGCTGACGGCTATCGGCGTGGTAAAATTGCTGCAGATCACGGTGACGCCGGGTTCCAATCTTCCGTGGGGTCTGATTTTCACCGGCAATCTGATTCTGTTCTCACCCATGCAGTATGAAAACTGGCTCTGGGCGGTGCAGACCGCGTTTTTCCTCCCCATGGCCTGTCTCATCTGGTCGTTAGTGATCGTGCTGCGTCCCTGGCGGTGGTGGGTCAGGCTGCTGGCCGCCCTTGCCCTCGCCTTGGTAGGCACCCACAGTTTCGGCCACGGTTTTGTGGTCTGGCCCGCCGTGCTCGGGGTGGTCCTCCTGACCCGGGAATTTCAGGGTGCGGCGCGGAACCGCTGGTGGTTCGCCGGCCTCTGGACGGCGGCGGGGGTGGTGGTGATTCTTTGCTATACGCAACTTGATTTCAACAATGTTTCCCATCCCTCCCATTCCTACGGTCAACACCCCGGCCAACCTCCTCCCTCCGCGGTTCACAGCCACGCCGTGCTCGGACAGCCCGCTCATTTCGCCCAATATGTCAGCGTGCTGGCCGGCTCCATGTTCGCCCGTTTCCAACTGACCGACCCTGTCAAAATTGCCACCGGCATCGGTGGAGCCCTCATCCTTTTGCTATTCCTGTTTTCCCTGTTTTGGCTCTGGTCCCGGCGGAAGGGCATGCCCGGGGATCTCTCCGACCGCTGTCTGCCGTGGCTCGCGCTGGCGTGGGCATCCCTCACGGGTTTGTGCGCTATCGCCTGCGGCCGGATGGCTCTGGAAACGGGCTTTGCCCGGGCCTCTGCCCCGAGGTATAACAGCATCGCTCTGCACCTTTCCCTCGGTCTGCTCTTTGGCGCGGGCCTCCTGTTCTCCCAGTGGCGGCAACGCCACGCCTTCTCCCCAGGTGTTCATGCCACTGCAGGTTGGCTCCTTGGCCTCGGCACCGCCCTGCTCGTGCCCGGTTGGATCTACGGCAGCCAGATGATGGAGTTTTGCCGCCAAAGCCGCCTTCAGGCCCAGGCCGCCCTGATGTTCCTTCCCCACTTTGGAACCCAGCACGCCCCCCGGATCGATGCTGATCCCAATTTCGTATTGGCCCAGTCCCGGATTCTGGAGCGTTATCACTATTTAAAACGCCCACCCTTGAAATCGTTGGATTTGGCCCAATTCCGCCCTTCCTCAAAGAAACCCATTGCCAACGCCATGGTGAGCGGGTTCTCCCGCCAGCCGGATGGTTCATGGCAGGTTGCGGGAACTGCCTCTTTCAACCGGAGACCCGCCGACCTCATCCTGGTCAGCGCGGAAAGTCCGGGCCAGCCCGCCGTTATCGTCGGCATCGCCGAAACCGGAAAAGCCATGCCTGCCCCGGTCTATCACCTTGACCTGTTTCATATCGGCCGGTGGTCGCGGGAGCGCACCATCCACCTGGAATGGAACGGCACCCTGGCACCGGAAGCTTTCTCCGCCACGCCCGGGGGAACCGCCCCCCTCACTATCAAATTCTGGCTGCTCGATATTGAAGTGAAACGGGCGTTCCGTATCCGCGGCTCATGGCAACTCGACCCCGCCACGCAAATTCTCTCTGCCGGGGAAGATGCCTGATAGGATTTCAATAATGCACCTCTCCATCATCATCCCCGCGTGGAACGAGGAAAAGCTGCTCCCCCTGACCCTGGCCGCGGTCCAGGCCGCTGCGGACGCCACCCTCGTCCCCGCTGGCATCAATTGGAATCTCATCGTCTGTGATAACAACTCCACCGACCGCACTGCCGCCGTCGCGGCAGAAGCCGGAGCCACCGTGGTCTTCGAACCGGTCAATCAAATCGGCCGCGCCCGCAATACCGGGGCTGCGGCGGCCCCGGGGGAGTGGCTTTTGTTTGTGGATGCGGACTCCACCCCCACCGCTGAGCTTTTTGCCGATCTCGCCCAGGCTCTGCTCAATCCGGAAATCCTCGGCGGCGGCAGCCTGCTCCACATGCCGCTGGAACACCGCGGAGCCCGCACCGCCCTCGCCATCTGGCATTGGATTTCCACCCGGTGCCGCTACGCCGCAGGCTCCTTCCTTTTTGTCAGGACCACTGCTTTCCGCGGGGCGGGTGGATTTGATACCACCTTCTTTGCCGGCGAGGAAATCTTCCTCTCCAAAAAACTCAAAAAGCTGGCCCGGCGCCACGGGCAGGAATTCATCATCCTGACAAAACACCCCATGCCCACATCCCCCCGGAAGCTGGAAATGCACCGCCCGTGGCATCATCTGGCATGGCTGCTGAAGACCATCCTCACCGGCGGCCGCACTCTCAAACGCCGGGAATCCTGTGACATCTGGTATGACGGACAACGATGATCACGATCCGGCTGTGCCGCCTTCCACCGGGGCTCCGGTCATGGCAGAACCCGGCGGCAGCTTCATTGCCAAAGCTTCCGGCCAAGCCCGGGCGGCCCTGAAAAAGCATTTCGGCCACCAACACTTCCGCCCCGGCCAGGAAACGGTGATTGCCCGCATTCTGGCAGGTCAGTCCACCCTCGCCCTGCTGCCCACCGGTGGCGGCAAGTCCCTCACCTATCAAATTCCCGCCCTGCTCCTCCCCGGCACCACCCTGGTAATCTCCCCGCTCCTCGCCCTGATGCGGGATCAGGTGGACGCCCTGGTGAAACGGGGCCTTGCCGCGGCCCGGCTCGATTCCACCCTCAGCCTGACCGAACAGGAAGCCGTGCTGGCGCAGCTTGGCGCGGGCAATCTCAAGTTTCTCTATCTGTCTCCGGAACGCTTTCTCCAGCCAGCCTGCCTTGACATCCTGCGGGCCCTTTCCTGTCCGCTCATCGCGGTCGATGAGGCCCACTGTCTGGTGGAGTGGGGCCACCATTTCCGGCCGGATTATCTGCGGCTAGCCCGGCTACCGGGGTTGTTTCCGGGGGTGCCGCTGCTGGCGCTCACCGCAACCGCCACCCCTCCCGCCGTCGCATCCATCTGCCGTGCCTTCCAACTGGCTCCGGAGGCGGTCGTCCGCACGCCCATGGGCCGGCCCAATCTCCGGCTGCACGTCCAACCCACCCCGGCAGCCCGGCGCGTTGCCGTCCTGACCAAACGCCTCGGCATCGCGGGGCGCTTGCCCGCCCTTGTTTATGTGACCCGTCAGGAAACAGCAGAATCCGTGGCCACCGCCCTGCAGCGGCAGGGTCTCTCCACCCGGGCCTATCATGCCGGCCTGCCGGATGACCAGCGCAGCGAGGCTCAGGACTGGTTTTTATCCGGAAAATGTCAGGTCATGGTGGCCACCACGGCTTTCGGCATGGGCATCGACCTGCCGGGGATCCGGGCCGTCTTTCATTACGATCTGCCGCGTTCCCTCGAAAATTATCTGCAGGAAACCGGACGGGCGGGACGGGATGGCGGGACCGCCCATGCCGAGTTGCTGGCTTCCGCAGAAGATTTGACGGTGCTGGAAAACTTTATTCTGGGCGATACCCCTACTCCGGAATCTCTCCGGCTCTGTCTTGATTCCTTCCTGCGCCAAGGCCCGTCGCCGTCGTTCTCCCGCTGGCAGCTCAGCCGCCGCACCGATGTCCGGCCTGCCGTGCTGGATACTCTGCTGGCCCGGCTGGAAATGGAGGGCGTGCTGGCCCCGGGCCCCAGTTCATGGCTGACCTGCCGGGTAAAACTGCTGCGGAGGGAGGACCAGCTCGCCGCCGGACATCCTCCCCGGGAGCAAGCATGGATCCGGCATGTGTTGGAAAAAAAAGAAAGGGTTTGGGGCCGCATTCCCGTAGACTTAACATCAGCCGCCGAGGCCTTGGAAACTCAACCGGAAGTGCTGGCAGCCTTTCTTCGTGAACTGGAAATCCACGGTGATCTGGTGGTGCGACCCCAGGAGCGGCAGGAAACCTGGCATCTGCTCCAGCCGGACCAGTCTGCCACCCAGTGGTTTCAAATCACAGCCGGGGCCATTGCCACCATGGAGCACGCGGCCCGGCAGCGCCTTGCGGAGGTGCTCGTTTTTTTCAACAGCACCGGCTGCCTCAGCCGGCGCCTGCTGGAATACTTTGGCGAAACAGGAGCCGGCGATTGCGGACACTGCTCCCGCTGCCGGAATCCTGACAAACCACCCGCCCCGCTGCCCGCCGCTCCGGAGCGGCCTGTCACGCATGGGGAGGCGGACCGCATCCGGCACCTCGTCCGCCAACGCCTGCCGGCACTGCGGCATCCCCGGCAGCTCACCCGGTTTCTTTGCGGAATCAGCAGCCCGGCCACCCAACGGGACCGTCTGACCCGGCACGAAGATTTCGGAATGCTGGCAGAGGTTCCCTTCGATACCGTCCTGGCCCATGCCGAAGCCACGATGTAAGTGCTTCCAGCGTTCTTTCCTTCTTCTCCTACCACAAAACATCAACCCAGGCCCACGCCGTTGCCTCCGCCGCATCCGCAGCGGCAAAACGCAAATCCAGCAGGACGCGGCGCAGGGCTTCGACTTCCTCCTCGTCCAAGCCGGCCGAAGCCCCAAGGGCAAGGCAGGATGTCACTTTGCCGGCATCATCCACGCTCAGCATGAAAGAGGCGGGCCCTTCTTCCGGCCAATCGCTGGCGGTCACCATCGCTGGCCAGACCGGGGGCGTCAGCAGGGCGCGGCCGGTCAAGCCGGACTGAAAACTCAACACCGGTTGAGGACGGCCGGCCGCTCCTGGAAGCTTGGGTGGCGGGGACTCCACAGGCGTTTCCGGCTCCGCAAGGGGAGGCAGCAGCCCTGACGGACTGGCCATCAGCGAAGGCAAGGCCCCGGCACCGCCTTGCCCGGGCATGGGCTTGAGAGCGGGACGGTGATCCTGCCAGGTTGGGATATAGCCTTTGACCAGGGCGGCCAGGGCGCGCTCCCCGGAATCCTCCAAAGGGGCGGAGGCGCTCAAGGCGGGGAGGCGGTCATCCACACTTTCCAACAGGCGGCGGGTGTTTTCGTCCGCACCGGATAAAACCATCGCTTCCCGTATGGGAGGAGCCTGACGTGAACTGGACTCCGTCACCACCTGAAAAAGATAGAACACCAGCAAATGGCCCGCCGCCGCCACCACCAAAGCGACCATCAGCCTCGTTTTCCTCCAACGGACCGGCTTCCAATCGAAGATCAACGGAGTCCGTCCCGCCAGCACCTGCGGCGGCGGATTTTCTACGGGTATCTCTCCAGCCATTGATTTATTCTATGTCCCACTCATGGGAATGCGAGGCGGGATTTTTCCTCCCCACGATCCGCGTGACAGGCCCCCGGCACCCGATATAACTTTCCACATGGATCAACTCAGCGGCACCGTGGAACGGGTGACCTTCCACACGGAGGACACCGGCTACTCCGTGCTCAAAGTCAAGGTGAAAGGCCGCCATGAACCAGTCACCGTGACCGGGCGGGTGCCTTTGATTCACGAAGGCGAAGGCATCACGGCCTCCGGAGAATGGGTGAACGTGGCAGAGTATGGCCGGCAATTCAAAGCGGAGCAAATCGAGACCACCGCCCCGGATTCGAGGGAAGGCATCGAAAAATATCTCGCCAGTGGTTTGATCGAAGGCATCGGTCCGGTGTATGCCAAAAAGCTGGTGGCGAAATTCGGACAGGAAGTATTTGAGGTCATTGAGCAAAACAGCGCCCGCCTTCAGGAAGTGCCGGGGGTGGGCAAAAAGCGGCGCCTCGAAATCAAGTCGAGCTGGGAGAAGCAAAAATCGGTCAGGGAAATCATGGTCTTCCTGCACCGCCACGGCATCAGCACCGGAAAGGCCGTCAAGATTTTCAAACAATATGGCCCCGCCGCCATGGAGACGGTGTCGCAGAATCCCTATCAACTGGCCCGGGATATCCATGGCATCGGCTTCAAGACCGCAGACGGGATCGCCCAGCGCACCGGGATCGCTCCCGACAGCGAAGCCCGGTTGCGGGCTGGTCTGTTTCATCTGCTGCTGGCCGCCGGCAGTGAGGGCCATACCGCCCTGCCCCGCGATATCCTCCTCACCAAAGCCACCGAACTGCTGGACGTGCCTGCCGAAACCATCGGGCCGGTGCTGGATAGGGCAGTCGAAGCTTCCGAACTCCGTCAGGAAATCATCGCGGAGACCGACCTGATTTTTCCACCTCATCTGGCCAGTGCCGAAGCGCAGATCGCCCGCCGCCTCCAGCAGCTCGCGGCCCAGCTGGCGGCCTATCCGGCGTTGGACATGGACAAAGCCCTCGCCTGGGTGCAGCGGCACACTGGCAAAGAGCTGGCCCCCGGCCAGACGGAAGCGGTCCGCAAGGCGGTGACCCAACGCGTCCTGATCATCACCGGCGGACCCGGCGTCGGCAAAACGACCATCCTGCAAAGCATCCTGCGCATCCTCTGCGCCAAAGGCATCCAGCCGGTCCTGGCGGCCCCCACCGGAAGGGCCGCGCGCCGCATGTCCGAAAGCACCGGACTGGAAGCGAAGACTATTCACCGCCTCCTCGAATACGCGCCCGGCGGCGAAGGCTTCAAAAAGAATGCTTCCAGCCCCCTAACCGGTAACTTGTTTGTGCTGGATGAAACCAGCATGGTCGACGTGTCCCTGATGGCGGCATGGCTGCGGGCCATTCCGGACCATGGCCATCTGTTATTGGTAGGCGATGTCGACCAATTGCCCAGCGTGGGACCCGGCACGGTGCTGAAGGATCTGATCAGCAGCGGCACCCTGCCCGTCGCGCGGCTGACCGAAGTATTCCGTCAGGCCGCAGAGAGCCGCATCATCATGGCTGCCCATGCCATCAATGAAGGAAAAATCCCATGGGTCCCGAAACCCGCCCCGCCGGACTGCGATTTCCATTTCATCGAACGCGACGAACCGGAAGCCATCGCCCACATGATCGTTCATCTGGCCCAGGAAAGGATCCCCCGCGCCTTCGGGATGGATCCGATTTCCGATATTCAAGTGTTGTGTCCGATGAACCGGGGCCTGTTGGGCACCGCCAATCTCAATCAGCGGCTGCAGGAAGCCCTGAATCCGCCGGGCGACTGGACCAAGCCGGAATGCGAGCGCTATGGCCTGACATTCCGTCAGGGCGACAAGGTGATCCAAACCCGCAACAATTACGACAAGGATGCTTTCAATGGCGACATCGGCCGCATTACCGGCATCCAGGCCGATCCCCTCGAGGTGCTGGTGGAGTTCGAGGACGGCCGGCAGGCCGTCTATGAAAGCGGTGATGTGGATGAACTGCGGCCCGCTTATGCCATCACCATCCATAAAAGCCAGGGCAGCGAATTCCCCGCCGTCATCATCCCGGTGAGCACCCAGCACTTTGTGATGCTGCAGCGCAATCTGCTCTACACCGGAGTCACCCGCGGCCGGAAACTGGTGGTGCTGGTGGGTGATCCCAAGGCGCTGGGAATGGCAGTGCGGACGGTGGGTGCCGGAAAACGGTGGGGGGGATTGTTGCACCGTTTGGAGTGCGGCAGTCCTCTGCCGCTTTAGACGCGCCGCAGCCCTCTGCGGGATCGCTGTTCACTCCCGCGTGATAACTCTTCCGGATTCCCATCACCGGGGCAGCACCTGAGGCGGAGGGCTGCCCGGGAAAAGCGGCAGAGGGCTGCCGCACTCCACATTGCTAGAATGCGCCACTCCTTTTCGAGTCGGCCAAAACGAGTGTCCACTTGCCGGTGCGGTGGCTCACCTTCACCGGGGCTCCGAAGATCTTGCTGATGATTGAATCGATAATGATTTTTTTGATAGGCCCGGCCGCAGCCACCGCTCCACGGTGCAGCGCCAGCACGTGCGTGCAGGCCGGGGGGATTTCTTCAAGGTGATGAGTCACCAGAACCACGGCAGGACCCCGCTTTTGCGTTACCAGACGCTGCATAAAATGGACAAAACGGTCGCGGGCCAACGGATCCAGCCCGGCGCAGGGTTCATCCAGAATCAGCAGTTCGGGTTTGGCCATGAGCGCCCTTCCTGTCAAAACACGTTGCCGCTCGCCCTGGGAAAGCACGGCCCATTCCCGGTCCAGCAACCCCGTGCCGCGGACGAGGCGGGCGATGGCCGCAATTTGCCGGTGGTCCGCGGCGGTGAGGCGGCCCCAGAAGTTGATCTGCCCATAACGCCCGCCGCCGATGATCTCGCGGGGCCTTTCCGTGTCCTCCACCATCTGCCGCACACTGCTGCTCACCAGCCCGATGCGTTTTTTGAGCTGGGTCCAGTCACTGGCTCCGTAGGTCTCTCCCAGCACCGTCACGGTGCCGCTGGCAGGAGTGAGAAACCCGGTTAGGCAGCTGAGGAGGGAGGTTTTCCCCGACCCGTTTGCGCCAAGAATCGTCCACATCTCGCCGGGGTTCACGGTCCAATCCACCCCGCGCAGAATTTTGGTGCCGCGGCGGGTGACGGTGAGACCGGTGACGGAAAGGATGGGCATGCAAATAACAAATTAGACGGTAGCATCATCGTGCGGAACCTCATTCCTTTTAAAAAGTGGACTGGGCCGGTGGGAAATCAATTCAACCTCAGCGACGACAGCAAAAGGAAGATCGGAAAAAACAGAAGGCTGCACTTGCCCCACGCAAACAATTTCAATCGAAGGCATACAGTTGGAAGCAAACGGGCAATTTACAGCATCCGCTCGATCAGCGAAACCCAGGCCCCGTCTGTCCCTGACAAGTGGGGCACCAGAGACCGCGTCTGGAGTTGGCGGAAGCCCGGGAGTTTGGCGAGGACCGCTTTCACGATGTGCTCGTTTTCCTCCGGCTCGATGCTGCAGGTGGAGTAAGCGAGCCGGCCGCCCGGACGGAGGAGCGGGAGAAGGCGGGATAGGAGGTTTTCCTGACGGACCGTAACTTCCGTCAGGAAATCCGGATGCAGCCGCCAGCGGACATCCACGCGGCGGCGGATCACGCCGGTGTTGGAACAGGGCGTATCCAGCAGAATGCGGTGAAACCCCTCCGGAAAACGCTGCCGCCAGGAGGTGGGTGGCGGGGTGGTTTCCCAGTCGTGGACAAACGATTCAGTGTTTTTGACATGAAGCCGGCCGAGGTTGGCGCGGAGGCGTTCCAGCCGTTTTGGAGCGGCATCGGTGGCCACGAGGTGGCCCTGGTTTTCCATCATCTGCGCCAGCAAAGCCGTTTTGCCGCCCGGGGCGGCGCAGGCATCAAGGACATCCATGCCGGGCTCCGGGGCCAGCATCACGGGGGCCGCCGCCGTGGCTGGATCCTGCGCATAACAGAGTCCCGTGAGAAGGGGCTCGCGGGGCAGGTCCGTGCAAAGAAAAAATCCGGGATGATCCTCAATCGGCATGTTGCCTGGAATGGCCGCCAGTTTGGCCATGGCTCCCGGCATGAGTTCATTGGCCCGGACGATGATAGGAGCCGGGGTCTGGCACCATTCGGCCAATTTTTCCACACCGTCAGGTTGATAGCGTTTGGTCCAGCGTTGCAGGAGAAATTCCGGCAGGGAAAACCGGACCTCCAGCGGGGCCCCCGCGCGGAGTTCCTCCAGCGCCTGACGTTCCCGCAGCGCCCGCCGCAGCACGGCATTCACCAATCCCCGCCCGCGCCCGGCCAAGTCCACGGTTTCATGCACCGCCGCATGCTCCGGCAGCCCCAGCAAAAGACATTGGGCAAGGCCCAGCCGGAGCCACCCGCGGGTATCGTGATCCAGTTTTCCTCCATCCCGCAAATGGTCGATCCAGGCATCCAACAAGGTCAGGTTCCGCAGCACCCCCAGCACCATGGCATTGAGAAACGCACGGTTCGGCGGACTCAGGGAATGCCGCCGCGCGGTGTGGTCCACCATTTCATCGGCATATACCCCCTCGGGTTTCCATGCCCGCAGAATCTGCCACGCCAGCAGACGGGGGTTGGAATCCGCCGGGACGGGCGGATGGGCAGTGCGGGGCGGGGGGCGGCGGTTCATAGTCTCATGATTTGATTCCACCTCTGACGCACTCCAACGGAATCAGAAGGACCCGATAGGCCAAGCCTGCGAATAAAGATGGTTCTTTCTACCGTGATCAATCTGTCGACCCGGGCGATGGAAGGTTTAAGCAGGCCCTCCAATTTCCAGTCTGGCAAGACCACGTCAACGGGTTCGTGGATGGAAGAGAGTTCAGGGATGGGACCCGGAAGCGTCACGCCGCCCCGCGGCCGATCCCGGTGTAGCGGAAGCCAAGTTCCTTCATGGTGGTGGTGTCGAGGAGATTGCGGCCGTCGAAGATCAGCGGAGCCAGCATGCGTTGTTTGACTTCGGCAAAGTCCTGACTGGCAAACTCCGGCCACTCCGTGGCAACGATGAGGGCTTCGGCACCGTCCACGCAGTCCATCGGGCTGTCGGCGAAGGTGATTTTATCGGCCCACGGCAGTTTTTTGGCGTTCTCCATGCCTTTGGGATCATAGGCCGTGACTTTGGCCCCTTCCTTGACGAGGGCATGGACGAGTTCGATGGCCACGCTGCTGCGGATGTCATCCGTATTGTTTTTGAAAGCAAGGCCCCAGACGGCGATCTTTTTGTCATCCAGCACCCAGAGGGCATCGCGGATGGTTTTGAGAAAGCGCTGTTTCATGTTGCCATTGATGGCCTCCACTTCCTTCAACAAATTGAAGGGGCAGCCGAGCTGCTCGCTGATGGCGATGAAGGCGGCGATATCCTTGGGGAAACAGGAGCCGCCATAACCGATGCCGGCATTGAGGAAGGCACGGCCGATCCGTTTGTCCGCCCCGATGCCTTCGGCGACCTTTTCCACGTCGGCTCCGCTGGCCTCACAGATCTGCGAGACCGCATTGATATAGGAAATTTTGAGGGCAAGGAAGCTGTTGGCGGCGTGCTTGATGAGTTCCGCGCTGTTGACATCGGTGACCAGCACCGGTGCCACGAATGGTTCATACACCTTCTGCATCAGGGCGAGGGCGCGGTCGCTGTTGGTGCCGATGACAATTCGGTCAGGATTCATCAAATCCTCCACCGCACAGCCTTAGAGGAGGAACTCCGGATTGCTGACCACATCCACTTCGACATCCGGCTTGTATCGGTTGATGGTGTCGGCAACTTTTTCGCCGGTCTTCACCGGGACGGTGCTTTTGTCGACGATAACCTTGTAGGACTTGATCACCTGGGCAATTTCGCGGGCCACTTTTTCGATGAAGCGGAGGTCCACACTGCCATCCGGCTGCGGCGGAGTGGGAACGGCGATGAAAATGACATCACCAAAATCAACCCCTTCCTCGGTGCTGGTGGTGAACTTCAAGCGGCCGGCCGAAACCGTGGTTTTGACCACTTCTTCCAGACCAGGCTCGTAGATGGGGATCTCGCCTTTGAGCAACATCTCGATTTTCTGGGGGTTGTTGTCTACGCAGAGCACGTGGTGGCCGACGTTGGCGAAACAAGCCCCGGTGGTGAGGCCGACGTAGCCGGATCCGATAATGGTAAGATTCATAACTGGTAGAGGGACACAGGAAGGTCCAGAAAAACGAGAGCAGTGCCTAAGCCACGGGGGGAGAGGCGTCAACCGGCAGGCTGGTCCGCGGCGGCATACCGCGGTTCAACGCTTGCAGGCCCTCCACCTTGGGGCGTGAGAGGATGGATGGCCCCCGGATCCCCAGCCCCACTTTTTGATTCGCTGCAGTTGTGGGACGACCGTGGCGAACCCCGCCCGGGACCCGAAAATATGGCGCTGGATGAAACCTTGCTAAGAGAAGCGGGGGAGATGCCCGTGTTGAGGACTTACCGGTGGATTGTTCCCACCCTATCCTTCGGTTATTTTCTGAAACAAGAGGATGCCCGCCAAGCCCTGCATCCCGGGGAAACCATGGTGCGGCGCTGGACCGGAGGCGGCCTCGTGCATCACGCCGGAGCCACCACCTGGTCGCTTATTGTGCCCCATCGGCACCCCTTTGCGACGATCCGTCCTGCCGCCTCCTACGCCCGGCTGCATCAGGCCGTGGCGCAGATGCTGCAACAGGCCGGTTGGGCAGAAACTGCCGTCGTGCCAACCGAATCCCCTGCCCCGGCTGGAGGAATTTGCGCCGAAGCCCCGGCTCCGGGGGATGTGACCTGGCAGGGAAAAAAATTGGCCGGAGCCGGCCAGCGGCGGACCCGTCAGGGATTACTGCATCAAGGCGTCATCTTTCTGCCGGAGGAACAATTGCCTGAAGCCTATCCTAACCTTCTGGGATCTGCCATGGCCGGCGCGGTGCTTGAATACGGCGGGGAAATTCCCAGCACCACCAAAACGGCGGACCGGTATGCCAGCACCCATTGGAATAGCCTGCGTTGAACAGGGAAAAGAACCATGGCCGGACCATAGTCCTTCAATGTTATTCACCGGTGCAGCCCTTCGGGCTGCAGATCACGACAGCTGCAAAAAAAAACGGTCCGGAGAATGTTAATTCTCCGGACCGGTCTGTAAGACGGAATCTGGCCGGTCAGCCTGATTCCATGCAGGATTCAGGAATCAGCCGCTTTTTTTACGGTGACGGACTCGCCCTTTTTATTGTGCTTGTCCGTGGAGACCGTGACTTCCTTGCCCACGATATCCTCGATCTTCACTTCCTTGCCTTCGGCGTCGGTGATTTTGGCGGTGGCCGCGAGGGTGATGGCTTGTTCACCGACCTTGAGTTCCTTTTTCTCCTTGTCATAGGAGGCGAGTTTGCCGGAAACCGGCACCTTGATGCCGCACCCGGCATAGGCGGCCCCTGTCATGGTGAGCGCGGCGGCAATAGTCAGGAGATGTTTCATGGAATTTGGATTGGAGTTGCTTGGAAGAAGGGAATTCGTCCGCCAAGGGGGAAAGTCTCTCCTTTTCCGCTGCGGCTGGCAACTCAATTCGGCCCCGCATCTGCGGGAGGCAATTATCGGATGTCAGGCCGGGACGGAAGGAGGAAAACCGGGGGGGGGGGGGCACCATTTACGCAAAAACGGAACTGGCCACCCGGAGACGTCTCCAGTATGACTCGCGGGTAGCCCGGGAAAAACCGGGGCCCCCGCTTTCGCTCCACATGAACCAAGACCTCTTTAACCGCGTCCGGGCCACCGTCGCGGCGGTGCTTTTCGCCTTGGCCTTCACGGGCGTGGCATGGTCCCATCCGGTGCCGGACCTCCCTGTCCGCTCCCACTTTGCCCCCGGCGGGGAAGTCGAGATCCGGGTCGAGGTGGATCCGCGATGTTTCGAAGCCGATCCCGAGAGCGTGGACTACTTTCTGAAAGACAAAGTCGAGAGCCTTTCCGGAGATGAGATCAAAAATTTGAAGGAGAAAGCGGATGTTTTTGTCAGGGAAAGGGTGCGGTTTCTTTTTGATCCGGTCGGGGAGGTGAAGCCGGAATTTATTTGGAACTTCCAGCTGCTGGGCGACGGCGGAGTGCCTTTTGAAACGGATGACAAAACCCTCTTAAAAGGCACCGAGATGGTTCTGGTCGGTTCATGGAAGGCCACCGTCGTCGCCGGCATGACCGGATACCGGATTGAAGCCCTCGCCCTGACGCCTGAAAAGATGGGGGGGCCGCTCAATGTCATGTTTCACAATTCCATCGGCGGGCGGCCCGTGGAACGGTATGCCGTGCTCTTCCCGGGTGAGACCAGCTTTACCCTCGATCTGACCGAACAGGGGATTTTCCTCGCGACGGGCACGCGCACCGAAGGTTCGGTCGGCATTGAGGCCCAGCCGGGGGATTGGCTTTCCCTGTTTGGATCGGAACTCAGGCGCGGATTTACCCATGTCATTCCCCATGGGTTGGACCATGTGCTCTTCGTCCTCGGGATCTTCCTCATGACCCGGAAATGGAAACCACTTCTGCTCCAGATCTCAGCCTTCACGGTAGCGCACACCCTGACGCTTTGGCTCGCTTCCGCAGGGATTGTCAGGATTCCCGCCGCCATCGTCGAGCCGATTATTGCGGCCAGCATTGTGGCCGTTGCCCTCGAAAACATCCTGCACCAAAAGTATACCCACTGGCGCCTCCTCGTTGTGTTCGGTTTTGGCCTGATCCATGGGCTTGGATTTGCGGGGGTCATGTCGACGCGGCTGGACTCCACCTCCTCGCTGGTGGTTGGACTGCTGGGAATCAATATTGGAGTGGAACTTGGCCAGCTGGCCGTGATTCTAATCGCCCTTGTGGCGACCGCCGGCTTTTCCAATCCTGACAATTACCGGAAATATGTGGTCATCCCCGGATCCATCCTGATCGCGCTGGCGGGAGCCTGGTGGCTGATGGAACGGACCGTGCTCTGACACCCTTAGTTGGGCGTGGAGTGGGGGTGGCGCGGCGTGCCTCCATCCAATTTTCGGTTGAAAATCAGAAACCACTGCAACTGCATATCTTTTACCTATGGAGGTTATAATAAAGCTTGTAATTACTGCGGAGTAGATCCCTAATGGACCTCGTTATGGAATACCCCCCCCGAAAATTTCCGCTGAGTGGAACGAGGCCCGTCGTCATCCCGATTTACTGTTGTGCGACATGATTACCTTCCACGTGAACCCAGCATCAGCAGTGGCCTGCGGGATACCACGCCGGCGAAACGTTACGATGCTGCGGAGGCCCACTTGGCCGCTATATTGCGATTTTCCGACGACGCGGTAATTGCCAAGGACCTTAACGGCGTGATCACGGTGTGGAACTTTGGAGCCGAAAAAGTTTATGGATACCCCGCCGCGATGATGGTGGGCACCCGGGGCCTGCGACTGCTTCCACCGGACCGCGAGGATGCAGAGGTCCCAGTTACGATGAAAATCATGAGTGGGGAAAGCGTGGGGCACTTTGAAACCGTGCAAAAGACCCGGGATGGACGTCTGATTGAGGTCTCGGTGACCCTCTCCGCCATTAAGGATGCCGCAGGCAGGATCATCGGAATCTCCAAAATAGCGCGGGATATAACCAGCCGCAAACAGTTGGAGGCCGAAAGCCTGAAGCGTGTGGCTGAACTTCACCATGAACGAAACTTGAAAAGCGGGGAGGTTAGCCGGGAGAGCGAGGGTTACTTCCGCTTTCTCGACGCGTTGGGCGAGGCTACGCGTCCGTTAACCGAACCCGGGGAAATCATGGCGCTGACGGCGCGGACGCTGGGAGGGCACCTGCGGGCCTCCCGCTGCGCCTATGCCGATGTGAATCCGGACGGCGGACGCTTCACCATTCTGCACGATTACACCAACAACTGTGCGAGTATGGTAGGTCAGTATCCTTTGTCCTTGTTTGGCCCGCGTGTGCTGGACACGCTTCAGGCAGGGCAGACGCTGGTTCTTCGGGACGTGGAAGCCGGGTTGCGGCCCGGGAAGGGGGCAGAAATGTTCACGACTGCCGGCATCCGGGCCCTCATCATCTGTCCGCTCGTGAAGGATGGCGTGCTGCGCGCAATGATGGCGGTGCATCAGACCACGCCGCGGGATTGGCAGCCATGCGAAATCGCCCTTGTTCGGGAAGTGGTTGGACGCTGTTGGGTGACGATAGAACGCCGGGCTGCAGGGGAGCACATCCAGCGCTTGAATGCCGATCTTGAGCAGCGCGTCAGAAACCGCACCGCGGAACTGGAAGCTGCCAACAAGGAGCTGGAGGCATTCAGCTATTCCGTTTCGCACGATTTGCGCGCCCCGCTCCGCCATATCCTGGGTTTTGTGAGCCTGCTGCAAAAAAATGCCGGTTCTTCCTTGTCCCAGACCAGTCAGCGTTTTTTGGAAAACATTTCGGAAGCGGCGGCACGGATGGGTCAGTTGATTGACGATATGCTCGCCTTTTCAAGATGGGGCCGCAAAAAGTCATCGGCCGATTTTGGGCCGCTCTTGAGGCCGCTTCTGGTTTTGGGGCCATTTCCGCAAGCCTAACTGTAAAATCCATAAGATTTCGGTTTCGTCCTTTCACGGCTTGGGGGCCGGGCGTTTTTCCGCTCTTCCTAACGGTTGTGGGGTTTCCGGGCGCGGCAAAAACGCCTCCTCAGGCGGCCTGCAGCTCCATTTTGCGGGCGGCGATGCCGCGTTGGGCATAGGTTTGCCCGGCTTTGCGGATGTTCCATCCTATCGTCTTTAAATAGAGTGCCATGCTGACGGCTTTGCTTCCCCTCACCACCAGTTGCTTGATGCCGGTGACCCGGTCCAGCGCCCGGTTGACCCCTTCCTGGCCGCTTCTTTTGGCGTATTCTTTCTTCCACGGTTCAGTTTGTTGTTCGGTGCGCCGTTGTTCGAGGCGTTCCTTGCGG
>JBBQWG010000010.1:0-141356 GCA_038210825.1 Verrucomicrobiales bacterium
GTCGAAGAGCAGACTTTGTGGCAGGTCCCAAGGGGTGAGCAGATGGCGCATTGGTTGTGCTAATCAGTTAAGCACCAATTATATGCGTGTTTTTAGGATTCGCAATAACAATCATGGACTTTTTGCGGTCACATCTGGAAAAGATTCGAAAGGCGTCCCCTTATCTCTGCGAGGCGACTACCGGCACTGGACGAGAAAAGAAACTTGAGATTGAGTTCCTTAAGGTGCGAATCTAGCCGTGTCTTTCTGGCTGCTGGCCAGGCATGGGGTGGTGAAGAATAAAAGCGGAACCCGGCAGGCGATCCCTCAACCACTTCTGCAGCCAGCCATGTTATCGCATTCAGATTGTCAAAGTAGGGATGGAGGAGTTGCTCTCCTTCACTCGTCGCGAAATATTCGTGCTTCTCGCCTTGGCACCACTTGCAGCAAGGCACCAAGTTGACAGGGGTAACCGAATACACAGGAAAATGGTCCTTGGGTAGGAAGTGATCGAGAGTATTCACGGTTCCAATCCCACAAAATGGACAGCGTCCCAAAGCAGGCAGTGACATGATCCGGTCATACACCGGGCGGCCCCACGAGTTCTTGGGCACCATCCGGAGGGTATAGACTTTGACCAACTCAGCGCCTGAGACTCCCACAATCTGATTGTGGGGTTGCTTTTGGAAGAGTGTTCCGGCGGCTGCCATGGAAGGGTAACTCGTAGACTCGGCCTCCACATTTGGCCTCGCTGCCCGCAACTGACCTTTTAGTGCATTATTCCTCACCATGGACACGCACGTCTCGAATACCTCTCCCGCATCGTAGGGTTGCGAATTATCATCGGTTGGTGGTGGGAGGTATCGCATGGGGATTTCAGACGTCGCTGTTGAGATACATTCCTCGGAGGACGGCTTTCCCCTCCGCGCCGACCTGTCCGTCTAGTTTTCTCACGGCAGCCTCGTAACTTGCCTCGATGCCTCGCACTTCCCGCAGGAGTTGATGGTAGCCTGACTGAGACAGCTCAAGCTGAAAAACTTCACGACTCAGTATCCCGACGCTCTCTGCAAAGGTTTCAATGGTGGGCCGCTCAGCTTTGGATGCCGTCAGAATTCGATTCAGTATATAGACGCACGACTTCGGAACCTCCTGGAGTATCACAGGGGAGTGAGTCGCAACGACAGCCACGCCGTTCCTTTTCACCATCAGTTCTGAGACCGCACGAGTCATCGCCGACAATAGAGGCGGATGAAGATGGGCTTCAGGTTCATCAATAAGAACCAATGTCTTCTCCTCCACCTTCTGGACGAGCCTTGTGAGGGTGAGTAACACAATTTTGTGACCCGAACTCAGTGCCTTGAAGGTCTTTAGAACAGCCTCGCGCTCCTCTTTGTCTGCGAGATTGCTGTCAATCAATGCGGTGAGTTGCGCCGCTTGGAAAACTGGGTCCGACTGGAGAGTTTCGATCACACTCACCCACCGTTTCCTTCGCGCACCAATGCGACATTCGTTTAGGCTCTCCACGAACTCACGGGCAAGACCCGTAGGTGACTTGGGCTTAATCGGTGCGGTCGGCGATTCGCTCGTCCAGTCGCGCAGCCCAATGTAGGAATACCCAAGACCGTTCGGGCCGAGTTTCCGCTCCGGCATCAGGTCTCCCTCGTCGAAGGCACTGAATGACACAGCCACCACGTTGGCAAATGAATCACCCTGCCCGAACCGTTGGGTGAAATCAAAACTTCCGGACTGCTTTGCCGCTGCATCCGTCGCCACCAAGGCCTTTGCCATTAGCGAGAGTAGCCGAGTTTTTCCCACTCCGTTTCGCCCGATGAGCACATGCACATTTGTCGGGATCGGGGACTCGGGATCGACTGTGAAATCCAAAATAAAGGGAGGAACACCGTCACCCAGCCTCTTTGGTGGCGTGTATTTGAAGTCGAACCGTGTGAGTCGTGCGTCCCCGTGCGCCATTCTTCGAAACTGCCCTTCGACTGTCGTTCTCGTCAAAGAGCGCAGGAGCGATTCCCCCATGCAGTCTTCATTCTTCGACCACTCCCAGCGCGCCGCGTCAAAGGCTACATCACGAAGGCAGTCGAGGACCCATTCGCGGACTTCGTCGCCGAGTTTTGAAAGGTTGGAGTAATATTCATCATCCTGCCCGACGGAGAAGAACTCGTCGCCCAACTGCGCAAACGGTGATCTAAGGTTTGGCTGCCGGTAGCCAGCAGCAAGACCAGCTGATGCTCCGTGTGGTCTCAGACCACGCTCTCCAATCTTCACCTGTCCAATGCCGTGATGTTCCCCGCTTGGGCCAACGAGAGTGAGATAGAACTGGGTGCAATACTTCCCCCAGTCGTCCCAACGGTCTCGATTCAAAAATCCGAGCCAACCCATCACGTCGGACGGGACGCTTACCCGCTGTCCGATGATCTGAAATGGTGTGGGATTTGGCATTTCCGGTGTTAGGCGTTTATTACTTCTTCCTCCGGCATCCCGGGCGGGAACTGGATGTCCAGATGCTCCACCGAGAGCCTGCCGGAGATCAGGCGCGGGAGCAGGAGGTCGCGGGTTTGGCGGAGGGCTTCGTTCATTTTAACAAGCTGCTCCTTCTGCTCGTGGATGGGGCCGACCAGTTCATCAAAGCGCTTCTGGAGTGGCTCATCGGGCACATTGATCTTGATGCCGGTGAGGTGATTGCGATTCAGCGAGGGAACTCCTGCACCTGCATTGAACTTCTCCAGGCCCATGTTCTTCAGCGTGTAATAAACGAGGAAGGCCGAGTTACCGCAGAAGTCCTTCACATACAGCGCGGTGTTCAGAGGCCAAGCCTTGTTGTGAATCATGAGCACTCCTCCCAGACTGCCGGAGCGGCCCGTCGTCACGACGGGCGGCAGGGCTTTAAACTCATGGTGGTAACCTTTGATGGAGGTGGAGGCGATGATCGGATACGGACCAGGCACCACATCTGCATCTGGCAGATCATGACCACGCTGCAAGACGCAGAAGTGACCAAACTTCTTCTCTGTCCAAGTCTCAGGTCGGCCCTTCAAGAGCTTCACCTTCCCGTGGCCGTGGAAGCGGAGGCGGACGAACCATTCGCGGTAGATTTCCGCCGCCAGCTTTTCCAGCAGCGCGATCCGCCGGCGGTTGTTTTCGATCAGCTCATCATACGCCGAGAGGACTGCGGCGATTTTCTTTTGCGCCGCATAGCTTGGAAACGGAAGGGTGATCCGAGAAACTATGTCTTGATTGAGGGATGTCATCGTTGCCGCAAAGGAACACAACGCATCCATCCAGTCCTTATGCCCCTTAGTGTCGAAGTAGAATGAGACAAATGGAGGGAACACTCGCTTGCTTTGGATTCGCAGACGAAGGCAGTCAGAACCTTGTATCCATCCTTCGGTCGTTTCATCGACCAACAGGTGGCGATCAACTGCTCCTTTTCTACCGAAGACAATATCTCCTCGTTTCAGACGATGAGCGTCAAGCTTGTCCGCCATTCGCTCATTGAGGTATTCCAGCTTTTCGTCGCGGATCCGACCGTGGCCGATGTTCCGCACGTTAATCACTGGCACGCCCTCTTCGACATAGTCGCTCGCTTTGAGTTGGGTGCCGAACGGTCCAGTCTGCAAGCTGGCCTCACCCGATTTCATGAGTTCGCCAACAACAATTGTGGGAAGGCCGATCATAGATTCTCTGCAATGGTGTTGGCGTTCGCGAGAATAGCTTTCTCCAGTGCACTTGAGGTTTTACTCAGCTCTTCAATCAGCGCCGTGGTCGACAGCAACTCCGCGGTAAACTCCTCCTCCGTCTTACCATCCTCCTCGATGACCACGCCGACATACCGCCCCGGATTGAGGGAGTAGTCCTGCTCCGCCACTTCCGCCGGGCTGGCGAGCTTGCAGAGGCCGGTGACATCTTCATATTTCGCCTCCGGGAAGCGCTCTTGGAGCCAGCGGATGTCCTGATAGAACTTCTCCGCGTGCTTCACCTCGGCGTGCAGTTCCTCCAGCGCGGTCTTGAGCGCCTTGGTTTTCCGGTCGGTGCTGCCGCGCTTGCCCTCCGCCTTCGCAGCCTCGGCTTGCTGCTTCTCATGTTGGCGCACGATCTTGTCGAGCTGCTTCAAGCCATGGTGCAGGCCTTCAAAGAAGGGATCAAAAGCGGATCGGAGCTGGTGCTGGGCCTTGTTTTCCAAGTCAACACTCACGGAGGCGGCGTGGCGCTCCTGATGCTGTTCGTAGCGGGCATTTAGTTTACCCAGCCCCTTCCACTGCTTGACCAGGGCCTTCACGGCTTCCTTGCCATCCGCATCGTCCAAAACCTCCAGAAGCTGGGCAGACACAGGCTCCACCTTGGAGGCATTTTCCACGAGACGCTCCATGCCTAGGGCAAAGTAGCGGTCCACGAGCTGCACAAATTCCTGCCGCCGCCCTTTATGAAGGCGGCTGATGATGGCGATGTTCTGCACCTGGGCGGTGGAGAACTCCCGGTGGGCGCGGTCGATTTGGGTGAAGATGTTCCGTGCGTCGATAAAGAGGATCTTGTCGTCCGTCTTGCCCTTGTCGAAGAACCACAGGGTGGCCGGCAGGGTGACGGTGTAGAACATGTTCGAGGGCAGCGTGAGCATCCCGTAGATGAGGTTTTCTTTGATGAGCTTGCGCCGGATGTCGGCCTCGGAATGGCGGGCATCGGAGGCGGAGTTTGCCATGACCAGCGCGGCGCGGCCCTTTGGCTTCAGGGAAGTGGCGAAGAGATTGATCCACAGGTAATTTCCATTCGGCACAGTCTCCTTGCCTGCGTCAGTCTTCTTGGCGGCTGTCTTGTTGCGCGGGATGCCGTAGGTGTTGAAGCGCCGGTCCTTCTCCACGCCACTGAGGCTGACCTCATCCACGTTAAAGGGTGGATTCGCCAGCACGTAGTCGAATGCGCCAAAACTGTTGTGGGCGTCGTCGTAGTAGGTGTTGCCCTGTTTGACCGCCCCGCGCAGCCCGTTCACCGCGAGGTTCATTTTGGCCAAGTTCACAGTCTCCTGCGTCTTCTCCTGCCCATAGACATAGACGCCGCTGTCGGAGGCCGTCAGCTCCTTCCGATGCTCCTCGATAAAGTGAGCCGACTGCACGAACATACCGCCGGAACCGCAGGCCGGATCAAAAACCTTGCCGCCGTGCGGTTCAATGATCTCGACCATGACGCGGACCACGGAGCGGGGCGTGAAGAACTCGCCGCCCTTCTGCCCCTCGGTGCGGGCGAAGGCTCCAAGGAAATATTCGTAAATCTGCCCGAAGAGGTCACCTGTGAAGTCCGCAGGGATATCGGCAAAGTTTTTCAGAAGTTTGATTGGGATGTCCTTGGTTTTCTCGTCGCGCGTGAGGCGGAAGTATTCGTCCTTCGGCAGCACCCCTTCCAACTCAGGCTTATATTGCTCAATGGCCTTCATCGCCTCCTTGATGGCCTTGGCGATGTCGTCGGAGGATGTGCGGTCCAGCAGGTAGCCGTAGCGGGCATGGGGCGGCAGGTAGAATCCGCATTTCTCGACGGCGATCTCCGAGATTGGCTTCTCCATCCGCGTGCCCTTCCTTTTCTCGAACTCCGCCTGAATCGCGGCCTCGTGCTGGCGGAACTTGTTGTCGGCAAACTTGAGGAATATCAGCCCGAGAACCGGTATGGAATACTCGCTGGCCTTGAGGTCGGAATTGGCGCGGAGATTATCCGCCGCGCTCCAGAGTTGGTCTTCGAGTTGTTTGAGTTGGTCGCGGGTCATTGCGGGGAAAAACCCCGACCATAGAAGCCCATCCCAAGGACTCAAGTTATTCCTGACGAGCCACTGACAATTCGACATAGGGATTCGCCTGATCCGTGGGACCGCCCATCGGGTCCGTCCAGTCCATCCAGTCCATTACCCCTTCACTCATCCTTCTGAAAATCCTGCCATCCGTGGCCCGCCCTACCTGAACAAACTTCCCACCTCAAACCCACCTCAAACCCCCCTCTCCCCGCCCCCTTCCCACCCTCCGGCGCTCTCCCCCCCAGCGCCGGATCCGCCTTCTCATACCGCGCCAGCCGGCTCTGAAGCTCTGCAATCGTCTGCGCCTGCTTCGTGGCCACGTCCCGGTAGACCGGCATCGCCTCCGCCATCGCCATGTGCCGGATGTGTTCCGCCGGCGTCATAGCGCCGGTCAAAGCGGGCCTGCATCTCCGCCAGCTTCGCCTGTCCCGCCGGGGTGAGGAAAAAGATTTCTCCTTTGGCCGGATCCGTCAGTTCCTTGGCCACCGTCACCGTCTCCGCCGCGAACCGCTGGACGATGTGCTCTTCATCAACGCCGCCGAGCACTTCGTGAGAGGCAAACATTTGAGGCACCGGTCCCTCAACGCCCAGACGGCTTCAGGTATTTACTCCTTGCCCAACCAGTGTGTCCCTTAACGTTGATTTGCACCCATTCCGTGGAACCGTTCATCACCGGCTTTCCAATCAGGGTGATCCCAGTGACCCCGTCTTCGACTGTGAAGGAACTGCCGAAAGTCATGCCGGGTCCAGATCTTACATTCAAAACATCCCCTACCTTCAATCCGCCGACTTTGAACTTGGGGTTGTTTGGTTCACCTGTTGGGGCGGCCGGCACAATTCGGACGATTTCCCTGCGCGCCACCGGCTTCTGGACAATTCCAAGAAATGGGTCAACGAGTAGAAAAGTAAAGGCCCCCGACTGGGCTCTTACAGGACTGAATAACTTAGCCGCCATTTTGCGGGCCGGCTCTAAATGTCCGGCGTTCAAATCAGTTACCACGTCACCACATAGCTCACCCAGCCCATCCACTCCACATATTTGAAGCAGGTGTCCAGTCAGCACCAGAGAATCCTTCGCCCCCTCCTTGATTCGATTGAACTGCTCTGCACCAAGTGCCGATTGAATGGAATTCAGAGTAAATGCGTAATCCTGCCGACTGGAAATGGCGCAGGATACTGAGTAACCAGTATGTGCCCCAGCCTTGTTTTTGACCGAAATGGCTAGTAAGGACAACTCAATAAAATAGTCGGTATCTGTGACTTCAATGTCTGGGAATTTCCTTAGTTCCTGAGAGACGAAACTGTGAATTTTGTTGGCCACATCCCCTTTGGCTACAGTGACCTTAACCCAAATAACCGGCATGTATTCCGGCTCTTCGCTCGTAGCAAGCACACGGGAAGTCGCAAAATGGCAGAAGCTCGAAATCAGGAGTGCGAGAACAACTTGAGGGAAATTTAAAAGGCCCATAGCGGATGATAACCCAGAATTAGAATACCTCCAGTTACAACTTGATTGCCTGTCGCAACTCAAAACTTCCTCAAAGGGTTTTCCATGGACTTCTCCTCCCCAACTTCCAAGCCGCGACTGGTGCAGCTTGCGGCGGCTCCCCGATTATTTCAGGTTAGATCCTATTGCCACGGCTCCGCCTGGCTGTCGCCCCGCTAGGAATTCTTCTTTAGGTATCTGCGGCACTGAGCACTGATACATCCCTCGAATTCCCTGATGGTAAAGGGCTTTAGGTCCTCGCCTCGCTGCACGAAATAACCGCTCACCAGAGCCATGTAGCGCTTTTCCGCCGCTTCAGCCTCGTATGAATCAGGTTCCCCGCAGTGGGTAAAGTGATCCCACAGCTCAGCGAGCTCCGCCAACTGAACTATTGAAATAAGCCCTGGGGAATCCTCTCCTGACATGACATTTCATTTGCAAGCCGTTCGATTTTGGTCAGCACTTTAGAGTTTAAATCCAGCAGCCAACCATGCAGCTCTGGCGTGCCACAATGCGGAAACCGGGCCTTGAGAGCAGAGACCTCCACCATTGCGCGTAGGACCAGCGAGTTGAAGTCCTCCCATGATGATTTGATAGCTCCCACATCTTTTTCCATTCGGCTGGCAGTGGCCACGATCCAGTACATTGACCGTATGCCCTGCTCTACTGATTGCACCTGACGTGAGAAGGCCGCGCAGTCACCTTGGTTGGTTTCAGGATTGGGATGATCCTCCGCAACTTTGCGCAGCCGCGAAATCTCAAAATCCACTGGTTCAGCACAGTTCATACTTTCGATATATCGCGATTAATATCGCTCCCTTTATCGTATCCAGTATTACCCAATCATATCCAGTCGTCAAGAGGCTCGGTCCCCGTAGAAATTTTGGTGCGGGAATTTCGCAGGCAAACCGGCGCATTCGCCAGCCATGCCAGAATCCGCAACGCCTCCGCCGCCTTCTTCAAGGCTTCATCCCCGGTGTGGGTGTAGTAGGATATTGCCGCATCATCGTGGCCGATGAAATCCATCACCACACTGGCCGGGATGGCGGCGGCTTTAATCCAGCTCGTCGCCGTGCCCCAGGCAGTGGAGGCTCAGGCCATTTTTATTCCTGCGATTTCCGTCCCGCGGCGGAGTGGGTTTCTCCTCCCCCACCTGTTCCTTGGAAGGTCCCTTCCAGATCCCCGCCGCCACCAGCATTGAAGCAAACTGATTTGACATCCGGCCGCTCCCTTCGGTCCGCACTGTGTGCCCTGCCGACGGCGAATGAACATACTCGGGCGGCTCCGGCGCGTGCTCCTCGTTCGTTTCCTCCCGGCCGGCATGGCGGGCCTGTAAATGCGCCAGCAGCGTCGAGGCCATCGGCAATCTCTAGAAACGAGTTTTCGGAATCCCAACTGATTTTAATGCAATCCTCACGGCACTCCTGCCATTTAAAGCGCAGCTCTTTCCTCTCCGCCCATGGTTGGTCAAAAAAAGCGTTCCCCCACGCCCTTTCAACTCCCTGCGGGATTCCAGCCCACCAATTTAAAAGTGGACGCCGCGCGGCTGGGCATCAGCATCAACACCCTCCGCAGTGCCATGCTTCGGCAGGGCATCCCCGGCAGTCAGGCCCGGCCGGGGCGCAAACCATTTGTTCTGCCGGACGGTTTTGTCCCCTCACACCTGGTTCATGATGCCAAACGGCTGGGCGTGGCACCCGGAACGCTGAGTGCTGCCATGCGCCGACAAGGCATCCGGAACATCCAAGCCTACCGGCGACGTTCGGTGCCGCCCGACTGGGCCAAGGCCGCCGAGACCTGATCCACTGTCGATGTCTGTTCGGCGTTCACTTGGGTGGTGAACAGGTAGTTGCCCCGGCAGCCGTGACGGCGGTGCGATCGGCGGCCCGCCAGCATGCCCTTTGTGCGTTATATTTTCCCCATAAGATAAAGGACCAGCAGAACCACCAGAATGAGTCCGATCCCCCCGTTAAGACCATGACCTACGCCATAGCCTCGGGTGGAAACGCCGCCGATCAAAACCAGCACGAGAATAATAAGAAGGATAGTAGTGAGAGTCATGACGGTGGTAGCTGGTTGGAATAAAATCGGACTTCCGTTGGAAATCCATTGATGGAAATCCTGCCTCTGCACGAACCGGGCCGAACTGGTTTCCCCGTCGAAACAAGCGACAGCGGCAATTTCGTGTGGCAATTCAAGGCACTCCGACCCCTCTGCACCGCAAATTGCGGCAAACGCAGCGTCCGCCGGAGGAAAGGGCCAACCCCCGGAAGTGCTCCTCCATGCTCCGATTGCAGCAGCCGCGATCTAGCAAACCGGCAATTTATTGACAAGTCCGGTGCGCCCGCCCTTTCAGCAGAGATTGATTGCCCTGTCGGGTGGAGGGATAAACCTGATCCAGCTTTTGCCTGGCGGGCACTGATTCTGCTGTTATGGACGGTTCATGCCTGCCTCATCTGTTTCCCTTCGCACCCTCGGCTTCCAACTGCTTGATGACGAACTCACTTTCCTGATGAAGGCGTTTGCTGCGGTGCTGCGGCGTCTCGGCGAGCCGGAACTGGCGGACCAGCTCCCGTGGCTGGGCCACCCGCCGGAGGATGCTGCCACTTCCAGCCGCTCGCTCGGTCAGGCCTATTCCATTGCCTTTCAATTGCTGAACGTGGTGGAGGAACGGGTGGCCTCGCAGGTGCGCCGGCTCCGGGAAAAGCAGGAGGGGGCTCCGGCCGAACAAGGGCTGTGGCCAGACCATCTGGACCAACTGGCCAGCCTGAAGCTCACGGAGGCAGATTTGTTGGCGGTGCTTCGCGATGTTCAGGTGGAACCGGTTCTGACGGCCCACCCCACCGAAGCCAAACGCGAGACCGTGCGGGAGCTGCATGGGGAAATTTATGCGCTGATGAACCGGCATGAAAATCCGGCCTACACCCCGCGGGAACAAGCCCGGCTGGCCAGCCAGTTGGAAACCCAACTGGAAAACCTCTGGCGCACCGGGGAAATTCACGTCACCCGCCCGACTATCGAGGCCGAATTGCAGAATGCCCTGCATTATCTGCGCGAGGTTTTCCCCATGGCCCTGACCCGCGCCCACCTGCACCTGCGGGAAGCGTGGACGGCGGCTGGTTTTAATCCGGCGAAAGTGGATGAACTGCCGCCCTTGATCCGCTTCGGCACGTGGATCGGGGGCGACCGCGATGGCCATCCTTTTGTCACGGCGGAAGTCACGGCCCACGCCCTGAGTGCCCTGCGCGGCAATGCCCTGCGCATTCACCGCCGATCGCTCGAAGCGCTCGCCTATCACTCGCCTATCAGTTCCCTTTTTGAGGAAACCCCGGCAGTCCTGCTGGAACTGACCGGCCGGCTGCGCGGGGAATTGTCAGGAGCCCCGGGGGTGGATTCTGACTACATCAAATCCCGCAATCTCGAAGAGCCGTGGCGCGAGGCGGCCTATCTGATGCGGGCGAAAATCGTGCTCGCCGTTGATGGCCATGCCGCCGGTTATGCCAGCCCGGAGGAACTGGATGCCGATCTGGCCATCTTCAGAGAATCGTTGGAAGCCGTGGGGGCTTCGGCGCTGGTCACGGGGGAAGTAATCCCGTTCCGCCGCCGGCTGCAGGCTTTCGGGTTCCATTCCGCGGTCCTCGACATCCGCCAGAACTCCGCCTTCCATGAGGCGGCGCTGCAGCAGTTGATGGAAAGCGCGGGGCTCCTCACCTCAGGCCGGCAGCTCAAGGACCTGCCGCTGCCTGAAAAGCGGGCGCTGTTGGAAAAGGAACTGCTGTCGCCCCGGCCCTTTTTGAGTCCGGGCGTCCCGGCAGGGCCGGAGGCGGACACGGTGCTGGCCTGCTACCGGGTGGTGGCGGCGCACCGCGCCCGTTTTGGCAATGCCGGGCTGGGCACGCTGATTGTCAGTATGACCCGCAATGTGGAAGACCTCCTGACGGTCTATCTGCTGGCACGGGAGGCTGGCCTGATGGAGTGGACGGCCGAAGGCCTGCGCTGCTTCCTTCCCGTGGCACCGCTCTTTGAAACCATGGGCGATCTCGAAGCCGGCCCCGGCATCTCCGATGCCTTCCTCAGTCATCCCATCACCCAGCGCAGCCTCAACCCTGACAATCCCACCTTCCAGATGATGGTAGGGTATTCCGACAGCAACAAGGACTGCGGCATTCTCGCAAGCCAATGGGCGCTGCACCGGGCCCAGACGGAACTGGCCGCCACCTGCGGGCGGCATGGGGTGCGGCCGGTCTTTTTCCATGGCCGCGGGGGCACGGTGGGCCGTGGAGCCGGACCGACCCAATGGTTTATGGAAGCCCTGCCCCAGGGATCCCTCAGTGGTTTTCTGCGCATGACAGAACAGGGGGAAACCATCGCCCAGAAATATGCCCATGCCAGCTCGGCAGTTTATAACATCGAACTCCTGATGGCCTCGGCTGCCGCCGCCACGGCCCGGCACCGTCATGGAGCCCGGGCCACCCTGCCCATTCATCCGCTGATGGAAAAACTCGCGCCCTGGAGCCGCGACGCCTACCGGGCCCTGCTTCAGGAGCCGGATTTTATGGCGTTTTACCGCACCGCCACTCCGATTGATGCCCTTGAGCACAGCCGAATTGGTTCGCGTCCCGCGCGCCGCACCGGACAGGCCACCCTTGATGACCTGCGCGCCATTCCATGGGTTTTTTCATGGACGCAGTCGCGCTTTTATCTCCCCGGATGGTATGGGGCGGGCTCGGCTCTGGAGAAACTCAAGACGGAAGACCCGGATGGTTTTACCGCGCTTGGGGCGGCCCTCAAGGAGTCCGCTTTCCTGCGGTATGTCCTGACCAATATTGAAAGTTCCCTTGTCAGCACCAATCCCGCGCTGATGTCGGCGTATGCGGCCCTCGTGCCTGACCATGCCCTGCGGGATCGTTTCATGGGTATTATCCTTGCGGAACACACCCGCACACGCACCCTGCTGGAGGAATTGTTCAACGGGCCGTTTGCCGCCCGGCGGCCCCGCCTTGCCTACACCCTCGCGATGCGTGAGGAACCCCTCCGGGTGCTGCACACCCAGCAGATTGCCCTGCTCAAAACATGGCGGTCCCGGATCGCCGCCGGGGAGGCCGAAGCCGCTGAAGCCATGCTGCCCGACCTGCTGCTCAGCATCAACGCCCTCGCCTCCGGACTGCGCACGACCGGTTAGCCTGAAAAGGATATCAGGAATTTGAACAGAAGGTTGCGAAGCTAACGAAGAAAGGCTCTTGCGGAAAAAATGGAGGCTTGGATGGCTTCACCCGGCAGTTGAATTGGCTGTGGTTCATAGGCTGTTCTCCTTGCGTCCTTTGTGACCTTCTGTTCACTTTCATCACGGCTTTTAGGGTTAGGCATTTATGGAAAACGGGCGCGTGGAAAAATTCCGCAGACTCAGGGTTGGCCCGCTGTTCGCAACACCGGCTCCACCACCGGTAAAAGTTCGCGCGCCACCACCAATGCCCCCTGGTCGGTCAGGATGACATCGTTGAAAAAATGATCAAGATCCCGCGGGACCCGTCCATTCAGATTCAGCCACGGCAGGCCGGCGCTTTTGGCCATGGTTTCGACTGCAGCGGCATAACGATCCATTTCGCGCTCCACCCAGGCCGGATCCGGCCGCTGGAACCGGGCTTTGGTCCCGGTATCGGAAGTCAGGGGAACCAGGGCGATCAAATTTTCCTGCTGGGTGAGATTGTTGGTGGAATCGTGCAGGCTGGCTTCCCCTGTCAGGACAAGGCGGGCTCCATGGCGCTGGCAGAGTTCCTTCAGGACCTCCCACCCATCCATGAACTCCATCAGCGGATCCTGTGCGGGGTCGCGCTCCGGAAGGGGCTGGATGGGCAGGGTATTGGCCTGCTCCCGCATCCCGGCAAAAGCCTTTTGCCAATAGTCGGTCCGGCCGATCCTGCCCTGGATGTCCGCTGTTTCCTGGCGCCGGGCCCACCACCTTGCCAGCCGTGCGGTCTGGCTGACATGCAGGAGGGCCTGTTTCCAGCCGGCGGTGCGCGGCGGTCCGGGCAGTCCCTGGGCCTTCTCCGGCACATAACGATAGTCCAGAGGCTGGCCCACCACATCATCAAAACCAAAGTTGCCGATCACCAGATCCGGCTGCCATTCCTCCATCAGGCTGGCCGCCATGGGGGTCGAGGCCACGATCCCGGTGCGGTCCTGCCCCCATGCCGCGACCTGCACCGGCAGGCTTTTGGCCTGCAACTGCCGGCCGAGTTGTCCCCACCAGGTGTCCTCTGCGTTCTGGAGGATGGCAAACGTAGCACTGCCGCCGAGACAAAGAATGCGCAGGGTGCCGGCGGGTTTCTTTCCTGAGGCATCGTCCAGATAGCGGACCAGATTCCGGTCGAAGCTGAGCCGCACTTCCGGTTTCAATCCTGGCAGGGTATTGCTCAGATCAATCTTCTTCAGGGGCTCCATGGGAATCCTGACAAAAATCCAGAGAAACAGTTCCAGACCGAAAAAAAAGATGACGGGAAGCAGGAGCAGCCTGCGGGCAAACTTGGACACAAAAAGAATAGTTAGAGATGGAAAACTGGCGCAAACAAGCACAGGGCTTCCCTTTTGCCAAGTTCCAAGCCTGCCGGCCGTCGACCCTTCCGCTGCACTGGACCGGCCCCGGCCCCGGGGAGTCGATGGGCTGGAAGCCCATGAGGTCAAAGGGCTGGAAGCCCTTTGGACTCACTGGCTGGAAGCCAGTGTCACGGGTTGGGTCCCGGCACCTGGCCCGGTGTCCATTATTTTGGGGACACAGATTATGCTTTCCAGCCGGATTCTGATCACTATGATGATTTTCTTGCGTTATCCCATTCCATTATGAGCACCAGCCGCCGCCAATTCATCAAGCAGTCCGCCGTATTTGCCATTCCCATCATCATCCCTGCCGCAGCGCGCGGAGCTGATGGCAAGGTGGCACCCTCCAACCGCATCACCGTCGGCAGTGTCGGCTGGGGGATGCAGGGGCCAGGCAACACCAATTCCACCATGGGTCTCGACAATGCCAAGGTCCTGGCCGTGTGTGACCTTGACCAGAAACATCTCGCCAGCGCCAAGCAGTCGGTGGATAAATTCTACAGCAACACCGATTGTGCCGCTTATGCAGACTACCAGGAAATGATGGCGCGCAAGGACATTGACGCCGTCACCCTCGCGGTGCCGGACCACTGGCATGCCCTGATCGCCATCGCCGCTGCCAAGGCCGGCAAACACATCTGGGGCGAAAAACCACTGGCCCGCACCATCGCCGAACAGCAGGCCATCGTGAAGGCGGTGCAGGACAACAAGGTCATCTGGCAGACCGGTTCATGGCAGCGCAGCGTGGACAATTTTACCAAGGCCGTGGAACTCGTCCGGGGAGGCTACATCGGTGAAATCAAGGAGGTCCAGGTCGGCTTGCCGGCCGGTCATAACGATTTCGCCGGCACCAAGGACAGAAACACGGTGACTCCGCCGCCCCCCCACCTCGATTACGACAAATGGGTCGGCCCATCGGAAATGATTGATTATATTGAAGCCCGGGTGCACAAAAACTGGCGCTGGCACTACAATTTCGGCGGCGGCCAGCTCCTCGACTGGGTAGGCCACCATGTCGACATTGCCCACTGGGGCCTCGATTTCGACCGCAGCGGTCCCACCTCCGTGGAATGTCAGGGGGAATTCCCTGCACCTGACGCCTTGTGGAATACCTGCACCAAATACCGCGGGGAACTCCAGTATCCTAACAACGTGAAAATGACTATCGCGGGGGGCCATGGGGACATTGCCATGGGCACCAAGTGGATCGGCAGCGAAGGCTGGGTCTATGTCAACCGCGGGGCCTTTGACAGCTCCAATGCGGAGTGGAAGCGCTTCCGCGTCCTCCCGGAAAACATGCGCAAGGCGGAGGTCGAACGCTCCGGCAACCACTTCAAGAACTGGATCGACTGCGCCCTCGCCGGCAAGCAGACCATCACTCCGGTGGAAACCGCCCACCGCTCCGCCATTCCGGGCCACCTCTGCCTCATCTCCATGCTCACCAAGAGCAAGGTCCAGTGGGATGCGGCTAAGGAGGAAATCGTGGACAACGCCGCCGCCTCCAAACTGCTGACCCGCGGCTACCGTGCCCCGTATCAACTCGGCTGAGCGGACTCCGGCCACTCCAGATTCATTCAAAGAGGCGGACCACCCGGTCCGCCTCTTTTGGGTGATTCCCCTCCAAGATAACTCTGGCACCGGCCCAGACTCCGCTCTATGAACCGTCATGGAAGTCACCGTCGTCCAGCATCCCGTGGTTCAGGACCGTTTGGCCAGATTGCGGCATCAGGACACACCGCCGGAGAGCTTCCGCCGCGCGGTGCATGAACTGGCGATGCTGATGGTTTTTGAAGCCACCCGCTCGCTTGAGGTGAAAACGGAAGTCATTCCCACCCCCGTGGCTCCGGCAACGGTCCGGGTGCTGGCCCGCCCCGTGGTGGTGGTGCCCATTCTGCGCGCCGGCCTGGGCATGCTCCAAGGCATCCTTGCCCTCCTTCCGGACGCCCTGATTGGCCACATCGGCATGGCCCGCAATGAGGAAACCAAACGCCCGGAGAGTTATTTCCTCAAGCTCCCCCCGGGCATCGCCGAATCCGACGTGCTCCTCGTCGATCCCATGCTGGCCACCGGCCACAGTGGGGCTGCTGCGGCCACCAAACTGAAGGAAGCCGGGGCCTCGCGGATCGCCTTTGTCAGCATATTGGCTACCCCGGAAGGCATTGCCGTTTTCCACGCCACGCACCCGGAGATTCCCATTTTCACCGCCTCCATTGATGATGGGTTGACCGACAAAGCTTACATTACTCCGGGCCTTGGTGACGCTGGTGATCGTTATTTCGGCACGGTTTAACCGTTCCCGGGCTTGCTCCCGGTTCAAAAATCCGCTGAATAGAGGGCAACCCCCCAACGTCCCTTCCTGCCATGAACCCCTTGACTGCCCTCCGCCCGCTGCTTGCCGTCTGCGTCCTCGCTGCCCTGCCCTCCTGCACCGGCGTTCCCGGGGAATACGGCTACGACGGCTCGCCCGGTTATTACGATGGTCCCGGCTACAGCAGCTACTCCAGCCGGCCCTCCTACGATAGCGGGTATTACAGCGGTGGTTACTCCCGTCCCTACTACGGATCCTCCTACTACGGGGGGTCGCGATATTATTCCGGATCCAACCGCCACCGCTATGACCACGACAGGGACAGGGACAGGGACAGGGACTACCGTCGCAGCAGCAGCAGCTCCAGCAGCAACAAAAAGAGCAGCAGCGACAACGATATCCGGCTCATTAAAGTCCGGGACGGCACCCGGGGCAACGTCCCGCAGGGCTTCCACAGCAAGGAATGGTATCAGGCCCGGGGCATCAGCCTGAGCAAAAATACCTACGAAACCCGGGACGGCGACCGCCGCGGCTACACCGGCAGCAGTTCCAGTTCGAGGTCCAAGAGCAGTTCGGGTTCCAGTTCGGGTTCCAGTTCGGGTTCGAAGTCAAAATCCAGCTCCAATTCCAAGAGCAACTCCGACTCGAAAAAGGGCGGGCGACGGTAATGCCTCCAGTCCGGGCAGGCCAACCCAGCGCGGCCTCGCCTGGCGCTTGTGAAAAATTTCACAAATCGACCTTGCCCGGTCCCTGCCCTGTTCTATGGTCGGGCGAACTTAATGATCCCATCTGATTGCCGCCCATGAGCACCGTGGTCCGAGAAATTGAAGCCCCCGACAACGCTGCCCGCGCCTCGCAGCAACTGGAAGCCTACCAGGAAACCACCACCGACATGATCGGGGAGAAGCTGATCCTGAACATGGGGCCCAGCCACCCGGCGACCCACGGAGTGCTCCGCCTCGTCCTGGAGCTGGATGGAGAAATCATCACCAAGGCCATCCCGGACGTCGGATACCTTCACCGCGGCGATGAAAAGATCGCGGAAAACATGCACTACAACCAGTTTGTCCCCTACACGGACCGGCTGGATTACCTCGCCCCCCTTGCCAACAATGTGGCTTACGTCATGGCGGTGGAAAAACTGCTGGGCTGGGAACTGCCGGAACGCGGCCAGGCCATCCGTTTGATCTGCTGCGAACTGGCCCGGGTCTCGAGTCACCTGCTTGGCATGGGAGTCTTTGCCATGGACTGCGGGGCCATGACCGTTTTCCTCTACACCTTCACGGAGCGCGAAAAAATTTACAACCTAACGGAGCACCTCACCGGAGCCCGGTTCACCACCAGTTACACCCGCGTCGGCGGCCAGACCCGTGACCTCAATGACGAGTTCCTCACCGGCCTGAGGAAGTTCCTCGATGAACTGCCCGCCCACCTCGACGAGATCGACACCCTCCTGACAAGGAACAAGATCTTCCTCGACCGCACCAAGGACGTCGGCATCATCAAAGCCGACCGCGCCCTCGCCTACGGGCTGACGGGTCCCAACCTCCGGGCTTCGGGAGTCGATTACGATTTGCGCAAAGCCCATCCCTACCTCGGCTACGAAAACTTCGATTTTGATGTCCCCCTCGGTTCGGTGGGCGATTGTTATGACCGCTACCTCGTGCGCCTCGAGGAATTGCGTCAGAGCCACAAAATTCTCGTTCAGGCGATCAATAAAATTCCCGGTGGTCCCATCAATGTGGCCGAAGCCAAAGGCCTGCTTCCCAAAAAAGAGCGCGTCCTCATGGGCATGGAGGAACTGATCCATCACTTCATCATCGCCACCCAGGGCATCGAAGCCCCTCCCGGCGAGATCTATTTCGGCCACGAAAACCCCAAGGGAGAACTCGGCTTCTACATCAACAGCAAGGGCGGCGGGGTTCCCCACCGGCTCAAGATCCGCTCGCCCTCGTTCGTCAACCTCAGCATTGTGCCTGAGTTGATCCCCGGCCACATGATCAGCGACGTCCCGGCCATCCTTGGGTCGCTGGATTTCGTTATGGGCGAGTGTGACCGCTGAACGCCTCAGATCCTGACGGGCGGGATTCCTTCCGGACGAAAGACCGGGGCACCCCGGACCGTCCATGGGGCATGCGATCTGCTCTGCCTGCCCTCTCCCTGCTGTTTTGCCTGACTGTCTCCGGCCATACGGCGGTGGTGGAGATCCGCAGCCCGGAGGAACTCCGCGCCGCCCTCGCCAGGCCCAAGGCCGGCGACACCTGGAAAATCCATCCCGGCAACTATCCCGGAAACCACTATCTGTCAGGGATCAAAAAGCTGACCATCGAAGCCGCCGACCCGAAAAATCCGCCCGTCTTTGCCGGCGGCAGCAATGCGTGGCATTTTTCGCGCTGTGCCGGCCTGACCCTGCGCCACCTCTCCTGCCGCAGCCAAACCGCCAACGGTTTTAATTTTGATGACGGCGGTCCTGACAAAGGCGACGTCCCCGGCATCACTCTGGAGAATCTCACCATCAAGGACATCGGCCCTGACGGAAATTTCGACGGCATCAAGGGATCCGGCCTCTCTGACCTGACCATCCGGGGATGCACCATCCATGGCTGGGGCGGCCAGGCCATTGATCTGGTCGGTTGCCACCGCGTCCTCATCACCGGCTGCCGTTTCCTCGGGAAACCCGGCTTCTCCCAGCACACCGGCCCCCAATTCAAAGGGGGCTGCGAGGATGTGGTCCTGGAAAAATGCACCTTCCTCGACGCGGGCGGCCGCCCCATCCAGGCCGGCGGCTCCACCGGCATGGCCTACTTCCGTCCCTTGGGGGCGAAATACGAAGCCCGCCGCATCATCATCCGCGACAACCGCATCGAAGGCGGTGACTGCGCCTGCACCTTCACTGGAGTGGATGGGGCGGAATTTAATAACAACACCATCATCCGCCCGCGGAAATGGTTCTTCCGCATCCTCACCGAAACCAAGGTGGAAGGTTTTCCCCCGGCCCGGAATGTCACCCTTACCGGCAATACGTTTATCTTCCGGCGCAGCGAGGTGCGCATCCCGATCAATATCGGCCCGGGCACCGCCCCGGAAACCTTCCAGTTCATCAACAACACATGGTATGCGGAAGACCAGCCGGAACAGTCAAATCCCCGGCTTCCTGTTCCTGAAACCGGCGGCATCTATGGCAGGAAGCCGCAGTAGCAGGAGAGGTGACAGGCAGAAGGGATGGTGCGTTGGTTTGCGCCACATAACCATTCCCTTTCCCGGGCAGGACCGGAGCGCGGAGGAACGCGGGATTGCCTTTCCCCTGACTTGCGTGTAGGCGGGTTCCAAGTTTTACATGATCCTGCGCGAACACGAATCCTCCGACCTTCCGACCCTGACCGGGCCGATGCGCACCCACGTTATCCGGCCGGCGGCAGAGGGACGGTTTCCGGGGATTGTGTTGTGGTCGGAGATCTTCCAGGTCACCGGTCCCATCCGGCGCACCGCAGCGTTGCTCGCGGGGCATGGGTTTGTGGTCGCGGTGCCGGAAGTCTATCATGATCTGGAGGAAGCCGGGACGGTGCTGGCCTACGATGCAGCGGGGGCGGAAAGGGGGAACGCCCACAAGGTGGCCCGCACCCTGGCGGCTTATGATTCCGATGCCGCCGCGGCGGTGGCTTTCCTGCAGAGCCACCCGGCCTGCACCGGGAAAATCGGCACGGTGGGGATTTGTCTGGGCGGGCATCTGGCCACCCGCACTGCCCTGCTCCCTGACGTGAGTGCCGGTGTGTGTTGTTATCCCACCGATATCCATCAGGGCAGCCTCGGCCAGGGAATGGCGGACGGCACTTTGGGCCGGCTCAGCAGCCTGAAGGCGGAAATGCTTTATATCTGGGGCCGTCAGGATCCCCATATCCCACGGGAAGGCCGGCGGCTGATTTATGATGCCCTGACGGATGGCGGTGTCAAATTCACCTGGCATGAATTCAACGGCCAGCACGCCTTCCTGCGCGATGAAGGGCCACGCTATGACCCGGAACTGGCCAGCCTGACGTGGACCCTGGTCACCACCATGCTGCGCCGCTGCCTGCAGGCGGCATAACCCTGCCAAGGAAAATGACGGGCCGCGGATGGCACGGATGATTGTGTTAATCAAGGATATAGCAAAATAATGAGAATCATGCTGAAGGTGAATACCGAGTGCATCATCAATCCGTGGTCATCCGTTGTATCTGCCATCCGTGGCCCGTCAGCGGCCTTTTTTGGAATAACCCGAATGGGTCACGGCTCGTGCCGTTTTGGGGATGGAATGCCCCGCGCATCCGCGTTTAGGAAACCAGCGTCCCGGCCCATGGCCGTTCCTATGCCAATCCCATGTCCCTGCTCCGCATTTCCGTCCTGTTTCCGGTCCTGCTGCTTAGCGCCCTGCCGTTGCACGCTTCTGTCAGAATCACGAAGGAAGACCGCCGGATCGTGCTGGCCAACGACCAGTTGAGCGTGACCCTGCGGCTGGAGTCGGGCCGGTTTTCGCTTTCGGCCCATGACCGTGTGCTGGTGAACGATGGCTATTGGTCCCAGGTCGGCCGGCGCAGTGACGGCAAGGACGTGGCCCGCACCGGGCCGGCGAAGCCGCCTGTCCTAACCATCGATCCTGCAACCAACGGCGGGGAACGGGGGGAAGTGGCTTTGCGGTTTGCTCCGGCCGGTGCCGAAGGCGGGCTGCCCTGCGAGGTGGAAATGCGTTATACCCTGGGCCGGGACAGCAGCACGCTTTTTGTGACCAGTACGTGGCGTCATGGTCCGGGCATGCCCGGTTTCACGATTGGTGAGGCGCGCCATGCCATGAAATTGAACGGGGAATTGTTCGACTATCTGGCGGTGGATGAAAAGCGCCATGGCCGGATGCCCTCGGGAGCGGATTGGGACCGGGCGGAACCGCTGAACCTGAAGGAAGCCAGACGCATCATCAGCGGCCCCTCTGCCGGCAAGGCCGAGCACAAATATGGCTATTCCGCGATGATCGCCCGAGCCCCGGCTTACGGCTGGGCTTCATCCCAAAAAGAACTGGGGATCTGGCTGATCAATCCCTCAGCGGAATATCTGGCAGGCGGGCCTACCAAGATGGAACTAACCGGCCACCTCGACGTGAACCGCGGCGGCACGCCCGTGCTGCTGAATATGTGGCACGGCAGCCACTACGGCGGCAGCTCCCTCCATATCGCTGATAACGAAGTCTGGTCCAAGGTAATTGGGCCCTTTGCGGTGCATGTCAACACCGGGGCCGGACCGGAAGCCCTGTGGCGCCAAGCCATTGTCCAAAGCTCCATGGAAAAGGCGGCCTGGCCGTATTCCTGGCTCCGGCTGCCGGAGTATCCTGACAAAGCGGCCCGGGGCTCGGTCAAAGGCGTATTTCAGGCAGGCACGAACCAACCCTCCCACGGCTCCGTGCTGATCGGCCTCGCGGCAGATCCGGCCACCACCCTGCGGCGGGGCCTCAGCGGGACCGTGGACTGGCAGCGCAACAGCCGGGACTATCAATTCTGGACCACGGCTTCTCCCGGCTTTGAGATTCCAAACATCCGTCCCGGGGAATACACGCTTTATGCCATTGCCGACGGCAGGCCCGGGGAGTTTTCCAAGGCAGGCATCCGGATTGAACCGGGCCAGACCCTCGACCTCGGCACTCTGGAATGGAAAGCGGAAACCAGCCACCGCACCCTTTGGCAGATCGGCACGGCGGACCGGTCGGCCGGGGAATTCCGCCGCGGCAACGAAGCCGGGACATGGGGACTTTATTATCAATTCGAAAAGGATTTCCCGGAAGGGGTCAATTTCACTATCGGAATCAGCGATCCCGCGAAAGACTGGAATTACGCCCACTGCGGCATCACCACCGAAGGCCGTCGCGGGAGCCAGTCTTCCACCTGGAACGTCCATTTTGATTTGCCGGAAGTTCCCGGCGAGGAAGTTTCCCTGCGCCTCGGCATTGCCGGAAACCGCAGCCCATCCGGGGTGATCGTCGGCGTGAATGGCCAGCCGGCCGGCACCACCGGGCCCATGCCGGATACGGCGGTGATGCACCGGGATGCAGTGCGGGGGGCGTGGTTTGAGCGGCGGGTGCCGCTCCCTCCCGGCCTGCTCAAGCCCGGAAGGAACACGCTTTCGCTGATGGTGCCGGTCCAATCCTGGCCGGACGGGGTCCTCTACGATTTTGTCAGGCTGGAAGTGGCGGAAGAAAGCCATGTTTCCGGACAAACTGCCCCAGCAGAGTGAGTCCGGCTTCCTGGCTTTTTTCCGGATGAAACTGGGTGGCAATCAGATTGCCCCGCTGGATGGCACAGACAAAATCCCCGTCATAATCCGTGATGCCGGCAGTCAGGGCCGGATCCTCCGGAACTGGATAGTAGGAATGCACAAAGTAGAAATAGGGATCGGTCTCCTGACCGGCCCATGCCGGATCTTCCGGGTGGGAGAGGCGGACGCGGTTCCATCCCATATGCGGCACCTTGAGGCCGGGCTTGGCCGGAAAGCGCACGACTTCGCCCGCAAAAATGCCCAGCCCGGTGACGCCGGGATTCTCATGACTGCGCTCAAACAAAGCCTGATAACCAATGCAGATTCCAAAAAAGGGCCGGTCCGCCTGGATCCACTCACGGAGCGGGTCCACCAAACCCTGCCGCTTCAGTCCGGCCATGGAATCGTCAAACCTGCCCTGGCCGGGAAAGACGAGGGCGTCCACCCCGGCAAATCGGTCCGGGGAATCAATGTAAGCGGCCTCGACACCGGTGTGGCGCAGGGCATTCCGCACGCTTTGCAGATTGCCGCCGCCGTAGTCGATAATGCCGAGGTTCATGTAGGGATGAAAAATGGAAAAAGGGGAGCCGTTCCGATACGGCCGGAGCGGGCGGCGTCAAAGCGTTTTGGAGGGATTCCGCAGCCGGCCGGCCTCCCTAACTGCACAACACGTCCTCGCCGAGGAAACTCAGCAGTTCCAGCACGGCGGCATTGGTCCACCCGAAGCCGGTTTCATTGGTGGGATAACCAAACTTCAGCAAACCGGACACGTCCGAGGTCAGGCGCACCGTGTCATATTTTTCGTGCAGGTGGCCGGTGCGCTCAAATTCGAAGGCCACCATGTTGAGGAAATTGGCGGCAATCCGCCTGGCTTCGGTGGTGAACCCATAACGATTCAGCCCCTGCACGGCCATCAGGGTGAGCGGAGCCCATCCTAACGGACCATCCCATTGGCAGCCGGTCTCCAGGGGACCGGTCTGGATTCCCCCGGGAGTTTCAAACTGGGGAAGGTGGGCGGCTACTGCGCAGGCCTGTTCGCGGGTGGCCAGCCCGGCCCACAACGGCCAGAAGGCCGTAGCGAACACAAAACCGCTGCGCTCATGGGAGACGATATGATAGTCGGAATAGAGCCCGGCCGTGCTGTCCCACAGCAACTGGTCGATCTGCTGCCGCCGCAGGGCCGCCCGTTCCAGCCAGACATCACGGGTGTTGGTCGCGCCGGTGATTTTCCGGATCGCGGCAATGTCAATTTCCATGCGCCAAAGCAGGGTATTCAGGCAGACAGGCAGATAGTTCACCGTATCCAGATCCAGCGGGCCAAACCGGAACCCCGGATCAAAGCCGCTCTCCCGCATGGACCGGTCACTGCGCCACGCATGATCCGTCAGGGTGCCTTCCGGAGTCAGGAACGCGGCGGCAGATTCGGGCGGCAGAGTACCGAGGAAATCCGCCACGCGTTCGTAATGGGTGCGGCCCATGGCGTCCTTCTCGGACGATTCCACCTCCGGAGCCGGCCCTTCCCCGAAGTCGAAATACCGCGACAGCCCGAGCGACGGAAGATGATGCGGAGGCACGCTCCAGTAAAAATAATATTTCTCCAGCAACGGCAGGGCCTGACGAAGCCACTCCATGTCCCCGGTGGCCCGGTAGACTTCGAGGAGGGTGCGGCCGAGGAAAGGCGGATGGGAACGGGTCAGGAAGTAGGTCCGGTTGGCATTGAGGATGGTGCCGTAATGTTCGATTTGATAAAGCTGCTGATCGGCCATGGAGCGGGCCAGATCCAGCCGGCCGCTGCGCAGGAGGCCCAGCACGATAAAATGGCTGTCCCAGCCGTGCATCTCATTAAAGCGGCCGCCGGGCACCACATACTTCCCGGGCAGATACAGCAGGCCGTGTTCCGTGACGCCCCGCCAGTCAGCAGGCAGTTCACGCAAGGAAACCCGGGAGAAAGCCGCCGGGGCCAGATTGGCCGCGAGGGCGGCCAACACCGCTTCCATGTCTTCACGGGGAGACAGATAGAGCGGCCAGGCGTGGTCGGGCGAGTCATGGTCCACTTTGCTGTCCCGGGCGGCACTCAAGGCATCACAAAGATCCCGGGTCAGGGTGTTCCACGTGAGATGGATGTGGGCACAAAGTTTGGCTTGGGTTTCATTATTAAAGGTGAGTGAAGATACAGACATCAGAAAAAGATGGCCCTTATATTCAATTCAGGCAAGACTAGGGATTTACCTGATGGCCTTTTCTGAAGGGGAGGCCATTATCCCCAAGACCTCCTTCACTTTATGGAACACAACCTATGGACCCGCGAACGCCTGCATGAATTCTGTGAAAACCGGCTCAGCGGGCGCAAATTAATCGTCGTTTCGAACCGCGAGCCCTACATCCACCAGCATGGGCCGGACGGCATCGAGTGCATGAATCCCGCCAGCGGGATGGCCACCGCCCTGCACCCGGTATTGGCCGCCACCGGGGGGACTTGGATTGCGCACGGGAGCGGGAGTGCGGACCGCGAGGTGGTGGACGAAATGAACCGGGTGGCGGTCCCGCCAGATGAGCCGCAATACCTGCTGCGCCGGGTCTGGCTGACACAGGAACAGGAGGAGGGGTTTTACTACGGTCTGTCCAATGAAGGTCTGTGGCCGCTTTGCCATATCACGTTCAACCGGCCGGTTTTCCGTCCGGAGGACTGGGAACAATACCGCAAGGCCAACGAGATCTTTGCCGAGGCCGTGCTGGAAGAAGCCGGAGATGAACCCGCCCTCATTTTCATTCAGGACTATCACTTCGCCCTGCTGCCGCGGATTCTGAAACAGCGCGGTAAAGGCAACCTCGTGATCGCCCATTTCTGGCACATTCCGTGGCCCAACAAAGAGGTGTTCCGTGCGTTCCCATGGGGGGAGGAACTCCTTGATGGCCTGTTGGGCAACGACCTCCTGGGTTTTCATATCCGGCTGCATTGTCAGAACTTCCGCGACACCGTGGACCGCTCCATCGAGGCGTGGGTGAATCCTGACCTCTCCAAAATCACCCGCGGGGGATCGGATACCCTGATCCGTCCCTTTCCTATCAGCATCGATTTTGCCGGACATGAAGCCGCATCCCAGACGCCGGCGGTATCCGCAGCCATGGAGCGTTGGGTCGCCCGGCTGGACCTGCGCGGACGCAAGCTGGGGCTGGGCATTGAACGGCTGGACTATACCAAGGGAATCCCTTCCCGTCTCGAGGCCATCGACTATTTCCTGACCCATCATCCCGAATGGCGGGGCCGGGTGCTTTTTGTGCAGATCGCTGCCCCCAGCCGGTCGAGTCTGATGAGTTATCAAAGAGAGGAGGCGGCCATTGATGCGCTGGCGGAGCAGGTCAATGCCAAATGGGGCGGCCCCCAGGGACCGGCCCTCATCCTCCTCAAACAGCACCATGGCCCGGTGGACATGATGGCCCTGCACCGGTTGTGCGATGTCTTTATGGTCAATGCCCTCCATGACGGCATGAATCTGGTGGCCAAAGAGTTTGCCGCCAGCCGGACGGACGAATGCGGCGTCCTGCTGCTCAGCCGTTTCACCGGAGCATGGCGGGAATTGGACGAGGCGGTGGCTTTCAACCCCTTTGCGATCCGTGAAATCTCGGAAGCCCTCCGCACGGGCCTCGAAATGGACGAAGCCGAGCAACGCCGGCGCATGAGCCGGATGCGTGAACATATCCGCTTCAACAACGTTTACCGCTGGGCCGGAAAAATCCTCTCCATCCTGCTCAAGTTCGATATCCCTGAATTTTATACTGATGGAAACGAAACCTCCTCACTGGACTGACTGCCGCAAGGAACTCGCGGACCGCCTCGGCACGGTGCCCCGGCTGCTGGTGGCCACCGATTTTGATGGCACCCTCGCGCCGATCTGTGACCGCCCGGAGGAGGCCGGCCTCCCGGAGGAGACCCGTGCCAGCCTTGCAGCGCTGATGGGGCATCCGGGCGTCAGGGTGGCGGTCCTGTCGGGCCGCGAACTGGGCGATTTGGCCCGCCTGGTGAACCTGCCGAAAGCAGTCCTTGCCGGCAATCACGGACTCGAAATCAAAGGGGGGGGCATGGATTATCTGGAGCCCCAAGCCATGGCCGCCCGGCCGGCCCTTGATGCTGCCGCCGCTTTCCTGGCGGAACAACTGGAGGCCATTCCCGGAAGTTTTGTCGAACACAAAGGCCTGACCCTGTCGGTGCATTTCCGGCAAACCCTTCCGGAAATGTGGCCCCTGGTGGAGGCCGCAGTGTCCCGCTGTGCTGCCAGGTTTTTCTCACTCCGGGTCCACCGCGGCAAAATGGTGGCGGAGTTCCGTCCTGACGTGGCATGGAACAAGGGGTTTGCCCTGAAGCGCCTGCTCAAGGGCCTTGGCCTTCCGGCCGCTGCCGCCTTGTATATGGGCGATGACACCACAGACGAAGACGCCTTTGCCGCACTCAACGGCCTCGGGACCAGTCTGCACGTCAGTCAGGATCCCGATGCTCCCACCCAGGCGCGCTACCGGCTGCGGGATACCGATGATACCGCCGATTTTCTCCACTGGCTTAAAAAGCTCCGGGTAGGATAACCGGTATCCCGAACCGCAGGCCAAACCATCCGACGGCGCGGCTTGGTTTTCCGCCTCAAACGGGAATTCAGCCACGCGATCGCCGGGTTCGCTGCATCGAATGTTAAGGCCGGCAGCGAAGCCCAGCGACGCCATGCTCGCCGCTGACCTCAGCCCCGACCGCCAACTCCCCGCCACCGGGCGGTCCTTACAAATTGGTCCGCATCTCTTTCCTAAGGACGGCAGCGTCCTCCGCACCATCAAAATACTCATCGACTGGTTCACAAATCCGCCACCAGCACCGCGATTTTGCGTTGAGTCGGGATTGTTGGCAACGCTCCCCTCCAACCGGGAAATTATTCAGGTAAGCCTCCTCCACGGGGCGTCGGCTGGAACGCCGGACCGACAAAATAACCACGCGCTGACTTTCTACTGTGAAATAAACCCTGAATTGGCTTTGGCGCTTGCGGAGATGAATGGATCCGAAGGAGGGTGCGGCTCTATCACTGGAAACAGTGGAAGAGGCCGGGAACGCGGCGACGCCACCTCATCAGGCTGGGAATCGATCCCAGCGAGGTGCACCGTGCCAGCCGCAGCCGCAAAGGGTATTGGCGCATGAGTCAGAACAGTCTGGTGCGCTTTGCCCTGAACAACGCCTACCTGAAGGAACAAGGGGTGCCCGAACTGAGAGAAATCCGGATCCGACTGCACTACGGTGACCAGCCCAAACCAAAAGGAACGGGCAAGCTGGTCACCTAACGAGTCTTACTGGAACCGCCCGGTGCGGAGCCGCATGCCGGGTGGTGTGGGAGGGGTGGCAGGCGCAATCCTGCCATCCCGACCTGATTCGGCTTCTTCGTTTTTATCGCTTGGCGGTCACGAAGCATTCTAGCTTGATGACGGAGTCTCGGTCAATCCCATGAATCTCGTGCATCGAGTGGGCATAAAGATGGGGTGGAATCGCAACATGCCGGTATCCACCCGACCGCATGCCCAATAGGGTGTAATAGATCCCCGGCAACACGTCAGCACCTCTGGATACTGTCAGGTTGCGTGCTACGACGATATGGCTATCGGCCATCGTTGGTGGTTCCCATGCAATCTGCAGGCCGCTATCGCCCTCCGACACGTATGGGATTGGTTCCTTGAGCACTGTCCTCATGACCAAAGGCTCGCGTTGGTTCCGGAAGAACTTGAGAACCGTATCGCAACGATCGTTGTCCATGATTGGTTCGCCGTAACCCTCGATCTCTGCCAAGAGCTTGATGCCTGATCGAAGTTTCATTTTTTTGCCGAACGTGAAGCAGTGCATCCGGTCAGGAGGCGGAGGCAAGATGCCATTTGAGGGAGGCGCGTGATCCGCCTGCTGCCCGGATACACTGCTGTTGGACTGAGCCGCTGCGGGCTGGGGATCTTCCTTACCGGGATTTTTATCGCCCGTCCGGTTGGCGCGGGGGGCGCGCTGGCGTGGGGCGGGTGCGTTAGGGTGCCCGGCAGGTGCGGTGGGGGTGCTTTGTCGACACCTGATCCGGATCTTTTGGCCTGTTTTGGACGTCCCCGGCGGTGGCTCCGCGCTTGAGGCGCGTGGATTTTCCGCGCAGAGAGCTGGGCCTGCCTGACGATGAAGGGTGGTCGGGTTCATGGGCTTCAACGGGGGTCGCTCAGCTGGTGTCATCGGGGACGGGCCCGGGGAGCAGGAACCCGGGGATCTGTTGGCGCGTGTGGTAGATTTCCACCAGACTCAGCCGCACACTGCCGCAGTGTGGACAGTTCCTCACGGCGGCATGGTCCTGCTCTGCGGTGGACCCGGCGGCGGCCTCGGCGGCCTGGGCGGCTGGCACCACGGGCGCGGCACCCGCGCCCAGCAGCGCCCGTGCCTGCGCGAGGCGTTCCTGCCGCCCGCGGTTGGCCAGCAGACCGTAGTGGCGGATTTTGACAAACCGCTCCGGCACGAAGTGCAGGCAGAACCGCCGCAGGAACTCATCGAGTCCGAGGGTCATGACTTTGCGCTGCGAGCCTGCGGCATAGTCTTTGTAGCCAAAGCTCACGGTGCGGGCCGCCACATCCAGCTTCAGGAGCCGCAGTCCGCGCAGTGACAGCGGTGCGCCCCCAGCCAACCCACCAGCGGGTTTCCGGACCTGACCTTCCCGGTGGGGCGCAGCCGTCATGGTGACTGCTGCGAAGAGCTGGGATGCTCCCAGCAGTCCAGAGCCTCCGGCGGCTGGTGTCTCCAGGCCGACGAATTCCCCCGGAGCTGCTGGATCATAACTTGTTCCCAGTGGGCAAAACTGGAGGCCACTCAGCGGTAGAGTGCGGTAACGGGCTCGCGGGTCAGGATGTTGTATTGGCGGATGGCGGTGTCCCACCACGCCGACAAGCCGTCGCCGGAGCCCGACCAGAGGTCATAATGCAGGCGGAGCATGACGTCAGGATCATACATTACCGCACTGAGTTCGCGTTTGTTAAGGGCATTCGGGCCATCCCTGACAAGGCGGCGGCGCAGGGCATCCAGGTAGTCGCGGCTTTCCGGAGTGACCCGTTTGCGCTGGCGGAGCAGGCTGACATGCAGGGCGTTGACGTAAGGATCGAGGAGGCTTTGCAGCAGGCCGTAGTTTTTGGCGAGCTGTGGGATGGGTGCCTCGCGGACGTGGGCTTTGGCGAGGTTTTTTTCAAGCTGACTGAGGACCCAGGGTGGGTGGAGTTCCTCCTTGGTGGCAAAGAAGCCCTTGTTGCGGCCACTCCCGGTGCCGGCGGTGAAGATGCTGAAGGGAATGGACAGGGCAATGCCCCCGAGCACCGGACTGATCCAGAGGAAAAAGGTGGGATTGATCCAGAGGGCAAAAGCGGCCCAGACCAGAGCAAAGGCACTGACCCCGGCAAACGTCAGGATACTCTCCTCCCAGTCCACCGCATCATCGCCGGAACGGCGCTGGCCAGCCCATTTCACCCCGCGTCCCAGCAGGGTGAAGATAACAAACTTGCTGTGAAACAGCATCAGAGTGGGGGCGAGGATGGAAAAGAAGATGGTATCAAGGAAGCACGACCAGAAGACCGCTTTTTTGCTGTGGAAATCCTTCTCCAGATCTTTGCGGGTGAGCTGGCGGATCAGGATGATGGCCTTGGGCACAAACAGCAGCCCGAGGGTGATGAGGAGCAGGAGCAATCCCGCTTTTTCCCCGGCGGCGATCACCTGGTCCGGATTATGGCGGTCGATGGTGGCGAGGGCGGTGGCACAGAGCAAAAAGACAAACCACAAGGGCGAGGCGACATAACTTAAAATGCCGTGGAAGAAGTTCAGCCGCGCCAGCGGGGCCCAGCCTTTGGCAAAGAGCAGCCAAAAGTGCTGCATGTTCCCCTGACACCAACGGCGGTCGCGTTTCAGGGTATCGATGATGGTGGGCGGGCCTTCCTCGTAGCTGCCTTCATGGACCGGCAGCAGCCAAACCTGATAGCCGGCTTTGGTCATCAGGGCGCTTTCCACAAAATCGTGGCTCAGGATATGTCCCCCAAATGGTTCGCGGCCGGGCAGTTCGGGAAGACCGCAGGATTCGATGAAGGGAGCGAGGCGGATGATGGCATTGTGTCCCCAGAAGGTGGCATCGCCGAGGGCGAGGTAGTTCAGCCCGGCCATGAAGGGTTCGCCATAGGCGGCATGGGCAAACTGCATCACACGGCCGAACAGGGTGCCGGCCCCGAATACGCGCGGAGCGGTCTGGAGGATGCCGATGTTGCGGTGCTTCTCCATGAGGCGCACCATGTTGGCGAGCAGTTCGCCGGACATGATGGAATCAGCGTCGAGGGCATGCAAATAACGGTAGTTCCGGCCCCAGCGGCGGCAGAAGTCGGAGACATTGCCGGACTTACGGTTGATGGGCTTGCGGCGCTTCCGGTAAAAGATCCTGCCAAAGCCGTCCAACTGCCGGCAGAGTTCCAGCCAAGCCAGTTCCTCCTCGACCCATTTGTTGGGATTGTCGGAATCGGAGAGGACAAAAAAATCAAACTGCTCCAGCTGGCCGGTTTTTTCCAGGGACAGATACATCACCCGCAGGCCCTCGAAGACCCGGGAGACATCCTCATTGTAAACCGGCATGATGATGGCGGTGGTGGCTCCGATTTCCGACCGCTTTTCCTCCTCCGTCAGGGAACGGGAAAGGTCGAATTGGTCCTTGCGCCCCGTGATCAGGAAAAAAAGACCCAGCATGGCGGTCCAGAAACCGACCGAAAGCTGGTAGAAGAGCGGCGTGAAGACGCCAAGCATGATAAAGTCGATAAAATTGTAGCCGTTGCGGCCGAGGGACACCGCCAGCAGCCAGACTCCGGACATCAGGGTCATCCCGACGACGGCAAAAAAGGTCGAGCGGCGCTTCCGGATCGCGGCTGCGGTGTAGCCAGGAATGTTGGAAGGAGGTGGCAGCGCGGGATTTGTCATCGGGTCAGGAACTCGGAAACGACCGGGAAATTGCTAACGGGTAACCGTCCAGAGTCCCCATGCCACAAGGGCCGCGACCAGTGCCAGGACTGCATAACGCATCCATGGGTGACGCCCGAAGAACCCGCTGGTTTCCCCGGCAATGTCCGGCAGCACTCCAAGGTCGATTGGCCGGGGGACCATGCTGGAAACGGCGAGGTCGGGACCGCTTTGCTGGATGGGAGCCCGCATTGCAGCCAGCATCTCGAACGGAGCGTCGCTGCTGTTCAGGAAAAAGTCAGGGTATTCATTGGGCCCGTCACAGAGGAGGAAGGCGAGCCGGCCGTTGGCATCGAGCCGGCCTTCCGGAACATTCAGATCGCCGATGATGCCGCGCAGCCAGTCGCGGTGCATGCGCCGGGCTTCATGGATGGCCACCGCCGTGGGGGATTGGTCGGGATGTTTTTCGTGGGTGACCGCAGCACGTTTCAGGGTCTCCAGCACAAGGTAAGTGCGGTGCAGACGACTGTGGATGCGGTGGGCACGGAAGTAGTCGGCCAACCGGGCATAGGCGTCATTCCACTCGGCATCGGAACCGGTCTTGGGATTGAAATCGATCTGCAGTTGATCCATCGGGGCGCTCGCGTCGTGGGAAGTAGTGCGGATTCAGCGGCGTGCAAGGGGAGTCACACAGAACTGTGGGAGGATGGTCCGGAGCAAACCACCGATTGACCCCGGCCAGGGGCACGGCTACGGCGCGGAGACTGATGACGAATGAATTGCTGATCATAGCGGGAACTGCGGCCTGCGGGTATGGACTGCGCACCTTTGACCATGCGGTGGTGCGCAAGCTGGGGGCGCTTTGTTACCTCGGTGCCACCTACCTTGCCGGCTGGCGCCTGACCGGTTCGCACACGGCCGGGGCGGCTGCGGTGAGCGGCTGGTTCCTGCTGCCGTGGGTGGAAATCGTGCTGCGGGTGCGCAAAATGCGCCTGCCGCTGGCGCGCAGCCTGCGCCACCGGTCCGCGCCCAACCGCGAGGATTTCCCGCACCTCGGCGAATTGACGGATGAACTGGAGAGCGAGGGCTTTGAGCAAACCGAGGACGCGGGTTTTGACTGGGAGGAAATGCGCCAGTTCCTGCGGGTCTGTTATCACGCTCCGTCCCTGACCCAGGCCGTCATTCATCTCAACCAGCAGGCCAATTTCAGCGTGGCGTTTGTCAGCATCACCTGCCGCACCCGGGACGGCCGGGTGATCACGACTTCGAATTATCCGTTTTCGCAGACCATGCAATCTCCGCCGCAAGTCCTGCTGCACCGGGTGCCGGCGGCGGAATCCTTTGTCGAATTGCTGGCGGAGCACCGCTCCATGCTGGCGCTGCTGAATGTCGGAGAAACCGACCTGACCAGTCCGGGACCGGAACGTCTGGCGGACCAGCTCCAGGCGGATCTGGATTCCCAGGTGCAGCATAATCTCGGGCGCGGCCTGATCGTGGAAAGCGGCGACGGCACCTTCCGTTATTCGTGGCGGGGCTGCTTCTATCTTTGGGGCCAGTTTCTGAAGGATATGGTCCGCTTTGCCTGACAAGTTCATGTCCGCGCCGCCTCCGCCCGTCCCTCCGGCAGCCGCGTGGCGCCGCTGGATCCCCTGCCCCGGCACCGCACTTCTCCTGACGGGATTGATGGCGGGGCTTGCGCTGCTGCGTGGAGCAGTGGTCACGTCCAAAGCACTCGCCAAAGCGAGGGACCGCTGGGCCGAAGTGGGGAATGGCACTGAAGGGGTCCGGTTCAAATGGGAAGACGCCGCAGTCCTGGGCACTCATTGGTCCACTCTGGTGGCGATGATTCTGCTGGCGGCCGTGCTCCTGACCATGCGCTGGTGGCACCCCTCCGGCCCGCCGCCCCCGGCGGTCAAGGCGCAAGCCTCCCCGGCCACGCCCCCGGCCCGCTGGTTTCTCCCCGCGCTCGTGGGCGTGGTGCTGGCGGGAGCGGCCCTGCGGATTCCCCTTGCCACCGGCAGCCTGTGGTGGGACGAACTATGGAATGTGAAATACGCCACCGTGGGCGAGTGGCGGCAGGACCCGGCGGATCCTGACAAAGTATGGTTCCAGCCGGCATCGTGGGCGCGGGCGGCATGGTATTATAACAAACCGACCAACCATCCGGTTTTGACGCTGCCCTCCAAAGCCTGCCACGAAATCTGGCGGGCGGTGACCCGGCCGGCGGATCCGGGGGCTTTCAATGAATGGGTCCTGCGCCTGCCTGTGTTGCTAGGCGGATTGGGCGCGGTGGTGCTGACCGGATGGCTGGGGCGGCGGTATGCGGGCGACCGGGCCGGCCTGCTGGCGGCCGGCCTGATGGCGCTGCACCCATGGATGATCCGGTATGGCGCGGATGCGCGGAGCTACGGGCTGGCCCTCGCCTTCACGGCGGCGGCCATTTATTCCCTGGACCGCGCCACTGCGCCGGAGACCCGCCGCCCTGGCCTGTGGTGGTGGCTCTTTGGCGGATGCCAGTTTCTGCTGATGTGGTCCCACGCCTTGGCCCATCTCGCGGTTTGCGCGGCCCTCTTCGCCACCGCCGCATGGCTTATTCTGAGAGGCGGCGGCCCGGACAAAATCCGCCTCTTCGCCCGATTGCTAGTGATCAATGCGGTGGCGGCGGTCCTTCTGCTGGCGGCCTTTCTGCCCAATCTCCTCCAGTCCATGAACTGGGACGGACTGAACCGTGACGGCAACCTCCTGACCGGATCCTACTTCCTCCACACGCTCAGCCACGTCGCCGCCGGGATGCCCCCTCCGCCCGGTTCCGGCGCGGCAGGGATCCCCTTCCTCTCATGGTGGGGACTGGTCCTCATAGCCGCAGGCGGCGGGACTGCGGTCGTCTTCGGCGTTCTCACCCTGCTGCGCAGCCAAGCCCGCGCCGGATGGATTCTGCTGTCCGTGGTGGCGGGAAGCCTGCTTTTTCTGGCGGGGGTCCGCCTAACGGATTTCTTTTTCTATCACCGTTTTATCCTCGCGGCGGCCGTGCCGCTCCTTTTGCTGGCGGGCATCGGCTTGAGCCGGCTGCGCCCCGCCTGGCTGGCCGGAGCGGCGGTGGCCGGATTCGCCGTCCTCACCTGGCCGCAGACCCGGCTTCTGACCAGCCGCAGTTATGCTCCCTACCGCGAAACCATGGCTGATCTCCGGGCCGAAGCCCGGCATCACCCCGGCAGGGTGATCCCGGCAGGTTACGGGCACGGCTCCCAGGTGATGACCTGTTATTACCCGGAACTCCGCAGCATCCTCAGTGACGCCGGTCCCGCGTTGTCAGCCCTGATCGACCAAGCCCGGCGCGAGAACCGCCCGCTCCTTGTGGCGTTCGGTCACGAGCAGCTGAACCGGCAGAATCTTCCCGGTGGATTTGCCCTGCTGGATGATCCCGTGCTCTTCGAGCGCATCAGCATCCATCATGGGATCGAACCGGAATTCACGTTTCAACTGCTGCGCCTGAAGCCGCCGATTCCCTGACGGCAATGGTGCGGCAGGCCTGCAGGAAATCATTTTGTGAGGATCAACAAATGCCGGAGTTACCGGGGTGCCCATTCTGAAACCCGACTATCTTGCCGCGCCCTCAAGGGCGTGCACGGTAGGGTTGGTGCGATGCCGAGCGTGAAATATTGATATTCCCGAAACCGTCCTTGTTATAGTTGTCCACATCCCGGAACACGTTGCCGTTTCCGCTGATGTTGACATTGCCTCCGCTGTCCACCTGCACGGTCCGGCCCGCCAGATTGGCCACGCCGTTGGCTCCGAGGACCAGATTATTGGTCCCCTGAAAGCGCAGACGGGAAGCCCCTTCCGCATAGAATTGGATCAGCTGATTGGCATTGAATGCACTGTCCCGGATGAGAATGGCATCACGGTCACCGGTATTGAAGGCCCGCGCCCGGATCACATCCCCGCTGAGGGTTGAATTGCGGATTTCGATCAGGCCGTCAGCGGCTTGATTTAAGGTATCCAGATCAATCACGTTGGCCTGGAGAGCGGAATTGGCGATGGTAATGGGAGAGCCGTTCGTCCCCACATACAGCGCACTGCCCTGGGCCAAAGCCTGCAGAATGCTGCTGTCCGTGATGGTGATGGACCCCGTCGCCGCCGAGCTTCCATTGGACTCGATACTGATTTGGGTGCTGCTCTGCCCGGGAACCCCCGTCACCATGCTCCCCGCTTCCAGACTGCTTCCCGACACCATGACGGTTGGGGCAAACAGCTCCACACTGTTGGGGTGCTGCAGGACCGAATTCCGGACCGACAACACCCTGCCGGCCTCCACATACAACCCCGTTGGGGAGAACGCCGGGGATGCGGAACCCAGGCCGATCGTCGTGCCGGTCACATCAAGATCGATCGCCGCCAACAAACCGAGACTGTCATTGTAAAAAACCGAGGTGGGATTTCCATCCCCGACCTGGAGATTGCCTTCGCTCGAGAATTCATTGCCGTTATCGAACATGCCCGCAGGGATGTCGGTCCGCCCGCGGAACAGGAGTTCCGGAGTCCTGACAGGATCCGCATCCGGAAAAGTCCAGTAATTGAAACCAGCAGAAAACGAGAAGGGGTCCGCCGTCACCAAGGGAAAGCCTGGGGTTTGCAGGGTCGGATTGGTGGTGGGTGAAAAAACGGTGGTTCCGTCAATGATGTATTCAGAAATCACGGGAGGGTTTGGCGGAATGATCACCTCTCCTCCTCCCTCGCCGCCATGTCCTCCTCCGTTGCGGTCTGGATTCCGCAGCGGGGGCGGCGGCGGTGATTCAGGGTCCGGCCCGGGATCCACTGCCCGCCGTGGATCCACCCCGGCATCTGTCTGCAGCGTGACGGTCAAGCCCGCTCCTTCGAGGACGAGGGGTGTGCGCAGCATCTCCCCCTGCCCAATTCCCTTGTCCTGGCGGGCCACCGCCCTTTCGAGGCCCGGAGCAGCATTCAATGCGGGAAAGTCCGCCCCCAGCAGACCGGAGGTGGCACTGAGTTCCCGCAAATCGACTTCGACTTCCTGGGGCAGCGTCTTGCTGGCGGGATCGATGATCACCATTTGTCCGGCCCGCAGACGGACAAATTCCCCGAGCAGGGCCTTCAGTTTGACCGTGACCGAGCCTTCGATGCAGGTGATTTTCACAAAGACATCCGGTTGATAGGCGATGAGCATGGTGCCTTTGACGGATGATTTCACTTCGGGCGTGTCCACCACCACGCTTTCCCGCCCGAGCGTCCGCTTTCCGCTGCTGGCCAGCATAATCCCCTGACGGAGGGTCAGGGAGGAATCGTTCTGCAGCACCAAATCGGTTTTCGATCCGGCCCTCGCCAGCGATCCATGGGCCCCGATGGTCACCTGAGTTTTCGATTTGCTGCCGGTGGTCAGGGTGCTGCCAGGTGCCAGGCTGGCACCCTGTCGCAGGTTGCCCGGGCCGGACTTCACATTGTTTCTGACAATATCGACCTGTGCTGCTTCCAAGGAAGGGATGGCCAATAACATGGCACCGGTGATGATGGAGACAGTTGCGGTTTTCATGATGGATGGGTTGCTGGGACCGGCGTGGAGTGGGAATGAGGGTAAAAAGACCAGGGCCCGCCCTACCAACGGGCAGTTAGAACCAGAGTCACGCCCGTGTTCAGGGACTCATAATCAAAAGCGGAGCGGTCGGAATCATTGAAGACTGCGGAAAATGAGCCCGTTGCGGCCAACCAGTCATTGAACTGGTAGGTGAGACCCAGGGAGACTACCTGATTGATATCCGACCGGTCGAATTCCTGGTATTCGTTGGAAGCGGCCCGGTACACCAAATTGGATTCAAGATCCGGCGTCCACTTCACTTTGTAACCTGCGAAGACGCTGTATTCATCCCGCTGCGGAAGGGGTTCGCCCGCATCCAGACTCCAGTCGGCATTCGCTCCGGCAAACAGCTGATGGCCCCGGCTGATTCTCCATGTTTTTTGAAAGCCCAACACGATGCTATGGTTGTCAAAAACGCTGTCGCCCCAATCCCATGGTTCGCTGATGCGGTAAAAACTGTAACGCAGCCAACTGACAACATCGGCAAACAAAGGATCGTAGGCCGTGCCTTGCCGGGGGGTGGCATGGAGCAGTCCTGCATCGAAGGACAATAAGTCAAAATCAAAGAAGGAAGCGTCGTGGTACCGGTAGACCTCGCTGCCGGCGGACGTGCTGAAAAACAAATTCCCTTTGAGTTGGGGAGTGTAGGAAAGGCGCAGACCGGAGCGCAGGAAAAAATCGTCCTGCTTGCCGCGCTCCACCAGGGCAACATTGTCAGTGTAATAATAGCCCAGATCAAGACTGACGTTGAAGGGCTCCGGATTGGACCGGCGGTAGAGGATTTTTTGCACGCCATACTCGGAGTCGCCTTCCATTTTGGGGGCCACTTCGCCCGGCGCGGCCTGCGACGGCCCGTCAGTGGATATCTCCGGCGCACGCAGCGTCTGCGAGGACCGGGCCCGCGCGGAATCAGCCGGCACCTGAGCGGAGAGCGGATGACTCAGGCCTATGGATAATGCCGCCAGCAGGACGGCACTGGACTTGGGATAACAAAGCACGGTGGTCATTGCGGTGATGGTATGAAAACAGCCGGAGTTAACCGACCGCCATTCCCAGGTGCTACTGCGGAATTCCCCCGGTGCCAAGACAAATTTGTCAACCGGGCCAGGAGGATCCGGCGGGCCGGATGAACCCCACCCCCAATTTGCTGGTGACCAAACCGCCCGGCGGGAGTATGGTAAGGCATCATGGGACTAACACAATCACCGATTTTCCGTCCGTCCGCTGCGTGCCTCGTGGCTCCAGCCGGCCTCGCCCTGCTTTTCCTCACCAGTTGCGGTTCCACCGGGGACGCGACCCATGCCGATATGGATGGTCCCGTTTTTGGTCAGGGAAACGAGACCCGGTTTGTGGCCTCAACCGACAGCGGAATGGTCCGTTTGGACGACGTGACCCGCATTGCCAAAACCATCCGGAAGTATAAAAATCTTGGAGCGAACGATCAGGAAATCATCCGCCGGGTGGCGTCGCTCAAGTTTGATGGCCTTGTGGCCTCGCAGATGCAGATTCTCGCCCCGCAGTACGAGCGGAAGAAGGCAGCCGTGCGGCGGGAGACGGCCGGCAAAATTGCCACTCTCAGAAAACAAGCCTCCGCAGCCCGCAAGCCTGCCCCGCAGGTGGAACAGGAAGTCGCCCAGGTGATGACCGGGGAAGCCGCCAGCATCGCTCAGATCGACCTCGAATGGAAGTCGGCGGCGCGTGCGGAGGTCGCCCGGCAGTATGGAACGGATTTTGCGGTCCCGGTGACAAACCGTGAGGGGAAAGCAGTGGTGGCCTTCGCCAGTGTCAGGGACTCCGGAGTTTCCGTCAGTGCGGCATCCTATGAACTGGCCGGCACCGCCGGTCAACTGGTGGCGGCCGCCAAAACCGCCCGGGCGATCACCCACGAAGGGAGATCCTATGCCCTGCTGGATACCCAGGCGTCCGTGGAGTGAATCCCTCTGCTGTTATTTCAGCACGGCATAGGTTTTGCCGGAGTGGGAGATTTTCGTCGAAGACTTGAGGGAACTGGAGGAGCTGGCGACCTTGTAGGAGGAATCGGATACACTGACCCCGCTTTCCTTGACACTGGCAAAGGCGACCACCGCCTTGCCATCGGCGCTGGTGACGGGGACCGCGAAGTCCGTGCCGTAGTTTTTGGCCACAGAACTGCGGGCCGCCTTTTCCCACTCCAGATCAACCTTGGCCACATCCCGTTTGGCTTCGGCTTCCACTTTGGCGACCGAGGTGGGGCGCCTGGCCCTTGCCTCGGCGATGCGGATCTGGGCTTTCCGGTTCACTTCCGCCTTGCGGCGTGCATACTGGGGAGCGAGCGCCCGTTTTTCTTTCTGCACAAATCCGTCGTAGCGGCGGGTTACGGTCGTTTCGACCTGTTGTCGCTGGGAGGCGGAAAGCGCGGCATAGCGCTGCACCGTGGCAATGAGGGCGCCGGCAGCGTATATCTTGCCTATCATATCGGCGGGACTGTTCCCCCGGCTCGTGAGCGTCCGGATGTTACCCGTAGTGGAGGCAATGTCACCGTAGGCCCCGCTTGCTGGCCCACCATATCCCCCTGCCCCCATGCCGGAATAGGCTCCCATTCCCGGCACCCCTGCCAATCCTCCCAGCATGCCGGGATCGACGGTTTCGCACCCCATCAGGGCGAGGAGACAAACGAAAACACCTGGAAGACGGAAGCGGCGCAATAGTTTCAACATGACCGGTAATCTGGTTATGGATTGGAAATGGGTTTATTTCAGGTGTGGAGGATTTTCACACTATGTCCGCGCTCTCCACTGAAAAATCATGGCATGGCAACATTGATGATGGAAATCAGTTCTTCAACAAATCTGCATTGCGCTTCAGCCAGTCGCGGTCCGCCGGCAGGCCGGATTTTTCCCAGATCTGCGCATTGGTTTTCAGGAAAACCACCGCCCGGTCATGCCCGAGGCGGGCGGCGGTGGTGATGTGGTCCCGCCCGAGGGTCAAATTGGCGGTTTTATAGTATGGATCCCCGGCCATGAGGCACTGTCCGAGCATGTATAAGCTGTCAGGATCCTGCCGTTGCGCGCCCTGCTCAAGGGCGGCCACGAGGGCGGGCGAATCCTTCAACTGACTGTAGGCATTGGCAAGGAAATACCATGCGCGGGGAGCATTGGGGCTGGCCTCCTGCTTCGTGGCCGCGAGGAACGAGGCTTCCGCCTGTTTCAGGAGGGCTACCTCCTTCTTTTCCTCGGCTTGCTCCAGATAACAAAGCCCGAGGGAAAAATCCGCATCGGGATGTCCCTTCACCCGGGCTTTGAGAGCCCATGCGATGGCTTCATCGAGATTTTTTTCCCCGCTCAGTCCCTGACGCAGCACATCCGACAACAGGGCCATGGCTTCGGGTTCCCCGCCTGCGGCCGTCTCTTCAATGCGCGGCATGGCATCCTCCAGCAGCCTGCGGGCTTCCTGCTCCCGGCCGGACTTGAGCAGCGCGGAGGCCTGCTGGATATAATAGCCGGCCACGCGGGCCCGGGCCCCGGCATGGCCTGTCAACTTTTCGGCAGCCTTGTAGAAGTCCAGTTTTTGCTGGGTCAATTCGGCCGCCCCGGCCAGCATCATGTATGGCTGATCGGTTTTCCACTGTTCCGCAGTGGCGGCAAGGACATCCTTGAGAGGAAGGATCACCTGCGGATGCGCTTGGATAGTCGTCAGGATGCGGTCCACTTCCTTGCGCAGGATGCGTCCCCATTCCGGATCCGCCTGGTAGGCCGCGCCCGTGCGCGGATCGGTCGCGGGCTCGTTGACGGCATGGAGCGCGGTGGCAAAGCCTTCCACGCCCGGTGGACCCGAACGTGCGCCCTCGGCCTCAAGAATGCTGAGCAGAAGCCGGACCCGGGGAGCGCTGTCACGGGCCGGTTCCGGGAGCGCCTGCAGTTGTGCGGTGAGCGCCTCGCGGTGGTCGAGGGCGTAGTCGTCGAGAAAATCATCCAGCATTCCCTGAATGGTCAGACCAAGTTCAGATTTGAGCTGCGGGATGAATTCCGGAGCCGCAGCGATGGTGTCGGCGTAGATCCGGAGGGCGGCTCCGGAATTGTTGCGGGCAGTGAGATAGGGCATGTCCAGCTTGGCGAGGACAAGCAGACGTTCCTGCGGGATGCCTTCCATCCGGGCCACAACCTCCAGATTCTGCCGGAGTTTTTTGAAGGCATCCTCTTCAGGTGCGGGCGGTTGCCAGCCTGCGGCCAGATCGGCCAGCAAGCCTTTGAGTGCGGTGTGGGCGTGGGCCAGCACCTGACTGCGTTTTTCCTTGTAGAAGTTCCGGATCACAGGATCCGTCTCCTGATTCTGGAACCGGTCGTCAGTCACCACGCACCAATTTAAAAGCGTTGGCCAGTCCCCGGCGGCTAGGGTGGCACTGCGCTCCCGCTCGATTTGAACCCATGCTTCCTCTCCCCGCAGCGTGGCGGGATCAACGAGGCGGCCTTTGATGATGTAGCCGGCTCCGCTGGCGGCAGCCACCGCGATGATGATCCCCGCGGCAATGGTGAGGAGGCGCTTCTTGTGGGCCTTTTGCAGTTCGAGGAGCTTTTGCCCGATTTCCCCGCGTTGGACTTCCAGCCGCAGTTGTTCGGCTTCCAGCTTTTCGCGGACTTCATCGTCCTGCCAGGATGCCTCCTGGTCCATCCGGGTAATGAGCCGCTCCTGGGAAAATACTTCCTGACGTTGTTGCTGGAGGCGGGATTCCTCCTGGGCGATTTCCTGACGCAGTGCCGCCAGACGGGCCTGCTCTGCCTCCTCGACGCGGCCCAATTCTCCCACCCGCTGCTCCATGAGCTGACGGTGATTCGCCTCGTCCTGACGGCGGCGCTCCTCCAACTCGCGGGCGAAGGCTTCCTTTTCCTCGGCAAAGCGGGCCGCCAGCAGTTGATGTTCGGCATCCAACTGGGCCCGTTGGGCCGCCAGGGCCTGTCGCCCGGCTTCCAGTTCCGCCTGCTGCTTTGCCAGCTCGGTCTCGAGAGCCGCCGTTTTCTCCCGGACCTGGGCGGCGAGGGTGGCTTCCTCGGCGGCCAGGCGGGCGCGCATTCCGGCGATGCCGGCGCGTTCGGTCTCCAGCTCCGCGATGCCGCTTTGTCTGGCCCGCTCGGCCTCCTGAGCCAAGGCAGCCCGTTCCTTGACGAGATCTTCCCGCGCCCTGGCCAGTTCTTCCGCCAGCGCGGTTTCGCGCTGCGACCGTTCCGACTCAAAGAGGGACCGGGCCGCCGCCAGCCGGGCTTCCTCCTCGGCCAGCCGGACGAGGGCAGCTTCATTTTCCTGCTGCAACTGCGCGCCGGAGAGGCTGGCGGCGGTGCCGGCAGCCCGCTCGGCGGCAAAGGCGGCGCGCTGCTGCTCCAGTTGGGTGCGTTCCTCCGCCATGCGCTGGCGCTCGCTTTCCAGTGCCGCCTGATGACGGACAGCCGCAGCGGATTCCTCATCCGCCAGGCGTTGATAGCGCGCCTCGATCTCGCGCTCGGCGGCATCGAACTTTTCGCGCAATTGGGCCAGTTCCTGACTTTGTGCGAGGAGGCGGCGGTCGAGTTCACTTTGCTGGTCCGCGAGGCTTTGCCGTTCGGCTTCCAATTGGGCGACCTGCTGGCGCAGGGCGTTTTCGGTTTCCTGACGGGTCTGGTTTTTCCCCGCCTCCAGTTCCTCCTGCTGAATCCGCAGCCGCTCCCGTTCCTCCTTCAGTTTGCGGAAAGTAAGCTGTTCCCTGACCAGAGCCTGTTCCTCACGTTCCTGAAGGGAGCGCTCGATGGCTTCCCGTTGCCGGAGCCACTCGGCCTCCCGCTGCCGCCGCTCCTCCTCAAATTTCTGAAACTCGAACTGGGCGCGCAGTTGGATTTCCTGCTCCAGCCTTTCCTGCTCGCGGCGTTTGACCTCCACCTCACTGGTTTTGATTTCCAGCCGCTGCCGCTCCTCATGCAGTTTCAGGCGCTCCTGTTCCGCCCGCTGGGCCCGCTCCCGCTCCTGTCTGGCGAATTCCTCCCGGGCCTGGGCGAGCGCGGACCGTTCCTCATCCAACATCGCGCGGGTGGCCTCAATCACTTCCTCCTGCTTCAGGCGCTCGGCCTCGGATTCCAGCCGCTGCCGCTGCAATTCCAGCTCCTTGCGCTTGAGTTCATAATCGGCAGAAATCCGGCCTGCATGATTGCCTGCCGTGCTCCCAAAGCGGGTGCCCGTCGAGCCATGGCTCCCTGACACGATCCCCGGATGCGGCGGCCTCCCCCGGCTGGAGGCATTCGCCGGTCCGCCGCTGCGGGATTCAGCGGGCGGCAAGGGCGGCACCGATGATCCCGGATGGGGAAACAAACCCGCCTGACTGCCCGGGAGGAGCGGGGCCACAAGGGTGGCATCCCGCGTCAGCAGAAGATCCTCCTCCGGCTCCGGCGGCATCTCGAAAATCTCCGGCTCCGCCACGCCTTCCGCCCGGCACAATTCCCGCAACACCGTGGCGCAGGAGGCCCCGCGTTTTTCCGTGGTGAATGGAGGCAGAGCGAAGGATTCAATGAGATCATTGGCTTCTGCCCCAAGGCCGGGAATGGATACAAATCCGCCCCCCCGGGAACTGGCCTGGCTGCCGCCGGCTCCGCCCAATAACCGATAGGCAATCTGCAGAAAGGCCCCCAGCATGGGCTTGGGGCCGCCCCCCGCCGCATCCGGTCCCGCCGCGCCGGCCGTGATGCTGGGATAGTCCTGTTCCGCAAGGCTGAGGCGGAGCGGATTGATTTTGATGGTCACCTCCCCCCAACGGCCGGGGGGCTGCCGCAGCGCTGCCGCCCATGCCGCCGGGTCCTCTCCCCATGCAGGAGATGTCAGGAAAATCTGATGCAGGTCCGTTTCCACCGTGGCCAGACCCTTGGCAGCCGCAAAGTCGAGGGCACTGGCCAATTGCCCCAGCAAGGGGGCGGCTTCGGCAAGGGAAAGCTGGTTTCTGGCCTTCAGCAGCGCCAGCAGACTGGGGCCCACCACCCACTCCGAAATGATCTTGGCCTCATCCCCGGATTTTTCAAATCCAAGGATCCGCGTCAAGTTAGGATGCCCAAGGGGCCGCAGCGAAAGAACGTGGCGCTGGATTTTGCCGAGCACCGCCGGTTTGGCGACGATGCCGGGGTGCAGATATTTCAGAGCGATGATCTCTCCGCCATGCGCATCCCGGGCCCGGAAGACCTTGCCGGTCAAATCGCTGTCGGCCACTTCCGACAGAATTTCAAAGGAACTCATGCCCAGCACCGACCCGGTCATTTCACGCGGACCGAGGCTCAGGCGGGCGGGGCTGGACGCCGCGAAGCCATCCGTTTCGAGGACCCGCTGGAATTCCCTGACCAATTCCCCGGATGACTGGAAGCGATCATCGGCACTCTTCCCTATCATCCGGGCCAGCAGGCCCCGCACCGCTTCCGGCATTGCCGGCAACCGCTCCCACGGCGGTGGTGTGTTCACATGATGAAACATCACCTCAAACTGGCTCCCCCCGAACGGCGGACGTCCTGTCAACATCGCCCACAGGGTAATCCCGAGACTGTATATGTCCGAGCGGATGTCCAAATCGGACTGCTCCAGCAACTGTTCCGGACTGGCAAAGGTGGGGGTGCCGACAAAGCCGCCCTGACTTAAGTTCGGATCCCGCAAAACGTCCCTGGCCAGTCCAAAATCAATCAGCTTGATCCGGGACCTGCCCTGGGGGTCATTCACCAGAATCATGTTGGAAGGCTTGATATCCCGGTGGATCAAATTGTGTTGTTCCACCGCTACCAGGGCCTGCGCGGCCTGATATCCCAACTGCAGCACATCCACCGGCTTCATCGGACCGTGCTCCTCGATGAATTCCTGCACGCTCGGACCATCGCAATACTCCATCGCATAAAACACCCCCTGCGGGCAGTCGCCCAGAAAGAAGACATCCGCAACATTCGGATGTTTGATCCGCGCCATGCTCTGCGCCTCCTGGAGAAAGCGCTGCCGCGCCTCCGGCCGGCCGAGCTGTTCCGGAGCAATGACTTTCACCACGGCCAGTGATAGCAGATTCCGGTCAAATGCCTTGTAAGTCATTCCCATCGCCCCTTTGCCCAGCAAATGCGGCGAACCGTCAGGCCGGGTCAATACTTCGAAATGTTGGAAGCGGAGTTGGGGAGCCATGAACTGCGTATTGATGGAGTTTCCTCCCACAGTGGGTAATGTGGGATAAGGTCCCTGCCGGTGCAAACAGATATTGCCGGCAGAAAGGAAGGAGGGCATCAGAACCCGGGCCTGGCCTCCCCTTTTAAACCCCGGCAGCAGCAAAATCCACCTGCGGTGAGCCCGCACCGCAGGGAGCTTTGATCACCCCGGTAAACTGCATGCATTTTTTTCTCGCAAAATTTTTTCGCAATGCAATCAGTATACTACCCCCCATAACAAGTAAAAGAACATCCCATATCCATGAGATCTTTTTTCCGCCGCAAGGTAGGCCGGGGCATAGGGTTCATCGCATCAGTTCTGCTGTTCTCCGCAGGGGCCCAGGCGGGCCTCAGTGAGCCTGAACCCCTGCCCACCCTGGACTTGACTGACAGCAATGATTATTACCTCTTCAAACCCCGGGAGGTGTTTATCGATATATACGGAACCGTGATCGGAGGCTCCAAACTCCATCCGAAGGTCGCGGGCGGCGGGGGCATCGGGGGCGGATATTTTTTCAACCGCTACATGGGTGTGATGGCAGAGGGCTATCTGCTGGATTTGCCGGATTACACCGGCAGCCTCGCTGGCGGCTTGGTCGTCCGATTGCCGGTGGACGACATCTGCACCGCTTTCTACGGCTTCGCCCTCATCGGGGCCGACTTCAGCGATGAAACCCGCGACTCCCACTCCTTCGGGGGCGGATTTGATGTCAGGATGACAGACCACACCAGTCTGTTTGCCGATGCCCGCACCGTCTTTGTGGGATCCGGACAAGTGGACTCCGAATGGCTCATCCGCAGCGGCATCCGCCTTGTATTCTAATCCTTCCTCCATCCATCCTATCATGAAAAATTTTGCATCTCTCGCCCTGATGGCGGCTTTGGCCACACCGCAGGCGGCCCGGTCCCAGGATGAAGTTACGCCCCCGCCTGCCCCGCCTCCGGCAGAGGCCCCCACTCAGGTTCCGGCAGACGCCCCGGCACCGGATCTCGTGCCCGGGGCCACTGCCGGCCCGGCAGATTTGATCTCTCCGGGCCCTCCCGCCAACTCGGGACTGCTCCCTCCTCCCGGTGCTCTCCCCGAGCCCGGCGATGCCAGCGGCACCGCTCAGGGTTCCGCCATGCCCAGACCAAAACCCAACCCGGAAAATGACAAGGCCTTTCAGGCCGCCTTCGCCGGAGCGGGTTCCACCCCGTCCCGGCGTTTGCAGATCGATGGCCCGGTGATTACCCTTGAAGAAGCCCTGCGCATCACCCTCGCGAGGCAACCCAGCATCAAGCTCGCCCAGGAGGACCTTGAAATCGCCCGCGCCGGCCTTCAGGATGCGATGGGGGTATTCGATCCCCGGCTGTTTGCAGAACTGACGCATGGGCGTGCCATCTCGGTTCAGCCGGACGGTCAGATCCTCGCACAGAAGGAGGCGCGCAAAGCCCTGATCCAGGCGCACAAAGGCGTGAAGGATTTCCGCCAGGGCAAAGGCCCCGGGAAGATCCAGATCAACACCATTGACGACAAAACCGGTGAAATCACCGGCCAGCAAACCATTGATATTACTGCGCTCGGAGCCGGCAACGCCACCGGCGGCCTTCAGGTCAACAACCTGCCCCAAACCCAGGGAGGGGCCAGTCAGGCTGAACTCCAGCAGCTGATTCAACTCCAGCAGCAGGCAGCGGTTCTCGATTCCGTCGCCAACAATGCCGAAAGTGCGCGTCTGAACCGGTCATTGCTGGATCAGATTGATGGCGTGGAAACCGCCAACAAACAAATCCTGCGGGACCTTCAGAACGGACTCCGCAAGTCGATCCAGAACTTCAGCATTCAGGAAACCGGCCTCAGCAACTTCACCAAATACGAAGTGGGTCTGAGCAAAACGTTCCGCAATGGAATCAATGTCACCCCCAAAATGGTCTTCGACAAGGCCGGCCTCACTAACAATGTGAATGCGGAATTGGAAGTCACCCTGCCCATGGGACAGGGATTCGGCGGCCATTTCCTCCGTGCCATCGAAAACAGTGCCTACTATGATGTTCTGGGGACCGAACTCAACCTGCGGCATCAGATTTCCGAGTCCCTGCTCCAGACTTCGCTGGCTTACTGGAACTGCGTTGCTGCCGTGCAGAACTATCAACTTCTGAGGCAAAGCGAAAGAATCAGCTCCACCTTTGTCGAATTGACCAATGACCGGCTGGAAAGCCAGGAAGTGGCGGCCAGCGAAGTCTCCAAGGCGATGGCCCGCAACTCCACGATCAGCAGTCAGGTGATCGGGGCGGAGTTCGCCCTGCTCGATGCCCGGCGGCAATTGGCTGTCGCCATGGGGCTGGAGGGAGTGGAATTGAACGATCCTCCCTACGCGGCGGGTGATATCCCCACCGAAATTCCCCTCGGAGGACTCTCGGCCAACGCCAATTTGATCATTAACAAGTCCCTTGCGTGCCGGGCCGACCGCGCGGCCGCCATCCAGCAAATGCGCTCCGGCAAAGCCCTCGCTGATGCCGCCTACCGCGACATCAAGCCGCGTTTTGACTTCTTCTTCAACATGGGAGTCGCCGCCAACCATGATGGTGGTTCCCCTCACGAGCAATTCCGCGCCTACACGGACAAATACCGCGGGATGAGCGCCAAGGGAGGCTTCAGTTTCGATTGGGACATCGGCAACAACGTGGCCAAGGCCAACTTCAACCGGAACTTCGCCACGTTCCGCCGCACGGAAATCACCACCCGGGATCTCGAACGCCTCATCACCAACAATGTCCTGCAATCGGCCGCTGAAATCCGCATCAGCAGGAACCAGCTGGCTGCAGCCACCAACGCCGCCCGCTACAACCGGGATATCCTCGGGGCGGAACGCCAACGCTACACGGATGGCGAAGGCAGTCTGCTGGACACCCTCCAGATCGAAGAACAATATACCAACGCGCTCGTCAGCATCATCACAGTAAAGCTCCAATTCATCAGTGCCGTTTCCCGGCTGCGGTTTGAAAGCGGAACCCTCCTCAATCCCCTGAGTGGTGCCACGCCCACCACCGTTTCGTTCAGCGCCGCCGCCCTGACTTCCGTTCCCAACTTCGATGCCCTCCCCACCCCACCACCGCTGCCCACGGTGGAGGACGACCAGCGGAAACGCCCGCAACCTCTCCTGACAAAACTGCGCGGCGGCGATGGCTCCGAGAAAAAATTGCGCCAGCTTGCCATCAAGCCGGAAATGAAATACCGCGCCCTCACCGACGGACCGCTGATGCCCACCTCGGCTCCCGCTCCCGTTCCGGCAGCCGCTCTCCGCCCCGTGCAGCAATCCGCAACGCCCGGTCCTGCCAAACCAACCCCGGCGGCCCAGGTAAAAAATGAAGAAATGCCAGCCGGCAAACCCAAACCTCTGCTCAAGCGCCTTTTTGGCGGCTGACACTATCCATTGCCGGCGAGGTTCTGGTTAATGCCCTGCCCTGCCATTCAGGGGGCAGGGTGATTCCTTTCCTTCCGCCAACCTGCTGACTGCCTTCAAGTCCATGCCCACACGGAAATCCCCTGCCGCCCGGCCCTCCTCTCCGGAGAGTCTGGATTACATGATGCAGGTCACCTCGCCGGCCGGTTGGATGCTATTGGCCGCCTGTATTTTTGTTCTCCTCTCAGCAGTCATCTGGAGTATTGTGCACCGCATCCCCGAACGCGTGCAGGGCCAGGGCCTGCTGATTCCCGGCCGCACCCAGGCTGTGGAAGCCCCGGTCAACGGAATCATCACCCGGATTTTTGTGGAACCCGGCCATACCGTCCAAAAGGACGATCCCATCGTCGCCCTAACCGTTCCCAATGCCGTGGAAGAATTGGAAATTCTGCGGCAGGACCTCGCCGGCCTGGAACGCGACAGCGCCAGTGAAGAGATCGCTTCCACCAGCGCCAGCACCGCCGCACAAGTCGCCTATGAGGAAAACGTCCGCAGCTACCGCGAGCAGTTGAGCCGGGCGCGCGTCGCGGAAAACCGCAGCACAACCCGGCTCGCCCGGCAGCGCAGCGGCGGCTTTTCCGTCGCCGAACAACAACCCGTCGCCGCCGAAATCAAAAACTTCCAAACCCAGATCGCCACTCTGGTGCAAAATTTGGAATCACTCGAAAAAAGCCGCCTCGACGAACTCTATGGTGTCAGCGGCGAAAAACGGGCCCGGGAAGAGCGCCTGCGGGCCAAACGGGAAGAAATTTTCCAGAAGGAGCTTCAAGTGGAACGGGTCATTGGAGCTGAGCGCGATGGAACGGTCTTCAGCGTCATGGTCAGCGAAGGAGACACCATCAGCGCAGACCAGGTCCTTGTCCGGCTGGAAGAAACCAATCAGGATCTGCAGGCACTCATCTACGTGCCCTCCCGCCCCGGCCAGAAGGTCAGGCTGGGGGACGTTGCGGAAGTTTCCCCATCCAACATCGGCAAAACCAACTTTGGCTCCATCAAGGCCCGGGTCACCACCAAATCAGACTACCCCTCGACCCGGGCCGGCCTGGTCAACGATCTCCGCAATGAAACCCTCGCCGATGAATACCTCGCCGGCGGGGCTCCCCTGCGCATGGAAGTTACCCTTGCTACTGATCCTTCCGACCCCAGCGGCTATCAATGGACGGCAGGCAAAGGACCGGCCATGCGGCTGAATTCCGGCACCCCCTGCGAGGTCACCCTCATCGTGGATCAAAAACGCCCCATTGATTATGTGGTGCCCCTTTTCAAAAGAAACTAGCAGACACCTGTCGCCCCGCTCATGTTTGGCAAAAAGGAAACCTTCCGCAAAGCAGCCCTCGAGCGCCTCGCCTCCCCGGAGCGCCTCGACGAGATGATGCGGAATATCCCACCCCGCACCTGGCTGGCCTGGAGCATGGCCGCATTTCTCTCCGTGCTGGTATTGCTTTGGGCATTTTTCGGCAGCCTCCCCAACCGTGTCACCGGACAGGGCCTGCTCATTCCCGGAGTCGGCGTCCATGATGTCCAGGCCCCCTCCGCCGGCATCATCACCCGCATGGCAGTCAAAATCGGAGATCAGGTCACGGCCGGAGACCGGATTGCGGTGCTCAGCGACCCTAACGTAGCTGGACAACTGCAAAGCCTGCAGCGCGAACTGGAAAATCTTGAAGCCGACGACCGCAAAGCCCGCAGCGAGGAGGAACTGGCCAAGGCCCAAAGCGCCAATACCTACACCATGAACGAGCGGACATACCGCAGCCAGATCACCATCCAGCAAAGCAATCAGGCCGTGGCCCAGGAGCGGCTCTCCCGCATGGAAGCCAGCGGGGCGGGCGTTTATGGAGAACAGAACAAGGCCCCGCTCCGCGCCCTCATCCAACAAGCTCAGGACCAGATCGCTACCCTGAAGGCCCAGATCCAGGACAATGCCAAGCAGCAAACGGATGAGGAAAATGCCCGCGCCACTGCCCGCCGCAACCGCCAGCAGAAAATCGATGCCCAAAAAAGCACCATAGCCATGAAGCGGCTGGTCCAGGGCCAGGTGGTGAAAGCCACCCATACCGGAAGAGTCTTTGATATTCTCATCGACGAAGGCTCCACCGTCACTCCCCGGCAAATGCTGGTCAGAATCGAGGAAACCGGACAACCGCTCCAGGCCTTTGTTTATGTGCCGGCCCGGCAGGGACAAAACGTGCGGCCCGGCCACAGCGCCCAGATTTCACCCTCCAACGTCAAGAAGGAGGAATTCGGCACCATGCGCGCCACGGTCGTTGAGAAAACTGATTACGCTTCCAGCAAACAGGCCATCATCAATGACATCCGCAATGAAACCCTGGCAGAGGAATACACCAGTCAGGGATCGCCCCTGCGCCTTGTGATCGAACTCGAGGAATACGCCGATGCCGTCTCCGGAAACCCGGCGCTGAGCGGTTACCGCTGGACTTCCGGCAAGGGGCCGGAACGCAAAATCCTGTCAGGCACCCCCTGCGACGCCACCATCATCACCGGCCACGCCCGCCCGGTGGACCACCTCATGACCTGGTTGAAATCGACCACCGGACTCTAACCTCTCTGATGCCCGCCGCCGAACCCGACTCAACGCCCCGCAAACTGCCCAAGCGCCTGCCGAAACGCGTCAAGACTCCTACCCTGATCCAAATGGAAGCGGTGGAGTGCGGCGCGGCTTCGCTGGGCATTATGCAGCGTGCCTATGGGTTGTGGCTGCCCCTGGAACTGCTGCGGGTGGATTGCGGGGTCTCGCGGGACGGCTCCAAAGCTTCCAACGTCCTCAAAGCGGCGCGGAAACATGGCATGGAGACCAAGGGCGTGAAGAAGGAGTTGGAGGAGGTTTACAGCATGGAGATGCCGGTGGTGCTCTTCTGGAATTTCAATCACTTCCTTGTCCTCGAAGGATTCAAAGGGGACAAAGTGTTCATCAATGATCCTGCCACGGGGCCCCGGGTCATTACCCACGATGAACTGGATGCTTCCTTCACCGGCGTGGTTCTGATCCTGCGCCCCGGACCGGAATTCAAGAAAGGCGGCTCCAAACCGGACATGCTGGGGGCCCTGAAAAACCGGCTGGCGGGACACTCCATGGCCATGTGGTTTGTCCTGCTCTGCGGCCTGTTCCTCGTGATTCCCGGTCTGGTGGTTCCTACCTTCACCCGGTTTTTCATTGATGAAATCCTCGTTGCCGGAAACAGCGACTGGGTGAAACCGCTCCTGCTGGGCATGGGCGTCTGCATGGTGATCCAGACGGTGCTGGGTTATCTGCAGCAATACTATCTGCTGCGCTTTGAAACCAAACTGGCCCTGACCAGTTCCGCCAAATTCTTCACCCACGTCCTGCGCCTGCCCATCGAATTTTTCAGCCAGCGATACGCGGGGGAAATCGGTTCCCGCATCCAGATCAATGACAAGGTCGCCAACGTGATCGCCGACCGCCTCATCCAGACCGTGATTGATGTCGTGATGCTGGTCTTCTACGCGGCCCTGATGCTCTTCTACAATGTGCCGCTGACCCTCATCTGCATGGCTCTGGCGATGATCAACGTGGTGGCCATTAAAATGATCGGACGCAAACGGGCCGACTCCACACGCCGGCTGCTCCAGGAGGAAGGCAAGCTGATGGGCACCGGCATGGGCGGTCTTCAGATGATCGAAACCCTCAAGGCCACCGGCGGCGAAAACGAATTCTTCGCCCGCTGGGCCGGCTATCAGGCCAAAACCCTGAAGGCCAAGGCCGCGCTCGGCAACTACTCGCAACTCACCACGGTGATGCCGAATTTCGTCGATGCCCTCAGCACCGCCGTGATGCTGGGCCTGGGCGGCTTGCTGGTGATGCGGGGGGAAATGACCATGGGAATGCTGGTGGCCTTCCAATCCTTGTTCAGAAGCTTTTCGCGTCCCATCCGCACCTTTGTCAATTTTGGCAACACCCTCCAGGAACTGCAGGGGGACATGAACCGGCTCGACGACGTCCTGCGTTACCGCCAGGCCCCTCAATACACCAAAACCTATGAACCCAAGCCGCAGCTCGAGGGCGTGATCAAACTCAGCGGACACATCGAATTCCGCAATGTCAGCTTTGGCTACAGCCCGCTCGATGCCCCCCTCATCAACGATTTCAATCTAACCATTCTCCCCGGCCAGCGGGTCGCCCTTGTCGGCGGCTCCGGCTCCGGCAAAAGCACCATCGCCAAACTGCTGAGCGGTCTCTATCAACCGTCCGGCGGCAGCATCCTCCTGGACGGGGAACCCCGCAGTGAAATCGAACCCCGCCTCGTCAACAATTCCGTCGGCGTGATCGATCAGGATGTCTTCATGTTCGACGGCACCATCAAGGAAAACCTTTCCATGTGGGATTCCACCATTCCGGAATCCTACATTATCCAGGCCGCGCGCGATGCCGCCATCGAACCCGTCATCGTCCAGCGTGCCGGCGGCTATCAAAGCTCCGTATCGGAAGGCGGAACCAACTTTTCCGGTGGCCAGCGGCAACGCCTTGAAATCGCCCGCGCCCTCGTGGCCACGCCTTCCATCCTGATCATGGATGAAGCCACCAGTGCTCTCGACACCCAGACGGAAAAACACATCGACGAAGCCATCCGCCGCCGCGGCTGTACCTGCCTCATCGTCGCCCACCGGCTTTCCACCATCCGCGACGCCGATGAGATCATCGTGATGGACCGCGGCAAAATCGTGCAGCGGGGCCGCCACGACGACCTCAAGGCCGTGGAGGGATACTATCAAAAACTCATCAAGGAATGAATTCCCTGCTGCCCATTTTCCACAAGCCCGCCCCCGCCGCCCGCCCTATCCGGAACGGGTGGGGTGAACTGCTTTCCTTTCCCGCATGAGCGACCCTTCCCCATCTCCAGCCACCGCGCCCGCCGCCGCTCCCCTGCGTCCGGCGGCGCTGCTATTGTTCCGCACTCTCGGAGAGGAACGCACCGCAGAAGGGCACGAGCCCTTTGTGATTGATGGGGCTGACCACTTGTGGCTGGTCGCCAGCGGCACCGTGCACCTCTTTGCGGTGCAAATCACCGACGGCCAGCCGATGGGAGCCCGCGAACATTTCGTATCCGTCAGCGAAGGCGGGCTGATATCCGGCATGGACTTTGCCCGTTATGGCGCAGGGCATGGATTCCTCGCCTCCGGCACCACCGGAGCCAAAGTCATCCGGGTTTCCCTTTCCCAGACCCTTGCCACGGTGCGTCAGGAAGCGGCCGATCCGGTTTACCGGCAAGACCTCGTGGCGATGCTCGATCTTTGGATCATTGCCGTCTCGGAAGCAGTCACCCGGCGCATGCCCTACCGTCCCAAGCCGACCCATCTCATGGCCCCCGGAGAGGAATTCACCCTCGCCAGAGGCGGCATTGTCAGCACCAAGAAGGAAGCCGTCTGGGTGGAGGCCGGCACCAGTGAATTGTTTTTCCTCAGCGCGGAAGAGTTGTTCTTCAGCAACGACCGGTCGGTTTTTCCCCTCGCTCCCGGAACCTGGGCGGAGTCCTTCGAGCCACAGAAATTCCGCACCCTCGATACGGCGGATCTGCTGGCCGGCGGCACGCTGGAGGAGGGGCTGGAAAATTTCCATTCCGCCATCTGCTCCAGCGAGTTCATCAACAAGCGGCTCGCCCAGGTCGATGAATTCAACCGGCTCAAAACCAAAAGCGAATACCAGGAAGCAGCCCGCGAGGGTGCCCTCGCGGAAATCGCTTCGGTGCTCAATCCGGAATACCAACTCCTGACCGATGCCCGGGGCGATGGCGGCAGCGACCCCCTGCTCTCGGCGGCACGCCTCGTAGGAAAAGCCATCGGGGTGGACATCAAACCGCACCCCAATCAAAAGCGTCAGGATTCCATGGGACAACGCTTGTCCGCCATCTCCAAATCCTCACGGGTGCGCATCCGCGACATTGCCCTGCGGGACGAGTGGTGGCACATGGACAACGGCCCGCTCCTTGCCTTCCTCGAACAGGACGAGGAACCCTGTGCCCTCATCCCGGATGGGCCCCGCCGCTATCACCTGATCCGGGGGAAAAGCGGGGAACGGCTCAAAGTGGACAAGTCCGTGGCCGACCGCCTGCATCCCATTGCCAAAGCCCTCTACCGGCCCTTTCCCGACGGACCGTTGACCCCGCTGAAATTGGTTGCCTATGGCGCGAGGGGACTGCGCAAGGACATTCTCACCGTCATCGTGATGGGCATGATTCTCGGGATGCTCGGCATGGCGGTGCCTTATTTCACCAGTCAGATTTTTGATACCGTCATTCCCGGGGCGGACCGCAGCCAGTTGGTCCAAATCGTTGGCGGCATGATCGCGGTCGCGCTGGGCATCTTTGCGTTCGAACTGACCCGCGGGGTCGCGGTGCTGCGGGTGGAAGGACGCATGGACTACTCGATCCAATCCGCCATGTGGGACCGGCTGATGAGCCTGCCCCTGAGCTTTTTCCGGCAATACACCTCGGGGGATCTGGCCAACCGGGCCTACGGCATCGACAAAATCCGGGAGTTGGTTTCCGGCACCGGTATCACTGCCGTTCTGGGCATGTTTACGGCCACCTTCTTCCTTTTCCAGATGTTCCAGTTTGATGTAAAACTGGCGGCGGCAGGGGTGGCCCTGTCCACCGTGGCCGCGATTTTTATGGCGGCGATGAATTTGTGGCAACTCAGCCACAACCGTCATCTTTACGGAGTGATAGGAAAGGTCACCTCCGTCATTTTCCAGTTCATCACCGGAGTGGCCAAGATCCGGGTCGCAGGCGCGGAGGATCACGCCTTCAAAGTCTGGACCCGGCTCTTCACCCGGCAGCGCCGCATCTCATGGGCGGTCGGCCGCATCAGCAACATCCTCGCAACCTTCAACACGGTTTTCCCGGTCTTCAGTTCCCTCGTTCTGTTCTACTTCATGCATTCCAGCCAGGAAGCCGCCGGGGCTCCCGGAAGCGCCGGCAAGCCGATCAGCACCGGCGACTTCATCGCGTTCAATGCGGCCTTCGGGGCCTTTCTGGCCGCGATCCTGCAGCTCAGTTCCGCGTCCCTCTCCATCTTCCAGGTCGTCCCCGTCTATGAACGCTTCAAGCCCATTCTCCAGGCCGAACCGGAAGTGGACGAAGCCAAAAGTTACCCGGGCGAACTCAGTGGCGAAATCGAGGTCTATCATGTCAACTTCCGCTATGATCCGGACGGACCGCTCATCCTGAAAAATGTCTCCATTCATATCAAAGCGGGCCAGTTTGTCGCCTTTGTCGGACCGTCCGGTTCCGGCAAGAGCACCCTGCTGCGGCTCCTCATGGGCTTTGACAAACCCGAATCCGGCAAGGTCTATTTCGACGGCCAGGATCTCGACTCCCTCGACATCCGGGAAGTCCGCCAACAGATTGGCGTCGTCCTGCAGACCAGCCGGCTCATGCCCACGGACATTTACCGCAACATCATCGGCAACAATTCCTCCATCACCATGGAAACCGCCATGCTGGCCGCCAAGGCCGCGGGGCTGGATGACGACATTGCCAAAATGCCCATGGGGATGCATACGGTGGTGGCGGAAGGCGGGGGCGGCTTTTCCGGCGGTCAGAAACAGCGCCTTATGATTGCCCGCGCCGTGGTCAACAAACCGCGCATGCTTTTCCTTGATGAAGCCACCAGCGCCCTCGACAACCGGAGTCAGGCCATTGTCACCCAAAGCATGGACCGCCTCCAGGCCACCCGCGTCGTGGTCGCGCACCGGCTATCAACCATCATGGGTGCTGACAAGATTTTTGTTCTGGTGGATGGCCGCGTGCTTGAGGAAGGCAGCTATGCGGAGCTGATGGAAATGGATGGCCACTTCGCGGAATTGGCCCGCCGGCAGATCGCCTGAAAACACCGGCCCCCACCGCGCCGTTTTCCATCACCGCCTGATCCTGTTTTTTCTCCTTCTCCACCTCCGAAATGACAAGCCCCCTGAAATGATTCATGCTACGGTGAATTCCCATCTGATCCGGGCTGATGCCCCCGCCGCCCTCTCCCCTTGCGGGAGCCTTCCTTACTCTTCCCCAGCCCCATGAAAAAAGCTCCGGCATCCCGACGACCTGATGAAATGAAAACGCCTTCGGCGGTGCGGCCCCGGCGGGTCACCACCGGCCTTTCCCCGATCGCCAAAAAAATCCGCGACCTCTCCCTGCAGTTTTGGGGGGAGCAGCGTGCGGTGGAACTTTACGGGCAGAGCGAAGCCATGCTTCGCATGTTGGAGAAAATTGAAAAATTTGCCCGGTTCAAGGAATCCATCCTCATCACCGGCGAAAGCGGCAGCGGCAAGGAATTCATTGCCGCCGCCTGCCATTTGATGAGTCCACGCGGGGAAAAGCCCTTCGAAGCCATCAACTGTCCGCAGTATCAGGATGGCAACATCACTGTCAGTGAACTCTTCGGCCACACCAAAGGCAGCTTCACCGGTGCCACCGGCGACAAGAAGGGACACTTTGAAACCGCCAATGGCGGCAGCGTTTTTCTCGATGAAGTCGCCGACCTGCACATCACCGCGCAGACCATGCTGCTGCGGGCTCTCGCCCAGCAGGAATTCAAACCCCTCGGCGGGGAACGCATCATCCGCACCAATGTCAGGGTCATCGCTGCCACCAACCGCCCGCTCGGCGACATGATCCACTCCAACGATTTCCGCGAGGATCTCTACTTCCGCCTGCGCTACTTCCCGCTTGAGGTTCCGCCCCTGCGCGAACGCGGTGACGACTGGCGGCTCCTGATTGATGTTTTCCTCGACCGGCTCGGCAGGGAATATGGCGTCCACCGCCAGCTCAGTTCGCACTCCGAAGATGTCCTCGCCGAATACCGCTGGCCAGGAAACGTCAGGGAACTGAAAAGCGTGGCGGCGATCGGTTATGGAATGGCCGATGGTGAACTGATCGAGCCGGAGCACTTTGCCAACGTGCTGCGCCGCGATGACACCACGGAAGCCATTGTTCCGATTTACACCAGAATCTACACGCGGATTGTGAAGGAGCAGCAGAGCTTCTGGGACGAAGTTTATCTGCCTTTCATGGACCGGCAATTGAACCGTGCCCAGGCCATCGCGGTAATCCGCCGGGGTTTGGTGCAGACCCGGGGATCCTACCGGAATCTGCTGAAACTGTTCAACCTCCCGGATGACGATTACCAGCGCTTCATGGATTTTCTGCGGCATCAGCGGCTCAAGCCCGAAGACCTGAACCGCCGGGACTGATGCCGCCCGCCCACGCCAGCCCAGTAGCGAGTATGATGAACGAACCCGCCCGCCGCGCCATCCTCGAGGACTTCGGGTTTTCCTCCAGCGTGGTGGAAATGCTCCTGACGGTCCTCGCGAGGGCGGTGCCCGCCTCCGATCCGCCATGGCAACGGGCACATCTGGGAAATGAGATTTTTGTGCCCGACTGGATCGCGGCAGTGGAGGAAGCCCGGCGGCACGGGGCCATCCAGGCCCTGCGCCGCATCCTCTTTGAATTGAATTTCCCGGTTGCCGCCGGTATCAGCCGGACGCCGCTCTACCAGGAACTCGCCCTTGCCGGCGGCAAGGATGTCAGCGCCCTCCTGCATTGCCTGCCCGATGGTCCGGCATGGGAAAATGAGCCGGGCTTCCGTTTTTTCCTGCATGAAAGCGGCATCGGTCTGATCCCGGTTTTGTTGCCAGGATCCAGAGCGGATTTCCTGACCCTGATCCGGGCCATCGTCCATCAGGGTGAACCCGTCGACATTCCCGCCTCCACCGGCTCCATGTTCATCAATGGCTACCGCAACCGCCGCCGCTATCTGATGGTGCGCCACTCCCTTGCTTCCGGAGTCCTGCAGCCGGAATGGCGCGACCCTCAGCTCTGGCGGGACAAGTTCATCATTGTCTCCGCCGGCCCCTACAGTGGCGTTCCTGCCGCCACGTTCGGTTATGCGGAAAAGGAATGGTCGGCGGCTTCCCTGAGAATCCGCGTGGCCCACGAAGCCACCCATTACGTGGCCCGCCGGTTGTTCCCGCGCCTCAAGTTCGGCCTCCAGGACGAATTGATCGCAGATTTCGCGGGGATCATGCAGGCCACCGGGACCTTTTCCGCGTCCACCTTCCTGACGTTTATGGGCCTCGAGCATTTCCCCTCCTACCGCCCGGGCGGGAGATTCGAAAACTATCAAAAAGAGCTGCGGGTTTCCCCCGAATGCTTTCTCGCGGTCGGCCGGCTCCTCGTGGAAGCCGCCCGCCACCTTGAGGCCGGCGTGGCGGGGTGGAGCCCGGCCCGATGGGAATCCCAGCAAGTCCACCTCATTGCCATGCTCACCGCCGCCAGTCTGGAGGAGATCGCCGCCGGCCATTGCCATGCCATCTTCCGGGAGGCAGCCTAACCATCATGTCATCCCCATCCGATCTCTCCCTGCATAACAGTCAGACCCTGCGCGAAGCCATCGCCCAACTGACCGGCGGGGCACCCGCTTCCTCCACGCCCCCCGACCCTTCCCTGACGGCAGCGTGGATGCAATCCTGTGCCCGGGGCGATGAAGGAAAATTCCGGGCCAGACTGGCATGGGACGGTCTCACCCCGGAAACCGTGCCCCTGCTGGCGGCCATGCCCGCAAGGGAAGGCGATTCCCCGTGGAGGGCTCTGCTTTGGAAAGCCCTCACCCTTTTTAAGGAAGGCCGGAGGCTCTCCCCAGCCGCCTCCGCAGCCTTTCGCGAAGCACGTCTGGCTGTCCCTTTCCTGGAGCTTTGGGACGCCTTTGCGGCGGCCGGGCTGGAATGGGTCCCTCCTGCCCTGCGCACTCCCGAAGTGGAATGGTTTCTCTCCCGCCGCCTCTCCCCCCTTGGTTCGCCGGTCCTATACCATGATTTTGCAGCCTTCCGCGCCGCCTTCACCGGAACTTCCGATGCCTATGCCGCATGGCTGGAGGACGCGCGCAAAGGAGGCCTGCAGCGGCTGCTGCAAACCTATCCGGTCCTCGCCCGGGGCCTGGCCTCGATCACCGTGACGGCGGCCGCCACCCTGACAGATTTCCATGCCCGGCTGGAGGCCGACCGCCGTGACCTCGGCCTGCTCTTCGGAGACCTTGGGGACTTCAGCGGCATCGACCCCGGATTGTCCGACCGGCACTATGATGGCCGCCAGGTGGCGAGGGTCCGCTTTACGTCAGGGCGCTCCCTGATTTACAAACCCAAAAGCGTTGACCTCGACGCCGCCTTCCAGCGCCTGCTGCAGACCCTGGGCGGAGGAACGGACGTTCCTCTGCCTGCCCCGTTGCGGATTCTGGCCCGCGATGGTTATGGCTGGGTGGAACATGTGGACCACCATGCGTTTACGGACAGCATGGCGGCGGCGCAGTATTTCCGGCAGGGCGGAGGCCTCCTTGCCCTCGTCTATGCGCTGGAAGGCCGGGACTTCATCATGGATAACATCATCGCCACGGACAAAGGACCTGCAGCGATTGATGCCGAAGCCGCCCTGCAGCCGCTCTGCATGCCCGGGGGAGCGGAACACATGGACCGGCCGGACCTGATCCGCCAGCTCCTGAAGGGACGCGACTATTCCGTGCTCGATACCGGGCTGATCCCCCTGTGGATGCCGGGGGGAAAGGGTTGTTATGACATGAGTGGCCTCGGCGGCCAGACCGGCTACGTCAGCGCCCTCCAGCAGGAACACTGGGAAGCCACCGGAACCGGCTCCATGAGCTGCACCAGGCGGCCCGTGGAAATCGAGCCGGAAAAAAACCGGGTGGATCTGCTGGGAGCACCTCAAACCGCCGCTTCCCATGCCCGGGAAGTCGACGGGGGTTTCACCACCATCTACCAGCTCATCCTCGACCGCCGCCCCGAAATCCTGACGGAAATCGCCTCATGGCAGAAGTGCCAGCTCCGGTTCCTCCTGCGTCCCACCAATACCTACGGTCAGATTCTGCAGCGCATGCTCGCCGCCGGGTCCCTGATATCCGGCCTGCGCGCCGGCATGGAAGCCGAACTGCTCTACCGTCCCTTCATCTCCTCCCCTGCCCCGCCCCCTATCGCGCCCTTTCTAACCGAAGAAGTGACTGCCCTTGAACGTTGGGACATCCCCTGCTTCCACCTTCCTGCAGGCGGCAGCTCCAGTGCGTATTTTCTGATGTCTCCGCTCGGCATGGCGGAGGACCGCATCCGCCGCCTTGACGCCGATGATCTCGCCAAACAACGGCGCGTCATTCAAACTTCCCTGACTTTGCAACCCCGGCCGGATCTCGGGGGAACTGGACAACCCCATGATCCATTTCCGGGCCTCACCCTCGCGCGCCAGCAGCAGGAGCCCGCATGGCAAATGCCCGAAGCATCGCTGCTGGATCAGGCCGAAGCCATCGCGGGAATCCTTGAACAACTGCCCGGGGCCGCGACCGGACCTTCGCAGGTGCTGCTTTTCGAAGGGGCAGCGGGGCCGGCGGTCTTTTTCGCCGCGCTGGCCCGCGTCACCGGAAAGGAATGTTATGCCGCATCCGCCAGCCAACGGGTGGAAGACTGGCTCATGGACGCCTATTCCCGGGAATTCCGGGAATCCGTGACCGCTCTGCCGGTGGGAGGAGCCTCGGGACTGGCTTCCCTGCCCTACAGCTGCTGGGTCCTCTCCAGACTGCTTGACCGTCCGGATTTGTTGGAAAGGGCTGCCGAGTTGGCGGAGCTGGTCAGCCATCGAGGAATGTTCCGCGATACCCAATTGGACTTGTATTCCGGGGCGGCGGGAGCCGCGATGGTCTTTGCGGCCCTGAGCGGGGCCACGGGCGGAGCGGCGGTCTTCCGGGACCGGACCGCATGGGCGGTGGAACATTTGTTGGATTCCATGATCCGGGTGCAGGGGGGTGAAGGGCGGTGCTGGCTGGCCTGCGGGGAACGCTATCTGGGTTATGGACACGGAGCCGCAGGGATTGCCACCGCCCTGCTGCGCGCCTCCACCGCGCTTGGAAATGCTGACGCCGGTACGGCCGGACGGCAATGCCTCGGCTGGCTGGCCACCCTCAATACTGCGGAGGCCGGGTGGCCTCACCTGCTGCGGGGCGACGAACCGGTCGTTCAAAAAATGGAAAGCCTGTGCCATGGCACTCCCGGTCTCACTCTCGCCTATGCCGAAGCCACCACCAGTGGTGCCTTTGATGGTGCCTCTGTGCTGGAACGTCTGACCCGGCGCCTCGACCAACTGCCCCCCCATCCCATTGATACGATTTGTTGCGGCAACGCCGGCCGGCTGGAAGCCCTCCTCGCGGCTGGCACACCTGCCATTTCTCTGGCCTCGCTCCTGCTGGTGATGCTCAAAAGAAGGGAGCCCACCGGCCTGTTCCGGACCGACTTCCGCAGGAGCGATACATACACCTGTCCCCCGGGTTTTTACAAAGGCCTGAGTGGCATCGGCTATCAGTTATTGCGTCTCGCCAGGCCCGGGCTCCTGCCTTCCCTGCCGGCATGGCAATAACCCCGCTCCGGAAAATTTTCTGCAGCTTCCGCCCCCACCCCAAAAAAGAACCCGGCTTCCCCGCCATGCGGATGAAACCGGGTTCCAGGGACGTATTCAGGCAGCAGGCCAGCGATGGGGGAGCCGCCGGGAAAGCCTGGGGAGCCTGATTACAGGTTGAGCTCCATCTTGGAGTTGATGAGACCGCCACCGATACAGAGCATACCATCGCCGAGCACGGAGGATCCGAGGGTAGCATCAAGGAAGCCACCGGCGACAGCTTCGAGCTGGTCCTCGCTGAGTTCCTCGGAAGCGGCAGGAGGAATCACCAGCGTGATCGCATTGTCGGTGTCTTCCACCACGGAGACTGAGATTCCGCTGAGGCTGGAACCAAGAATGCCTTCCACGGTGGCTTTGGGATTGCTCTTGAGCTGGGCACGGAAGTTGGGATCCCGGTGCGCTTTGAGGGAGATGATATCGCGGAGTTGACCTTCGGTTACTTGGGACATGATGTTGTGTTGGTTTGAGTTCGTATTGTGTTGTGTTGTATTGGACGCAGCGGGCGGTTTCCCGGCATCCGCAGCCAGATTCAGCTTACGGCGTGCCATGATTTTATTGCGGCCAATAACATGCTCATAATCAACGTAATATAATGCCAAATAATTTAACGGCTTGACGGGGGCATTCTGGAGCGGAAGGAATGGAGCGTGAACTCCATTGATTGGAGCAGTCCTTCCAATCCCGCTCCTTCCCATCGGACCCGCACTAGCCGGTCTGCCCGGTGGTCCTGACTAAAAAAACCGGCAGGAGAATCTCTTATAACAAAAAAAGTCCCCATCCCTTGCGGGATGGGGACTCCGGCGGCCAGTCCAGCGGACGGGTCCGTGGCAGCCCGGCGTTTACAGGTTGAGTTCCATCTTGGAGTTGATCAGCCCGCCGCCGATGCAGAGCATGCCGTCACCCAGCACGGAGGAACCAAGGGAGGCATCAAGGAAACCGCCGGCCACCGCCTCAAGTTGATCCTCACTCAGCTCGTCGGAGGCGGCAGGAGGGATGACGATATAGATTTTGGCATCGGAATCCTCCAAAACCGCCACGGACAGATTGCTCGGCAGGGAGGAACCGAGGATTCGTTCGACGCCGGCTTTGGGGTTGCTCAGGAGAGAGGTGCGGAAAGCAGGATCGCGGTGCGCTTTGATGGCGATAATTTCGCGGAGTTGACCTTCGGTGACTTGGGACATGATTTTATGGGGTGGAGGTTGTTATGAATATCCGGAACCCTTGTGGACACCGGCTGGGTGGGTGGCTGCTCAAGGTGTGCCAGGTTTGGCACAGAAATCGTAATATTCTTATTATCAACAATATACCGCCTGATTTTTTTATGGTGTGCTTGCGCCACCGGTGAATAGGCCGGAAAATGGAACTCCAGTTCTATCCAATGGAAGCCAGGCTCCATGCCGGTGCCATGCGCCAAAAAGAGCGCGGGGGGCATGAATTATGTTGCCGTATGAATCATTGGATTTAATATTTCCCTGCTATGTCCAAATACCTTCCTATTGTGTTGTCTGCCCTTGCGGCGTGTCCCCTCATGGCCGGTGACTTTACTGCGGCCACTCCGAAAGGCCCCACCCCTTCCTTGTTGGATATTCCCTATGAAGCGGGCCGCGGGCTTCTGACCACCACCGGGCCGACGGGGCTCTTTATCAACCCCACTTCTGCTACCCTGCCTGCGGGGGCCTTTACGGCCCAATATTGTTTTTTTCTGCCGGAGAATGACAGTAACCCATGGGCACACGGCTACATCGCAGCTTACGGTTTGACGGACTGGTTTGAATTGGGGGTGAACGGGCTTTATGTGGATGCTCCCGGAGATAATCCGTTCGCCACGGGTCCATTCGCCCGGGTCCGCCTCCTGAAGGATGAAGGGTGGTTGCCGCAATTTTCCATCGGGGGATTCAGCCGCTTCGGCGACGCCGCCACGGAAACCTTCGGAGCCTTTGGAGCGGCCTACAAACGCCTCCCCATCAATGAGGAAGGCTTTGTGAAATCCCTCGGCTTCCACGGAGGAGTCCGTCAAAACTGGGATCCCGGTCCGGACAGCTTCCATGTCTATGGCGGGTTGGAAGTTCAGTTGCCCTATCGCTTCTACCTTGTTGGGGAAATCTCGACGCGGGACGATGACGTCGAACAGGAAACTCCCTACGCCTTTGGATTCCAATGGCGGGCCGGCGGCATCAACATTTCGGTCGCGGGCATCCAGAATGGCAATCTCGACGATCCCGGCTTCTTCTTTGGCATCGGCAGCCAATTCACGTTCTAACATCATGCGGAGCCCGGACCCTCCGCGGCGGAGGGTCCGGAACGGTGATTTCCTCCGAACCCCCGGCCAGCAATTCCGATGCGTCCGCTCCTTCCCCTCGTTGTAGCCATGCTGCTGCCAGCCCTCTTTTCGGCGGGCTGCGCCGGGTTGGACACTACTGCCAAAGCGGAGGGCACGGGCATCCAGATTGTTGGAGCCATTGTCGTCCTCGCAAAATACCGGGCCAGTCAGAATCAGATCCAAATTGCCGAGACCAGGGCCCGGCGCGCCTTTGTGGAACTGGCCATGAAACCGGCTTATGAATCACGGGTCCGCAAACTGAAGAAAATCGCCGCCACCCCCGGCAAGGCCAAACCGGCGGCCCCGGGGAAACCAGCCGCCCCGGATCCGGCGGCCATTGCCAGAGCGGAGCTGGCTTCCCTCACCGCCTCGTGGAACCGGGCGACCCGGGAAGTGACCCGCGGAGCCTACGCGGGGGATTTCGCCACTCCTTCCTTTACTAACAGCGCAACCACTGTGGTGAATTTCCCCAAAATGAGTGACTCCCAGGTTCTGGCCGCCAGTGCCTCCTACGTGCCACGCTTCATAGCCGTCTCCGTCCCGGCAGAGCAGTCGGTCGCCGGTTCCAAAGCTTCTGTGATGCTTTGGGATACCCGGACCAACCGGATCGCCTCGGACACGGTCTATGCACTCGACCGGACTCCTCCTGTCAATAAACCTTCCGAGATCGACCGTCAAAAAGTGCTGTTCACCTCCATACCGTAAACCGGAGTGCCGGACGCGGCCGGATGGGATTTGACCGTCGAAAAACTTCCCCTTATTTCCGTGTCGATGGCAGGCCTCCAATGCCTCCTGATCCACCCCTGACAATACCATGAGTACCCCGCCACCTCCCCCCGCTCCTTCCAAAAAACCTTCCGCTTTGGCCAGCTGTATTTTGCTGGGGCTGATCCTCGGGGCGGTGGGCGCGGTGGGTGGCGGAGGCTGGTGGGCATGGAAAACGTTCGTCAAAAAATCACCTGTGGCATCGACCCCGGCCGACCCTGCGCCCCGGCCTCCGGATCCCGGTCTCGCGGTCGTCACCCCTCCGCCGGCCGAACCTGTGCCGCCGGAGCCCATTATCCCGGTGCCGCCGCCCCCTGTGGCAACCCCTGAGGTGACCCCTGCACCGGATCCGGTGGCTTCGGTGGATCCCCCACCCCCGACCACCCCGACCACCCCGACCGAGCCCTCCAAAGAGCCCGCCACCATGCCGGACCCGGTGCCCCCACCGCCTTCCCCGGCCGTGGCACCGGAGGCCGTGGCGGCCACGGGTGTCCCATCTGAATCCCCCGACGCTGCAGACCCGGATCCCGTCGTGAAAGAGGAGCCTGTGGAGTCCTTTGCCGAGAGTGCCCCGGAGGTGGCCTTGCTCAAGGCGGAAGCCGACCGGCGTATTGAAGAAGCTCCGCCGGAAATCTATTCCGATGACGACAAACAGAAGGTCAGGGAAGCCATTCGTGTGGCCAAACGCCTTTCCCGCGTGGCCACCCTGCAATTCGGAAAGGGCTCGGCCAAACTGGGGAACCGGGAAACCGCCCGCTTCAAGAAAGCCCTGCTCACCCCGGAGGCCGAAAACCTGCTCTCGGATCCGCAGGCGGTGCTCTTTGTGATTGGTTATGCCGATGCAACCGGAACCTCCCGGATCAACCGCCAGATTTCCCAGGCCCGAGCCACCGGCGTGGAGGAAGTCCTGAAATCCTTCAAAATCCCCAACAAATGTTATTCCGTCGGGATTGGGTCCACCAGCCTGATCAGCGCCGACCAGCAGAGCAAAAACCGCGCGGTCGAAGTCTGGATCGTGCTGCCCTGATCTGCCCCTTCCCCTATTCCCAGCCCGCTCCGGTCCACTTCTCCTGCGGTCATGCCCCCGCCCCCTCCGGAATCCGCCCCTGTGGTCACTCTGAGCGGAGGCACCAAATTGGCCCGCCCTCTCCAGGCCGGGGTCCCAGTTTCCATCGGCCAGGCAAAATCCGCCTCTTTCCGCATCCCGCATCCGGCGGTCTCCCCAATCCATTGTCATTTGTTATGGGAAGGCGGCCACGTCACCCTGCGGGATGCCGGCAGTGCCGGTGGCACCCTGGTCAATGGGGAAGCCGTTTCCACGGAAACCCAGCTTAGGGACGGAGACCGGATTTCGGTGGGGCCGTTTCTGCTATTATTTTCGTGGGAAACTGCCCGGGTCAGTTCACCACTGCCCAGCGCGGCCACTCCACAAGGCACCGCCCAGCCAAGTGCCGCCTCCCTTCCACCTCCGCCTGCCCCATCAGCCTCCTCCGGTGTCCTGCAGGTAATTTTCCGCGGCCAAAATGTCAGGGAAATCCCTCTGTTTGCAGGACTCACCCTCGGCAACACCGGCGATGCCGATGTGTTGTTGCAGGACCCGATGCTTTCCGGCATTCAAGCCAGTATCGCCGCCGCCCCGGATGGATTCATCGTCCATGACATGGCCCGCAGCGGATCCCTTGTGAATGGAAAATATTTCGATCAGCATCCGCTGGTCATGGGAGACCTGCTGCAATTCGGCGACCATCACTATTTCATGTTTGATGGCTACGCCCTCCGCCCGGTGCGTGATGGCCTTGGTTCCGGCCTGCAGGCCAGTGGGCTTGATGTCCCGGGCAGCAAAGGACGTCTCATTCTGCAGGCCGCCAGCTTCGATGCCCGGCCGGGACAATTTGTGGGCATCATCGGGCCTTCCGGAGCCGGAAAAACCACCCTGCTCAAAGCGCTGCTCGGCCTCAAGCCCCTGTCGGCCGGCTCCATCCACGTGGACGGTGTGGACATCCGGCAAATCGACCAGCCTTCCCGTTTCTTTGGTTATGTGCCGCAGCAGGAAATCATCCATCTCGAACTGACGGCCCGTCAGGCGCTTCATTTCAGCGCCATGCTGCGTCTGCCGATGCGCACTCCCGCCCGGGAAGTGGACAAGCTGATTGCTTCCCTGACAGATCGCCTCGGCCTGCGCCAGCACCTCGATACCCGGGCCGGACAACTCTCGGGAGGCCAGTTGAAACGGCTCAGCGTCTGCGTGGAACTGCTGGGCCGCCCTCCGCTGCTTTTTCTTGATGAGCCTACCTCCGGGCTGGATCCGGAATCCGAGACCGAGCTGATGCAGCAACTCCAGGAATTGAGTTATACCGGCTGCACCGTGGTGTGCACCACCCACCTGATGGAAAATGTCTATCTGATGTCATCCCTCGAAGTGGTCATGGCCGGGCGGGATGACCAGGGCAAGGCCACTCCGGGACGGACCGTTTTCCGCGGAAAACCGCGCCTTGCCAAAGAGCTGTTCAACGTCCGCACCCTGTCCAAACTTTATCACCGGCTGAAGGAGGACCAGCCGGGCTCATGGCAAAAACTCTATCTGCAGCAGACCGGTCACTCCCTGCTGGAACCGGTGCCCCTGCCCCCGGAACCCTCCCGCACCACCACCTCCCGGCACAGCGAAAAACGGCACTGGGCGGTTCCGGTTCTGCTGCGCCGCCAGTGGCAGATCCTGCGGGCGGACTGGAAAAATCTGCTCCTCCTGGCCGGCCAGCCTATCCTCATTGCCGGACTCATTGCCCTAGTGGCCACCGGGGAGAATCCCAGTGACAAAAAACTGTTCCTCGCGGCGATCGCCGTGCTCTGGCTGGGCTGTGGCAATGCCGCCCCGGAATTGGTCAGGGAACGTTCCATCTTCCGCCGGGAACAATTTGTCGGCCTGCGCGCATCCACCTATCTCTTCAGTAAATTCGCGTTCCTCGGCTGCCTGACCGCCCTGCAGGCCGGATTGATCTTCCTGATCCTGAAATGGGGCGGTTCCGGATTGGACGGCGCAGCCTCATGGCAATTTTCCGGTCTGATGGCCTGTGCAGCCGCCGCCACCGGCCTTGGCCTGCTCATTTCTGCGGCCTCCCGCACCTCCCTCCAGGCGGTGCTCATGGTGCCGGTCCTCATCATCCCCCAGATTCTGTTTGCCGGCTTCGTCTTTCCGCTCAAGGACTGGGAAAATCATGCCGTCCCCCGGCTGGTCAGCCGGGTGTTCCCATCGTTTGCCGCGCAGCGGGTGATGGATGTTTCGCTGGTTTGGAATAAAAAGGTGGAGGACGCCTCCGATTATCCCACCGCCCTGAACAACCTCAATACCACGCTCCGCCCCCTTTCCGTGCTGTGGAATCCCCACCAGGCTACCACCGTCACCATCGACGAATCCACCCTCTACGCGCCTCCTGAAAGCGGCGAACCCTTTGGCCCCCGTACCTTCGAGTGGGATCCCGCCAAACGCAACATCCTGACACCCCGCTATGTTGGGTCCACTATGCGGGACGAACGGCCGCGTCTCCTGCGGCACGCCACCCCGGCGTGGCAGGGGCTGGCCTCCCTGGGTGCGTGGGCGTTGTCCAGTTGTGCCGCTGCCATCCTGCTGTTACGCAAAAAGCATGATGACTGATGCCCCGGCGGGGAATCCAACGCAGGACTTTTTTCTGCACATTGATGGCCAGCGCTGGCCGTGCCGCGCCGGGGATGTCATCGGACGTGCCGGCACCGTGGCGCTTGACTACCTCCAGCCGGTGCCAGTGCTCTCGCGGCGGCATCTGATGATTGAACACCGCGGAGGCACCTGGTATGCGGTGGCTCTGCCGGAGGCCCGCAATGAAACCTATCTCGCCGGGCTGCCCATGCTCCGCGGCATTCCCTATCCCCTGACCGGATTGCAGTATCTCCAGGTGGATTCCTTCCATTTCCAACTGGGCCCGGACGGCGCGGACGGCCCCGTTCCGGCATGGACCGCCCCGGCCTTCCTGCCCGCCGGGGCTTCAGGGCCGATATCCTTCCTAACCGATGAAACCCACCCGGCATCCCGGGGCCTTTGCATCAGCAGCTTGCCGGTGGCCCTGGTGGAGACGGATCTGCGCCTGCACCTGCTCACCGCCAGTCCCTCCGCTTTGTCCCTCCTCGGCGAACATGCCCTCGGCAGGGACCTTGATGAATTTGCGCCGGAATGCACCCGGCTCCGCAACGCCTTGCTCCGCTTGAACGACGGCGAGACCAGCGGCCCTCTGGAAGTGGCGCTGCAGGGGCCGCGCGGTCCGCTGTCTGTCGAACTGACCGCCTCCCGTTGCGGGGAAAGCCTCCTCGTTCACCTCCGGGACCTCACACTTCAGCAAAAGGCCGGACAGGATCTCCAACAACTATCCGGACGGTTTTCCAGTCAGACCGCCCTGCTGGCGGAACTCTCCCTCTCCAAAGCCTTTCAGGAAGGGGACGTGGCCAAAAGCCTGACTCTCCTCGCACACCGGGCCACGGCGGCCCTTGATTGCCGCCGCGTCTCTGCCTGGCTGCGGCCGGAGGCCACCGCTGCCGACGGCTCACGCAAAGTGGTCTGCCAGGTCTGCCACGACACCGGCACCACTGCCAAACCCGGCACCCTCACCGATCTTGAATATTGCCCGACGTTCTTCGACCGCCTCGCCACGGATGAACCATGGGCTCTCGCCACGGCCGATACTCCCGTCCTCCACCTCCTCCAACAAATGGGCTTTGCCCAACCGGACACCACCGCCCTGCTTTGCGTCGCCCTGCAGCACGGCGATGGATTCCATGGCGTGCTCTGCTTCGAAAAAAATGCCCCGGATGCCGGCTGGACCAGTCAGGACCGGGAGTTTGCCCTCGGCCTCGCCAGCTATGGGGTGCTCGCCCTGCAAACCCGCGAACGCCGCGAAGCCCTCCGCAGGCTCCAGACCAGCGAGGCCCGGATGACCGCAGAATTGGAGGAAGCCAACCACTACATCCAACGCGTCCTGCCTTCTCCTATCCAAAATGGACCGGTCACCGCCGAGTGGCTGATGCAACCCGCCGAGGCCCTTGGCGGCGACTCCTTCGGGTATCATTGGGTGGGCGATCTCTTTGTGATGTATGTGCTGGATGTGGTCGGTCACGGCACTGGCATGGCTTTGCTCTCCATCTCCGTCCTGAACAATGTGCGGGCCCGCCTCCTCCTCGGCGAGGCCGCCATGGCCGATCCTGCCGGCGTCCTGATGGACCTGAACGCGGCCTTCCCCATGGAGAACCAGAATAACATGCTCTTCAGCATGTGGTATGGGGTATTCGACCGCCAATCCCGCCACCTATCCTACTCCAGCGCCGGCCACCCTCCTGCCATTCTCCTGCTGGGCGACCCCCCGGAGGACGGGGAAGATTACGCAGCCCTCGGCTCGGACGGGCCATCCGTGGGAGCCATGGAAGGCATGATTTACACCAATGGGTCCATCCGGGTGGATCCGGGATCCAAACTTTACATCTTCACGGACGGAGCCTTTGAAATCCCGCTTGGCCCGGACCGGGAGTGGACCTTCGACGAATTCACTGCCGTGGTCCGCTCCACCCGATACATGGATCATGGCGAACCCGCCTACCTGAGGAAACGCATCGGAGCCCTTTGCAGTGTGGATTCCCTGCCTGACGATTTTACAATTGTCCGTTTTTCCTTTATAGAGTAACCTATCAGCCGACAGATGTCCGTATCCGGCCCCTGCCAAGGCCGCCGGACAGGCAGTTTCTTCGACTATCCCATCGGGTGACGGTCCATGAGTCCTTCCTTCTCCTACCAAATCGATCCGGCAACCGGTTCTTTGCAGAGCTGTCTCAGAGCGCTGGAAGACAGCGCCGTCTACCAGGAAATGCCGGGCTCCCTCCAGTTTGTCGCTGAATTGATCCTTGATGAACTCGCTTCCAACACGCTGAAGTATGGGGGGCCGGACTGTCATGAAATCATCTTCACGGCGGATTTTGACGGCCACGAACTGCGCGTCACCCTCACGGATGACGCCGCTCCCTTCAACCCATGGACGGATGCTCCGGTCATCGACGACAGCCGGGTGGAGGACCTTGAAGACATAGAGATTGGAGGCCGCGGCATTCATATGCTCTTGCAGGCGACCGACACCCGGCACTACGAAAGGAGGGACGGCAAAAACGTTCATATCCTGACCCGCCGCGCCCACCGGAACCAAGACGCCTTGGCCGCCTAGCCGGGAACTCCCGCATCCATGGAAATCACCCAATCCTCCCCCCAGGGCATTCACCTGTTGACGGTGGCCGGCAAACTCGATTCCAACAATGCCACCGAGTTTGATGCCCGTCTGCGGGAATACATTGCAGAAGATTCGGGCCAGCCGGTCATCCTGGATTTTTCGGGCGTTCAAACCCTGACCAGCGCTCCCCTGCGGGCCATTCTTTCCCTCGCCAAACGGATGCAACGGCATCAATCCAAGCTGTTCCTCGCCGCCCCCAGCGAAAACGCTCTGGAATCCCTGCGCATCAGTGGATTTCTCAAACTGAAAATCTTTGAACTCACCGACCGTCTGGATTCCGCCGTCGCTCAGGCCAAACAAGTCTCGGCGGCAGTCAAGCCACCAGCCGCCTCGCCCGCCACCGCCGTCCCCCGCGCTGCCACCAAGCCACCGGACAGTCCACTGCCCGCGTTGCCCACCGCACCGACGGCCTCGCCCACAGTCGGCCCCCGTTCCGCCCTCTCAGCAGCCCTGAAAGCCAGTGCGCCGGCGGATGCCGCGCCACCGCCACACGTTGCTGCGCCGCCTGTCGCGCCGCCGCCTGTCACGCCGCCGCCTGTCACGCCACCGCCTGTCACGCCACCGCCGGTTACCCCGCCACCGGTCACACCTCCACCCGCAGCCGCACCCCCTGTTGCTGCGGCACCACCGGTCACGCCTGCGCCTATCGCGCCACCGCCCGTTGCTGCCCCGCCACCCGTTGCCGCACCGCCACCGCTTACCCCTCCACCCGTTGCCGCGCCCCCACCGGTTACCCCGCCACCGGTCACGCCTGTGCCTGTTGCGCCACCACCAGTTGCCGCACTCCCACCCATTGCCGCGCCGCCACCCATTGCCGCGCCCCCGCCCGTTTCCCCTCCTCCGGTGTCGAAGATCGTCACACCACCCCCCGTTGCTTCAACTCCGCAGCGCCAGCCCATCGCCCCGTCATCGACCACGAGGCCGCCTGCAATACCACCGGCCGAAGCCAAGGTTGCGGCGGTCTCCCCCAGTGGCCCTCCCTCCTCCGACGCCGGTGGCGGGGGGCGTGGAATCCTCCACTGGTTTAACTACTGGGCCTGTGAAGTCCAGAATGCCCTGGACTACTGGGTCGGCGTTTTCCGCAAAAAGAAATAGGCGTTTTTCGTGGGCCCGGCCGGGGGCAGGAATGTGGCCCGCAGTTTTGGCCGGAGGGTGATTCCCGGAACCGTCACCTTTAGAGGATCCCGAAATTCCGGTATGGCGATATGGATCCTCTGGACGCGACGTAGGCCATTCTTGTAAACTGCGTTGCCCTGCCCTTTCCGCGAATGACTTCTCCCCGCTTCGTTTTCTTCCTGCTATTGCTGCCGCTGGCTGCCTCAGCCGCCGAGCCCGCGCCTGACGCTCCCGTGTCATTCAACCGCGACATCCGGCCCCTGATGTCGAATACGTGCTTTCACTGCCACGGCCCGGACGCCAGCCACCGGAAAGCCAAACTGCGCCTCGACCTCCGGGAGGAAGCACTCAAGCCCGGTAAATCCGGGGAATTGCCCATTGTTCCGGGCAAGCCCGACGAGAGTGAGATTCTGAAGCGCATTTTCACGACCGATGAGGATGACCTGATGCCGCCGCCGGAGGAGCACAGACCCTTTACCCAGGAGCAAAAGGAAATCTTCCGCCGTTGGATCGCCGAAGGCGCAGTTTACGAACCGCACTGGGCCTATACCCCCTTGGTCCGTCCGGAACCGCCCCAGGTCACGGATATGGCTTGGCCCAAAAGTGCCGTCGACCGGTTCATCCGGGCCGCCCAGGAGAAACAAAACCAGCATCCCTCCCCGGAAGCCGGCCCTGCCACCCTGCTGCGCCGCCTTAGTCTGGACCTGACCGGTCTGCCCCCTTCCCCGGAAGAGAGCGCCGCCTTCCTCGCGGATCAGCGTCCTGACGCCTACGAACATCAGGTCGACCGCCTGCTCGCCTCGCCTCACTTCGGCGAACGCATGGCGGTGGCATGGCTTGATGTGGTCCGGTTCAGTGACACGGTTGGTTATCACGGGGACCAGAATCAGCGGATTTTTCCCTACCGGGATTATGTGATCGATTCCTATAACACAAACAAACCGTTCGATCAGTTCACCCTCGAACAATTGGCCGGTGATCTTCTGCCCAACCCCACGGAAGAACAACTCATCGCCACGGGTTTCAACCGGCTCAACATGGTGACCCGGGAAGGCGGGGCCCAGCCGGGAGAATATCTCGCCAAGTATGGCGCGGACCGCACCCGCGTGGTCGGCACCGCATGGCTGGGCTCCACCTTTGGGTGCGCCGAGTGTCATGACCACAAATTCGACCCCATCTCGGCCAAAGACTTTTATTCCCTGCAGTCCTTTTTCGCCGATGTAAAACAATGGGGCGTGTATTCGGAATATCAATACACCCCCAACCCGGAACTCCGCGGCTACAGCAATGACCATCCTTTCCCGCCGGAGATCGAAGTCAGCAATCCATGGCTGCTGGGCAAAGCCGCCCGGGCCGAAGCCGACCAGCGCATCCTGACCGCCGAAGCCGCTGCCCGCCGCGCCATTGATCCGGCGGCTGCCGCGCAGTTCCAGACATGGCTCACCTCCAGCAAGGCTTTCACGGTCCGGCATCCGGAGGGATGGGCTTTTCCCGTGCCCGAAGTCCTGACAACGGCCGCCGCTTCGGTCTCCAAACCCCGCGCCAAAGCCAAAACCGCGCCGGAACCCGTCACCGCCGGCACCCCCGGTCCTGACAAGAAACCGGCTCCCGCTCCGGCATCCCCGGCCGTCAGCGCGGACGGCAGCATTGTCCTGACCGCCGGAAAACCGGAGGACCTGACACTGCACTTCCAGCCCGGGCCGGTTACCATCGCTGCCCTGCGCCTCGAACTGCTGGGGCAGGACCGCTATTCCGGCACCGTGACCCTCTCGGCTGCAGTCCACCGGCAGGGCGCGGACCGGCCCGATCCGGTCGCTTTCCGTTTTGCGGATTCCGCCGCCAAAGCGGAGCGTTATGCCAACGGATTTCCCATCCCGGGCATTCTGTCAGGATGGAAACTGGCCGATTTCCCCGCTTCGGACCGGCCTGCCGGGGTCTGGCTGCCCAATCAACCCCTGACCTTAGCCGCCGGTGACACCCTGACGGTTTCCCTCAAAGCCCTGCCCTTCCGCAGCGTGCGACTCTCGTGGTCTCCGTTTGCCCCACCGGTCCCGGCCCACGCCAATGGCTGGATGTCGGCCCTGGCCCCGGCCCTGGCGGATCCTCAGGGAGCCCATCTGGCACTGGTCAATGAAGCCTGGCTCACCTCCACTGCAGCCGATGCTGCAGCCTATGCCGGGTATCAGGCCCTCGCCGCCAGGCGCCGCGAGTATGCCGAAGGCAGGACCACCACGCTGGTCACCAAAGCCATGCCGCCCCTCACCGTGCGCGTATTGCCGCGCGGCAATTGGCAGGATGAAACCGGGGAGATCACCCCGCCGGCCACCCCCCACTTCCTCCCCGGCCCCAAACCAGCGGAAGGCCAGCGGCTCTCCAGACTCGATCTCGCCAACTGGATCACCTCTCCGGAAAATCCCCTGACTGCCCGCACGGTGATGAACCGCCTGTGGAAGCAGTTTTTTGGCACGGGTCTTTCTGCGGTGGTGGATGACCTCGGAGCCCAGGGCGAGCCTCCGTCCCATCCCGAACTGCTCGACTGGCTGGCGGCCGAATTCCGCGCCAGCGGGTGGAACACCAAACACATGGTTCGTTTGTTAGTGACTTCAGCCACCTACCGCCAACATTCCAGCCTGCGGCCCGAATACCAGAACGCGGACCCCGCCAACCGGCTCCTCACCTCACAAAACCCACGCCGGCTGGAAGCGGAATTTGTCCGTGACAACGCCCTCCAGATTGCCGGCCTGCTCAATCCGGAACTGGGCGGGCCCAGCGTCAAACCGTGGCAACCCCCCAACTATTACGTCAATCTGCAGTTTCCGGACCGGGACTATCTCCCTGACACCGACGGCTCCCAGTGGCGGCGCGGCGTCTACATGCATTGGCAGCGCACGTTCCTCCACCCCATGCTGGCCAATTTCGATGCTCCGATGCGGGATGAATGCGCCGCCGCCCGCATGGTCTCCAATACTCCACAACAGGCCCTGACCCTGCTGAATGATCCGACCTTCACCGAAGCAGCCCGCGCGCTCGCCCAGCGGCTCCTCACCAGACCGGCCAAGGATGACAGCGCCCGCCTCCACCTCGCCTGGCAATTGGCTCTCGCCCGGCCACCTTCCGCCGCAGAACTCCAGTCCATCCTGACTTATCTGAAATCCCAGCGCGAAGCCTTCACCCAAACGCCGGACGACGCCGTGAAAGTCAGCAAACTTGGCCTTGCCCCGGTCCCGCCCGGACTGCCACCTGTCGAATTGGCCGCATGGACCGCTACTGCCCGCGTCATTCTCAACCTCCACGAAACCATCACCCGGTATTGAAGTTGGATTCCCGCCTGCGGGCGGATTACTAACCCATCTCCAGACATCCATGAAATCAGTTCCTGACTTCGAATCTTTCGCCCGCAGCGTAAATCGCCGGTCGTTCCTGACTCAATCCGCCTACGGTCTGGGCGGCATGGCTTTGGCCTCGCTGATGGGCCAGACCAGTGCGGCTGCCCCCGCGTCCAAGGGGGCGCTTAAAACTTTGCACTACGCCCCCAAAGCCAAGCGGGTGATTCATCTCTGCATGGCCGGCGGCCCGTCCCACTTGGAGACCTTTGACTGGAAACCGGAACTGCGCCGCCTCCATGACCAGCCTTTTCCGGAATCCTTCACCAAAGGACAACAACTCGCCCAGCTCCAGGGAGCCACCCTCAAGGCCCGCGGGCCATTTGTGGATTTCTCCAAACACGGCAAAAACGGCATCGAAATCTCCAGCCTCTTTCCCGGACTTGCCAGTGTCGCCGATGAACTCTGCGTGATCCGCTCCATGCAAACGGAGCAGATCAACCATGACACCGCCCATGCCTTCATGAACACCGGCTCCATCATCAAGGGCCGGCCCAGCATGGGATCATGGCTGCTCTACGGCCTCGGGGCGGAAACCGAGGACCTGCCAGGATTTGTCGTGCTGGTTTCGCAGGGCAGAACCGGAGCCCAGCCGGTGTCCGCCCGGCAGTGGTCGAGCGGCGTGCTGCCCAGCAAATTCCAGGGAATCCAATTCCAGTCGAAAGGCGACCCCGTGCACTATCTGGGCAGTCCTGACGGATTTTGCCAAAGCACCCAGCGGCAGGTGGTGGAGGAAGTAAACCGGCTCAATGGCCTGCTGGACCAGGAACGCATCGACCCCGAAATCCAGACCCGCATTGCCCAGTATGAAATGGCCTTCCGCATGCAGTCGTCCGTGCCCGACCTCACAGACATGCGTCAGGAACCCGCCAGCATTCTGGAGCAATACGGCATCAAGGAACCCGGCGACGGCAGCTTTGCCTCCAACTGCCTGCTGGCCCGCCGCATGGCCGAACGCGGCGTGCGCATGATCCAGCTCTATCATCGTGCCTGGGACCATCATGGCGGCATCGAAGATGGCATGCGCGACGCCGCTGCCGCCTGCGACAAAGCCAGCGCCGCCCTCATCGCCGACCTGAAACAACGCGGCATGCTCGACGACACCCTCGTCCTCTGGGGCGGTGAATTCGGCCGCACTCCCATGGGCCAGGGCACCGGCCGCGACCACCACATCCTCGCCTTCAGCGTGGCCATGGCCGGCGGCGGCGTGAAACCCGGAACCTACGGCAGCACCGATGAACTCGGCTACCGTGCCGTGGAAAACATCGTCAACGTGCACGACCTCCACGCCACCATGCTCAAACTGCTGGGCATCGACCACAAACGCCTCAATGTAAAATTCCAGGGCCTCGACGTGCGCCTCACCGGGGTCGCGGGCAATGCAGTCAATGCCATCATTGCCTGAAGTGGCCTTTTAAACTTCCCCGGAGATTTGCGTTGGACCCTTCAGTGGACAGGTTTCCGCATGCCCGGCAGCCCCTCTGCCTGATTCCGGAACCGATGTCAGGAAGGCGATGAGAATTACTCCTGCCGGCAGACTGGCGAGGACGGTCCCTTCGTTCCCATCCCAAATGCCCATCAGGATCCCAAAAGCCAACATCAAAATCCAAAATCCCAGCACTACCGCCCGGATCCAGCCAACGGCAGAAAGCGGCCGCGTCCACCCAATGACGGCAGGCAAAGGGTGGTTGATCCTGAGGATGGCCAGTACCATCGCCGACAACACTGCCAACACTACCAAGGCCATGATCTCCGAATAAATGGGGATGCCAATCGAATCTCCCCAAACCGGATAGTCAAACCGCTCCTGGCGCTTCATGTAATAACGGAAAACCAGAGGAATTCTTAGCAGCCACAACGCAAACCAGATAAGCATCACCATCCCCGTGTGACGGATAGCCGGACTGCGGTGCCACCGCCTCCACAGGGCCGCAGCCAGGCCAAACCCGGCAGCACTGGCAATCAGTCCCCACCCCAGATCATTCAACCGCTTGTGAGGGGTTTCAAATGACTTCAACTGACGATGCCACTCCTCGAACCGGATTTCCCGGGGCAAATTCTGTAGATCAAAGGACAAGCGGCCAGGTGCGGCCTCATCGGAGTACACAGGAAATCCCGCAGAAGCGATCACACTACCAATCCCCGCCAGCAGGGCTATCAGCGCGATCCAGTAAATCCATTTCATTGCATTTGTTGTGAATGGTTCATCGTGCCAGGTCAACACAGTTTGCCCGTAAGCCGCCTCTTGTCACCTCTGACCTCCTGCCCGCCAGGCCTATTGGCTGCCAAACCTGAGAAACCCTTCCCAGATTTCATCCGGCCAAACGCTCATCGCAAATCTTTGGACGGCGGGCCCTCTGGATCTGTAAGGGTGAGTGTTTTGTTGAGCAGGGCGGTTACCAGTTCCTTTTCCGCTTCGTGGGCCGGGTCGTCTTCCGTGCTGTCCTGCTGGATGAGGAAGCGGCTGCCATTTTTGGTGGGCAGGGCGAGGACGTCCTGAACCAATTTGACGCCTGCCAGATGGAAGGATACCCGGACGGCGTCATACTGGCGGTCGCCGATCTTCCATGAAACCGGAGCGGTTTTGGCCCCTTTGCCGTATTGGGTTCTCAGGGCATCGGCCATGTCCTGGGCGCTCAGTTTCACTCCTGCCATGGCCTGCACCATCAGGACCTGTTGTTTGCCGCTGAGGGTCCAGATCCGGATGCCTTCGGCCGTGAAATCCGCTTCGAAGGTAAAATAGGCCGGATACTGGAATTGCACCCCGGCGGCTCCAAATTGCCGCTCCTCATCCGGCACCAGAATCAGTTTGGGATTCTCGAAGCGGCCCTTGACCTGCACTTCCCTGCCTGGTTCCAGCGCCACTCTTTCTTCACCGATCTGAAGGGTATACCCCAGTGGCGGTTCCTTCTCCTCCGAAGCCTTGAGCAAGGTCCACGATCCCAGCAACACGACCAAAAAAAGGCATTTCATGTTTTCAGCCATAACGATACCGGGCCGCAATGCAAGCTGCACGTGATCCGGCGGCCATTTCCTGTCCTGTCCTTTCCTGTCCTTTCCTGTCCTTTCCTGTCCTGTCCTGTCCTGTCCTGTCCTGTCCTGTCCTGTCCTGTCCTGTCCTGTCCTGTCCTGTCCTGTCCTTTCCTGTCCTTTCCTGCCCTCTTCGGTCCTGCGCGGACGGCTGTATTGCTTTTTCAAGATGGCGGCGGCGGTCTGGACCAAACTGAAATAATCGCGGACAGGGGGGCGTTCCCTGCCTGCCTCCGGCCTTTATGAGATTGCCTTGTTATTTCCTGCCCGTTTCCGCCCTGTTTATCGCCGCGCAAGGGGGCGCCCCGCTGTTCGCGGACGACTTGCCGGTGATCATCCTGCGGACGCCGGCGGCGCAGATGAAATACGACAAGCCCGTGATCACGGCCCCGCCCGGAACGCAGGTCCGGCTGGTATTTGAGAATCTTGACGAAATGCCGCACAACTGGGTGCTCTGCCGTCCCCTTCCTGACAAAAATGACAAGGGCCTCGAAGTCGCCCAACTGGCATGGGAACTGGGGGCGGCCGGCCCTGACAAAGCATGGATTCCGGACAGTCCCCGCATTCTGGCCCACACCGGGATGGTGGCCGCCCACCAGAAGGAGGAACTGGTGGTGAGGATCCCGGATGAGCCGGGCATCTATCCGTATGTGTGCACGTTCCCCGGCCACGCCATGGCCATGCACGGCGAACTCCGGGTGCTCCGCGAAGGCCCGGTTCTCACCCAACTGGACTACCGCCTCTATCTGGGCGACTGGAAGGAACTGCCGGATTTTTCCAGCCTCACGCCGCACCGCACGGGCAGCATTCCGGACCACAAGCTCACCGTGGAACTGGAAGGTTATACCCAGCATTTTGCGGTGCAGTATGAGGGTCTGCTGGAGGTGCCTGCGGATGGCGAATACAGCTTCCATCTGGCTTCGGACGACGGATCTGAATTGTTCATCGACGGCAGGTCCGTCATCAAAGCCGATGGCATCCATGCAGCTTCCCCTGTCCATTCCAGAAAAGTCAGGCTCAAAAAAGGAGCCCGCAGGGTCCGGCTGAATTACTTTGAAGCGACTGGGGAGGAACAACTCTATCTGGCGTGGTCCGGCGCGCTGTTTTCAGAAACGCCGCTATCCAAATGGATTCATCCATCACGCACGGAGCAGAACGAAATCAAGGCTGCGGAAGACGAATCCAGGGGCATTCCACTCGCGCCGGAAAACGGGGAGGCCGTGATCTACCGGAATTTCCTTGCCGGGGTCAGTCCGCGGGGCATTGCGGTGGGTTATCCCAATGGGGTCAATTTGTGCTTTGATGCCGACCAGGTGGCGCCGGCGCTGTTTTGGCAGGGAGCCTTCATTGATGCCAAACGCCACTGGACCGGACGGGGCGGCGGCCAGCAGCCGCCCCTTGGGTATAACCTGTTCAAACCGGCCCCGGCCGGACCGGCGGTGGCTATGCTAACGGGAGAGGACAGTCCCTGGCCGGCCGCGCGGGACCGGGCCACCATGCTGCGGTTCCGCGGCTACCGGCTCGACGACAAACGCTTTCCCACCTTCAAATATGAAACCGGCAGCGTGACCATCACGGAAAACTATCAACCCGCCGGCACCACCGCCGGGAATGATCTGCGGGTGACCCGGAATGTCTACTTCAGCGCCCCCGAGCCCATGTCAGGCCTGTATCTTAGGGCTGCCGCCGGCCCCCTGGTGCCCGAAAGCGGCGGCTGGAACGGACCTGGTTTCCGTGTTACCGTCGAAGCAGGCCCGGCGGTGCTGCGGGAGGAGGATTTGCTGGTTCCGGTTATTTTCACCGGCGATACCGCCATCATTTCCCTGACCTATCACTGGAAACCCTGAGACCCCGTGGCTTTCCCGCGGCCTATCACCTTATTGCCATGCGATCCCTGTTTTGCCTGTTTTCCCTGCTCTGCCTGACTTCAGGTGCGGCCCCCGCCGCCATCCCGAAGGAATCCGATTACTATCAAATCCAGTCCCTGCCGAATCCGCAGCAGTTTGTCCTCGAAACGGGGGCCCTGACCCACACGCCGGACGGCCGGATCTTTGCCGCCACCCGCCGCGGAGAAGTTTTCCAGATCACCAATGCCCTCGGTCCGGACCTTTCGACGGCGGTGATCTCCCGCTTTGCTTCCGGCCTGCATGAATGCCTCGGTCTGGCGTGGAAGGAAGACGGTCTTTACGTCACCCAGCGTCCGGAAATCACCCGGCTGGTGGATGAAAACAACGATGGCCGGGCCGATCTTTTTGCCACCGTCAGCGATGCCTGGGGACTCAGCGGGGACTATCATGAATATGCCTTCGGTTCCGAATTCGACCGTCAGGGCAATCTCTGGGTGGCGCTCTGTCTGACCGGCTCGTTCAACAGTGTCACCAACTACCGCGGCTGGGCCTTGCGGGTGACGCCGGACGGCCGGACCCTGCCCACGGTGTGCGGTCTGCGCAGTCCGGGCGGGATCGGCTTCAATGCGGAAGGCGACGCTTTTTATACTGACAACCAGGGCCCATGGAATGGCTCCAGCTCCCTGAAGTGGCTCAAACCCGGCTCCTTTGCGGGACATCCTGGAGGCAACGACTGGTTCAAGGTCACTACCGAGATCGGAGACCCACCCCCGGCCCCCAACGACAACAGCCGGCTGGTGAAGGAAAGCGAACGGATCCCCACCCTGATCCCGCCTGCAGTGGTGCTGCCGCATGCCCGGGTGGGCCAAAGTCCTACCGCCATTGTCTGTGACACCACCGGTGGCAAGTTTGGCCCGTGGCAGAACCAGCTGCTGGTGGCCGATCAGTGTTATTCCAACATCACGCGGGTCAGCCTTGAAATGGTGAATGGCCTCTATCAGGGCGTCGCCATTCCGTTCCTGCAAGGATTTGGCAGCGGCCTGACCGGGATGACCCTGACGCCGGACGGAAAACTGTTTGCCGGCGGTTCGGACCGGGGCTGGGGTTCCCGCGGGGGCAAACCCTTCAATCTGGACCGCGTGGTCTGGACCGGAAAAACGCCCTTTGAACTGCAGGACATGAAAGCCGCGCCGGACGGCTTTACCCTCACTTTCACCCTGCCGGTGAACAAGGAAACCGCCGTGCAGACCTCCAGCTACGCCATGGAGGCTTGGACGTGGGCCTACCGGGCGGAATACGGCGGCCCCGAGGTCGATCGGATCACGCCTGCCATCACCGCCGCCACGGTTTCGGAGGATGGCCTGAAGGTCAAACTGGCCGTCAGTCCCCTGACCAAGGGGCATGTGCACTATCTGAAGTCCCCTGGCATCCGTTCTGCGGATGGATTGGGCTTGCTCCATCCCGACGCTTATTACACTCTGAACGAAATCCCCAAGCCTGCGGCACCCTGAAAAATCCGAAATTTCATGTTGCCAAAGAATCACCCGCCCCCCTAGTTTAACCGCACTGCGATTTTTATGAAAAAGACCATCCTGATCCTCCTGACCGTCGGCATCGCCGGCCTGAGCATGGCAGACTTCCAAGCCCCCCCGGCGGAGAAGAACGGCCCCATCCGAAAGCTGAGCCGCGCCCTTTCCAACATCGTTTATGGTGTCACGGAAATCCCGACCCAGTGGAACAAAACCAACCGTGAAGAAGGCGGCACTGCATCCGGCTCCTACGGCATCATCCAAGGCACCCGCAAAACGGTCTGCCGTCTCGGCTTTGGTATCTTTGAACTCGTGACTTTCCCGTTCCCGGCCTACAAAGGCGGCTATCGCCAACCGTATCCGGAGCACCTCCGCGATTCCACCCACCCCAGCACCGGTTATCTCGAGTTTCCACCTGAGTTGGGCTTCGTTTCCGGGAACCAATACACCCGCGAACAGTTTAACTGAGCCGATCCGGGCAGATTCCTTTCCAAAAGCCTCTTTTCCTCAGGGAAAAGAGGCTTTTTTCATGCCCGGCCGAGTTCCTGACGATCAAGCTGCCTTTGCCAATTGGCGAATCTGCTTTACCCTTGGTTTCGATCCCCCATCATGGCCGAACTCCGAACCCCCCAAGGACATACCCTATTGCTTCCTTCGGGGGGCGTTGGGATTGGATCGGACCCGTCCAATGAGGTGCAAGTCGCGGCGCACCTCGGACTGGCGGCGCTGCACTTCCGGCTTCAACCGTGGGAAGGTGGCCATTTCATTGAAGACGCCGGTTCCGGCCTCGGGACTTTGGTAAATGGTCACCCGGTGAATTGGAAACCCCTTGCCCACGGCGATACGATTCATGCAGGAGAATTGGAAGTGGTTTATGTTCAGCACCATGAGGCAACGCATGGCATCGTCCCGGTTGCCGTCGTCCCGCCCACCCCGGCCGTTCCGGGATTTCCCTCCCTCGAATCCAGCATCCCAACACCGGGCAGGGCCCCTGATCCGACGATGTCGGCAACTGCGACCTCCCTTGATCAATTGCTTCCCACCCTGAAGCCGCCGGCTTGGCTTCCTGAAGACCTGTGGCCGGAGGCCTTGAAAACCGCTCCCAATCCGGTGGAGACACTTCCTCCACCCGGGAGCCGCCCCCCCGCAGAAGCGGCTTGGCCAGTAGGAGTCCTAACCCCACCTCAACCTTTTTCCTCTTTCCTCAGTGCCGCAGCGTCCGCTGCAGCGTCCCTGCCACCCTCTGCCCAAGGAGCAGCAGCAGCACCGCGCCTTCCCCCACGGCGCAAGGTTCTGAAGCGCGTTTTCGCCGTAGCCGCGTGCCTGATCCTTCTGGGGGGAGTTGGGCATTTTGCATGGCACCAAGGGCATCTGGACCGCTGGATCCCCGCGCTCCAGCCGGCAGACCCACCCTCTCCCTCTGTTCCGTCACCGCCTCCGCCGGTGACGGTCCCGGCCACCGGGGTAGCCACGCCCCGAATTCGGGAAATCCCTGCGGAAACCCAGCCTCCCGTTCCTACCGCACAGTCGCGGGTGGTCAACCAATCCACCCCCTAAGTTCCCGGCGGAACTGATCGTCCGGCGGAACTGCCCTTACGGTTGCTCAGGCATGGGGTGCTTTTCAAAAAAGGCCCAGATTCGTTGATTGGCCGAGATTTCCCGGGTCGACCTCCCAATCCAGGAAACGGGAGGCTTTTGTCCGGGCCAGGTGTGCCCGCCTCCCACAATATCCACCAGCACCACTTCCGAACCCCTTTTTCCGGGTCCGTAGGTGGAAATCCGCACGGTCGTGGCATCTTCGAATCGATCAGGCACCATTTTCGACACCGGTTCAGGCGGACAATTCGTGAGCCGGGTCCAAACCGCGATGGTTTCCGGAACAGAAAGGAAACTCATCCGGCCGGGGTGGCGTTGCCGCGGACCGGCATAGGGAACGATGCGGTCTTCGGTGCCGTGAAAATGCATCGCCGAAACCGGCCGGCCGGGTGCAGGGTCGGGCAAAGCAAGGGTGCCTCCCACGGCGGCGATGGCGGCAATCCGGTCGGACAATTCAGCGGCTAGCCGGTAAGCCATCATTCCTCCATTCGACAGGCCCGCCGCATAGACCCTCAGGGGATCCACTTTGAGTTCCCCCGCGAGGTTATCCAGCAGCAGGCGGATGAACCGGACGTCGTCGGGTTGTTTCCTAACGGGTCCAATACCGCCGGAATTCCATGTCAGGAAGGTTTCTGCCAGACCGGTTCCATTCGGGTAGACGGCGATGAATTTGGAGGTGGCCGCCTGGGCATTCATGCCGGAAAAGGAGGCCATCATCGCGCCATTCATGCCCGCGCCGTGAAGCAACAGGACGACGGGCACCGGCCGGGACCAATCCATCCCACCCGGAACGTGAACCATCCAGCTCCGCGCCAATCCGTCCACGGTCAGATTCCGCGCGTGATTGCCCGGTTCGTTCAAGGGACGGCTGGCCGGAGCAGGCGGCCCGCCGGGCTCTGCGGCGGGCAGGCCGGGCACCATGACGGCAGACCATAACAGAAGCACCAGCAGGCCGGCGCGCGAAGCCGCGGCGGCGAGAGCGGCCCGCAACCCCGTGAGTGCCTGCGTCTGGGAAAATCCCGCCGGGGTGCGCGACTCTGCCTCAGCGGAAAACACCTTCTCCTTGCGCAGCCAGCGGTCGGCGGCCGTGGGATCGTCCAACGCTTCGGCGAGGGCGACAGGCAAATTGTAGGAATAGCCGTCGTAGCCCTCCCTGACAAATGTTTGGTGGACGGCGGCAGCGGCGGCCCGGCCGGTTTCGGCAATCAGGGGATACTGAATGCCTTCCTCCACTGCTTCTCCTTTCCATTGGGCTTCGCAGGCGGCCACCGATCCTGACACATACCGCCGGCAGGCGGCCGGACGCCATTCATAGACCGAACAGAGGCCGTCCTTCAGGAGCAGGCAGGGACGCTGTTCCCGGCGGCGAGCCCCGTCATCCATGCTGCGGAGTTCTGCTGCGGTGCGCCGGGCCCCGGCCGCGAGGGCCAAACGTCCGGATTCCGGCATGGCCGCCTGCAGATGTCTGGTGATCAACAGCACTTCATGCGCCCGGACATCGATTTGAAGCCAACAGCAGAAGGAGCAGCCCGCCCGGCAGTCGATTTCAGCCCGGGAGACCTGACAGAACCCCGCGATGGTGCCGCCCACATGATTCAGGGCGGCCGCCGTCCAGTCCAGCAAAGCGGAAGCGGAAGGTTCCGCCGGCCACGCCGCTTCCACCGTCTGACGGGTGCTCTGGTGGACGGCATGGCAGAGTTGTTGCAGTTCGTTCATGGATTGCAGGACTGACGGACGGAACAGGAGGGGGCCGTTTGCAGACTGTGGCCAAATCGGTCAGGTTTTGGCCCGTTCCAGCCAATCGAGCCGGACCCGGGGATACAACCGGCGCAGCAATTGGAAGGTGCAGGTCGTCAGGAGGTGACCGGCCTCCTTTTTCAGCAGGCTGGCCGGGGTCTCTTTGTGTCCGGCGGTTTTCCAGAGATGGTCAAGGGCACGACGGTGTGCGGCGGTGACTTCCTTCACGGCCTGACGCCAGAGGGGAGGCGGTTCGCTGTCCTGCCACTCGCCCCGCCCGCGGCCGTAATGGGCTACGGCCAAATAACACAATAACGCAATTTCCAGTTGGGCAGCAAAGTGGTCCTCGGTCCAGCGCACCCCATGATCTTCCCCGCGCGTTAGGTTGAAGCCTTTGGCGAGAAGATAACTTCCGGCACCGCCGAGGAGGATGCCCGTGAGGGCTCCGCCCCCAAGGAGCAGCCCGCCGGTCTTCACTTCGGCGAGAATCCCTCCGGCCGCTCCCGTCAAGGCCCCGCCCACGGCCGACCAGAGGGATTCATTGATTTTTTTAGGAACGCCAAAATCCCCGCCCCCCGCCGGATTCACCTGTTGGGCACTGCGGCCTTCCAACCCATGCAGGGCAATCAGCTGATCCATGGCCCTGACAGAACGTTCCGCCAGACGATGGCTCAGTTGAGCCCGGGCCTGCTCCATTTCATGATTCAATTCGCCGCGTCCCACCCCCAGCTTCTGCAAAAAACTTTCCTTGGAAACCGGGACCTGATCCGCCCCATTTTCAGCGAGGGGGACGGCCAACGTTTCCATACTGCGGTGCAGCACCTCCAGATGCCGGGCTTCCCACACCCGGCGCAGCCGCTGGAACAGGGACTGTTTGGCTTCCGGAAGCAGCGGCTGGATGAGATCCATCAATTCGCCTTCCTGCACCCAGCAGCGCGCGAAGGCATCCAGCCCGATCACTGCCTTGACCACCGGAAACCGCTTCAAATGATAGCGCCAGTCTGCCTCTTCCAGTTCCTCTTCAAGGGCCGCGCGGGGCGGGCCGGTTTGATTGAGCAGCAGCACCACCGGCTTGCCGATCCAGGTCAGGATCTCCATTTCCATGGCGACATAACCGGCGGACTCCGGTTTTTCGGCCGCATTCACCAGATACAGCACAATGTCCGCTTCCTCCTGCACATTGCGCACCGCCTGCTGGCTGCACCAGAGCGCCCGGTCGCGGAAACGGTCCCAGAGTTGCGTCACCAGCCAACTCACCGGCTGGCCGGATTTTTTGAGGCGTTTGAGCAGGCGGGCGGTATCGCCGAAACCCGGGGTATCCCATAACACCAGCCGGGCCTCCCCGTCCTCGATCATGGGCCACGACTCCGCCGTATCGGTCACGTGAGGCTGGTCCAGCGCGTCGCCCACATCGCGGCGCAGAAGGGTGCGCGCCAGGGTGGTCTTGCCCACATTGGTGTGGGAAATCAGACTGAACGTGACCGTGACCGGCTCTGCGGTGGACGGAGCGGCCTTGCGGCTGGAAGCAAATACGGAGGACATCCTTGGGGGGTAAGATGAAGCGTCAGGAGCCCGGCGTCCAGGGGCGAAGCGGCTGGCGGGCAGCCGCGACGGCAGCGGCCGCAGCGGCCGGATTGCGGCGGGCCGGACCATCCAATATCAGCAGCGGCCAGGCCGGTCCGAGGATTTTTTCCCATGCCGCCCGCCGCTCGGCCAAACGGCGTGCCGCTTCCGGCAGGCCGGCGGTGCGGGCTTCAAAACTGGCAGCATCAAGGACTATCAGGGCAAAGGGTGGCTGGACCGCCCGGGAGAGCCATTCCTGCAATCCCCGGTGCAAGGCCCCGTGCACTTCATCTTCCGGGGTCACCGCCATGGGCAGCAACAGCACCAGATGAGTCGGCGTTTCCGTGAGGGATTCAAGGCAGTCATCCTCCCCGCCGTAGGGCACGCTTGGCAGGAAATCCACCATCACCTGACCACCCCACAAATGCTGCAGCACCCCGCGCAGACTGTCCCGCAGCGGCGAATCCGGATCACACTGCACCGGCAGGACCCGGGCCACGAGAGGCTGTCCAGCGGCGAGCCGGCGCGCATTGGCTTCATAGGCTGCAAATGCCTGCTCCCATTTGGCGGCGGCTCTGCCCATGTCGCGGCGGGCCATGGAAATTAAAAGCAGCCGGGGACACAGAATGAACAGACCAGCACTGGCTGCCCAGAGATGAATCCATGGGGCGGCGGGCGACAGGCCCCCCTCGGATGGCACTACCGGCACCTCCACACCCGTCAGCAGGGAAGCCGGGCCCAGCACCACCCGGGTCAGTTTGGAAACCGCGGGCTGGCTCAAAAAGGTGCTTTCCCATGTCGCCTGATAGTTCCGCACCAGCCCACGGGCATACATCCCGGCCACCACCCCTCCCGCAAGGAACAGGGCCGCCACGTGAAACCAAAGTTTGACCCGCGCCAGCCAGCGCCTTGATTCGGCCGCCTGCCATTCCTGTTCCGTCCGGGCCAACACGGCATCGGTCAGGGCGTCCCCGGTCAGATGCGGCTTCGGCAAAAGCCAGGCAGGCCAGACGATCGGAGCAGTCTCCGGTTTCCGCTTCAAGGAAATCAGCGACGCTACTGCCACCGCCAGATTCCACAGGATCAGACCTAACAATGGAAAGGCGAGCAGACTGACCCGGCCTGCGGGTCCCAGATCATGGGTGAACCAACCGGTCACGAAGGCGAGCGCGGCAGCAGCAGGTCCAGCCCAGCCGGGCAGTCCCTGACGGGGATGGGATAAACCCGCAAACCCCGCCGCCAGCGGTCCTTTGAGCCGCGCCCCGGTCCACGCGGTCCGGCTCCTGACAAAATCGAGTCCGGTTTCGGTCAGCGCCGCCCTGGAAGCCGCCACCCGTTCCGCCATGGCCCACTGCTCACCGGCTCCATCGCCTTCTTCCAGCGCCCGGACAAACAGACATTGCCGCACCTCTGCCGGATCCGGCGCGCGGGAGCGTTCAGTATCCATGAGCAGTCACACGCCGTCGTGCCTTCCTGGCCGGAGGGGGTCAGTTCTTCCCGCGGATCAGATACAGGAAGGCCACGCAGCCGAGGAGCAAAAACACGAGGGCGAAAGCGACGCCAATAATGATGTGGGAAGTCATATCCCTTATATTTTGAGGGCATCCGGTCCATCCCGCCAGCGGAAAATGCGGCAGCACGCGACGCACGCTACAAAATCCGGCAGATGCGGGTTTCAGGTCGACTCTGCGGTTTTCAAGCCGTCGCGCCCCTGTCTGTTCGGAGCGATGACATTCTGGGAAATCGTTGCCCTCTTTAGTTCTGCCCTTGCGGCCGGGGCCATCAATGCGGTGGCCGGCGGCGGGACCCTGCTCACTTTTCCGGCCCTGCTCTTCACCGGGACGGGTGCGGTCGTCGCCAATGCCACCAGCAGCTTTGCCCTGACTCTGGGAACGGCGGGCAGCCTCTTCGGTTTCCGAAACCAGTGGTCCAACACCAGAATCTGGCTGCGGAGGTTTGTGCCCGTCAGCATCGTGGCCAGTCTCCTGGGCAGTTGGCTGGTCAAAGTCCAGGGCGAGGCAGTCTTTGTCAGGGTAGTGCCATGGCTGCTGCTGTTTGCTACCGCCCTTTTCCTCGCCCAGGGGCCTCTCAAACGATGGCGGGAGCGGCGGCTGCAGAAATTATCCTCTTCCGGCCTCCAGGAAGCCGCTCCACCTTCAGTGGACGGCATGGGGATGTCGGTGGCGGCCTGCATCGTGTTGCAGGCGCTGGTCGCTTTTTATGGCGGCTATTTTGGGGCCGGCATCGGCATTCTGATGCTGGCGGTGATGGGCTTCATGGGCATGGCCGACATCCATCAGATGAATGCCCTGAAAAACCTCCTCGCCGCAGTCATCAATGGCACCGCCGCAGTGTTTTTCGCCCTCACCGGTCTGGTGGACTGGCCCCGCATGGCAGTCATGCTGGGTGGAGCCGTCATTGGTTATTGGCTCGGAGCGCATTACTCCCAGAAGATTCCCCAGGCGGCGGTGCGGGGCATCGTGGTCGCAGTGGGCCTGCTTATTTCTGCATCGATGTTTTGGAAGATGCTATCCGGATAACTGCCCCGCTCCCTCTCCCTATCCGAAGCTGCGCCCACGGCCTAAACGTTGCTAGTCATGTCCGGGACGTGCCCAGTCAGGCGGGGGGGCTTCGAAGCGCACCTGCTCACGGGTAAGAGGATGCCGGAAGGCGATTTTCCATGAGTGCAGACAGAGCGGCGGATCGTCGACGGCCACGGTCGGGGTGGTGCCGGTGCGGCCGCCGGGAAGATAAAGCGGGTCGCCGCAGACTGGCCAGCCGAGATGCTGCAGGTGGAGGCGGATCTGATTGGTGCGGCCGGTTTGGGGGCGGGCTTCGAGCAGCGCGGTGCCGTCAGGATACCGCTGCCGCACGGTGAATTCCGTCACCGCCGGAAGCCCGTCCGCCTCATCCACGGACCTTGTGCCGAGATTACCCGCTTCTGCACTGATGGGAGCCTGACAAATAAATGAATCCTCCGCCGGATGGCCGTGGACGCGGACCAGATAGGTTTTTTCCACCTCGCCACGTTCAAATTGCGGCTGCACCATGGAGGCAAAATGCCGGGTGCGGCTGACGACGAGGACTCCGGTGGTATTGGCATCCAGACGATGGGCGGGGCGCGGTTTCTGCGGATGCCACGCCGCCGCGAGAATCCACGCAAGGGTGTTGCGGTTGAAGCGGCCGCCCGGATGCATCGGCAAGGGGGCCGGCTTGTGCAGCACGATGATGGCTTCATCCTCATGCAGGATCCGGATGTCTGCCCTGACATCCGGTTCCAGCGTCCCTGGCACGAGCTGCACCAAACGCTGCCCGCCCCTGACCCGGTCACCGGGCTGAACTGCCTGGTGATGGTCATCACGCATCCGGCCCGCAGCGAAAACTGGCTCCCAGGATGCTGCGCTGTGATGGGGGAGGACCACGGCTAGTGTCTCCATCACCGTCAAACCATCACAGGAGGCCGGCACTTTGAGGGGCCGGTTGTTGTCGTAGGAAATGCTGCCCGGAAGCGGCGTCGTCACTTGGCGGAGCGCCTCCTGCCGGGCCTCCAGGGCGGCCGCCCGTTTCTCCTCCGGAGCCCGCCAGCAGGCAGGACAGGATTTGCCCTGGAGGTAGTGGGCCGACTGCTGATCCTCCTCCGTGAGCGGTTCCTGACAAACATAACATACCGCACTGGACGTCTCGCGGAGAGCGGGATCCACCCCCACCCGGTGGTCAAAAACAAAACACTCGCCATCGTAGTGGGCGCTGCCGCACTCCTCAAAGTATTTCAGGATGCCGCCCTCGAGTTGGTAGATGTTTTTGAAGCCCTCGCGTTCCATGTAGGGACCTGCTTTTTCGCAGCGGATGCCGCCCGTGCAGAACATGACAATGGGCTGCTCCTTCAGTCCGGGCGGCAGAGCCTCCACGGCGGCAGGGAAGTTGCGGAAGTGGTCGAGTCCCATGGTCCGCGCCCCGCGGAAGGTGCCCAGCTTGACTTCGTAGTCGTTGCGGGTATCGAGCAGGGTCACCGGGCGGCCTTCGTCCAGCCACTGTTTGAGGTCCTGCGGAGCGAGTTTGGGGGAGGTGCGCTGGGCAGGATCAATCCCAGGGACGCCGAAGGCGATGATTTCCTTTTTGATCCTGACCAACAGCCGGGTGAAGGGCTGATGGGCGCTTTCGCTGTATTTGGCCTGAAGCGTTTCCAGGCCCGGACGGCGGCGGAGTTCCGTCAGGAGGATTTCGACGGATTCCGGGGAGCCGGCCATGAAGAGATTGATGCCTTCAGTGCTGAGCAGGATGGTGCCCTTCAAAGCATGGGTGCGGCAAAGATCGAGCAGTCCGGCACGCCATTCCTTCAATCCGCTGAGACTGGCGAATTGATAGGCCGCGATATTGGTGACAGGGGGCATGACGGGTTGCTAGATCGTCATGGCGGAGTAGCCGCCATCGACCACCATTTCGATGCCGTTGAGGAAACTGCCAGCATTGCGGGAGGCCAGGAGGAGCGTGGCCCCGATCAGTTCGCGGGGCTCACCGAAACGCTTGGCCGCAGTGTGGCGCAGGATGTTTTCGACGCGCTCGGGGTTGAGGACTTTACGGTTCTGCTCGGCAGGGAAAAATCCGGGGACAAGGGTATTGACGCGGATGCCCAGCGGAGCCCACTCGCGGGCGAGGTTGCGGCTAAGGTTGTGCACGGCGGCTTTGGTCATGCTGTAGGTGAAAACCCGGCTCAGAGGGATCAGGCCGCTCATGCTGCCGACATTGATGATGCTGGCGGCGATGTTTTCCTTCACGAAATATTCGCCGAAAATCTGACAGGCCATGAAGACTGCGGTGGTGTTGATGTTGAAAAGGCGGTCGTATTCCTCATCGGTTATTTCGAGAAACGGCGTGGGGGAATTGGCGCCCGCTCCATTCACAAGAATATCGATCCGGCCGTATTTTTCGAGCGTCTCCTGCTTAAGGGATTCCAAGCTGGTGCGGCTGGAGGCTTCCACAGGGAGAAAGATGCCCTGCCCTCCGGCAGCGGTGATTTTTTCAAGGCGGGCGGCGGCTTTTTCCTCACTGCGTCCGGCAAGGATGACGGTGGCTCCGGCTCCGGCAAGGCCTTCGGCCATGGCGCCGCAGAGTTCGCCGGTGCCGCCAATGATAATGGCGACCTGGCCGGTCAGGTCGAAGAGATCGTGGATGAGTTGGTTCATGGCGCGGGAGGGAGTGACGGGTTGGATCGGGAGATTTTGAAGTGCGGCTGCGCCGGGGTGATTTTAAGTGGAGCACGGGGGCGCACTCCACGACACGCGGGGCGCGTGTGCTCCTCGTTTTTCCGCTGCGCGGTTATTTTGGAGGGAGCGCAGTGACTTGGCCGACGGAGATGCCGCCGTCAACGAAGATGGTTTGGCCGGTGACGTAGGCGGAGGCGTCGGAGGCGAGGAAAAGGAGGGTGCCATCAAGGTCGCCGGGCTGGCCGGGGCGGCCGAGGGGGATACGTTCGCAGAGGTATTCGACCCATTCTTCGTTATCATAGAGCACGGCATTTTGCGCGGTCTTGAACCACCCTGGGGCGAGGCAGTTGACGGTGATGCCGTGCGGGCCCCAATCGGAGGCGAGAGACATGGTGAGTTGTTTCACGCCACCGCGGCTGGCACCGTATGGCGCGAGTCCGGCGTAACCCGCGACGCAGGTGACAGACCCGATATTGATGATGCGCCCCCGCCCGGCGGAAATCATGTGAGGGGCGATCGCCTGGGCAACAAAAAAAGTGCCGCGCAGGTTGGTGTCGAGGATCGTGTTCCAATCGTCCCAGGTGACGTCGAGCGCCGGCTTGCGGCGGTTGCAGCCGGCGTTGTTGACAAGGATGTCGATCTTCCCGAAATGCGCCGCGGCCTGCGAAGTGGCGGTGCGGATGCTGTCGTAATCGCGGACGTCGAGGGCTAGCGGCAGGACCTTCCGGCCAAGGCCTAACGCATCGATGTCAGCGATAGTTTCGGCCAAATCCTCCGCGGCTCGCGCGGTGATGGCGAGGTCACAACCGGCGCGGGCGAGCGTCAGGGAAAAGCCTTTGCCAAGGCCGCGGCTGGCCCCGGTGAGGAAGGCGGTTTTTCCGGTGAGGTCTAAGGTGGGGTTGGGCATGGGGTGATGGAGAATTTGAACAGAAGGGCGCGAAGGGCAGGAATGGCCGGATAGCTGGGGCGGGCCACGGATGGCACGGAATTAATGGATGGGCACGGGTTTTCAGGAAGCATCCAACTCCGCGTATACAGTTAGAATTTGTTTCACCAACTCCGCTCCGCCTTCCACATTTTCATTTCCTTTGAACCGGGATACCTCCATATGACCATCGTCGAATACATCAATTTCCATTCTTTCGCCGACAAATGTCACAGTAACCAAGATGGTATCACAGCGGTGTCTGGATAAAGCGTAGTGGTGCCCTGCCGCATCAAGTTGATCCAACAGAGTGAAAAGAGGGTGCTTTTTTTGGTTTCCGGGAAGATTCATTGGAAATAAGCACTTCGCCGGGTTTGAAATCACCGGGCGTCCAAAATATCCAGAATTCCCTGCTCCACATCCCGGCTTGGCAGGACATCCGCCCACTCGTTGTTTTCCCGCTGGCAAACCGTGAAGCGGATAAACAACAATGCCATTTCGATCACCGGCTCAGGCAGGTGTTCTATTTCGGATAAGAGCATTTCCCTTGCAGACATGGATTTATCTTAACCTGAATCTGGTGCTGCTTCAAGCCACCTTATTCCCGTGCCTCACGGCTGGCGGCGAAGGGAATGTAGCATGACTCTGTCGCAGACGAGTCGTGGGCGGAGCATTGGGTTTTCAGCTTTTTGGGCGATGGGATGGGCCATGGCTCTGGCTCCTGCTCTGCACACGACTCGTCTGCGACAGAGTCATGCTACAATGGTAGCGACTTGGCAGCTCACGGCTGGAGGATGACCTTGATCAGATCTTCCTTGGCGTCGTAAAGGCGTTGGAACCAGTCGGCTCCTTCGGAGAGCGGACGTATAGCGCTGGTGAGGGGTTCCACGCGGATGCGGCCGGCGGCAATTTCCTGGAGGGCCTGGGGGTATTCGCCGGCGGAGGCGCAGGAGCCGAAGAGGGTGATTTCGCGGGTGACGACGAGTTGCAGGGGGAACTCGATTTTCTGGGCGAGGTTGCCGATGAGGCCGACATGCCCGCCTTTGCGGACGCTTTCGATGGCAGCGGTGACGGTGGCGGTGATGCCGACGGCTTCCATGGCGATATCGACTCCCTGACCGTTAGTGCGATGCAGCATTTCGTCCTTGAGGCTGGCCGTGGTTTTGGCCGGGAAGACTTCGTCAGCGCCGAGTTCCTTGGCGAGGGCAAGGCGGGCTTCGCTGAGGTCGGAGGCGTAAACCTTGGTGCACCCGGCGGCTTTGAGGGCCTGAATGGTGAGGAGGCCGATGATGCCGGCTCCAATCACCAGTCCAGTCTGCCTGGGGCCGGCCTGGGCGCGGTTCACGGCATGCAGGGCGACGGCGGTCGGCTCCACGAAGCAGGCCTGCTGGAAGCTGACGTTGTCAGGAATGGGGATGACGACGCGGGCGGGGACAGCGACGAATTCCGCAAAAGCCCCGTGCTGGCGGTAGTCGGGGCAGGAGACACCGAGGACTCGGCGATCTTCGCAGAGGTTTACCAGGCCGTCGGCGCAGTAGTGGCATTTTCCGCAGTAGAGGGTGCTGTCAAAGGTGACGCGCTGGCCGGGGGACCATGAGCCCGCCTCCGGACCTGCAGAGTGGATCGTGCCGGCGGCTTCGTGGCCCATGATGATGGGAGGGATGCGGCGTCCGGTGCTGCCGTCCATGCCGTGGACGTCGCTGCCGCAGATGCCGCAGGCCGCGACTCTGATGAGGACTTCGTCCGGGCCGGGGACGGGCGCGGGGGCTTCGCCAAAAGAGAATTCCTTGCAGGCGGTAAGGGTCAGGGCTTTCATAAAATGGCTAGCGGATGAAATAACTCAGGTTTTCCAGTTCTACGGCAAGGTCCACGTTGTTCACCACGACGGCGTCAGGAACTTCGAGGACGACGGGGGCAAAGTTGAGGATGGCCTGGATGCCCGCCGCGATGAGCTGGTTGACGACCTGCTGGGCTCCGCTGGCGGGGACGGCGAGGATGGCCATTTTGACGTTCTGCGCCGCGATCAGGGCTTCCATTTCCGACATGGCATAAATGGGCACACTGGTCTGGACGCTGCGGGCGCGCTGGGGGTCCTGATCAAAGGCTGCGGTGATTTCGAATCCTTCCTTGTTGAACCCACCGTAGTGCAGCAGAGCCGCCCCGAGATTCCCCACTCCGATCAGAATCACCGGCTGGAGCCGGGTGGTGCCAAGGACCTGGTTGATCCGGCCGGAAAGCATTTCCACGTTATACCCCAGTCCGCGGGTGCCAAAATTCCCGAAATACGCGAGGTCCTTGCGGAGCTGCGGGGACTTGACCCCGGCAGCGCGGGAGAGGGCGTCGGACGAAACGGTTTCAATGCCGTTTTCCCGCAGACGCTGCAGACAGCGCTGGTAGATAGACAGGCGGTAAACGGTTTTGCGGGGAATATCGACGCGTTCGGGCATGAGAATGACGGGCGGACTGATGCCCCCGCCTGACGCTGACGCAAGTAAAAGGACAGGCTTCCGTGGCCTGCCTTTCGGGGTGCAAAATCGGTGTCCGCGAAAGCTTGCACTGTGCGGGGATCACGACAGAATAGGGTGTCGGCCGTTCTGCGGCCGACGCTCATATTGAATCCAACCACCTATCCCTGAACGATGAAATTCATTCCCATGATCAGCTCCGGCATTGCCGGCCCACTCGGCGTGCTCCACCTGCCCCGGCTCTGGCAAAAGGCCTCCCTCGCAGCCGTGGGCCGTCTGCACGATGATTACCCCGGCTGCGGCAAGGGATACGACAACATGGTGCTGGAAGCCCTCGGGCTGGACCGCGAGGAATTTCTTTCCTTCATCAAGGATAAAAAACCAACCTATCCCGAATGCGAAGCCTGGGTGCTGGCTAAAAAAGGCGGAGCCCTTGATGCCGAAGCCGTCCGCAAACTCAATGCCGCCATCGCCGGTTATATTCACGATGATGCCACCCGCAAAGCCATTCTGGCGGAAAGCAACATTGAGGACGGCGGCAGCATCAAGGATGCCGTGAATTTGAATAACCTCGACGACTGGAAGGCTTTCCACCGTGAGGTGCTGGCCTGATTCCAAGGGCATTGCCCCCTCTGCGTTAGCCGGCCCGGGATCTGTCCCGGGCCGGCTTTTTTAAGGCGGACGAGTAAAATGGAGATTGAACCGAAGGTCAAAATTGGCCTGCGTGTTGCCATTGACGTCCCTCCGGGCTGCCCGCAGCATTGACGTTCGCGCCTGTTGACGGTCTGCCGTTTGCCCGCGCTTATCTTTGATCCCATGCCGCCCGTTTTTCCGCTGGCACTTCCGTTGCTCTGGCTGGTCCGCGCCCTCGCGCTGTTGTCCTGCCTTGCGGCAGGCTGGTTGACCGTAATTAAATGGATCAACCCGAGAGTTACCGTTGCAGGCTGTGGCGGGTCGGAAGGTTGTGCCACTTTGCTGGACAGCCGCTGGTCCAACTGGTTTTCCATCCCGGTGACTCTGCTGGCGGCCACGCTTTGGCTGGCCGTCCTCCTGTTGACCCTGCCCGCCGCCAACCGCTGGCTGGGACGCACCGCCAATCAACTCCTCGCCGCCTCTGCCCTGCTTCTGATCGCCGGGGCCTTGTGGTTTGGCACCCTGATGGTAGCCGTTGAAAAAATCTGGTGCCCTTGGTGCGCCGCGCTCCATCTGTCCGCGCTGGGAGCAGGCACCCTGCTGCTCTTCGCCAGTTGGCGGGCCTCCCGTCAGGGAGAAGCGGGTTTATTGTGTGCCGCCGGCCAGGCCGGAGTCGCCGGTGCCGCCCTGCTGATCCTGGGGCAACTCTTTGGCAAATTGCCGGACACCCACCGGATCACTACCGAAAATCCACCCGCCGCCCCGGCCGTGCCCGCTATGGCCCGGACCGCTGCAGGTTCGGTGGCATTTTTGGCGGGCACCATGGTATTCGCCATCGATGAAGTGCCCGTCATGGGCCCGCCGGATGCTCCTCATGTCTTCGCCGGATTTTCCGATTACACCTGCACGGCCTGCCGGTCGCAACACAGCGATCTCAAGGCCCTGCTGAAATCCGTGCCGGACACCTACGCCGTGATGATCCTGCCGACCCCGCTCGATCCGGCCTGCAATCCCAATGTTGCCATCCCACCGGCAAATTCCACCCGGCATGCGGGTGCCTGCGCATTGGCCCGGATCGCCCTCGCTTTCTGGAAAGCCGCGCCCGCCCAATTCCCCGCCCTCCATGACTTTTTGATGACCTCTCCGCTACCCCTTTCTCCCGAGTCGGCGCTCGCTGAAGCTACCCGACTGGCTCCCGGCATCCCGTTGGAGGCGGACGCCGCATGGATCACTGATCGGATTGCCGGGAACATCGAATCCTGGCGGCTCCTTTCTTCAGAAAACACCAATCTGCCCAAATTGGTGCTGCGGGATGACGTGGTGCTGCATGGGTCCACCGCCAACCGGGCCCGCTTCTTCGAGATTATCGAGGAAACCTTCCCCCCGATCCCAGCTGACAGTATCCCGGTCAGCACCAGACCGCCCTCCAAACCCTGACCAGTCGCGGGGCATTTTTTGCCGGTTGATTCTCTCATCAGAATTTCAGAAATAAAAATCTATCATTGCCACAAGAATTTTTATTTTCAAAACGCTCAATCCTCTGTATTTACAAAGACATTATGAAACCGGCCCCCCTCCTGGTGTTTCTGCCATTGCTCTTCCCCGTCTGCAGCCTGGCAGCCCGCCCTCTCGCGAAACCTGATCTGCGTGCCGATGGCCGGTATGAATTGAAGGACCGCGGACGGCCCATGGCTTTCCGGATTGCCCGGGATGAACTCCTCGAAACCACCAACGGGGTCGTCCGGCGCATTCCGGTGACCGCCCGCGCCCATGTCCGGCAGATGCAACAGGCCGCCAAACAACTTTCCGGGGGCAACCGCAAGGTCGACCTCATTGCCTATCCCGAGGGCAAACCCGAAACCGATCTCTACCGCCGATTGGTGACCGCCAAGGTGGCGGTGACCCTGGATGAGGGAATCGATCCCACTTCCATTGGGCTGGCCGCCCAGGCCAAGGGGATGACTGCGGTGGTCTTTCTGCCGGGGGATTATGTGCTCGAATTTGCCGATGCCTCGGAAGCCCTGACGTCCGCAGAAGCGCTGAAAGCTGTGCCCGGGGTTCTCAAAGCCGAAGTTCTGCTGGGCTCGAAAGTGCTCCCGGCCTATATTCCCAACGATCCTTTGTTTGCGGCGGGCACGAGCAGCTTCAACACCTTCATCGGTATCGATTACGCCGAAGCCCCGGTAATCCTTGGCAATCCTCCCCCCATTTACATCCCGCAGGGAGGCACCCGGGCCTATCAATGGTATCTCAACCCTATCGCGTCCCTTCCCCAACTGCCGCCGGTCTATTTTTCCAACTGGAAGGCCAATGATCTTCCCATGCTGATCGATCCGGATGATCTGAGCATTTTCCCCTTTGAACTTGTGAGGACCCCGGCACGCCCCCCCACCGCTAACGGTGAAGTGGATTTGCCCACTTATTTCGAAAAGCCCGCCCACCTCAACGTCATTGATGCCTGGGACCAGTTGAACCGGTCCAACCAGCCGATTACCGGGGCCAATGTCAAGGTGGGCATCATCGATGACGGAGTCCAACTGAACCACGAAGACTTCAACAACCTCAATATTCTGATCAATGATGACCGGAATTTTCTGGATGGGGACCAAAGTTCCAGTTCCGTGGATCCAAGACGCCTTGATCCCACCCCGCCTCCAGGGGCGGCCTTCAGTCACGGCACCAACTCCGCCGGCCTGATCCTCGCCCGCCGCGACAACGCCAAGGGAATCTCCGGCATCGCCCCGGAGGCAAAAATGGCGGCCTACCGCCTTACCGGTCCCTTTGTTGATCCGGCAATTTTTGCGGATGCCCTCGCCTGGGATGCCAAACGCGCCCTGCCTCAAATCAATCCGGACAATCCGTTCGGACTCCCCACCGGAAATGAATGGCGCACCGGCGGCATTAAATTCGATATCGCCAACAACGGCTGGACCTACAACACCGCCGGGAGCGATCTGATCGACATGGATCTCTATCTGAAAAAAGCCATTGCCTATGGGGCCACCGAAGGCCGCTCAGTAGAAGGTCTGGCCCGCGGGGTCATTTACGTGGTCCCGGCCGGCAACGATGGCGACAATCACGGGGACACCAATTATTCCGGTCAGACCAATTCCCTTTATACCGTGACCGTGGGTGCCGTGTCCGACCTTTCCCGACGCGTGAGTTACTCCGCCCCCGGTGCCTCCCTGCGGGTGGTGGCCCCTTCCAATGGCATGGAAATGGCCCCGCGCATAACCGTAGGTGGCAATCTCAAGCCCGCCGTTTATCCGCCGGTCCGGCCTGACACGCTGATCGCCCGGGCCCTTGGTTACACCCTGACCCCGGATGAATGGGACAACCCCCCGGCGGACCGCCGCAATACTCAAAAGGTGGTGACCCTGAACAATGCGGCAGCGGCCAACCAGGCTCCCGGTTATTACAACAACTTTGGCGGCACCTCGGCAGCCTGTGCCATGGTTAGCGGCGTGGTCGCCCTGATGCTGGAAGCCAATCCCAAGCTGGGCTGGCGCGATGTGCAGGAAATTTTGATGCGCAGTGCCACGGTGGTCGACCCGATGATGGGCGAATGGTCCTACAATGCTCTGGGCATGCCCATGAGCCACAAGTATGGTGCCGGTCTCGTAAACGCGGACCGTGCCGTCCGCATGGCCAAAGTATGGAAGAATCTCGGGGGCCGCTTCGGACCTGTCGGCAACCTCGTCGGCACCCTTCCCTACAAGGAAGTCAAAGGAGAGTCCCGCCGTCCTGCTGCCAACGTCCTGATCGGAGACAACCGCCAACCAGTTCAGATTATGGTGGAACCCCCATCCCCCGGCCTCCGGGTAGAACATGTGGTGGTGCGCCTGAAAGTGACCCACGGCCGCCGCGGGGACTTGGGCATTGTGCTGAGTTCGCCAAAGTCCGGGCAAGCGGATGTCGCCATGGAAAGCTTCCTGCTGGTGCCACACCGGGAAGACTACAATGCCAACATCGGGATGCCTGCAGAACCCAACGGAGGCACCGACCGGGATATCGCCGAAGGGGAATACGTCGACTTTATGACCGTCCGGCACTGGGGCACCACTGCGACCCAGAACCAGCCGCTCGGCGCGGATATCCCCAACAACAATGGCCAGTGGACTCTGACTTTCTGGGACAATACCAGCAAGGGGGCGGTGACCAGTCCGAACTTTGCGGCTCCCAATCCCGAAGACCGGGTCTTTGTGCCCGTGGCCAATCCCACGACCCCTGCACGGGTCAACTATGTGGAGGTAATTTATCATGGAACCAACACTCCCACTGACAATGAGTCCCCGGACATCACCACCAACTCCCTTGTCGGAAAGACCGGCTCGCCTTTCCAAGCCAACATCCGGGCGATCACCGATCTTACGGTGAATCCCACCGACAATTCCGAGCGTGCCCCCATCACCGACTACCGCGTACGGGTGCTCAGCACCCTGACCGGCAACACTGAATTGGTGATCGCCCCGACCACCGCAGCCGAATACTTGGTGAGGTTCCCCGTAGCCGAGGAGGAGGACACCTTGTCGGCGCATCTCCGGTTTGACCGCACCACAGGCTTGCTGACCAATGCGCCCTACCTAACCGACGGATTGCCCTTCCGGCCCCTGCCCCGGGGCTCGTGGCTGCTGGAAGTGGCTGTGACCAACGTGTTTGGCACCACCCGCCGCCAGATTCCCCTCTCCATCCGGGACACTCTGAACTACCAGGAATTTAGAGTCCTCTATTTCACCCCGGAGGAGTTGATGGACCCGCTGATTTCCGGAGACAGGGCGGATCCTGACTTTGATGGCATTCCCAATCTGCTGGAATACGGCATGGGCGGCCTGCCCCGCGTGGCCGAACCTCTCCTGGTGCCTGTGACCACCTTTGACCAATCCAATCTGGTCTACACCTATCAGGTCGATACCAGTATCCGGGGCTATGACGTTACCCCGCAGGTTTCCAGCCTGCTGGACCCCATTGGTTCCTACACAGACCTCACTCCCACCGTCGTTTCCACGGACGGGAATTTGCAACTTCGCCGGGTTACAGTCCCCATTGTGCCGGGCACCCGGCAGTTTGTCCGCCTGCGGATCGTTCCCAGTTCCTGAGCACGGCTCTTTCCCACCCGGAATGCTGCCCGGTCTCCCCGGATTTCGGGGCCACCCTCCAGATCCCGCACGGTTCAGCATTGCTTCTTTCGGCGGCTTCCAAACCAGGAAGCCGCCGTTGTATTTTAACACCCGCGGCCTGCTTCCAGTCCCCGGGCCGGGTCCCCGGATAGGATAGGAAAGGAAATCCCGCATTCCGGCTTTAGTCCAAAATCCGTCGGTTTCATTCTCCGCACCCGTTCTTCCATGCAGTCCCGTGGCGGGAAACCGGACGGAAATTTATTATCTTCCTGGGATTGAATTTTCCCTGCCGTTTGGTTTACTCAGCAGCGCTGCGGAGTGTGTGACATGCGGCCCCCTTCTTTTTTCTGATCCCTCATGAAGATTCTTTCACTCGCCCTTCTCTCTCTGGCCCTCACCACTTCTGGCAGCCTTGCCCAGTTCGATGTCCTGCGGGAGAAGTTGGAAAGTCTGGGCGGGCTGCAGATTGATTCATCCAAAATGGATATCCTGCCGGGCGGCACGGGGGTGGTCCTGGAAGGGAACTTCCGCCTGAAGTCTGACACCATGGAAGCCTACGCCAACAAGGCGGAGTTTGTTTCCGAGACCAATATCCTGAAGTTTTCCGGGGACGTTTCCATCTACAAGGACGGCCTGCTCTACCGGGGGGAACGCGCCCTCTACAATACTGAAAGTGGTGAACTGGACGCCACGGACATGCGCTCCAGTGCCGAGCCCCTGTTCTTCGAGGCCCGCCGGCTCACAACCCAATCCGGTGAAATCAGCCTGATCGAGGCCGAAGATGCCATCTTCACCACCGAGGATGCCGAGAATCCCGGCTTCTACCTTGATGCCGACAATGTCACGATTTACCCGGAAGAACGGATCGTCTTCCGCCATGTCAAAGCCTACGTCGGCGATACCCCGGTCTTTTACCTGCCCTATCTTTCCCAGCCCCTGCAGGATGAAATGGGCTACACCTTTACTCCCGGCTACCGCACCAATCTCGGGGCTTTCCTTCTCAACCAGTATGGGACCACCCTTGGGGACCACAGCATTATCAAATACAAGCTGGATGGCTACGCCTCCCGCGGCCTCGGTGCCGGATTTGATATCGACTCCCGCCGCGCCAAGGCCGCCGGCCGGGAAAACTTCGGAAAATTCAAGTTCTACTGGGTCAACGACAGCAGCCCGGACACCAATAATACTTTCAGTTCCGCCGACCGTTCCGGCCTCGACTCCAACCGCTACCGGGTCAATCTCCAGCACCGCGTCTATCTGCCCGGTCCGGAGGAGAGTTCGGTCTACCTGGACATGGATATCAATAAAATCAGCGACGGTTATTTCCTCGAAGATTTTTACCCATGGGAATTCCGGGACGATCCCCAACCTGACAATATCGTCAGTCTGATCAAAAATCACGACCGCGGGGAACTGAGCGTGTCCGCACGCTTCCGGGCCAATGACTTCTACACCAGTGATACCCGCCTGCCGGAGATTGCCCTCGATATGGTGCGGCAGCCTATCTTCAACTCCGGCCTGTTTTACAGTGGCAACACCAGCTTTGGCATCCTGAAGGAAGAGATCGGGGACGATGATGAACGGCGGCTGCGGCAGCGGGCTGACCGGCTCGACGAAATCCTCGCCGACCCCATCCTGCTGGCGTCTTTGGATCCGGCGGAAACCCGCACCAGCCTTGACGATCTGAGGGCCCGCCTCGTCGAAGCCGAATTCACCCGCTTCCACACCTATCACGAAGTGCTCTTCCCCAAAACGATCAGCGGAGTGGTCAGCGTGACTCCCCGTGCCGGGGTTGGCTACACCAATTATTCCTCCATCAGCGGCACCCAGCCGCCCAATGATACCGGCCGGGTCATCGCTGCCCTCGGACTCGACACCAGTGCCAAGTTCTCCCGGGTGTATGACGATGTCAGGATTCCCTCCCTCGGAGTCGATGGCCTGCGTCACGTGGTCCAGCCCTACCTCAACTACAGTTTTGTCGGCGCAGATGAACAGGGAGCCCAATTCAAGGGCATCGACCGCCTTGCCCTGTCAACGCGCCCGCGTCCCCTTGATGTCAGCAACTACACGGCCATCGACAGCCTGCAGGACTGGAACATCGTCCGACTTGGCACCTACAACCGCCTCCAGACCAAGCGGAATGGCACCACCATGAACTGGCTGACCTCCAATACTTATTTCGATTCCTTCATCGAAGACCCGGAGTATAACCGCGATTTCTCCAACCTCTACCAGGACTTCGAGTGGAATCCCCTGCCTTGGATGCGTGCCGAGGTGGGAGCCCAGTTGCCACTCTTTGGGGATGATTTCGATTTTTCCGAAATCAACACGCGTTTGACCCTCATGCCGGTGGATTACCTCGACCTTTCCGTAGGCCACCGCCTGCTCCAGGATCACCCCTTCTTTGAGGACAGCAATCTGCTCGACTTCCGGATTTATGCCCGGATCAACGAAAATTGGGGCGTCAGTGCCTACGAAAGGTATGAACTGGAGGACAGCACGCTTGAGACCCAGCAATACAGCATTCACCGCGACCTCACCAGTTGGGTGGCTGCCTTTGGAGCTGTGATCCGGGACAACCGGGGCGAAACAGACTACGGCCTTCTCTTCTCGCTCACGCTGAAAGACTTTCCCTCCGTGCGGATTCCGGTGGACTTCGATCCCCAGTCCGGTGCCCGCTGATCCGGTCTCCGCAAGGCACGAGGTGCCCTTCCGCAACTCCCCGACGGAATGTCAGCTTATTTCATCCGCCGGTTATTGTTGATTCCGCTGACGCTTCTTGGCGTCACTTTGATTGTTTTTGGCCTGACCCGCATCCTGCCAGGCGGCCCCTATGAGCAAGCCATGCAGCGAGCGGCTTCCGGGGAAGGCGCACGCAGCCGGACCGGCGGCGGCGGGGCTTCCTCCCTGACCCCCGACCAAAAGGAACAACTGCGCATGCAGTTCTCCATGAATGATGGTTTTATTGCCGGGTATCTCAAATGGCTGGGCCTGAAATCCCGCGAAGTCAATGCCCGGTTCGTGCCGCTGGACCCCGACAATGCCGACCCCATGGTCCTGCTGGGCTACACCGGCCTGGACGGCAAGGCTTTTTCGAAAAAGGCCCTGATCCGCGATTTCAAGAACACCAGCATCCCGCCCCGCCTGGAACTGCCCGCCCCGGAATCCGGTCCGCCGGAAGGCTGGAAGGTCCGCTTCGGTCTCGACGAAAAACCGGAAGAAAATGGCCGCCTCACCTTCGTCCCCGACCCCACGCGCGTCGTTGCCTTCCGGGAAAAACGCTCCGGTCTGCTGCAGGGCGATTTTCAGGAATCTCTTTCCTCCGGGGAACCGGTGGCCTCGCTGATCAGCCGCCGCCTGCCCGTCTCCATTTTCTACGGGCTGGTCACGATTTTCCTGACTTATGCCATCGCCATTCCGCTGGGAGTGGTCAAGGCCATCCGCCACCGCACGTTTCTCGACAACGCAACCTCCGTCGCACTTTTCACCGGCTATGCCATTCCTGGCTTTGCTCTCGGCACCCTGCTGCTCCTGTGGTTTTCCTTCCGCTTCGACTGGTTTCCCATGAGCGGTTTCACCAGTCCGGAATTCGCCAGTTTGTCCGCGTTTGGCAAGGTCAAGGACATCGCGCACCACGCCGTGCTTCCGTTGATCTGTTATATGGTCGGGAGTTGGACGCTGGTCGCCTTCCTGATGAAAAACACCCTGATGGATGTGCTCGCGACCGACTACGTGCGCACCGCCGTGGCCAAGGGCGTGGCCTTTCCCAAAGCCGTCACCGGACATGCGCTGCGCAATGCCATCATTCCCATCGCCTCCACCTTTGGCCAAAATATCGCGGTCCTCGTTAGCGGCTCAGTGCTTATCGAGAATGTCTTCGACATCCCCGGCATCGGCCAACTGGGGTATGAATCCGCCGTGCACCGCGACTACACCACCACCCTCGCGCTGATTACGCTGTCTTCGGGTCTGCTCATGGTCGGAAACCTCATCTCCGATCTCCTCATCGCCGCCCTCAATCCCCGCATCCGTTTTGACTAGGATGCGGGACATCCTCTTGCTTTGCCTGCATTCCTTGCCTACGCTGCCTGCATGACCAATCAGCAATACACCATCAGAGCGGTCCCCCCTGCCATCAATCAAGCGTTGCGGCAGAAAGCCCTCCGCGAATCGAAAAGCCTCAACACCGTGGCTCTGGAAGCGTTGGCACTGGGCTTGAATCTCGAGTGTGAACCGTTCGTGAACCACGACTTCGACGACTTCATCGGAACATGGGAGGAAGATCCCGGTTTTGACGAAGCCATGAAGGAGTTCTCGCGCATCGACGAAGACTTCACCAAATGAAACTCGCGCTCGATACCAATGCCTACAGCGACTTCATGCGGGGCGACCTGCGGATCGTCAAAATCATTCAATCTGCCCGGCTCATCCATCTGCCCCTGATTGTTATTGCAGAGTTGAGGGCGGGATTCGCCGCCGGCACCCGCTCAACCGCCAATGGTGCCGTGCTGCAGGAATTCCTTCACAAACCCAGCACCAGAGTTCTCTATCCCGACGATCAGACCACCCACCACTACGCCTCGCTCCATTTGCAACTCCGGCGCAATGCCGTCTCCATTCCCACCAATGACCTTTGGATCGCGGCTCTCGTGATCCAGCACGGGCTAATCCTCTGCACCTCGGACGCCCATTTCCAGCACTTCCCCCAGTTGCCGAAGTGCTAGTTTTCCGGTGCTCCTTCCTACGCTCCCTCCCTTGAAACCCGCTGCCATCTTCCTCATCCTGACAGCTCTGCTGTCATGGGTGTTCCAGCACCTCGGCTGGCGCGTGCCCGTTTTCAAGGCCTACACCGTTCTCGACGAGGCCACCACCCCCGCCCTGCAGTTTTGGCAATGGGGCACCTTCCTCCGCCTCGCCGCCGTCGGCATCGGGACGTGGCTCCTGATGCGTCCGGCCGGTCCGCCCAATCCCCTGACCCAAAAACGCTGGAAACGCTTCAAATCCATCCGCCGGGGCTACGTTTCCCTGCTGATCCTGACCGCCCTTACGGGCTTGGCCCTGCTGGATAATCTGATTGTAGGCAAGCAGGCGCTCGCTGTGCAGTATCAGGGCAATTGGTCATTCCCTTTCCTCAGTGTCAATCCCATCCCGGGCAAACAATTCGGACTGGGTTACGAGGCGGAAACCGATTACCGCGAACTCAAACGTGTTTTCGCCGCCACCGGCCAGGGGACTGTCATCCTGCCCCTCGTCCCCTACGCGGCCCGCCTCGATACCCCGCCCCAGTCCCGCGCCATTACCCGCCTTCCGGATGGCACCCTCCACGACGACCGGAAGAACAAACCGTTCACCGGCACCGCCTACACCGTTTTCAAAGACCAACCCGCCCAGCACCGGCGCGATTACCGCGTGCGCAACGGGGTCTTCCACGGTGTCGCTTCCGGTTTCGATGACGCCGGCATCCTCGTCGAACGCATCGAATTCGCCAATGGGCAGGTGGTCAGTGAATCCAAACTCGGACAGGAGGTCGACCTCGCCTCCCTCGCCGGACGGGAGTCCGTGGAATTCCGTCAGGTGCTTTACCCTCCGGTCGCCCCCAACGCCCGGGAACGGCATTTCCTTGGCACCGATTCCAGCGGAACGGACATCGTGGCGGTTCTTTATGCCGGCTTCCAGCTCCAATGGGCTGCCGCCGGATTCTACACTCTCTTTGTCTTTACCCTCGGCATCACCCTTGGCTGCGCCATGGGTTATCTCGGCGGCACGGTTGATCTGCTGGGCCAACGTCTGGTCGAAATCTGGTCCGCCCTGCCCTTCCTTCTCATTATCGTTCTCATCCGCAGCACCGTCACTCCCGGCATTGTGGTGCTCGTGCTGGTCCTCGCCGCTTTCTCATGGATGGGGCTGAGTTACAACCTGCGCGGAGCCACGTATGGCGAACGCTCGCGCGATTATGTCGCCGCCGCCCGCCTGCTTGGAGCCGGCGATTCCCGCATCATTTTCCGTCACATCCTCCCGAATATCCTATCCATTCTGGTGACCAAGCTGCCCTTCACGGTGGAAGCCCTGATTGCTTCCCTCACCGCGCTTGACTTCCTCGGCTTTGGTCTCCCCCCCGGCGAACCGTCATGGGGCAGCCTGCTCAAGGACGGCACGGACAATATGAACGCGCCCTGGATCCTCTACAGCGCCTTCGCCGTCATCGCCATCACCCTCATCCTCATCACGTTTGTCGGCGAAGCCATCCGCGAGGCTTTCGACCCCAAACGTTTCACCGTCTACCGCTGAATCCCCATGCCCCCTGTTCAGCCCCTGCCTCTTCAACGTTCAACGTTCGGCGTTCAGCGTGCAACGTTCCTCCGTCTGCTCCCCATACTGCTGACGTTTCTCCTTTCCGCCTGCTCCCCGCCCGCCGATGAGCGTTTTCCTCCCTACGACAACGCCGGCGAGGCCGCCGCCTACTATCAATCCCTCCCGGAATTTTTCCGCACCCTCTCCCCGGGCGATCTGCCCTCGGATCTCACATGGGAAACGGGCATGGACCTGCCTGACATCGGTTCGGACGACGCCGTCAAAGGCGGCAACATCCGCTGGTTCATGACCTCCTTCCCGCCCTGCATCCGTCCCATCGGGCCGGATGCCAACAGCTCCTTCCGCAGCGAACACTACGACGACATCTATCTCACGCAGAACGGGATGCACCCTAACTTTCCGGGAAAATATTTTCCCGGAGTCTGTGACCGCTGGGCCATCGCGCCTGACAAAAAGACCGTTTATTTCCACATTGATCCCGCCGCCCGCTTCGACAACGGCCGTCCCGTCACCGTGGCGGATTTCATGATGACCTTCTACATCCGCCGGTCCCCCTACGCCCAGGATCCCTACGGCCAAAACTACTTCGGCACGAAATTCACCGGCATCGACAAATACGACGCCCTCACCTTCGCCATCCGGCTCCCCGAACCCCGGCCGGATCCCCTTTATTTTGCCCAGGTGCCTCCCATGGACCACATTCATTACCGGGAATTCGGACCCGACTTCCCCCAGCGCTATCAATGGCGCAAGGAACCTTCTGCGGGTGCTTACACGATCCTGCCGGAGGATATCAAAATCGGCCGCAGCATCACCATGCGGCGGGTCAGGGACTGGTGGGCAAAGGACCGCAAATTTTACAAAAACCGCTTCAACGTGGATGCCATCCAGTTCGAGGTCATCTCCAATCCGGAGAAAGCCTTCGAGGCCTTTCTCGCCGGACGGCTGGATTTCTATCACACCTACCTGGACCGCCAGCCGGCAAACTGGCACGATAAACTTGACGTCGAAGCTTTCCACAATGGATGGATCGGCCGGGCGCAGTTCTACAATGATTATCCCAGGCCCAGCTCGGGTCTTTACATGAATGGCACCAAACCGCTCCTTGATGATATCCGCATCCGCCGCGGACTCCAGCATGCCATGAACATGCAGCGGGTCATTGATGTGGAACTCAAGGGCGACATGGACCGCATGAGAAGCCGCAACGATGGCTATGGCCCATTCACCCATCCGACCATCCAGCCGGCGGTTTATTCCTGCCAGCTCGCAGCGGCCGCCTTCGCCGGAGCCGGCTTCACCGAACGCGGCCCGGACGGCATTTTCCGCAATCCCGCCAGCAACCAGCGCCTCAGCTTCGAACTCAGTGTCCGCAGCCGCCCCCAGGAACAGCGGTATGCCCTGCGGCTCAAGGAGGAAGCCCTCAAATGCGGCGTGGAACTCCGCATCGAAGCCCTTGACCCCTCTGCCCAATTCAAAAAAATCCTGCAAAAGCAGCACGAAATAGCCTTTGCCGGCTGGGTGCACATCCCGCCCTATCCAGATTACTGGCAGGGGTTCCACAGCGACAACGCCTACGAAAAGGAGCCCAATCCTGACGGTTCCCGCAAAATCAAGGTCAACACCAACAACATTACCCTGACCGCCAACCCGGAACTGGATGCCCTGATCGACCAGCATGAAAAGGCGCAAACCATCGGGGAATTGATCCGCCTCGGCCACCTCATCGAGGAAAAACTGGCGGAGGAAGCCAGCTTCGTGCCGTCATGGACCACTCCATGGCACCGCACCGCCTACTGGCGATGGGTCCGCTGGCCTGCCGACTTCAACGTCCGGGTTTCGGAAAACCCCGCCCAGGCCCATGTCCACTGGATCGACGAACCCCTCCGCCAGCAAATCCGCGAAGCCATGAACGCCGGCACCGCCCTGCCCGTCCTGGATCTGGTCTTCGACCAATACCGGGCCAGGAACTAATTCTTTGTGCTCTTTGTGGCCAATCCCGCCCCTGCCCCGGCCCCTGCCCCCGCCCCCGCCCCTGCCCCTGCCCCATGCCCCTCCTGACCGTCCAGAATCTGACCACCGCCTTCCAGACCGATGAGGCGCTGCTCACTGCTGTGGATGGCGTTTCCTTTTCCATCGAACCCGGCAAAACCCTCGGACTGGTGGGGGAATCGGGTTGCGGAAAATCGGTTACCGCCTTCTCCATCAACCGCCTCCTGCCCCAACCTTCCGGGCGGATTTTGTCAGGATCCATCCGGTTTGACGGCCAGGAAATGACCACCCTTCCGGACGATCAGCTCCGCGCCATCCGCGGCCGGGACATCGGCATGATCTTCCAGGAGCCCATGGCCGCGCTGAACCCCGTCCACCGCATCGGCCGCCAGCTCAGCGAAGTCTTTCTGCTGCATACCGGCTGTACCAAAAAATCAGCGTGGGAGCAATCCATCGCCCTGCTGCACAAAGTCGGCATTCCGGAACCGGAAGAGCGTGCCATGGCCTATCCGCACCAGCTCAGCGGCGGCATGAAACAGCGTGTCGTCATCGCCATGGCCATCGCCCTGAAGCCGAAACTCGTCATCGCCGATGAACCCACCACCGCGCTGGATGTCACGGTGCAGGCCCAGATCCTTGGCTTGCTCAAGGATCTGCAAACGCAAATGGGCATGGCCATGTTGCTCATCACCCATGACTTGGGTGTCATCGCCGAAACCTGTGATGACGTGGTGGTCATGTATGCCGGCCGCGTCGTGGAACAGGCTCCGGTGGCGGAACTGTTCCAACAGCCCCGGCACGCTTACACCCGCGGACTGCTCGCCAGCATCCCGCGCCTCGCCACCCCGCGCCGCAGCCGCCTGCGCACTATCCCCGGCACGGTGCCACCGCTGCACCTGATGCCCTCCGGCTGCCGCTTCTGCCTCCGCAATGGAGCCCCGGACGACTCCCCGACCCTAACCACCCGCCCCCCCTTCATTGAAGCCGCCCCTGGCCATTTCATCGAAGCCTGCCCCCGTTGCACCTCCCCTTCGACGTTGGAGGTTCCACGTTCCACGTTCGACGTTCCCTCTCTCCCGCCTTCCTCCCTTCCTCCCAATTCCCCCGGCCCCACCACCCCCCTTCTAACCGTAACGGACCTCCGCATCCACTTCCCCGTCAAGTCGGGCGTCTTCCAGCGCACCACCGCCAGCGTCAAAGCCGTCGATGGTATCTCCCTCACCCTCCAGCCCGGCGAAACTCTTGGCCTGATTGGCGAATCCGGCTGTGGCAAGACTACCCTCGGCAAAGCCATCGTCCGCCTTTATCATCCCACCAGCGGCACCCTCACCTTTCAAAACCACGACCTCACCCACGCCTCTTCCCGCGTCCTCAAGCCCCACCGGCGCGACCTCCAAATGATTTTCCAGGACCCGGCGGAATCCCTCAACTCCCGCCACACCGTCGGCACCATTCTGGAGGAGCCCTACATCATCCATGGCCTCGGAAGCCCCGCCGAGCGCCGCACCTGGGCCGGCGAATTGTTGGAAAAGGTGGGCCTGCCTGCCGGAGCCGCCAACAAGTTCCCCTTCGAGTTTTCCGGCGGCCAGCGCCAGCGCATCGGCATCGCCCGGGCCATCGCCCTCAAGCCCAAACTGATCGTGTGCGACGAACCGGTTTCTGCCCTCGATGTCTCGGTTCAAAGCCAGGTCATCAACCTCCTCATCGACCTCCAGAAAGAACTGGGTCTCAGCTACCTTTTCATCGCCCACAATCTCGCCGTGGTGAAACACATCAGTGACCGCATTGCCATCATGTATCTCGGCAAAATCATGGAGACCGGTCCTGCCGACGAAGTCTATCAAAATCCCTTCCATCCCTACACCAAAGCCCTCATCGCTGCCATTCCCGATGGCGATTTCACCCGCACCACTGCGCGGCCTGTGCTGTCCGGCGATATTCCCAGCCCCATCAATCCCCCGCCGGGCTGCGCCTTCGGCCACCGCCTGAAGCACCCGCGCTATCCGGAAAGCATCGGCATGGACCTGAAACTGGTCGAGGCCGCCCCCGGTCATTGGGTGCAGAACTGCCCCTGCTGCATGCCGGTATGATGCGCTATGCCCGGGCTATCCTTCTGAGTTCCTTATTCTGGAATCCCGTGCACCGGCCCATAATCCTCATGCTGGCCGTGGCTTGGTTCAGCCTTTCCTGTCAATTCAAGGAAACCGACCGGAATCGGGCCAGGGCGGCCGCTCTGATCAATCCGCGCCGCGAGGCCAGTCTGGCGGATTGGCAGGACAAGGAACTGCAGGGACGTCCAGCCCTGGATTTTCCTCCGCTCGTCACCGCGATTGTGCTGCCTCCAAAGGTCCGCACCACCTACAAAGTGACTATTCTTCCCGGCGGGGTCTACCAATATGATATGGTCCTGTCCACCCATGGGACATTTTTTGCCGGGGCCGCCGTTCCCTTGACACGGGACGGATATTTCCTGACCGCCGCCCATTGCGTGGAAGGTCCCGGAGGCACCCTGATCGCCCCCACCATCCACAAGACCTTTCAGACGGTGCCTGCCCGCGTCGTCTGGCGCGGTGGCAATCACAGGGATGCCCCCGACCTCGCCCTGATCCATGCCCCCCTCAACCGTATACCACCCTCGCCATGGCCCCGCTGGAGTCCCACCACCGGAACCAGCCGATCCTAACCAGTGGAGTCGGCTCCAACGGGTTTCCCAAACTGAAGCAGGGAGCCAGTGGGGGCCTGCTGACAGAGATTGGAAAACCCAGGGTAGAACCCGGTGGCGGAAAATGGCTTCCTTTCAGCCACACCGCCCCTTTGGCTCCCGGGGACAGCGGCGGACCCGTGATTGGTGAGGATGGCCAACTGTTGGGCATCAATACTGCCATTGCCGGTGCCGCCATCTTTCCTTTGGGCCTGAATCAAATCTGGCGTTACCGCGGCACCGGCGAAGCGGCCGATCCCGCATGGATCCAGTCGCTCATCGAACAGGACCGGAAGGACCGGAAAATCCGCAGGAAACGTTCCCCCTGAAGTCGGCCTCCGGCGTCAGTCCGTCAGGTTCCCCCCCACAATTCCCTCCTCACTCCATCCCCGATGGCCCGGTCCTTTCTGTTCCTGCTCCCCTGCATTGCCCTGATGGCCGTTTCCTGCCGGCACACCCCCACGGCGGAAGAGCAGGACACCATTGACGCCATTTTGAACGCGCGGCGTCACGCCAGTCTGGGAGCATGGCAGGGGAAAAACATGAATGGTCTGGAAGCCACCTCCTATGCCAGTCACCTTACCACCCTCGTGCTGCCTCCGCACGCTCAGCTCAAAATGAAACATGTCAGGCAGCCGGATGGACGCCACATTCTCAGGGTGACCGCCAAGGGGAAAGATCTGTTCTGTGGATCCGCAGTCCCACTGACCAGGGATGGATATTTTCTGACCGCTGCCCATAATCTGGAATCGGCCGACCAGCTGATCCTTTTGCTGCCCGCAGAAAATGATACCGCCGGCAAGGCCTTTGCCAGGCTGGTATGGAAAGGGCAATGGCAAAAGGACGGACCCGATCTGGCCTTGCTCCACGCGCCCTTGCATCCATTGGTCACGGCCACCATCGCAGACCCCGTTTGCCTCCGCCGCCGAACCCCGGTCATGGCCAGCGGCTATTCCGGAAACCGCCCGGTCCAAGGGGGAGGCCTGATCCTGCGGTTGGGCCGCATGAAGAGCACTGATGGCGGTCCCCGCTGGCGGCGTCTCAGTCACAACGCGCCCCTGGCCGCCGGCGACAGCGGCGGTCCATTGCTGGGTGACGACGGCCGTCTTCTCGGCATCAACACCGGCTTTTATTCACCCTGGGCCCTGCCCTTTGGCTATCGCTGGATCCCCGGCTACCAGGGAGTGGCCACCGCCCCCGATCCTGCCGGAATCCAGTCGCTGATCGATCAGGACCGGCTTTCCCTGCTTCCGGCCCGAATGGCGAAAAAGAAATCCTGACACGGTGCGGCGCTTTTGTTATAGCCTTCTCCCGATCCAAACCACCGGACAGAGCGGACTGGCATCTTCGGTGGCCAAGTTCTCCTGCTTGAATAACAGATCATTTTTCGAAACCAGGGTTTCCCTAAGCATGGAGCGGGCAATCAGATAGCCTCCCGGGCCAAGGGCTTGCGCCGCTAGTCCTGCCAGAACGTCCCAGGCAGCGTCATCCATTGTGTCTGCCAGGTTGCTCACCGAAATCAATCCGAACGCTCCCGGCTCTGATTCAGCCAGGACCTTTCCAATGTCCGCGCTGCGCAGTTCAATCCGGTCCCGTGCGGTTTCCCATTGGGCGATACCGGAGGCACTCCAGACAGCGGGCACTTCAGTGCCAAAGCGATTGCCCAGCAACACTTGCAGCAAAGGATTTGCCACGGCCCCGGGGCGCCTGAGAGATTCTTCCAACCGGTTTCGGAGGAGGCGCACGGAAGCGCGGTCCAATTTCCGGCCGGCGGCGCGGCCATGAAGGAGAGTCACGGTTCCGCCGAGGAATGCTTCCATGGTGTTTGTCAGGAAAGTGCGGAACCTGCCGGGCCGGAGGCGGGGCCAGTCCATCAGCCATGCCATGCCAGGTCCTCCCAGGCGCAGCACGCGGTCCACCTTTCCGCCGAAGCAAAGCGTCAAGGCATTGTCAGGGTCGGCCATCTTCTGTTTTACCAGATTGATTTGCGCGGGATTGGAATCCACCGCCAGCACGTCCACTCCAGCCCCCGCGAGCGCAAAGGCCAGATCGCCTCCGGACGCGATCACCAGGGCCCGGTTCACCGGCAGTCGCGATACATGGGACAACTCGGCGGAATGGTCCTCGTGCATGTGGCCGAACACGAGGCGGTCATTCATGGGGTGCAGCGTGGGCCAGCCCCCAAATGCAGAGGACAAAAACCAGGTTCATACTCAACATCCCACCGATGTCAGGGATTTTATCGCCGGCGAAGAGGATACCGGCCGAGTTCATTCCTATCATGGTTGCGGTTTGCAGCCATGCGGAGGGCCGCGGACGCCAGTGGAACAGCACGGCAAGTCCGAGCAGAGTTTCCCATGCGCCGATCATCCCCAGGGCAAGACGCGGCGGCAGGAAGGAGGGCGCGGCGGCCACGATTTCAAGGTGCCGGGCATCCACCGCCACCAGCTTGTGCCAGAGCCCCTGATAGAGCCACACCAGTGCCACCGAAAAGCGGAGACACCACCACCACTGTCCTGACATTGTTTGTTTCATGGCAGCCATCCTGTTTGCACGGCTCCGCAGAGACCAAAAACCATGGCCAGCGCCAGCCATAGCACGGTGAAAAGATAGTGGATGGCGGTTTCCAGCCGTTTACCCCGCCAGAAATGGGGCCGGTAATCAAACCACTGGCAATAGAGGCGGATCAGCCAGAATCCGCAGAATGACCAAGCCATCCACCGGGCCATCCCTGACTTTTCCAAAAACACCTCCGGGGCCAGACACGCAGGCAGACCCATCAGCACGAGGGTGACGCAGATGAAAAAGGTATGGACATGGAATACTGCTTCGTTCTCCGGTGAAAGCAATGCCCCCTGCTCTTTCCACTTCAGGTGTTTTCCAATGGGCAGATGGATCAGGGCCAGCAGGATGAGGCCGGTTCCTGCGATCCTCAACAAGAGGGGCAGATACTCAATCATTTTGGTGTCAGGACAAAGACGCGGACAAAGGGAGTGATGCGGAAATGACTGCTTTGGGCGAATCCCGCTGCTTCCCAGGAGTTCCGCCACGAGGCGACAGAATGAAAGTGCAGAAAGCCCGGGCCAAAGGCCATAAAGTTGGCGTAGTCGCGGGCATGTTCGACCAGCACCACGGATCCGTCTGCGGCCAGACAGCGGCCTGCTTCCCGAAACCATGCGGCGCGTTCGGCTACAGTCCGCAACTCATGGATCGCCAGCAAGCCCAGGACCGCGTTTTGGGTTCCATCTGCCAGTGGCCAGTCGTCATATTTGGAGGAGACTGTACCGGGAGCGGGCGGAAAAAGTTTCCGTGCCCGGCGGATGGAGGCTTCTGTCATGACCGCCGGATCGAAGTGATCCAACACCGTCCACTTCGCGGAGGGATAAAGTGATTTTAGCATTTCCGACGCTTCGTCAAATCCGGAATGACATAACAAAATGTTTTCCGGGGACTGATTTTGCAAGGCCCGGCTCAACCAAGCCCAACGGTAGAGATCCGAGCGGTCATAGACCCAATGGGAAACACCCAGCGAGCCAACCAAAAACCACAAAGAACCCAGCACGGTCAGACCGGCACCTGTTGCCACAAATCCCCCGGCGAAAAGTCCGGCAATGCCAGCCAATAGCACCAGCGGTGCGACCGCATAATAGGGCCAATTGAAGTGAACGATGGCCAGCATCCCGTCCCACGGCCCGCGTTTACGCATCCGGTCCTCCTTTCGGCAAGGGAGTGATCAAGCGCCCCCGCTCCCAGCGGTAAGGCACATTTTCCACCTGAAAAGCATTGGCCAGCACAGGCGTGACGCCACGGAAAGGCGGTTCCTCGAATAGTCCGGCCTTCCATCCGGTAATCTGCAAAGGCCTTGGGGTCCAATCTGTCCGCCTTCCTTCGATAACCACAAAACGGCCGTCGGCCTCAGCATCAAAAGTGTAGGGCATGGGCCCCGCAAACTGCCGCGCGGCCCGCAGATCCGGGAAAGGCGATCCCGCCGGTGGCGTGTCAGGTTCGCTTGAGGGATCGAACCCGAGATCAAGCGTTTCCCGTCCATCTGGCAGCAAGGTTCTGACCCTGGTGCCGGATATTTCGAGTTTTACGCGACGGTAATTGTAGTGCGTCATCAGATTTCCCAACCTTACCATGGAAGCCTTGTCTGTTTCGCTGCGCAGGATTTTCAGGCCCCGCAAACGGCGTCCACGCTCATCCCGCAAACGGGTAAAGATCCGGTAGCCTGCCAGGAAAAAATCCTGACCAAGAAATGCCGGAAATCCCGCCGGACGCAACTGCCTGGTCCACACCAGGGCCACGGTGACAAAGCCCTGCCCTGCATAGGAGTCGATCTCCAATGGCGCCGGCACCAGAGGCCGCAACACTGCTTCAGGAAAGGCAAACGACACGGCGATAACGCGGTCAAACCACGCGACAACGGGAAAGGGATGCCGCTTCAGCCGGACCGCGGGATGACTGATTCCAAAATTCATTCCGGGCGCTTCATCTCGAACTGGTCCCCGGTGCGGCAATACCAGTCCGGCACGGACATGCGGCCGACGGGATGGAAGTTTTCGCTGCGGATGCGCTGGGTTTTGGCATCGTAATAGGATTTCCTGACATGAACGCGGTGGACAATGCCAAGGATCAGGCGGTTTTCCCCTATTTGCTGGATGGAATGCACATTGCATTCGAGGGCCGCAGGGGCGGCTTTGATACGCGGAGGGCCCACCGTGGAGGAGGGGGTGGTGGCCAGTTTTTCGCGGGTGGTCTCGCTTTCACCATAAGGCAGCGTAGCGGAGGTGCGGACCATGACTGCCGCAAGGGATTCGTCGACCAGATTGACCACGAACTCGCCGGTGCGGCGGCAGTTGCGGGCGGTGTCCTTGGGCGAGCCGTCGTCGCGGTCGCCGGGGGCGAAGATTACGAGTGGCGGTTCGGCACCGAAAACATTGAAGAAGGAAAAAGGGGCCGCATTGACACTGCCATCTTCATTCAGGGTGGTGACCCAGGCAATGGGGCGCGGGGTGACCAACCCTGCCAGAATCGGATAGGCCCGGCCGGCGTGGGTGGTGAGGAGATCAAGTTCAATCGTGGACAAAGGAGCAGCGGGCGGGGCAAAAGTGGAGAAGAATTCGGCCGGAAAAACGTCAGGCAGGCTCAGTTTCCGATTCGGCCTTGCGTCGTTTCCGGTAGATGGTCGCGGCATCAATGCCAAGGACCCGGGCCGCTTCCTGGATGGTCGGGGTGGCTTCCACCACCCGGCGGATGTGTTCGCGTTCAAGGGTTTCCAGGGGCACCATGGCTCCGGCGGTGAGGGCTCCGGCAGCGGCGGATTGGCCCGCCCCGCCCTGGACATGAATCGGCAGATCTGCCGGCAGCACTTCCGGACCTTTGCTGAGAATGACGGCCCGTTCGATGCAGTTCCGCATTTCCCGGAGGTTGCCCGGCCATGGATAGGCGAGCAGGCAGCGTTGCGCCTCGTGGGAGAACGCGGTGATTTTGCGTTTCATCTGGGCAGCAAAGAACTTGAGGTCATTTTCCGCAAAGGCGAGCAGGTCTGCGGGACGGTCGCGCAGGGGCGGCATGGTGACAGTGATGACATTGAGGCGGTAGAACAGGTCCTCGCGGAAGCGGCCGGCCGCGACTTCCTGTTCCAGATCCCGGTTGGTGGCGGCGATGATCCTGACATTGGCCTGACGGGTCTTGTTTTCGCCCAGCCGCTCATATTCGCGCTCCTGGAGAAGCCGCAGCAGTTTTGGCTGCAATTCGAGGGGCAGTTCGCCCACTTCGTCAAGGAAGAGGGTGCCGCCTTCGGCCGCCTTGACCTTGCCCCAGTGATCCTTGATAGCGCCGGTGAAGGCCCCTTTGACGTGTCCGAAGAGATCGCTCTCCAACAACTCCCGTGACAGACTGGGGCAGCTGACGGTAACAAAGGGCTGGTCCTTCAGATGGCTGGCAGCATGCACCGCGCGGGCCGCCACACTTTTGCCGGTGCCGCTCTGCCCGAGAATCAGGATCGATGCCTGGCTTTCCGCCGCCCGGAACAGCAGCTCCAACACGGACTGCACGCCACTGTCGCGGGACTCAAAACGAGGCTCGGTGCTGACGGCTTTGACCTCGGTTTCCAGTTCGGCCACCCGGGTTTCCAGATGCCGGGTTTTCTGGGCCAGCGAAAGCACATGGCGCAGGCGCTCGAGGTGAAAGGGTTTTTCGATAAAATCGATGGCCCCCCGGCGCGTAGCTTCAACGGCCGTGGCAATGGTGGCCTTGGCGGTGAACATGACAACCGACTGGGAGGGATTCTGCTTTTTGATAAGGCTAAGAACCTCCAGTCCATCCTCCTCCCCCAGCATCAGATCCAGAATCACCAGATCAAATTTGTCCTCCCGCAGGCGTTTCAGGCCCATGGCGCTGTTTTCCACGGCCTCGCCATAGTGGTCGAGCCCTTCCACGGCCATCAGAGTGGCCTCGCGGATGGAACGGTCGTCGTCGATGATTAGAATATCCATGGGGTGTCAGGAGGCAGGAGGTTGATAGGAAACAGGGGTTGAAGATGACAAAAATCCGGAAGGACGGCCGGAAGAAGTCCGGCTAGGCGGGAGGCAGGCAGAGGGTAAAGACCGCCCCTTTCCGGTCGATCCGGTTTTCCCCCTTGATGGTGCCGCCCATGCGTTCGGTGAGCATTTTGACAATGGCCAGGCCAAGACCGGTGGAGCTTTCCCCGCCGGTGGGACGCGCGCTGAGGCGGCTGTATTTCTGAAAGAGTCCGGCTTCATCGTCACGGGTCAGTCCGGGCCCCTGGTCCGTCACCCGGACGGCCGGCAGTTCCTCCGGCATCTCGAGGGCTTCCACCCGGATGGCACTGCCGGGCGGGGAGAACTTCACCGCATTGGAGATCAGGTTGTCGAGGATATGGCGCAGGGCATGGGCATCGGCGAGCACGATGATGGATATGTCAGGGGCTTCCAGTTCAATGCTGGTTTGTTTGGCCGAGGCTGCCGGCCGGAGGGCCCCTATGGCGTCCTTGAGGGCCTGCTGGAGGTTGACCGGCTGGTAGGTCAGGGGGAACTCGGCCTGCTCCTGGGCCTTCTGTGAGAGCAGGGATTCAATGGTCTCGGTCATCCGGTTTACGGTGGATTCGATATGGCCGGCCACCTTGCGCAGAAAGTCCGGATCGGGGTTCTGACGGTTTTGCAGGGTTTGGATGCCAAGGTTGATGGCGGCGAGAGGATTTTTCAGGTCATGGGCCAGCACGGCCATCAGTTCGTCCTTTTCCGTGAGGAGACCCGCCAGTTTGTCCCGGGAGGTTTTGAGAGCCAGATGGGTGCGGACCCGCGCGATCAGCTCGGCTTTGCGGAAGGGTTTGGTAATATAGTCGACGCCGCCGCTCTCCAGGGCCCTGACAATAAACTCGGACTCATCGGCGGCGGAAAGAAAAATGACCGGAATGGCAGCACAGTCCGGAATGAGTCTGACCCGCTCACACAGGGCAAAACCATCCATGCCCGGCATGAGAACGTCCATCAGAATAAGATCCGGCATTTGTGAGGCAAGGCGTTCCAGGGCCTGGGGACCACTGGAGGCAGGCACCACTTCATAACCTTCATCATGAAGGAAACCGCAGACCAGCTGGACATTCGGTTCCTGGTCATCGACCACCAGAATAACAGGGGAAGGAACACCGGAGGAAGGGCAGAGACTCATAAGCGTGGGTTGTTGGGGAAAAAGGGTAAAAAGGAAACCGGGCCGGAGAGCGGATCAGGCCGGGGAGGCACCGGGGAAAGCACCGGCCTTTTCGGGCAGGATTCTGCCCAGCAAAACAGGAAACTGGGCAAGGGTGCGCTCCATGCGGGAAATCTGAAAATTGGAGGCCTCGGCCTGGAGTTGACTGGCATATTCCCTGAGGAGCACACAGTCGTGTTCCGTGCCCAGCTGTCCGAGTTCTGCAGCAAAGGCGCGGACTCCGCGGACCGCCATGGTGCGGGTCAAAAACGGCCAGCGGGTGTCCCGCAGGTATGCGAGGGCGGCCATGGCTGCCGGATTTGTCAGGAGTTGGGCCTCCGGTTCGGTCCGGTCGTGCGGCGGGTGCTTTCCGGAAGCGGCATCCGCGTCCTGCTGCAGCGAGCCGACGGCCTCCTGGATGGCGGAAACAAGCTGGGGCCGCATGAAGGGTTTTCTCAGGTAGCCATCGAAGGCCCGCCGGATTTCTGCAGTGGAATTGGAGAGGCTGGAGGCGGTGACGGCAATGACCGGGGTCCGGGCCAATTCGTCATTTTGGCGGATCAGGGCTGCGGCTTCCCTCCCGTCCAGACGGGGCATCCGGATGTCCATCAGGATCAAATCCGGGCGTTCGCGGGAGGCCACCTCCACGGCCTCAAGTCCATCCACGGCAAAGCTGACCGCGTGATGGGTGTTCAGGAAAAATCCCCCCATCACATCGCGGTTGAAGGCGTTGTCATCCACGATCAGCACCCGCATCGGAGGCAGCTCATTCAAGTCAACCGACTCCACGCCATCGGCCGTGTCAGGTCCGGCCGGGGGAATTTCCACGCCAGGCAAGGTTAGGGTAAAGGTGCTGCCTTTACCCTCAAGGCTGGTCACGTCGACGGAACCGCCCATCAACTGCGCAAGGCGGCGGGTGATGGTCAGACCGAGACCGGTGCCTTCCTGCACGGTTTCCTGTTGGCGCCGCCCCTGGCGGAAGGGCTTAAAGATCGTGGCCAGATCTGCGGGCCGGATCCCGCGGCCGGTATCGGTAACCTTGATGACCAGAGCGAGCGTGTCCCCGTCAGGGAGACTTCCGGGCTGGCAAGTTACGGTCAGGCTGACGCTGCCATGGGTGGTGAATTTGACCGCGTTGCTGAGCAGGTTGAGCAACATCTGCCGGAGTCGCATCACATCCAGCCTCAGCCAGGCCGGACACTCCTCCGCGACGTGGGATGTCAGGGAGATCCCTTTCTCTGCTGCCCGCTGGGAAAGGAGCATCTGCAAACCGGCCACGACCTCCCGGAGGTCGACCACCTCCGGCCTTAACTCGACATGACCGGCATCAATCTTGGAGAGATCGAGCACGTCGTTGATCAGGCCCATCAGGTTGTCGCCGGCGGTGGCGATGGCATTGAGATAATGCAGGGCGCGGGGGGACTGCACTTCATCCCGCAGCAATTGGCTGAAGCCAAGAATGGCATTCATGGGAGTGCGGATTTCATGGCTCATGTTGGCCATGAAGCGGCTCTTTTCACGGTCGGCACTGAGGGCGCGCCGCCGCTGGATCATGGCCCGGCGCTGGATGCGGGACGCCCGCATGGCCTTCCGGAAAATCAGAAACACATTGACCCCGGCCGCGAGGCATAACAAGGAGCCGGCACCGATCAGAAAGGTGGTTACCCGGACCCCGCGCAGCTGGCGTTCCCGGAGGCCGGCCTGCACTCCCTCCTCTTCATGCAGGGCGTCATCGACGATGGACCGGATCCGGTCCATCATTTTCAGCCCGGTGTCCTCGTTGAAGAGCGGCAGCACCGCATCCAGTCCGTCCCTTTCCCGGAGATCCATAATGCCCCGCATTTCCTCCATTTTTTGAGGAGCGAGCAGTTGCAGCAGATTCGAGCGCGCGGCCTGGGCCGGGAGCCCGGTGGTCAGGGTTTCGAGTTCCCGGAGATGGCTCGTAAAGTTGATAGCGGAGTTGTGCCATGGCCGGAGATACTCCTCCCTGCCCGTGAGGAGAAATCCCCGTTGGGCGGTTTCCGCATTCAGGAGATGATTGCGGACCATCCGGAAATCAAGGGTGCGGCGATACGAGCTGGAAAGGTCCTTGATAAATTCCCTCGTCTGAAACAATTGACCGATAGCCACCCCGAGCACAATGCACATGGAAATGATCGCAAAGCCGAGCAGCTTGAAATTGAGGATGGCAAGGAGGCGGGACACGGGTGGGGGCTTTCGGGAGCGTCCGGCTAGTTAGACGCTCCGCTCCCGGCATCGTTTGCGTGATTGTTGCAAATTGCAATGCTTAAGTCCAGTGGGGCAAGGGAATGCCGCAGATTGCCAGCCGGGTGGCAGGAGGGCCCCGTAAGGATCGCCATCATTTCACCTGATCATCAATCACTTAACAATCACCAAGGGGGGATGGCACCGGGCCTGCAGTATCAAAGGCATCGTCCGGTGGGGTCCATCCGCCCCGATCCTGACGGTGTTTTCAACTTCAAACTACTCTTATCATGCTCTCCTGGACTATTACTTTCATCGTTATTGCCCTCATCGCGGGTGTTCTTGGTTTCGGCACCCTCGCCGGTGCGGCAGCCACAGTTGCCAAAGTGTGCTTCTTCATCTTCCTGATCTTGTTTATTGTTTCCCTGATCCGGGGCAAAAAACCCCTCTAGGTTCCAAACCACCCTGAAGGGATCCCGAAGCCATGAAAAAGCGCATTGTGCTGCATCTTGCCCTCCTCGCCTCCGCCGCCGCAGTTTTCACGGCTACCGCAGTCGCGAAATTCAGCGGCGGATTAACGGTTGAACCGCAGGCTGATCTCCCTACCAGCCCGACCCAGCGGACTCCATGAAATCCAATTCCACACTCAAATAACTTACCCATGAAGCCTGAACAGACCACTCATCTTCTCCTCGGCGTGATTGCCACCGGCGTGGCCGCCCTCGCGGCCATTGCTTTTGAAAAACGCTACCGTGCCAACCTGCGCCAATTTGCCGGTGAGGCCGATGAAGCCCTTGACCAGGCTTATGACCGGATCAGCCGTGAAGGCCAGCACCTTGGCCAGACCGTGCGACACGAAGCCGGCACCCTCCGCGAACGTTTGGGAGATGGCCTTGACACCCTGAAGGAGAAAGCCGGGGAACTGCGCGAGCGCGTCAGTGACGGCCTTGACCGGGTGGGTGGCCATCTGCGGGAAGGTGCCGAAAAAATGAAAGAGGGAATGAAAGATGGCGCCGAGAACATGAAGCACGGTGTAGATGAAGCCACCGAAGAAGCCCGCCGTGCCATGCGGGATGCCAAGCCCTGAACCGCCACCCGGCTTCCTGCATCCTGACTGAAACTGCTTAATTCTGTTATGTCTTTTTCCCTGCCCCAGCAAATCCGGTCCCTGGCCGGGGAACTTAAATCCCTCGCCCTCGGGCACTGGACGATGCTGCGGCAGGAGATGACAGGCAAGGCCAACCTCACCCGCCGGGAGGTCATCCTCATGTCGGCGGGTGCCCTCACTGCCCTGACGGCAATCCTGCTGGTTCTGGCGGGGCTAACTCTCCTGTTAAGCCAGCTGCTGGTGTCTCAGGCCGGCTGGGAACCCCTGACTGCAGGGGGGACCGCATCCCTGATCATCGCGGCCATTTTCGCGCTGAGCGGGTGGCTGGTCTTCCGCAGCAGTGGGGCACGCCTGAAAGCCGAAGGCTTGCGGCCCAGTCAGACCATCCAATCGATTCGCAGCGCCGCCGCCGCCTTGACCAACCAGCCATACATTCCAACTCCACCCCCTACTCCCATGAAAACCAGAGAAGATCTCAACGATGCACTGCATCACACCGCTGAAAGCGTCGAATATCAAGCCCGCCGTGCTGCCCGCGCCGTGCACGAGACTGCGTCCAGCCTGAGTTCCAAATTCGACCCCGGTCCGTTTTTCGCCTCAGCCCTTGCCTGGGTGGATGCGGTGATGACCCCACAGAACCGGGCTCTCGCCGGCAAGGCCCTGACGACCGTGGCGGCTCTGCCCCGCCGCCACCCTCTGGTCGCAGCTGCCCTTGCCCTTGGAGGCATTTACCTCATGCGCAACCGTGACCACTCCATCCGCCATACCGTGGAAGATTATGTTTCTGATGCCGGCGGATATGCCGATGACCTCAGACGCACCGCCGCCAAAGGTTTCAAAGCCACGGCCGAAGCGGGCCGCGACATCCGGGGATCGGTTTATGACAGTGCCCACCGCTTTGCGGAAACCGGCCGCCACGCCGCCGGTCAATTTGGCACGGCCGCTACCCAGACCGCCGAGCGGGTCCGCGGGGCCTATGAAGAGGCCCGCACATCGGTGGCTGAAGGCGTGGACCACATGGCCGAGACTGCAGCCCAACTCCGCAAGGAGGCGGAGGCAGGATACCGCAAAGCGCGTGAATTTGCCAAAGAGGAACCCGCCCTCGCCATTGCCGGCGGAGTGGCCCTGGCGATTGGAGCCCTGCTCCTCGTGAAAAGCTCCCGCAGATAAACCCCTGCTGCGGTTGGCCCGGCTCCTTTGTCAGACTCCCCCCGGCTGACTTGGGAGACCGGGCCTCTTTTTGCGCTGCCCGTCCCTCCCGACATCATGGCCAACCCTGCCGACCCCACCTTTGACCGTCACACGATATCAAGGATCGGCGGCATTGTGGTGCCCTTTTTCCGCTCGGAGAAAAAGCGCAAAGCCCGGCTTCTGCTGGGCCTGCTGCTGGGCTGCGCCATTGCGGTGGCCTTGGTCCAGGTGATGATGAGCTATGTGGCGCGTGATTTCATGAATGCCTTCACAGCAAGGGACTCCGGGCTTTTCCGTCAGAAGCTGTGGCTCTATCTGGGAACCTTCGCCTTCGCGGTGCCGATTGGCGTCTGGTACCGCTTTACGGAGGAAAAACTGGCGTTGCTGTGGCGGCAATGGATGACGCACCATCTGTTGAAGCGCTATTTTGCCAACCGGGCCTACTATCATCTCCGCGGGTCCGACGCCATCGACAACCCAGACCAGCGCATCGCGGAGGATGTCAGGAACTTCACCACGACCACGCTCAGTTTTCTGCTCATCACCCTGAATTCCTGCGTCACCCTGCTGGCATTCACGGGGGTGCTGTGGAGCATTTCCTTTACTCTCGTGCTGGTGCTGGTTGTTTATGCCCTGACCGGAACCGCGCTCAGCATTCTGATCGGCCGCCGTCTGGTCGGGCTGCACTATCATCAATACGAAAAAGAGGGGAATTTCCGTTATGGCATGGTGCGGGTGCGGGACAATGCGGAGTCCATCGCCTTTTACCGCGGGGAAAAACGGGAACACCGGGACCTTGTTTACAAGTTCGCCGCCATCGTGGACAACACCACCCGGCTGATCGGCTGGAACCGGAATCTGGCCTTCTTCACCAACAGCTACAATTACCTTGCCCTGCTGGTGCCCACTCTTGTGGTGGCTCCGCTCTATTTTGCCGGCAGGATCGAGATCGGCACCGTGCTGCAGGCGGGGGGAGCCTTTGCTGCGGTGCTGGCAGCCACTTCACTGATTATCACCCAGTTTGAACGGCTCAGCAACTTTGCCGCCGGGGTTGCCCGGCTGGACGCCTTGTGGACTGGTCTGTCCGAAACCGATCCGGAGGCGGAAAGGGACGAGATGCCCGAGGCCGGCCATGAGAACGAAACCACGCTGATTGATACCCGCGAAATGGGTCACCGTCTTAATATTGCGCAACTGGATGTGCAAACCCCCGACGGCAGCAAGACCCTGCTGAAGGCACTGGACCTCAATCTCAAACCGGGCACCAGCATCCTGCTGATGGGCCCCAGCGGAGCCGGCAAAAGTTCCCTGCTCCGCACCATTGCCGGTTTATGGAACACCGGTGCCGGATCCATCACCCGCCCTCCCCTCGCCCGCATGATGTTTTTGCCGCAGCGGCCTTACATGGTGCAGGGCAGCCTGAAGGACCAGTTGCTCTATCCCGGGCAAAACGAGGACCTGACGGACGACCAGATCAACGCCGTGCTCGAAGCTGTCAATCTGTCAGAAGTGGTGGCCCGGGTGGATGGCGACTTCGACGCCACCGTCGACTGGACCAACGTGCTGTCCCTCGGCGAACAACAACGACTTTCCTTTGCCCGGCTGATGCTGCGCAAACCTGCCATTGCCTTTCTGGATGAAGCCACCAGCGCTCTCGATGAACCTAACGAAAAGGACCTCTACAACCTGCTCCGGCGGAACAAACTTACCTTTGTCAGCGTCGGCCACCGCTCCACCCTCAAGGACTATCATGACCAACTGCTGGTCCTGAACAAGGATGCCACGTGGCTCCTGCAACCCCTGCCGGCCGCACCCCTGCCCCCGCTCCCGCTGGCGGCCTGATTGACCTTTGCCCTGACAACCACACCTTATTGCCCTTCCATGCAATTCAAAGTTTCCAGCATTCTCGAATACGAAGTCACCACCCCGGTCACTTTTCTGTTGAGCATCCGCGCCAGGCAGGGGCCGGGCCAGCAACTGGGCTGCGAAAACCTCCAGGTGCCCCCCGGGCTGGAGCACAGCATCGAAACCTGTGGGGCCACCGGAACTTCCTTCGACCGCCTGCACGCCAGCCGGACCGGGCTTTATGAGATCCGCTATGAAGCCACCGTGGAGGTGCGGCGGGACGAATTTCCGGCGGGCAGCCTGATTGATGCCGGTCCCTCCTCCTTCCAAGCACCGGTGCTGCCTTTTCTTTATCCCAGCCGGTATTGCCAGTCGGACCGGCTCGGGCGCCTGACTTTTGACATGTTCGGAAATCTCGCCACTCCCGAAGCGAAGGTGAGGGCCGTGGTGGAATGGATTGCGGGCCGCATCAGTTATGTGAGCGGCTCCACTGATACCGGCACCTCGGCGGTGGATTCCCTTGTGGAGCGGGCCGGGGTCTGCCGCGATTTTGCCCATCTGGGAATCGCGCTCTGCCGGGCCATGAATATTCCGTCGCGTTATTTTACCGGATACGCCTTTGACCTGAATCCGCCGGATTTCCATGCCTGCTTTGAAACCTGGATCGGAGGCCGCTGGCTCTTCTGGGACGCCACCGGCCTCGCTTCCCCCGACGGTGTGGTGCGGATCGGAACCGGCCGGGACGCGTCAGACTGCTCGGTTTGCACCGCCTTTGGGCCGCTGGCCCTGCTGCGCCAGGAAGTTTACTGCGAAGCCCTGGACCGGCCCTATCAGAAATTGACCCCGGACCGGATCAAAGAAACCAGCTTTAGTCTGGAACCGGCCTGAATCACTTGCCGTGCCCCTGAACCATGAGCCGCCTCCACATTGAGCACCGCACCACCTACGAATACACCGCGCCGGTGAAATTCGGCATGCACCGCATGGTTCTGAGGCCCCGCGAAGGCCACCGCACCACTGTGGTGCATCATCAGATTACCCTGAGCCCGGCGGGGACCCTCACCTGGATGACCGATGTTCACGGCAACCACGTGGCCTATGCGGAAATTCCCGAACCCGCCGCCCGGCTGGAAATCCTCAATGATATCATCGTTGACCTTGTGGATGACCAGGAGCCTCTGCCACCGGACCGTTTGTCCCAGGCGACCCTTCCCCTGACCTACCTGCAAACCGAGGAACGTCTGGTGGCGGCCTATTGCCATCCGGTGTGGGAAGAGGAGATGGAGGAAACCGCCGCCTGGGTGGCAGCGCAGCCGGATGCCGGCCAGCCCCGCACTGCCTTTGAAACCGCTCAGTGGCTCATCACCATGGTAAACCGGCAAATCCGCTACCGCAGGCGTGAGGAGCGGGGCACCCAAAGCCCGGCCACCACCCTGCGGCTGGGCACCGGATCCTGCCGCGACATGGCGACTCTCGCCATGGAGGCCGCCCGTGCCGCTGGCTTGCCTGCAAGATTTGTTAGCGGATACCTCGACAGCTCCATTGCCGCAGCCGGGCACGGTTCCACCCATGCGTGGCTGGAGTTTTATTTTCCCGATGGCGGCTGGCGTGGTTTTGATGCCACCAGTGGACGGGCGACCGGCCCATGGCACATTCCCACGGGCGTCAGCAGCCATCCCCGCGGCGTGATGCCCATCAGTGGCACCTTTGACGGCCGCACCGGGCAAAGTCTCGGCATGAAGGTGGAACTGACCATCCGGCGCGACTCCAACTTTTCTGACTGACATGAATCTGCGTTCCCTGCCTCATTCCAGCCGGCTCCAGGGCGGCCTCCTGCCAGCCTTTCTGCTGCGGCGCGGGAACCATCTCCTGCCCGCAGGCGGTATGCTCCCCGGCTTCCTGCCGGTCCGGTCCAATCCCTGCAGGGACCTCACCTGTCTCCAGCGCTGACCCTAGCCATGCCCACCCCGTCGCCAATCCCCCCCGCCGCCGTCCGGCCGCGGTCGCGTTCCACCCTGCCAGGCCTGATCATTGGTCTGGTGGTGGTGACCATCCTGTATTTTGGAAAGCCGGTGCTGATGCCGCTGGCTCTCGCGGGGCTCTTCTCCTTTCTGCTCAGTCCCCTCGTCAATGCCCTGCACCGTCTGCGCCTGCCGCGGGCCCTCGCCGTCGTGCTCGTCACTCTCAGCGTCTTCACCTTGTTAGGGGTGCTCGGCTGGGTGATCGGCCGGGAATTATCCTCGTTGGCCGCCAGCCTGCCCAACTACAAGGACAACATCCGCAGCCGCATCATCTCCTTCCATCAAAGTGGACGTGGGGGGGTCATGGATCAGATCAAGGAAATCAAGACCACCATTGAGGAAACCAATGCTGAGGCTGAAGCCGAGGCCGAGGCCAAGTCCGAAGCCGAAGCCAAAGCCAAAGCCAAAGCCGGGGAAGCCAAAGCCGTGGTGGAAGCCGGAGCGGCAGCGGGAGCGGGAGCGGATAAAGGCCAGCCTCCGCCGCCGGAGGGAACCGAAGCGTCCCCTCCTGCTCCTGCTCCTACTCTTGCTCCTACTCTTGCTCCTACTCTTGCTCCTGCTCCTGCTCCTGCTCCTGCTCCTGCTCCTGCTCCTGCTCCTGCTCCTGCTCCTACTCTTGCTCCTCCCCCTCCACCGGAATCCCAAGACCCGCCGCCGGCCCCGGCTGAATCAGAATCCACTCCAAAAGCGAACCGGGAAAAACCCGCCCCTGCAGCGGAAGCAGAACGATCACCGGATTGGATGAACGGAGCGGTTGGCAACGCCGGCGAGGCTCTCGCAACGGTGGCCACGGTGATTGTATTTGTTATTTTTATGTTGCTGCGCCAACAGGAACTGCGCAACCGCCTGATGCGCCTCGCCGGATTCCGCCACGTCACTATCGTCACCCGGGCCATGGATGAAACCGGGGACCGGGTAGGACGCTATCTGCTGATGCAGGCCAGCATCAATGGGGCTTATGGCATTGTCCTTGCGACCGGACTTTATTTCATTGGGATGCCCTACGTCGTGCTCTGGGGAGTCCTGGCCGCCCTGTTCCGCTTCATTCCCTACATCGGCCCCATCGTGGTTGCCATCCTGCCTTCCGCGGTGAGTCTGGCCGTTTTTCCCGACTGGCAGCAACCCCTGATGGTGATGGGCCTTATAGCGGCACTCGAATTGGTCACCAACATGATATTGGAGCCGGTCCTCTACGGCCAAAGTGTGGGCGTCTCCGAATTCGCCCTGCTCATCGCCATCGTCTTCTGGACCTGGCTCTGGGGGGGCATTGGTCTGGTGATGGCCACTCCCCTCACCGTTTGTTTTGTGGTCATGGCACGTCACGTGCCCGCTTTGGAGTGGGTGGATATTCTGATGGGCGACAACCCCAAGGTGAAACCGTACATGATTCTCTACCAACGCCTGCTGGCGGGAGATGAATCCGAAGCCGAAGATTTCCTCACGGCGGAATTAAAGAAAAAAACGCGGATTGAAGTCCTCGACGAAACCATCCTTCCGGCGATTGCGCTGGCCAAAAGGGAATCCAGTCAGGACCGGCTGACCGATCACGAAGAGAAAGAGATCCACGGATCCATCCTCCGGGTCATGACCGAGGCGATGCCCCCTCAAATGGCAGAAGCAGAAACCGGATCCGAAGGAGGGATGCCGGAGGCCCCGATGGAAAAAGTGTCTGCTGCTCCACGCCCCCTCCTCCTGGGCTGGCCCTTGGACGACTCGGCTGATGACACCGCACTCCGCTGCCTCGCCCTGCACCTCCCTTCCGGATTGGACTTTGAAATCGTGCCCGGGCAAAGGCTCACGGCAGAACTGCACGCAGAAATCGAGGCTCGCCAGCCCACCGCACTGCTGATCAGTGCCACCCCGCCGGGCAGCCACGAAACCGCCCGGCTTCAATTGCGCCGGATCCGGCGGCAATTCCCGAAACTCCGGATCTACATCGGCCGGTGGGGGGTTCCCGATGACCTCGTCAAGGCCGATCCGCTCCTCGAGGCTGGAGCCTCTGCGGTCTATACGCGCCTCTCGGAAGCGGAAGCCTCTTTGGTTTCGTTATTGCGGGAAACCGCAGCCATTGATACCCCCGCTGCGGCGGGGACAAATCCGGGCAGATGACCTTCGGGGCCACCGGCCCGCGCTATGATTTTCCCCTTCGCTGTTTCCAAGGGCAAAACCGGCCTTGCCGTATTTTCCCACTGGCATAAAGGGGCTTGGCGTTCATAATTCAACGGCTGCTTTCCCTGAGACGGGTTGGCAGCCCGTTTTTTTCCGTCATTCCCCCTTAGAAGTTATTTTGTCATGAGTTCGACGATTTCTGCCCGCCTCAACGTGGACCTGTTGGAGGAGAAATATCAGCATTGGCTCAAGGATCCCCAGTCGGTGGACGGCACGTGGTCGGCATTTTTCGAGGGGTTTGAACTGGGCACCGCCCAACCAAAACCCATGGCCGCCCACGCAGCCGGCACGGGCGAAACTCCCCGCAGCGGCCTGACCCAACGGGAGATGGCGTTCCGGGCGAGCGTGACCCGCATGATCGGCACCTACCGGGCCATCGGACACATTGGAGCCCATCTGGATCCCTTGAGCCGCACCGCGCTTGAGCAGCCCAAGCTGGCCCTCTCCGCTTTTGGATTGAGTGAGGCGGACCTGAACAGCGATGTGGAAACGATGTTCTACAAAAGCGGGGAGCGCATCAAATTGCGCGAGTTGCTGGACCGCCTGCGCCGGACTTACTGCGACCTCATCGGGTTCGAGTATATGAATATCCTGAACTACGATGTGAAGGAATGGTTGCGCGAGCGGATCGAAAACCGTCTCGACAAATCTTCCCCTTCCGCCGCCGAGCAGGAACGCATTCTCCGGTGGGTCTGGGAACCCGAAGCCTTCGAACAATTCCTCCACACCCGCTACAAAGGACAAAAACGGTTTTCCATTGAGGGCGGGGAAAGCGCCATGGTTGTCCTGAATGCCATCCTTAACGACTGTCCCAAATATGGCGTTGAAGATATCGTTATGGGCATGGCCCACCGCGGCCGGCTTTCGGTGCTGGCAAATTTCCTGCAAAAGCCCCTCAAGGTGCTGCTGCATGAATTCAGCGCCAACTACATCCCGGATCTCGTGGCCGGCGACGGCGATGTGAAATACCACCTCGGCTACCAAGTGGTGCGCGATGTCCCCGGCGGCAAGGTCGGCGTTTACCTTGCCCCCAATCCCTCGCACCTCGAAGCGGTCAATCCCGTGGTGGAAGGCTGCGCCCGCGCCAAGCAGCGGGATATCGGCGACACTGAAGAGCGCAGCCGGGTGCTTCCCCTGCTGCTTCATGGAGACGCTGCCTTCGCCGGTCAGGGCATGGTCGCGGAAACCCTGAATCTTTCCCAGCTCCCGGGCTACCGCACCGGCGGCACCATCCATCTGATCATCAATAACCAGATCGGCTTCACGACCTCGCCCGCCGACGCCCGCTCCAGCGCCTACGCCACGGACGTCGCCAAGATGATCGAAGCTCCGGTCTTCCACGTAAACGGCGACCACCCGCTGGAAGTGCTGTTTGTGGCCAAACTTGCCCTCGAATACCGTCAGACCTTCCACCGCGATGTGGTGATTGATATGTATTGTTACCGCAAGCATGGCCACAACGAAGGCGACGAACCCAGCTTCACACAGCCGAGGATCGCCAAACTCATTGCCGGCAAAAACACGGTGGGCGACCTCTTCAGCGAGGAACTGGTGGAGAGTGGCCTGATCACCGCGGAACGCAGCAAGGCGATCCGCGCCGAGATCGAAGGCCGCCTCGAAAAGGAATATGCGGAACTCCGGGCTCTCGAGACCACCCTCAGCACCACCGATCTCAAAAAGGAAGTCTTTGCCGGTTCCACCGCAGTATTTCAACCGGCCTACTCCCACTCCCCGGTGATCACCGGACTCCCAGTCGAGAAATTCCGCTCCCTCGGTTTGAAGATTTCCGAAGTGCCACCGGGCTTCCGCCTGCATCCCACCGTGAAACGCACCGTGGTGGACAAACGGCGTGCGGCCACGGAAAACGGCGGGCCCTTTGACTGGGCCCATGCAGAACATCTCGCCTTCGCTTCGATTTTGTGGGAAGGCAAACCGGTCCGCCTTTCCGGTCAGGATGTTAGACGCGGCACCTTCAGCCAGCGCCATGCCTGCCTTTACGACACCGAAAACCGGGACCGGTATTTTCCTTTGCAGCATCTCGGGCAAGGGTCCGCAACTTTCCGGGTTTACAACTCCCTGCTCAGCGAAGCGGCTGTGCTAGGCTTTGACTACGGCTACAGCCTGATGTCTCCGGACATGCTGATTCTCTGGGAAGCGCAGTTTGGCGACTTCGGCAATGGGGCCCAGGTCATGATTGACCAGTTCATCGTGCCCGCAGAATCCAAATGGCAGAAACCCTCCGGCATCGTCCTCCTCCTGCCTCACGGCTATGAAGGCCAGGGGCCGGAACACTCCAGCGCCCGCCTTGAGCGGTTCCTCCAGCTCTGCGCCGAACAGAATATCCAGGTGTGCAACCTCAGCACCCCAGCCCAGTATTTCCATCTGCTGCGCCGCCAGATGAACCGGACCTTCCGCAAGCCGCTCATCATCATGACGCCCAAGAGCATGCTGCGCCTGCCGGAAGCGGTCTCCGTGGAAGCCGAATTCACCGGCACCACCTGCTTTCAGGAAATCCTTGACGATACTACCATCGCCGACCCTTCCCGAGTCACCCGGCTCATTTTCTGCTCGGGCAAGGTCTACTATGATCTGCTCGAACGCCGGAGCGACAAGGAGGACAAGACCTCGGCCATCATCCGCATTGAACAACTTTATCCCTTTCATGAGGAGATGCTGAAGGCGATCACCGCCCGGTATCCCAAAGCGAACAAAAAGTGGGTTTGGTGCCAGGAGGAACCCAAAAACATGGGGGCATGGGGCCACCTCAACTGGCGTCTCGAAAAAATGTCAGGCACCACGGTGCGTTATGCCGGCCGCAAGCGCGCCGCCAGCCCGGCCGTTGGCTCCCTAACCATGCACAAGGCCGAGCAGCAACAAATCGTGGACGCGGCCTTCGAGGTCTGACCGGTTTCCCTTCCCTCCTCCCTAACCTTTCCTGATTCCCATGTCTTCCCCCATCACCGTTCCTTCCGTCGGCGAATCCGTCACTTCCGCCGTAATCTCCAGCTGGCACGTGGCCGACGGAGCCCAGGTTAAAACCGGGGATCTCCTCGTCACGGTGGATACGGACAAAGTCTCCACCGAAATCACTGCCGAAGCCACCGGCATCCTGACAATTGCCGCCCAGCCGGGCGAGGAAGTCAAAATCGGAGCCACCATCGGCACCATCGCGGAAGGCGCGGCTGCCCCCAAACCCCCGGGTGCCCGGGCTCCCACGCCCGCTGAAGCCGCCCCGCCGCCGCCTGCCGAACAGGAGGAAAAAACCGTGCCCTCCGCCGGCACTCCCGCTGAGGCACCATCCCCGGCTGCCGCTCCCGCCCAGGGGGCTTTGCCGTTTACCGGCGAAAAGCCCGTGCCGAAAATCGACCTCTCGGTCACGCCGGCCAAGCCAACCCCCGCCCCGCCCGTGGCGCGGGATCAGTCAGGACGCACCTCCCGCCAGCGCATGTCCCCGCTGCGGAAAAAGATCGCCACCCATCTCGTCAATGCCCAGCAGACGGCGGCCATCCTGACGACCTTCAATGAAGTGGACATGACGGAGGTCATGAACCTCCGCAAACTCCTCCAGGACGGCTTCGTGGCCCGCCACGGGGTCAAACTCGGCTTCATGTCCTTCTTTATCAAAGCGGTGGTTGAGGCTCTGAAAACCGTCCCGACCGTCAATGGCCGCATCGATGGCGATGACGTCGTCACCAACCATTTCTATGATATCGGGGTCGCCATCGGCACGGAACGCGGCCTGATGGTGCCGGTGCTGCGCGATGCCGACCAAAAATCCTTTGCCGACCTCGAAAAGGAAATCATCGCCTACGCCAACCGGGCCAAGGAAGGCAAAATCAACATGGAAGACCTTCAGGGCGGCGTCTTCACGATCTCCAATGGCGGCGTCTACGGCAGCCTGCTGAGCACGCCCATTCTCAACCCCCCGCAAAGCGCCATCCTGGGCATGCATACCATCCAGCAGCGCCCCGTCGCGGTGGACGGCAAGGTCGAGATCCGCCCCATGATGTATCTCGCCCTCAGTTACGACCACCGCCAGATCGACGGCAAGGAAGCCGTCACTTTCCTTCTGCGCATCAAGGACTGCATCGAGCAGCCCAGCCGCCTGCTGCTGGGGGCGTAAGTTTCGGCAGTGAATATATCTACACCAACCAGCTTCAACGCCCAACTTTCGGACTATTTGCGGGAGATCATCTGCAAGTGCCCAAGGTGCGGACAGCGCGCGATCATCCGTGCCAAATCCAATTACGCATGGCCGTGGCATCCTACCGAGGTGTCTTTTACGTGCCCCTGTTGCGTTTTTCAGCATGGCTGGCCTGTGCCAACCTGGAAATCCGACTTTTTTAATTTCAAGCCAGCCAAAGGACTGGAGCCTTATTTTGGCTACTCAATTTGGGCGATTGGCGTCATCGGGAAAAACAACCTAGCCGTCCTAAACACCAGACATGCTGATGATCTGGCTGCATTCATTGGCTCGATGGATCGACCACGCCCGGAAAATACAAAATGGTCGATGGTGAATCGCCTTCCCAAATGGATGCATCTGAAGAAAAACCGCTCCAGAGTTCTCGCGGCCATTGGTAGACTAAAAACGATGCTACCCTGATAAAGCTTCGACCACGTAAAGGCTCCTCCCTCACAATTTCCAGCAATGCCACAGCCCGATCCAAAATCCGATGCCGTCCGCCTGCTCCGTGAACTGACCGAAGCCCATGGGGTGCCGGGGGCGGAGGATGGGGTGCGGCGGATTTTTCTGCGGGAATTGGAAGGGTGCGGCACGGTGCACACGGACCGCCTCGGCAGTGCCGCGGTGGAGCGCGCGGGGGATGGGCCGCGCGTGCTGGTGGCCGGGCATTTTGATGAAGTGGGCTTTGCGGTGCAGAACATCACGCCGAAAGGGTTTTTGAAGCTGGTGGCCCTGGGCGGCTGGTGGACGCATACCCTGGTGGCCCAGCGGGTCCGGATCCTGACGAAATCCGGGCAGGAAGTGATCGGGGTGATCGGTTCGACCCCGCCTCATTTCCTGGGCGAGGGGGCGAAGGACAAGGTGCTGCCGCTGGAACAACTGTATGTGGATGTCGGTGCGGTGAGCCGGGCAGAAGCCGAAGGATTCGGCATCCGCCTGGGGGACCCCGTAGCTCCGGACAGTGCCTTTACGGCTTTGGCGGGCGGCGAACGGTTATTGGCCAAGGCTTTCGACAACCGCTGCGGCGTCGCGGCGGCAGTGCAGACGATGCAGTTGCTGAAAAACGAAGCCCTGCCCTGCCAATTGACCGCCGCCGGCAGTGTCCAGGAGGAAGTCGGTTGCCGGGGCGCGGTGACCTTGGCCGCCCTGACCAAACCGGAGGTGGCCTTGGTCATGGAAGGCACCCCGGCCGACGATACCCCGGGCTTGCCTGCCGAGGAAAGCCAGGGGGCCTTGGGCAGTGGCGTGCAAATCCGCGTCCTCGACCCGAGCGCGCTAATGAACCGGCGGCTGGTGGACCTCGTGGTTGAAACTGCGGAAGCCGGCGGCATTCCGTATCAGGTCGCAGTGCGCCGCAGCGGGGGAACCGACGCCAAATCGTTCCAATTTCATGAAACCGGCGTGCCGTCCGTGGTTCTCGGCACCCCGGCCCGCTACATCCACAGCCACAACAGTCTGCTGCATTTGGAGGATTATCTGAATGCCGTGCGCCTGACTGCGGCGGTGGTCCGGCGGCTGGACGCCGGGACGGTGGCAGGCCTGAGCCGTTGGACTTGAGAGGAGCACCTCGCCTCCCGGCCCGCCCCGGGCCGGGACGTCCTCTGCGCCGTCGTTTTTGGCGATCCGGTCAAGGGGATCCCCCATCCCGGAGAAGATGAAAATATCGTGACGCAAAAAAATGAAATTTTCCCGTTACAATTCCGCTCCGCTCCGGCTAAACATAGGCTTTCAGCTGCCCACGGTTTTATTCAGGGGCGGCCTTTTGATTTTCCCGCCCCTTTGATTTCCCATGCCTGACCGCCTGAGACTGCTCTCCGTGCCTCCCTTCGTGACACGCCTGCTCCCCTTGGCTGCCTTGTTGATGGCTCCTCTGCCCGCCCCGGCGCAGCAGGACATCGCCCAACAGGAAAGCCAGCGCCGGACTGCACTGGCCCAGGAAGCAGAGAGCCTTGCGGCGGAAGGAGATGCTGCCCTTGCCGACGGCCGCACCGCCGAAGCCGTCAACCGTTACAGTGCCGCCCTCGACCGGATTGCCCCCGGAGCGGCCGCCCTTGGCGCGTCCCGCCAGTCCATTGTGGAAAAGTTTGCCGATGCTTCGGTGAGCCTTGCGCGGGAACAGGCAGAGCGGGGTGAACTGGAAAGAGCCCGGTTTACCCTTGAGGCCGTGCTCAATGAGCGGGCCGCTCCCACATATGCCCCGGCCAAAACCCTGCTCAGCCGGCTGGATGATCCTGACTACTTTAATCCAGCCCAGACCCCGGGACATGCCCGGGACACCAAGAAGGTAAAGGACCTTTTCATCCTTGCGGAGGGCATGGTGGCCCTCGCGGACTTCAAAGCGGCCCGTCAGGCCTATAACCAGATTCTCGCGGTAGATCAGCATAACACCGCCGCCCGCCGGGGCATTGAGCGGGTGGAAGGTTTTATCAACAATCATTTGCGGGCCGAACGGGATTACACCCGGGCCAGCATGCTCAATGAGGTCGACCGGCAGTGGGAAACCGGGATTCCGGTGGGGCCACGCACCCCGGCTTCACTGCAGGCCGGTGACCTTCTCAGCGGGGGCGAGGCAGCCTCTTCACCGGCCCGGCTCAAGATGCAGACTCTGGTGATTGACCGCATCGCCATGTCGGACAGCCCGCTGCAGGAAGCCCTGAGTTATCTGGCCAGAAAGAGCCAGGAAGTGGATACTGCCGAACCCGACCCCAGCCGCAAAGGCGTCAATATCATCTTCAACCCGGCAGGCAAAGCGCCGGCTGACTTCAAGACCGTGACGCTGGATCTGCGCAGTTCCACCCTCGGAGACGTGCTGCGCACCATCACTGATTTGACCCAGACCCGGCTCTCGACGCAAGGCAATACCATCACCATTTCCCCTCTTGGTGCCGGGACCCGCATTATATCACGGACTTTCCGGGTGCCGCCCGGTTTCCTGACCAAAGCAGGCAGCGCCTCGGCCGAGGCAGGAACTGAGACGGATCCCTTTGCCGGAGGAACCGATGCCGCTCAGCCCAGCGGCCTCCGGATCTCCCGGATGTCCGCCAAGGATTGGCTAGTGCAGAATGGCGTCCCTTTCCCGGAAGGCACCTCTGCTAATTATTCGGCAGGCACCAATCAACTGATGGTCCGCAACACGGAGGAAAACCTCGATCTGGTGCAGACCGCCGTCGAGAGCACCACTGACAGCACGCAGCGGCAGGTCATGATCAAGGTCGTGCTGCTGAAGGCGGAGCAGAAACATTTGATGGAACTCGGGTATGACTGGCTCCTTGCGGCGGCCAAGGTGGGCGGCTCGGGGGTGTATGCGGCGGGCGGCACTTTTGGCAATGCCACCGCCGGTGCCAATGCCGCAGACTTTCCCATTCTTCAGCCTGGCCAGGTCCCGGTCGGCAACAATCCGGTCACGGCGGGCCTCCGCGGAGCCTTTGACCTCGGCAGTGGCACGTCCATCGATCAGCTGATCGCCAGTGGCACCGCCGGCAGCGGGCCAGCGCAAGCCGCCCGCAGTCCGGCAATTGCCTCCGTGGCCGGTGTCTTTACCTCACCCCAGTTTCAAGGCGTCCTGCGCGGCTTGAACCAGAAATCAGGGTTGGACCTTTCCATCGGCCAGACCCTGATCCTTAAAGCAGGTCAACGCGCCTCGGCAGCTTCCACCCGCACCATCCGCTACCCCACGGAATTTGACCCACCCCAGATTCCTCAAACCATCACGGGCGGTCCTGAGTTCATCGATCTCGAGACCGGGCTCATCTTCCAGCTTCCCGATACCAGCATCCCGCCGGTGACACCTACCACTCCGCAATCCTTTGAAGACAAGGAAACCGGATCCTCCCTCGAAGTCGAAGCGACGGTGAGCGATGATGGCAATACCGTGGACCTTGATCTGAACGTCTTCTTCCGGGAATTCGAGGGATTCATCAACTTCGGCACCCCGATTTCCATCAACGGCCAGATCCTGACAGACAATAATATTTTCCAACCGGTCTTCTCCACCATCAGCGAGTCGGCTCAATTCCAAATTTATGATGGAGCCACCGTGACCATCGGGGGACTCAGTGAAAGCAAATACCAAACCATCGAAGATAAAGTGCCCCTGCTGGGTGATTTGCCATTTGTGGGCCGTCTCTTCCGCACCCAGGTGAATGAAGTCACCCGCAAGGCGGTGATTTATTTTGTGACTGTGAAAGTGATTGACCCCGGTGGCATGGGGATCCAGGAAGCCGCCGCCGCTGCCGAACAAGCCGCCGCCGCTCCCCCGGGCCCGTAGGCCTTTCCACTTCCCCTCCCTCCTGCCGCAGTCTGCGGTCTCTGCTTCTGCTCCGCCCCAAGGGCACCCACGATTGTGAGTGATTTCAAAAGCCCTCTGTCTCCGGAACCGGACTCCACCGGCATTCCTTCTCAGCGTATTCCCGGGCCCCCCCCGCGTCCCCCTGATGAGCCTCCAGCCGAGCAGATTTCCCTTGAGGAGATGATGCAACGTCTGCAGCGCTCTGGTGAAAACCGTGTCCCGGGTGAAAGCCGTTCCGGTCGGCGTCGCCGTTCTTCTTCTTCTTCTTCTTCCTCCTCCAGCCGGTCTTCGGGTGGGTCCTCGTCCCGGGGGTCCTCTTCCAGCCGGAATGCTGAGGGGGCTACTTCCAGAGGAAGCCGTGAGGAAGTTCCAGCCATGACCGATCTGCCCCGGCGCGCGGTTCTGCCGCCGCCCCGGCGGGCCTTGGAAACCGGGACGCCATCCGACTCCCGGCTGCCCCACCCTGCCGCCGCTTCCCCCATCCGGCGCCGCCGGCGCTGGATCCTCCTCGGCCTGCTGGGCGTGCTGGTCCTCGGCACATGGATCGGGATCCGTTTCCTCAACCGCTGGCGGATTGAAAGCGAAGGTTTTCGGATCAATACGGCCCGGCGCCTTTCCGAACTAACGGAACGCCGGCTCATCTTTTCCCGCTTCCAGCAGGTCGGGAACCATGAGTTGGCCAACGCTTCCCTAACCATCACGCCCACCCATCAGGACTTGCTCGGGGCCGCTACCCTGACTAATCTCGATGCCCAGTTTGCCCCAGGCTCGTGGCTCGCAGATGATTGGATCATCCGCGCTCTGAGGATCCGCAGGGCCGAACTGGCCTTTCAACCGTCCAAGCCCGTTGATGCCCACATGGTGTGGCAAACCACGCAAAGTCCGGTGGACCGGGGGGGCAGCCGTGCCCAGGGATTCCGCCTCGGCATGACTTCGGATCCGGCATCGGTACTGGTGGAAAGCGGACGGATCGACCAGTTGGACCTGACGTGGCCAGGCCAAAATGGAGCCCCGGAATCCCTCCGCAATCTGGAAGGCAATTTCCGGGTCACCGACCAGACCGTGCAGTTGGAATTAATCAATGGGCAGCTTGACACGGCGGTTTGGCCCCCTTTTCCAGTCCGCCAGATCAACGCCCAACTGAAGGGTACCAGCCTGCAAATCATCAGCGCCCGGCTGGGCTTTACGGCCGAACATGACGTGCGGGTTTCAGGCCAGGCGGACCTCACCCCAGCCGGCCGGCTCGAATTAACCGCAGACATCTCACCGGTCCTGTTGCGGCATATGCTCCCCGTTGGCTGGACCAATACCGTGTATGGCACTTTTGACGCCTCCAACGCCGCATGGCTCAGCCATTTTGCCCCGGATCAGCCCGGCTCCCGTTTTTCCGGCCCGTTCCGGGTCAAGGGTCTGGTTCTGCGCGGCATGCCTTTTGTCGACAAAATCGCCAATCTGCTGCGCCGCCCTGAACTGGCCATTATGGAGTTCCCCACCTGCACCGGGAATTTTGTCTGGACTCCTCAGAATACCAGCCTGACAGACTTGTCCGCCAGCCTGCAAGGGGATTTGCTGCGCCTCCGCGGCTCTGTCACGGTGGCACCGGGTGAAAGTATCGCCGGCCGCCTGACCTTTGAAGCGAATGAAGCTTACTTCGCGGGCATGGCCCCGGCGGAAGCCGCGCTTTTCTCCCCCGGACCAGAAGGATACCGGTCGCTCACGGTGACTCTGGCGGGCCGTGATCAGGCAATCACGGATGACATCAACATCGCCAATCCAGTCATCATATCAAATCCGCCTGCCGTCCTCGAACGGCCGCGGATCAGCTTGCCGCCAGGAACGGTTCCCGCTGCCCCACCTGCCACTCCCGCCCCCGCCACCCCCGCTCCCGGCACCCCCGCTCCCGGCACCCCCGCTGCCGGCACCCCCGCTCCCGGCACCATCCAGTTGCGTCCCGTCGTCCCCCCGCCGGTGGTCCCGCCTCCCAGCGATGCCGAACTGGAACGCAGTTTCAACGACATCATCGGACGCTGAGCCTTGCGGTAGGTGGGCTC